>JANNJM010000106.1:0-3056 GCA_031395645.1 Gammaproteobacteria bacterium | reverse complement strand
CAGGCGCGACCGTCGCTACGCTCGTGACGGTCGCGCCTGAAGGCGCTCCTACGGGCGCTCCTGGCGGCGCACTGATGAGCAGCTGCGCGCCGGAGTCCCGCAGCATGTAGGTCCGACGCGCCGGCGGGTGGCTGGGATCGAGCGGCAGGTAGTAGCCGCCCGCGCGCAGCACGCCAAGCACGGCCGCGAGCATGTCCGTCGAGCGATCGAGGCAGATGGCCACGGGCGTCTGGCCGGTCATGCCGGCCGCCCGCAGCTCTGCAGCAATCTCACCCGCGCGCGTATCGAGCCCGGCGTAGCTAAGCGACACGCCACCGCACTCCACGGCCGTGGCCTCTGGCGTGCGCCCAGCCTGACTGTGAAACAATCCGTAGACAGTCGCCGGCGAGGTCGAGACCGTGGGCGCTGGCTGCCACTCGTACAGCTGACGCGTCAGGTCCGCCGCCGTCTGCACGGGCAACGTGGCGATGCGGGCGGACGGGTTCTCAAGGATCGCAGTCAGCAAGGCTTCGAAGCCCGTGCCGATCCGCGCGATCGTGGCAGTGTCGAACAAGTCGGTGCTGTACTCGAGCGCGAACCACAGCTGGCTCTCGAACTCCGTCGTGTAGACGCTGAGATCGAAGCGCGCCCCATCGCCGGGCGGAATGTCGACAGGCGCCGCAGTCAGATCACCGAAATCTGCGGCGTCCCACGGCGCGTTCTGCAGAACGAACAGCACCTGGACAATTGGCGCGTGGGCCAGACTGCGCGCGGGTTCGAGTACCTCTACCAGCTTCTCGAAGGGCAGGTCCTGATGCATGAACGCGTCCAGAGCCGTGGCACGGACCTGCCGCAGGAGCTGACGAAAATCCCCGACGCCATCGATGCGGGTTCGGATAGCGAGTGTGTTCGCGAAAAAGCCGATGAGGCCTTCGAGTTCTGTCCGCCGGCGCCCCGCGATCGGCGTGCCGATCACCAGATCGCTCTGACCGCTAAGGCGGGAGAGCAACACGTTGAATGCGGCGAAAAGCAGCATGAACAGGGTAACGCCCTCCGCCGCCGCCAGCGCCTTTAGCTGCGCCGTGATTTCTGTCGACAAGCCATGGCCGAGGCGGTTGCCCCGGTAGGTCTGCAGCCGCGGACGTGGCCTGTCCAGCGGCAGATCGAGCAGGGGGGGAGCGCCGGCCAGGTGCTCGCGCCAGAAGGCAGCCTGCCGCGCGAGCTCCGGACCCTCGAGCCAGTCCCGCTGCCAGGCCGCGAAGTCTGCGTACTGGATCGGCAGTTCAGACAACTGCGGTTGTTCATGCGAGGCGAGCGCCGCGTAGCAGGCGGCAAGGTCATGAAACAGGACGCCGGACGACCAGGCATCCGACACAATGTGGTGACTGATGAGTAACAGCACGTGGTCAACGGGCGACAGTGCCACGAGCCAGACCCGCAGCAGCGGACCCTCCGCCAGATCGAAAGTGTGACTGGCCAGCTCACCCAGCCGCCGGCGTAATTCGTCGTCCGACGCACCGGGCAGGGCCACGCGTTCCAAGGGCACGTCGAGTTCGGCCAGGACAAACTGGACAATCTCGCTCCCCCGCATGCCGAAGGTGGTCCGCAGCGATTCATGCTGGCCCACGACGGCAGCCAGAGCCTGCTCGAGCGCCGCCACGTCGAGCAGACCTCCGAGCCGGACCGGCAGCCGGACATTCCACAACGGCCCCAACCCATCCAGCTGCTCCAGAAACCACAGCCGCTGCTGGGCGAACGACGCAGGAAAAACATCGTGCCCGGCTCGCGGCGCGTCGCTCCGCTCCGGTCGCGCGTTCAGAGGGCCCGTCCCGGCACAGGACGACGCGGCAGCCGGGGGATTTTCCCTGCAGCCGGTACTGGCTCCGCCCGGTGGTGGCTGACCCGGGCAGCCAGCGCGCGAATCGTCGGCGCTTCGAAAACACTGATGAGCGGCAGCTCCACACCCAGGCGGTCGGAGATTGCGGCAACCAGTCGGGTGGCCAGCAACGAGTGTCCGCCATGTTCAAAGAAATCGTCATTCACCCCGACCGCGACGCCGAGCAGCTTGCAGAAGATGCCGGACAGGGCCGTCTCCGTCTCGCCCGTAGGAGCGCCTTCAGGCGCGACTCCCCTCCCGCGAGAATCGAGTCCGCGAGTCTCGAGCGGGCAGGGCTTCCCGCCACGGGCCGCGCGCTACGGAGTGAGTTGTCGCGGCTGAAGCCGCTCCTACGACGACGAGACCGCCGAGAGCGCCGTACCCGACTCACCGAGCCGGTGAGGTGGGTCGACGAAGTTGCCCTGGATGAAGTCCACACCGATAGACCGCAGGGTCTCGAAGTCTGCCTGGGTCTCCACCTGTTCCGCGATCACGCGGAAACCGATGATCCGCGACACACCCGTAATTGCGGTCACCACCTGATAGTTGAGGGTTTCAGCGCGCAAGTCGCGGGTATAGCTGCCGTCAATCTTCAGGTAATCGATGGACAGGTCCCGCAGCGTCGTGAACGAACCCAGACCGCTGCCGAAGTCATCGAGACCAAACTGGCAGCCCATGCCGTGCAATACGGCCACGAAGCGTCGCGCCTGGTCGAACCGCTCCATGACGGCCGCCTCGCTGACCTCGAAGCAGATCCGGTACGGCGGCACATGGCTGTGATCGAGGCATTCCACGACGAAATCGAGGAACCCATCGTCGGCGAGCGACTGCGCCGACAGGTTGATACTGCAACTCCGCTCGTCGGGCAGGCGAATTGCACCGTGTGAAATCGCGGATAGCGTGGCCTGAACGACCCACCGGTCAATACTGGACATCAGCTGGTAGCGCTCGGCGGCCGGAATGAACTGGCGAGGCTGCACCAGCTTGCCCTCATCGTCCTTCATCCGCAGCAGCACCTCGAAAGCAGGACCGCGCGTGACGCGGCCCGCAGTCGAAATGATCGGCTGCGCATGGATCTCGAAGCGGTTCTCGCGAAGCGCAACCTGCAGCTGGCGCAGCCAGTGAATTTCGCCACGCTGCCGCGCCGATACCTCATCGCGCGCAGAGTAGACATGAACCTGGCCGCGACCCTGTTGCTTTG
>JANNJM010000104.1:0-24500 GCA_031395645.1 Gammaproteobacteria bacterium | reverse complement strand
GCCGAAGGCGGATGTGGTGCTGATCACCGACGTTCACTCGGATCACTTCGACAAGGATGCTATTGCAAAAGTGAAAGGTGACAAGACCGTCGTGGTCGCGCCGCCGGCCGTGGTGGCCGACTTTCCCGGGGCAAAAGCCCTGAAAAACGGCGAGCGTACGACGGTGGAGGGGATCGCCATCGAGGCCGTGCCGATGTACAACGAGGTCCGCCTCGGGCAGGACGCCTTCGCTGAGCATCTGGAGATTGACAGCCGTCTGCGTGTAGGCGGGATCCAGCTTCGCGGCACGCCGCCACGCCTGCACTGCGCGCTGCAGATCGCACTGGTCTGCCAGCGCGTGGCCAAGGTTGTTGAAGGCCCGTGCGTTGTGCGGCGACTGACCAACCACGTCACGCCAGAACGTGACCTCGTCGCGATACACCTCGTTGCGCAGGTGCGTCGCCAGACCGGTAAGACCAAGGACTGCCACAAAGGCCACCAGAGCGAAAGCACGCTGTCGCGTGGCAAGCCGCTGAATCGCAGCTGCCAGCAACAGTGCAGGGCCAGCCAGCGCCACGTAGAGCTGTCGGTCATGCACGAGCTCAGATCGGTCGAGCCAGAGGAAAAACCACAGCAGACCAAAGGCTGGCAATGGAAACCGGCGCAGGTTGCTGAACGCAAGGCCGCAGACAACCACAATCACGATCAGCGTCAATGCGCCACTGGCGCCAACATCCAGATCGGGCGGTAACGCTGGATCTGCGTTCATCCGATCAATGTTCAGCAACTGTCCGGCGAGATAGTCGACGCCATGGAGCTGGGCCACCAGATTCGCTGTAACCGACCGGATAGCGAGACTCGTGGCCAGGGACTCGCGAAACACCTGCAGGGAGAGCGCTACTGTGATTGCGCAACCGAGTACGGCCCAGTGCACGCCGGTCCTGGCAAATACAGCGCTCCACCGGAACGGACGCGAGACGTCAGCAGCTTCCCAGAGCAGCAATACGAGCGGCACCACCGCCGCGGTTTCCCGGGTCGCCAGGCCCAGCAGCATGAGTGCGGGTGAAATCAGCAGCATTAGAAATACGCGACCCGGCCCACTCTCCGGGGCCGCCCGTGCCTGCACCCACGCTGCTACGCTGCCCAGGGCAAACAGCGCGCCGAGCGACGTCGATCGTCCGGACGCGTAGGTGACAGCCTCCGTCTGCACGGGATGCAGGACGAAGATCAGCGCGGTGGCAAGCGCCAGCCAGCCGGCCGTCGCCGGTGACTCGCCAAGTTGTCCTGCGAAGCGGCGGACCAGGAACAGGATCAGCAGCCCGTTACCTGCGTGAATAAACACGTTGACGCCATGGAAGCCTGCCACCCCGAGCCCACTGGCGTGGTTCAGGGCATAACTGAACTTGAGCACCGGCTGCGTGCCCGGCATGGCATTCCACCAGGCCCGGACAGACTGCACCCCCGGATCCCGCACGATGACGTCCCAATCCTCGAACTGAAAACTGGCCTGCAGCGCGTTGGCATAGGCGAGGCACAGGACGAGGACGACGAGAAACGCCGGCCACCAGCGCTGCAGAGGACTAATGGCGGCTGGCATCGCGTGCTGCCAGGCGCGTGGCGGTGCTCCAGGTAGGAGCGGCTTCAGCCGCGACCATCACGGCCTCAGAAGCACGCCGGAATTTCCGCCAACGGCTTCGCGACGAACGCCACGGCGTTCACAACCACCAGCGCGTAAATCACGAGGGCGCCAGCCCGGCGGTCGTGAGTGAACCCCTTGATGCTGCCTGCAATCCCGTAGGCTGGCGCCAGTACAGAGAGATTCAGGTACTTGAGGGTCGCTGCAATCCCGGCCAGCAAGGGCACCACGCCATATTCATCACCCACCGGTGTCACCGCGAGCCTGAACAGTGACAGGTCCTCGAGACAGTCGAAAGTCGACGCCAGCAACGGCGTCCACTTAAGCACATGACCCAGGCGCTGCCAGTTAGCCGGCAACCTGAGCGTGAGCAGCCCCAGCAAGCCCGTGAGCAAGAAGCCGTAGCCCCAGGCGAAGACCAGGTCGCCTGGAATCAGCAACTGGGCGATCGCCGCACGCTGCTCCGGACTGAAAGCGCCGAGAACCTCTGCCGCCCGCGCGCCCGTGAAGGCGAGTTGCAGGCAGGTGAGCTCGGCAAGCCGGTCCCCGAGCACGGGGACGATTGGCCCCATCAGGACGCCGGTGGCATAGCCAAAGATGACCACGCCGAGGAGGCTCATCGCGGCAAATAACCACGGCGATTTCAATGACTGTTCCATACTGGACAGGATGATCCGCCTGAACCCCGAAAAACTCCACCTCAGCAAATGGACGGCTACCAAGCCTGTCCGGAAGGAAAAGCACTTCATCGTCACCGCGCTGATCCGCGACGAACAGGAGACGGTGATCGCGTGCCTGATCGAAGCGGTCCGCAGCCGGAAGCTGCGGGAGATCGACTGGCGGGAACTGAAGGACCCGGAGAAGTGGCTGCAGGGGTGGCGATGAAGCGGAGGTATCGCGGCTAAAGCCGCTCCTACGGCGGCGTCAGCCACTCGACTTTCCAGCCACTACGGTCATCGTTCTTGAGCGTTGCCCAGAGCCAGGGCAGCAGCGTGTTGAGCTTCTGATCGAGGCCAAAGGGCGGGTTGACGATACAGAGTCCCGAGCCCCGCAGTCCGGGAAAGCCTTCCGCCTCGACACGCAGTTCAGCGTGCAGGATCTTGGGGATCGCGGTGGCACGGACCTTGGCCGTGAAGCGCTCGGCCAGCGGGTGCCGGATCACGGGGTACCAGAGCAGATAGACGCCGCCTGCCCAACGTTGCTGACAGGCCTTCAGCAACTCGACGACGGCTGTGAAGTCTTCCTTCACTTCATAGGCCGAATCCACCAGCACGATGCCCCGCTTCTCCGGGGGTGGCACGAGCGCGGGGATACCTTCGAACGCGTTCCGGGCATGAATATGCACAAAGTGATCCCGGCCGAACTTCCGGTGCAGCCGGGCCAGCGCCGCCGGGTGCAGCTCGAGAAGTTCGAGATGATCGTGCGGC
Organism: Gammaproteobacteria bacterium; assembly: GCA_031395645.1. Taxonomy (GTDB): domain Bacteria; phylum Pseudomonadota; class Gammaproteobacteria; order Steroidobacterales; genus SHZI01. Next base: position 21,458 of record JANNJM010000104.1, on the reverse strand, counting down.
CGGAGCAGATGCCGGGCCACCTGGGGTGAACCCGGATAGAACTGGAGAACTTGGTCGTTGCCCGTCGCCGGGGCGTTCAGCGCCCGAACGGCGGCGACGTAGTCCTGCACCTCTTGAGGCTGCGACGAAGCCGCCAGCACCCGCGTGATACCGCCGGCGAACTCCTCGTTCTTTAAAGCCTCGCTCCGGCGCAGGTCATAGACCCCCGACCCCGCATGGGCATCCAGCACTCGCAGCGGCGTGTCCTTTTTTTGCAGGGCGCGGATGACCAGCGCCAGGACCGCGTGCTTTAAGACGTCGGCGTGGTTACCGGCGTGGTAGTCGTGCTGATAGCTCAACATCTGAGACAATTAACCCATGGGTCGCATATTCGAAACCAGAAAGCACGTCATGTTCGCCCGCTGGAACCGCATGGCAAAGCAGTTCACGCGGATCGGCAAGGACATCACCATAGCGGTCAAGGCCGCCGGACCCGACCCCGACAACAACCCTACATTACGCCGGGTTATCCAGAATGCGCGCTCCGTCAACATGCCGAAGGACAAGGTAGAGGCAGCCATCAAGCGCGCCTCGGGCAAGGACGTGGCGAACTACGAGGAGGTCATCTACGAGGGGTACGCGCCCCACGGCGTGGCCGTGCTGGTCCAGACCGCCACCGACAATCCGACCCGAACCGTCGGCAACGTGCGCAACGCCTTCAACAAGAACGGCGGTAATTTTGCCACTTCAGGCAGCGTCAGCTTCATGTTTCAGCGCATGGGCGTCTTCAGGCTCGACCCGTCAGGGATCGATCAGGACGATCTCGAACTGTACCTGATTGACCACGGACTGGATGAAATGGGCGAGAGCACGGGTGAAAAAGGCGAGCCTCAACTGGTAATCCGCTGCGCCTTCGCGGCCTTCGGCCAGCTGCAGAAGGGCCTGGAAGACCGGGGTCTCACGCCGCTGTCCGCAGAACAGGAGTACATCTGCGGAACGCCGATGGAATTGCCTGAGGACAAGGCCCGGGAGGTACTGGAGCTCATCGACAAGCTGGAGCAGGACGAGGACGTGCAGAAAGTCTTTCACACGCTCATCTAGTGGCGAAAATAAAAGGCCCGGGGCGGCTATTGCCACCCCGGGCCCCAAAAGTCTGCAAATAGTCGGCACATAGTCGGTACAGGGCCGACGGAAGCTAGTTCGCCGCAGTCTTAGTTGACCATGGCCTTCAGCCCCTTCAGGGGCAGTACGCGGACCTTCTTGGAGGCCGGCTTGGCCTTGAAGGTCATCTTTTCGCCGGTAAAGGGGTTGGTGCCTTCCCGCTCTTTCGTAGCAGGCTTCTTGACGACCTTGAGCTTCAGCAGACCTGGCAGCGTGAAGAGGCCGCTGCTACGGAGGCTCTTGCGAATGATGCCGCTCACGGCATCCAGCACTGCACTCGAGTCCTTCCGGGACAGCCCGGTTTCCTTGACGATGTGATTCAGGATATCTGACTTGGTCGGCGCGCCACCGTTCTTGGCCATGCTTGAAAACTCCCTCGTGTTGACGAATTAGCCGCGGCTCGCAGCAAAATTGCTGGTACCGGCGCAGAAACATAGTGCGCGGCGATGCTGGCTGCAAGCCTTTATTTCAGCGACCGCAGAGATGCCTTGTACTGCCGGACCCTTTTCTGGCAGGCAAATCGAGCCGGCAGTTGCACCAAGTCGGCACGCCGACCAGCCGCGTTGCCCACCTACGGATCATCCGGAATCGGGGAAACCGATGGAAATCCCTGTATTTCCAGCCCCTGGGACCGGCCGTCAGACTGGCACGAAAGGTGCCAGTAACCTGACAGCACGGGAGAAGAACTCCGCACCAGTCAGGGACAGTCGGGCATGGAGCATCGCTGCGGCGTGCGTCGAAAACTGAATCGGACCGTGCTCGTCCGACGCCGCGGCTGGGGCGGGTCGGTGGTCGCGCGCCTGGTTGACGTGAGCATCAGCGGTGCTTACATCGAAGGGCCACCCGATGCATTCCCTCTCTACGCGCTGGTCAGAATCGAAGTGACGCCGCCGAGCGGTGTCACCGGCGGCAAACTTCTGACCTGCAAAGCAATGGTCACCCGTGTCGGGGAGAATGGCGTCGGCCTGGCCTTCGATGAGGTCAGGCCGAACGTATCGCTGGCGAAGCTGTAGCGCTGGCGCTCGTCCGGCCGGGCATCAGGGGCACCGTATCCAGTACCCAGTTACCGGATTCCCGGCGGGCCGGGCACGGCACCGCAAAAGCCACGTCCCCCTGCTTGCCGCGCAGCGCCTTCATGTCGATGCGCCAACCGCGGTTTTCCCATTCCTTGCAGTGCTCCCGATAGCGGAAGACCGCGTGATCGCTGGGCAGGAGGATTTCCTTGTTGTTGGTGTCGGGAGTGCGCACTGGATTCAGGTTCTCGAGGAGGGCAATGTCCTCGTTGACGATCCGCAGTGTGAGTTCCTCGACCCGCTGGTCGTGCTTGTCTTCCATCAGCCAGTTGCGAAGGTTGAGGAAATAGATCCGGGTGTGGTTTTCGTCGATGGGCTGCTCGAACAGGTACTGATGGAAGGAATTGGTCGCGGTCAGGTCGATCCAGGTCACCAGCTGGTTCGGGCCCTGGTACCAGGAACCGGCAGCTCCGGTGCGACTGCCCTGCCGGTCGGCCGCGAGCGTGGTGTTCGCCTGTTTCTCGCCGAAGGGAAGGTAGAACTTGCTGCCCCAGGGGATGTCTTCCATCGGCGTCTGGTTGCGCTGGAGTTCTGCCGACATCTTGGGCGTGCCCTGCAGAGGGTGCACGAATTCGTTGTGAATGGGGTCCATGCCGTTTTCCATGGAGCGCTGGTAGTACGCGCCGAGGTTCAGGACGTAGGTCTGGCTCTTCCAGGCCGGCTGCCCGTACTCGGGCACGTCGTATAACGGGGGCCGTTCGGCCTCGGGCAGATCGCCCAGGAACGCGAACACCATGCCGTAGCGCTCCTGCACCGGATAGGCGTCGATCTTGGCCCGGGCGGGAATTTTTCCGTCGTCGCCCAGCGACGGCACCCGGGTGCACTTCCCGTCACCGCCGTAAGCCCAGCCGTGATAGGGGCACACGACGTTGCCGCCCTTGATCGAACCTTTGTGCAGGGCGGCGCCACGGTGCACGCAGGTGTCGGACACGACACGGGCGGCGCCTGCCTCGTCACGAAACGCGACGAACGGCAGACCAAAAACCTGCGCCCGGAAGGGTTTCTCCCCCGTGATCTCGGAGGAGAGGCCAATGGGGTACCAAAAATTGATGAACATACTCGTGCTCCAGAGAAACCAGATGGGCGACCCGCCCCCCAATGCTAGCGCGTTCCGGGAAAGCGAGCCCGGGCCCGAAGTCAAAATCCGCCCGTCGGCAGGTCCGTGAAACTACTTCTGGTTTCGGGACGAAAAACCTGTCAAGTGCAAAGCCTGGCGGGCGCCGCACGCCCTGCAAGGCGACTGTTACTCCACTGGCGGGGGCAAAGAACCGTGGCAAATCGCCTCACAACTGCAGTTCGCCGAAGGCGGCTGGCTGGATCACTCGTGGTGATCTTCGGCAACCTGCTGTCGGGGACTGTCAGCGCAGAACCAGGTGCCGACGAGCTCCGGGCCCGGATTGAACGGGGCTATGCGGAACGCGACGTGGCCAGCATTGAAGCGACGCGAGTGGTTCTTCTGGGGCTGACGACCACGTCGGATCGCGGCCCGGATTATGCCACCAGCCTGACCTATTACGCCGCCTATGCCCGCTTCCGCCAGGCGCTGACCGTCCCGTCAAACCGGGCGGTGGCGCAGATCTACCTGGAAGACTGTATTGCGGAACTGCGCACGGTCGTCCGCCAGGAGCCGGACCATGCGGAAGCGCATGCCCTGCTGGGTTCCTGTTACGGGATGAGCACACTCTATAGCGTACTGGCTACCGTCACGCGCGGCCTTGAAGCGCGCCGGCAGATGGCTCTGGCCAGGGGCCTGGCGCCCAACAATCCCTGGGTCGTCATGCAGGATGGGCTGGCCGACTGGGCCACGCCCCGCCTCGTTGGCGGCGACCGGGAGCTGGCGCTGACGAAACTTGAGCGGGCAGCCGGACTGTTCACCGCGGCTGTGGCGGCGGGTTCAGACGCGGCTGCCTGGGGCGCCGCAGAGGCCTGGCAGCAACTCAGCCTGCGCTACCGCGAGCTGGGTCGCCTGGAAGCGGCCGAGGTGGCCAGCGCACAGGCAACGGCACTATCCGCCGTTCGCCTCCAGGTCGCTGCCGCAGTCCCGTAGGAGCGGCTTCAGTCGCTCCTACCGGTAGCGCAGGCGCTTGCAGATGTGCACTTCGCACTGCCCGCACTTCGGCGCCGTACCGCAAATGTCACCAAATTCGCTGGACGTGAACAGTGTGAACAGGTTGGCAATTTCCCGCGGGTTCTGGCCGGCGCGCTCTGCCCACAACTTGAGAAGGCGGTCGGCGTCTCCGGGACTCACCGGCACTGAGGAGATGCCGAAGCGCCCCGGACCCGCAAGCCGCGCCAGCAGATCCAGAGCCGCGACCTTGGCCTTCACGGCCCCGTCGCCGGCTGCCGCCAGAGCAACATCCACGTCGACCTTGTTGCGTTTAAAAGTTGCGCGCACCTGGTCGATCAGCTCTTGTGGCCGTGAATGCGCCCGATTGCGCCGGAACCAGTAATAAGCCTGGGACATGCCACCACCGACGAGGTCGGGCAGGTCCTCGAACTCCTCCCGGGCGAAAAAGCGTTCCTGCAGCTCGGGCGCAAAGAATTTCAGGATATCTTCCCGGCTGGCGCGCAACGGCCCCATCCGGCCGCTGGGCTGACCCGGGTAGCGGGGATGCCAGTGGAGCAGGACGAAATCGCCGTCGTCTGCGATAGTCTTCAGCACGCACTCCCGGTAGGCCGGATAACGGACGGCGTCCACGTTGTGCAACAGGCCGTGGTCGAGCACCAGATCGAAGGGCGCAGGCGGCGCCCATTCGGTGATGTCCGCCTCGACAGTCCGTAGCGACACGCCCGCCTCCGCGGCCCGGCTCTGGGTGTATTCCAGCGCCTTCGGCATGAAGTCGAGCGCGGTAACGTCCCAGCCGCGCTTCGCGAGATACACAGAGTCCGTGCCGGCGCCACAGCCAATGTCCAGCGCTCGGCCGGGCGGCCTGCGCTGGCAGATCTCGGCCAGGAACAGGGTGGGCTCGGCGTGAGCCCAGGGCAGGTCCTGCCAGGTCTTGGCCCAGTCGTAGGTGGCGAAGAAGGTGTTTTTTTCGGCGGTGGTCATGGCGTCTCACCCGTGGCAATTGTGGGCGGATGCTCCCACAGGCTTCCGGGAATGCCACTGGAAGTCTCCAGGTGAGCCACGCTGTGGTGGGCTGCACCGGGTCCGGTTCGGGTTTCCCCCATAGGCCGGTCGGCGCAATGCGCAGATGCTGCCAGTCTTCTTGCGAGGAGCGACGGCATGGTTTTGCTCGGTGGCGCAGCGCTGGCGCTGGTGATGGCAGCGGAGAGTGGTGGCACAACCTCGTTCCTTCCGGAAATCATCGTCACCGCACGCCGAATCGAGGAACCGCTGGAAAGCGTCCCGGTCGCGGTGACTGCATTCGGCGCAGATCGTATTGGCAGCCTCGGCGCCACCTCCCTGGACGACCTGGCCCGCTTCACGCCGGGCTTTTCCTTCAACTCGGCGGCCGGCCGCGGACCGAACTCCAACCGGCCGACGGTGCGGGGGCTGACCCAGATTCGCAACGGCATCGCCAACTCCACGGTGGCCGCAACCTTCGTCGACGGGGTTTACCTGGGCGGCTCCAGCCAGTCGACCCGCCTGCACGACCTCGAGCGGGTCGAGATCCTGCGCGGCCCCCAGTCGGCCCAGTGGGGGCGCGCCACCTTTGCCGGCGCCATCAACTACGTCACGCGCAGCCCGGGTGAGGAACTTGCCGGCGCCCTGGAAGCGACCGCTGCGGAGCACAGCACGCAGCGGGCCAGCGGCTGGTTCGGCGGGCCCCTGGCGGGCGAGCGGCTGCGTTTCCTCGTCAGCGGTGGCATCGACACCTATGGCGGCGAATACCAGAACACGCGGGACGGCAGCACCGTGGGCGGCGAGGAATCGCGCGACTTAAGCCTGAAACTGGTGGCAACACCGACCGACAGCCTGACGCTGGGCCTCCGCATTGCCCTGCAGGAGACCGACGACGAGCATTTCGCGACGTGGCTCCAGCCGCGCAGCGCCAACAACTGCTGCTTCCGGCTACCTGATGCGCCCCGGGCACGGGAGTACTACGTCGGTCGCGCGCAGCATTCGGAGACCGTGACCCTCTACACCGACGCGCTCGAGGCCGCCGGCGGTGCGGGCTTCGAACTGGATCGCGTGCTGGGTTCGCTGAATGTCGCCTGGGAGCTACCCGGGGCATGGACTCTCAGCAGCCTCACCGGTGCGGTCAGCGACGAGATCCAGCGGGGTTTCGACGCCTCGTACGCGGCTTACGACCCGGTTTCGGTGCAGCCGGGATCCTTCCTGCAAAGGGACAAGCTCTCGCAGCGTGACTTCTCCCAGGAGTTGCGCCTGACGTCGCCGCGCGACGCTTCCCTGCGTTGGGTTGCCGGCCTGTACTTCTACCGGGGCAGCCTGGATGAGCAGGCGGAGAACCGCGTCGTCGTCGCTCCCGACGGGAACATCACGGTGTTGCCCAACTTCGGCACGTTGACGCTCCAGGACGTGGAGAACCAGGCCGTGTTCGGCGCACTCGAGGCGGACCTTGCCGACCATCTCCTGGCCAGCCTCGAGCTTCGATACGCCGCGGATGCGGTGCAGGTGGCGACCGTCCCCAACGTGGGCCAGGCCGGTACCCCTGGAGTATTTGCCAGGACTTTCCGCAGCTGGTCACCCCGCATGACGCTCGCCTGGAAGGCCACCCGCACGCTCATGCCCTATCTCAACATCGCCCGTGGCCAGGTTCCCGGCACCTTCAATGACCCGGTGCCGGACGAGAGTTACCGGGCCGTTGACGAGGCCGTGGTCTGGAACTACGAGCTCGGCCTGCGCGGCAATTATGCCGACGGGCGCGGCCGGTACGCGCTCGCGGCCTACCACCTGGACGTCCGGGACCAGCAGGCCACCACCATCGTCGACCTGGGCACTGGCACAACCGCCACGCTGCTGGACAACGTCGGGCGGACCGCCGTCTCAGGACTCGAATTCGAGACCTCTGCACAGTTGACTGACCGCTGGTTAACCACACTCACCTACGCCTGGACGGACTCGGAGATTCGCGAGGATCTGAGTGTTGATGAAGCCGACTTGCTGGGCGGCATCGGCACCGATGCCGACCTGCAAACACTCGGCAACGTCGCGGGCCAGAAGACGCCGCGGGTGCCGAGGCACACGGCCTCGATCCAGCTGGAACACCGGCAGCCCCTGGGTGACCGGCTGACTTGGTTCGCGGGCGGCGACTGGAGCTTCGAGTCGTCGCGCTACGCCCAGGAAGACAACCTCATCGAAACCGGTAACCGCGCGCTGCTCGGATTACGGACGGGGCTTGCCTGGCGCGACGCCGACCTGTCGTTGTGGGTCACCAACCTGGCCGACGATGACACGCCCGTGGACGTGCAACGCTACATCGACCGACGTTCCGGAACCTTGCCGAGTTGCTCGAGCTTCGTGACGGCGGGTACCGCCCCGCCGGGCACCGTCTGCGCCGGCTCATCCTTAAGCCCGCGCGGCTTTGCCATCAGCCTGCCGCGAGGCCGACAGGTGGGAGCAACCCTTCGCTATCGCTTCTAGGGGCACCCTCCGTAATTTCCCCTATGTGAGTCGCCTGGCGGCACCGCGACAATAGCGCCGTGCGGGCATAAGGGCACGCTCATGTGCACCGGTCCCGGCACCAGGAGTCGGCCCATGCGCGTTGTTTCATCCCACCTCAGGATCCCGGTGGCCGTTGCACTCCTTGCCATGGGGTTCAGCGCCGCAGGTGCCCCACTCGAGCACCAGGCGGAGGTCGCACAGAGTCGCGCCAAATTGCCTGCCCTGGACAAAGGCCGTGAGCTCTATCTGCAGAACTGCGCTGCCTGCCATCAGCCCGAGGGCCAGGGCCTGCCGGGCGCCTTCCCGCCACTGGCCAGGTCGGACTTCATTGCTGCCGATCAGAACGCTGTGCTGGACGTAACCATCAAGGGCAGGCAGGGCAAGCTGGTCGTGAACGGCCAGGAATACAACAATGTGATGCCGGCGATGAGCTACCTCAGCGATGCAGACCTGAGCGGCATCATTACCTACGTACTGAACAGCTGGGGCAATCCGGGCGGTACGGTCAGTCGCCAGCAGGTAAAGGACTTCCGCGAGGGCACGGGCCTCGAGGCCAAGCAGGCCGCCGGGCAGCGCCATCCCGGAGCCGGTGAGGCCGAGCAGTCCTATCAATCACAGCCCTCGCTGATCAAGGGCGGCCAGCAGCAGGTGACGCCCGGCGCGCCGGCGCTCACCGAGGTGGAGTTCACGCAGGCCCAGCAGATCTACTTCGAGCGCTGCGCGGGCTGCCATGGCGTGCTGCGCAAGGGCGCCACCGGCAAGCCGCTGACTCCTGACATCACCATGGCCAAGGGCACGGACTATCTAAAGGCCCTGATCAAGTTCGGCTCGCCGGGTGGCATGCCGAACTGGGGCACATCCGGTGATCTCTCGGAGGCCGACATCGACGTCATGGCGCGCTTCCTGCAGCACGAGCCGCCGCAGCCCCCGGAATGGGGGATGAAGGAAATGCAGGCCTCCTGGAAGGTGATCGTCCCCGTGGCCGAGCGCCCGACGTCGCCCCAGAACAAGATCAACCTCGACAACATCTTTGCCGTCACCCTGCGGGACAGCGGCGAGGTGGCGCTGATCGATGGCGACACCAAGGAGCCGGTCACCATCATCAAGACCGGCTATGCGGTACACATCTCGCGGCTCTCGCATTCTGGCCGCTACGTCTACACCATCGGCCGCGATGGCAAGCTCGACCTGATCGACCTGTGGATGAAGGTCCCGCAGACAGTGGCTGAGATCCGCGTGGGCCTCGAGGCGCGCTCGGTGGAGACCTCGAAGTACAAGGGCTACGAGGACAAGTACGCCATTGCCGGCGCCTACTGGCCGCCCCAGTTCGTCATCATGGAAGGCGACACGCTGGAGCCGAAGAAGATCGTCTCGACGCGCGGCATGACCGTGACCACCCAGGAGTACCACCCCGAACCGCGCGTGGCGGCCATCGTTGCGTCCCACCAGCACCCCGAGTTCATCGTCAACGTCAAGGAGACGGGCCGGATCCTGCTGGTGGACTACAGCGACATCGAAAACCTCGGCATCACCACCATCGACGCCAAGGAATTCCTGCACGACGGCGGCTGGGACTCCAGCCTGCGTTACTTCCTGACCGCCGCCAACAAGTCCAATACAGTGGTGGTGGTGGATTCGAAGGACCGCAAGCTGGTTGCCAAGGTGCCCGTTGACGAGATCCCCCACCCCGGCCGCGGCGCGAACTTCATCCACCCGGAGTACGGTCCGGTGTGGGTCACCAGCGCGCTGGGCAACGACAAGGTCACGCTCATCGGGACCGACCCGGACAAGCACGGGGAGTACGCCTGGAAGGCCGTGAAGGTACTAAAAGGCCAGGGTGGCGGCTCGCTGTTCGTGAAGACGCACCCGAGGTCGAAGAACCTCTGGGTCGACAGCCCGCTGAATCCGGAGCCCGGCATCAGCCAGTCCGTGGCCGTGTTCGACATCAACAACCTGGATGCCGGCTACAAGGTGCTGCCCATCGGCGAATGGGCGAAGCTCGGCCCCGGACCCAAGCGCATCGTGCAACCCGAGTACAACAAGGCGGGTGACGAAGTCTGGTTCTCGGTCTGGAGCGGCAAGGAGGAAGAGTCCGCGATCGTGGTGGTGGACGACAAGACACGCAAACTGAAGAAGGTCATCAAGGGACCGCGGATCGTCACGCCGACCGGCAAGTTCAACGTCTACAACACGGTGCACGATGTCTACTGAGGCACGACGGCGGGCCGCCGCCACGCTGGCGGTGGCCGCATGGCTTTTGGCGCCTGCGGCACACGGGGCCGATCTGACAGAGGACCTGGCCGCGGCCGTTACCGGCAGCACGGTGAACCTGAACTTTCGCTACCGCTTCGAGGCAGTGGATGACGATGCCTTCGCGAAGGACGCTTGGGCCAACACGCTGCGCTCGCGCCTCACAGTAGCGCCGAAGCCGGTCCGCGGCTTCGGCGTGCTGCTGGAGGTGGACGACGTCCGGCATATCGGGGCCGACAATTTCAACGACACGCGCAACGGCATGACCGACCGGCCCGGTGTGACCGATCCGGAGGGCACCGATCTCAATCAGGCCGTACTGCACTACACAGGTTTCGCGGGCACTGATATCGGGATCGGCCGGCAACGAATCGAGCGGGCCAATCAGCGCTTCGTGGGCGGTGTCGGCTGGCGGCAGAACGAGCAGACCTATGACTCTGCCAGCATCAGTCACCGCTTCAATGACAGGCTCCGCACGTCCTACGCCTTCGTCTCCCGCGTCAACCGGATCCAGGGACCGGATAGCGGCACGCCGCCTGCGAACCTCGACAGCCACACGCACCTGCTGGACGCGAGCTACGCGTTCGACCCGCTGGTCACGCTGTCCGCCTACGGCTACCTGATGGACTTCGACAACGCCGGCAACCTGTCGAACGAGACCTTTGGCCTGCGCGCCACGGGTAGCGCCGAAGTGGCCACTGGCTGGAAAGGCAGTTACGCCCTCGAGTTTGCCCGGCAAAGCGACTACGGCGACAACGCGGTCGACTACGACGCTGGCTACTACCTGGTCGAGGGTGGCATCACCGCGACCCGCATCGGCTTCAAGCTCGGCTACGAGGTGCTGGAAGGCGACAGCGCCGCGGCCAGCGCCTTCCGCACGCCACTCGCCACCCTGCACGTCTTCCAGGGCTGGGCCGACAAGTTCCTGACGACGCCGGATGCCGGCGTGCAGGACCTGTATTTCGCCGTCACGGGTAAGGCGCTCGGGGCCGACCTGCTGCTGCGGGCCCATGATTTTATTGCCCAGACTGGCAGCGCGGACTGGGGTACCGAGCTGGACTTCTCGGCCAACTGGCCCCTGGGCAAGCACTACGCCGTACTGCTGAAGGGCGCTACCTTCGACGCAGACGACCTCTCCACCGACACCAGCAAGTACTGGGTGCAGCTCACGGCGAATTTCTGACCCGGCTTCCGGCGGGCGGCCCGGTGCAGGCAAGATAGCCCGGTCGACCACGCCGGGAGCGCAGCATGTCGGACGGCTTCACCGCAGCGGGCTATGGCTCCGGCTCCATCGGTTTTGGCGAACGCCCCGCCGTCATCGTCGTGGACCTGCAACACGGCTTCACGAATCCGGACTTCCAGATGGGCAAGTCGCCGCACGTCCAGCTAGCCGTACGCCATACCGCCCTGCTGCTCAAGGAGGCCCGCAAGCTCGGCATTCCGGTGGCGACCTGCAATGTGGCCTGGGGCAGCGCCCGGGACATGAGCTACTGGAAAATCGCCCCGCTCTACAGCGGCTGGTTCTATGGCGAACCGGCCACGGTCATGGACGAGCGTATTCACGACCCCGCCTATGACTTCCACTTCACGAAGTCGGCGCCATCCATGTTCTTCGGCACACCGCTCGCCACGTTCCTCAACAAGTCACGAGTAGATACGGTCTTCGTGACGGGCGTAGCCACCAGCGGCTGCGTGCGTGCCACCATCGTGGACAGCTTCTCCCATGGCTATCGCACCATGGTTCCGGAAGAGTGCTGTGGCGACATGGAAGAAGGACCCCACCACGACAACCTGCGGGACGTGGGCCGGCGTTACGCCGACGTCATCACCCTTAAGGACGCGGTGGAGTACTTCAGGCGTCTTGCCGGCTGACCCGACTACTCCCGCCACTCCACTTCATAGCCAAGCCCCAGGCGCAGGAGCCGCTCGAGCAGAGCCTCATAAGTAACCCCACCGTTACCGGCCGCCGCCGCAAAGTCCTCGGCCTGGCTCAGGTTCGGGTTGCAATTGGCCTCCAGCAGGTACACGCGCCCGTCCGGCCGCAGGCGGAAATCCATGCGCGCATAGCCGCTCAGATGCAGTGAGCGGTAGATGCGCTTGCTGTAGCGACTCAACTGCTGCTCCGCCGCCGGACTGAGGTCCGCCGCCTTGCCGGTACGGATGCCGTGCTTTAGCTGGTACTTCCGGTCCCACTTCACCTTGCGGGTCGCGATGCCGGCCATCACGTCCGGCAAGGTCCCGAAATCCATCTCCCAGACCGGGTAGGTCGTCAGTCGCTCATTACCATCGAGGGCCACATACAACTCGCGGCCCTCGATGTACTCCTCCACCAGGGCATCGGTCCGCGTGTTCTCGTGGATGAAATCGATGCGTTCCTTGAGGCGCGCCCGGTCCTCGACGATGGACGCCTGGGAGATACCGAGCGAAGCGTCTTCGGTTGCCGACTTCACGAACAGGGGATAGGTGAGCTTTTTCGACAGCCGGTACGGACGCCCGCGCTTAAACAGCGCGAACTGGGGGGTCGGGATACGGTGGTAAGTCAGGATCTGTTTCGAAAGGACTTTGTCGCGGGAGAGCATCATCCCGCGCGGATTGCAACCGGTGTAAGGCTGACGCATCAGCTCCAGGTAGGCCACGATGTGCTGGTCGTAAGTGACGATGCCCTGGAATTCCTGCAGCAGGTTGAAGGCGACGTCAGGCTGCCACTCGGTGATACGGCTCCGCAGGTCGCCCAGGTTGTCGTAGAGACCGAGTACCTGTACCTCATGGCCCGCCTGGCGCAGACAGGACATGACGTCGTACTCGGTCTGCCACTCGTCGATCTCCTGCTGGGGATGCCCCTCGAGCGTGTCCGGGGGCACCAGGCTCTCGTGGGTCAGGACCAGGACGCGAAGTTTTCTCATAGGGCATAGCGCTCCCGGCCGCGTCGGACAAAGTCGAACAGGATACGTTCCAGCAGGCCAAAAACCGCACGCTTGGAAAGACGCAGCGGCAGATGGACGCACAGCTCCAGTTCCCGCGACCTCCTGATCACCATGCGCATCACGTGGTGTACGAGGTACGGGTGCAGGCGCGAGCGGCGGACCAGCAGGCGCTGCAATTCGGGCCGGACCTGCCGGAGGAACGTCGCCGCTGCCGGGCGCCCCGGGTGCTGGGCCTGCGGCGCAAAAACGCGCTTCAGGCGCCCGTCGTAGCGCTCGGTCTCGGTGCGATCAGAGTACTGGAGCTTTTCGGCGTAGTGCTCACGCAAGGTGCTGTGATTGGCGTCCAGCGGTTCGACCTGGGTGGTGCGGCGGACCGGTGGCCGTTCACTGCGGATCTCGGTCAGCAGTTCGTCGACGTAGCGCAGCTTGCGCAGCGCGTGCCAGTGCTCATAGTCCACGCGCCAGGTGGAATTGGGTGCCAGCCAGACTGCGAAGGTCTCGGCAAAATCCTCCGAGGGATGACTCTGGGCGTACCAGTGACCGAGGTGCATCACGTAGTTGCGGCTCGTCGTCCGTGGCGCATAGCGCGTCGGGTACCGCCGGGTCGCGGGACCGAACACCTGTCGCCAGCGCTTGCGGCGGCGCAACCGGTACGCATTGTCGATGGCATGGCCGGTTTCGTGGCGAAGGATCCGCTGCAGCCAGCGCGCATTGCCCCCCTCCACCTCGTGCATCAGGCGGCGCTCGAGAGCGGCGAGTCGCGGATGCGCGAGGTAAAAGGGAATCGCAAACCCCGGCAGGCCGTCCGGACAAAACCACTCCACCGACAGCCAGATGTGCGGCCGGAACTGGCAGCCACGGCGTTCGAGCTCCCGGTCGAGGCGCTCCAGAGCAGGCTTAAGCGGACTCTCGGCGAGCTTCAGTCCGAGATCATTGAAGCGCAGGTCGAGCAGCGCCTCGTCGTCCAGCTTGGCCCACCAGGTAATTGGGGACATGCCTAATTTCTGGAAGCCTGATTTCCCGACGGCCCGAACTCACCCCACGATATCAGGCACGGGAAATCAGGCTTCCAGAAATTAGGCATGTCCCCAATTACCGGCTGTTGTAGAGGGTGGTCACGAACTGGTCGACCTTGACGAAGCTCTTGCCCCATTCCAGGTCGAAGTCGGTCAGCGGCTTCGCGGCGATGATCTGCTCCAGTGTCTTGCCCTCGCCCATTAGTTTCACGACCCGGTCGCGGGCCGTCGCGAGCATCTCGCGGAATTTCTGCACGCGCTCCCGTTTCACGACGGGTCCATGACCAGGAATCACCAGGGTTTCCGGGCCAATCAGCGCGAGGATCTGGTCGAGGCCGGCGATCATGCCCACGACGCTGCCGCCACTGGACAGGTCGATAAAGGGATAGCCATAGAGGACAAACACGTCCCCTGCGTGGAGCACGTCGGCCTTTTCGAAGTAGAACATGGCATCGCCATCGGTGTGCGCCCGCGGGATGTGGATTACACGGATCGTATCGCCGTTGAAATGGAACGTCATTCGGTCGTTGAAAGTAATTACGGGCAGCGCCTCCGGCGGCGACGGCGGCGTGGTGGACTTGAAAAAGTCGTTGAAGTGCTCGGCACTCATGCGCGTGCGTACGTTGTCGTGCGCGACGATCACGATCCCCTGACTGCCAAACGCAGCGTTGCCACCAGAGTGGTCGCCGTGCCAGTGGGTGTTGAGGATGTAGCGCACGGGCTTGTCGGTGAGGTTCGCTACGGCGGCGCTGATCTTCGGGGCCATGGGTGCAAACTGGTCGTCGATGATGAAGGCCCCGTCCTTGCCGACGGAGACTCCGACATTGCCGGCGGCGGCCATCACCAGGACGTGGACGCTGCCCCTGACCGGAGTGCTGGTGAGGTCGCCGTCCATGCGCTGCTGGCCGATGGCGGCGTTGGCGAGAAGGATTCCGGACAGAAGGAAGATTGTCGACCGCATCGCTGCATCTCCGTGGTGATCGCGCCTGAAGGCGCTCCTACAGCGCCCCCGCAGCCAAGCGTCGCGCACCGGCCCCCAAAAGAGAAGGGCCGCATCGCTGCGGCCCTTCGTGAGACCGGGTGTCCCCAATCCCTTATCTGGCGAGCCCTTTCTTAAGGGGCCGCGCTCGTTCCTGTCAGTTCAAACCAGTAGGTACCTAATGGGGCGCTGGTCCGCAGTCAGGCCGAGACACGAAGGGTGGATGGACACCGCGGGATTCTCACTAGACATTGGATCACCTCCTTTGCGCTTGGGGACGAGCTCTGAGTATCCGGCGTCGGCCAATAAATTCCAAGATGCGCCGCACACAATTCGCGCGGCTTACGGGACCCAGCAGGAGGTGTGCTAGGCTCAGCACAGGGGTAACACAGCCATGTTCAAGTCGCCGCGCCGCTCTGTCACGCCAGGTGCCACCTTCGGCATCCTGATCATTGCCGGGATCTCGGGCGCGCCTGTCGCCAGCGCCCAGGAGGCCCTGGAAGAAATCACGGTCACCGCCCGAAAAGTCGCGGAAAGCCTGCAGGACGCGCCCCTGTCGGTGGTGGTACTCACCGGCGAGGCCATGGCGGAATCGGGCATCAGCCGGGTCGAGGAGCTGGTTTCCTACGTTCCCAACTTCGCAATGTCCGAGACGGGCATCGGCACCAACCTGTACGTTCGCGGCATCGGGTCCGGCATCAACCAGGGCTTCGAGCAGTCGGTCGGACTCTACATAGATAGTATCTACTACGGTCGCGCCCAGCTCACCCGCGCGCCCTTCATGGACATGGCCCAGGCCGAAGCCCTGCGCGGGCCGCAAGCCATCCTGCTCGGCAACAACAGCATCGCCGGCGCCCTGAATTTCACGACGGCCAAGCCGACCGACACGCTCGAGGTCTCGTTGAGTGCCCTGTACGAACCCGAGCACAACGAGCAGGAGATCAACGGCATGATCTCCGGACCGCTCGGCGATGCATGGGGCATCCGCTTTGCCAGCCGCTACCGGACCATGGACGGTTACATCGAGAACACGCTGCTGGGCGGCCGGGACGAGCCTAACCGGGAAGAAACCAGCGCCCGGGTGACGGTCGCCTACACGGGCGACGTCGTCAGTGGTTCCCTGAAGCTCGAGAAGAACACGTTCGACGTGCGGGGCCGACAGATCGAGATAATCCGGGCGGACCCGGCCACCACCCGCGGTTCCAGCCAGACCGGCTTCAGCAACAACACCGGAAGCTCGGGACTCTGGGGTGCCGGATACAACTATCTGGAATTCCTGGATCAATTCTTCGACGGCGCGCCACCCGCGACGCCCCCCGGCTTCGACCCGCTAACCGACTACAGTTTTGACAACGATGGCCTGCGCGACGGCACCCTGAACTATCAGCGGCAATCCAACGGTGACAAGAGCAACAATGACATCAATGCCATCGTCGGCACCCTGAATTTCGCGCTGGGTGAGCACGACCTGACGGTGACCGCGGGCCACGTCGACTACGACTACACTGAAAACTGCGACTGCGACTTCACGGGCGCCAGCCAGTTTCAGCTGGAATCAGTCGAGAGCTACGACCAGAACAGCCTTGAGGTGCGCCTGGCCTCACCCCAGGAACAGCGCTTCCGCTACCTGTTCGGCGGCTACTACCAGAAAGACGAACTCAACTTTGGCGACCAGATCTTCCTGCCGGTCGACAGCGGCGTAGTCCGGCTCGTGGGCTATGCCACGACGGGCGATCCGACGGGGGCCTTTGGCTCCCTCGGCGATACCTCCGCATTCCGGAATTTCGAGCAGAACACCAGCACCAGCTCGCTCTTTGGGCAGCTGAGTGCCGATGTCACCGACCGCTGGCGCGCGAGCGTCGGCGTGCGCTTCAGCCACATCGAGAAGGAGGCCGTGCGCATCCTGCGGGAGGGCGACCTGGAACGAAATCCCTTCAACCTCAACGATGCCAACGACTTTGACCGGTTGTCCGCCGGTGCCGTCCTGTTCTCGTCAATCTTCGACGTGTCCTTCCACGATTTGCGCGGCAACCGGACCGAAAACAGTACGGCCTACGAGTTCGTCACCGACTTCAACCTGACCGACGACGTGCTGCTCTACGGTTCGGTCAAGACAGGCTTCAAGGGCGGTGGCTATGACGTGCGCTCCAACAGCGAGCCGGGCATCCCGGACAACAAGGACAACTGCCCGGGTGGTGTGGTGGGCCCGGCTGAATTGCCGGCCGGATCCCTGACGGGTGCGGGCACTCTCTACCCCCTGAACCTGGAACCCCAGATCTGCCAGAACGTGCCAGCCGGTTCTTTCGAATTCGAGGACGAGGAGGCGCTGGCCTTCGAGGTGGGCTCGAAGATCTCCCTGTTGAACGGCACGGCCGAGATCAATATCGCCGTGTTCCGCACCAACTTCGACAACCTCCAGGTGAGCATCTTCGACGGCACGCTGGGCTTCAACGTGGGCAATGCGGCCAAGGCGATCACCCAGGGCGTGGAACTGGACGGCCGCTGGGCCATCACCGACGACTGGTCCATGAACGGCTCGCTCGGCTACCTGGATTTTGAGTTCGACGATTTCAAGAACGGGCAGTGCAACCAGGGCCAGACGGCCACCTCACCCAATGGCCTGTGCGACTACACCGGCCAGACCAACCAGTACGTGGCGGACTTCTCCGGCAACATCGCTGTGAACTACGAACACCCGCTCACCGAGAACCTGCTGTTCCGCTCCACGCTGGACAGCCAGTTCACCACGTCCTACAACCCCTCGCAGAATCTCGACCCTCGCGTGGAGCAGAACGGCTATGCCATCTGGAACCTGCGCGTCGGACTGGGTTCCGCGGACGAGAAGTGGGAGGTGGCCCTGCTCGGCCGTAACCTGACAGACCGGGAAGTGGTTTCGTATGCCAATGACACTCCACTGGCCTTCAGCCAGTTCGGGACGCCCACCTGGTACGGGTTCATCGAGCGCTCGCGGAGTGTGGCCCTGCAGGCCAGCTATCGCTTCGGGGAGTAGCTTTTCCCTCTTGCACCGCAAGAGAGCAGGCTTATGTAAGGTTGCCTGTTACTGAGTTCAAAGCAGCGCTATAGTCGCGACCAATACGAAGAATTACCGATCAGTAATTTTCGGTGACCAAAGTAGCCGCCAGCCTGAAAAGGCGGCAAATATTAATCAGTAAAGTGTGGGGAGTATTTTCATGTTGAAGTCTCTATTCGGCCAATTGGCCGTCACGGCATCGCTGGCCCTGGTCGCCTCCGGCGCGATGGCTGCGTCGCCAATCAATACCGGCGACCCGACCAACGGCCTGACCGACATCTACAGCTCGACCTTCGATGGCCCGTTGGTTCCTTGTTCCGGCGGTTCGCCGGCGTACTGCGGGTTCTTTGGCGGTGATGCGCCGCTGCCGCGAGCCATCGTCCTCGGCACGAACCCGACTGGCGTGGATACCGGCACTCCGATCGCCATTGGCACGCCCCACACGCCGTCAGGTTCAGCACTCGAAGTCTCGCTCAGTGCCGGCAACACCATCGCCCAGATCGTCGCCAACAGCACCATTTCGCTGCCGCCCCTGACGATCGTTATCGGTGGCGCGACAACCATCACGGCAGCCAATGCCGGCTTCGTGATCCTGCCCAGCGGCCCGGCAGCAGTGAACGGCCTTGGCCAGGTGGAGTTTTTTGTGAACAACTCGCCCGGTCTGGCTGCTGACTTCACCACGCTCGGCGCGGCGGTGACCGGTTGCTCGGGTCCGCTCTGCAGCCTGCTTGGCATCCTGTCCCTGGATATGGTTCGTTACCGCCTGTTCCTCGACTTCGACCCGACCTTCACGTCCTTCACGGGCACCTTCATCGGGCAGACGGGCAACAACTCGATCATCTCTGCCAACCTGAACTCCGTGCCGGTGCCGGCAGCCGTCTGGCTCTTCGGTTCCGCCCTGGGGCTGATGGGCGTGATGCGTCGCAAGAGCTCAGTAGCTTAAGTCTCGCCCAAGACGTTCCGCGTAAGACGACTAAATCAAGCCCCCGGCACCTCACGGTGCCGGGGGCTTTTTTTCGGGTTGATCCGCCCCTCCACCTGCTTCAGACTCAACCCACACGTTGGGCACAAGTCTTTGGGGGTAGCTGGGTGAAGACCGGAACATTTCTGCAGGGCATGACGGCCCTGATTATCCTGACGGCGACGACCCCGGGCCTTGCGCTGCCGGTGCCGTTGGACGTCACCAGCGCCAACAACGGCATCACGGATCTCTTCAGCACGACCTTCGACGGATCGCAGGTCGCGTGCTCGGGTGGCTCGCCGTCTTACTGCACCTTCTTCGGCGGTGAGCCGGGCAGCCCGGCCCGGAATATCGTCATCACGCCAAGTCCCACGCGGGTGATTAACGCCGTACCGATCGGTATTACACCAATCCCGGTCGCGGGCTCCTACCTGGACCTGACCGTGAACCCCGGCCGGACGCAGGTAACGCTCGCCGGGGGCACCATTGCCGTGCCGCCGATCGACCTGGTCATCCAGGGCGGCACCCCCAATGCCACCGTCGTTAGTACTGTCGGGGCGGGCGTGGTGTTCAGTCTCCCGGGTGCCCCCAGAGCCGGGGCATTCACGCCCGTCGGGGGCGGCAGCACGGGCGGCACGGTCCCGCTGAATGCTGACGGCCAGGCAGAATTCCTGGTCAATCTGGCTCCGTCCACCGCAGTGGACTTCAGCCTCTTTACCATCGTCGCATTTCCGCCGGCCGGCTCCTGCGCCGGGCCCCTGTGCAGCCTCATCCCGATCCTGACGCTCGACATGGTCCGCTACCGGCTCCTGATCGATTACGACGCGACCTTCAGCTCCTTCACCGCGACTTACATCGGCCAGACGGCCAACAATTCCCTCCTGTCCATCACGATGGACTCGGCACCCCCGGGAACGAATGACGACGGCCCGTTCCCGGTAGCCGCCGGTACCGCACTGGTCGTTCCGGTGGGCGCCAATGACACGGGCTTCTCAGACCCGGTCACGGTGACGGTCACGACGCCGCCAACCAAGGGCACGATAACGGCGATCAGTGCCCCGGGCCCGGCCACCGGCATGACCGTCACCTACACGGCCAATGTTGGTGCGTTGGGTGCCGACAGCTTCGTCTACCAGATGGTGGACAGCACGCCGTTCAGCGATTCGGCGACCGCATCCCTCAACATCACCCCGGCCACGGCAACGCCGGAAATCAGCGTCACCGACAACACCGTGCCCCTGGACGACCTGATAGTGCCGTTTGGCAACGTCACTGAAGGGACGACCCGGGACCGGACGGTCACCGTCACCAACGTCGGCACTGCCGCCCTCACCATCGGCACGATCGGTGGCCTGAACGCGCTGGCAGCGCCGTTCAGCATCGTCACGAACAACTGCTCTGGGGTTAACGCAACGCTGGCGCCCGCGGCCAGCTGCACGGTGTTGCTCCGCTACGCGCCGTCTGCTGCCGGGCCCTCCCCCGACGACAGCCTGGACATTCCTTCCAACGACGTGGACGAACCCACGGTCACGGTCTCACTCACGGGTAGCGGCATCGTCCTCGGCGAAGGTGGGGTGGAGACGCCCGCGCCCGACGGCGCGGATGGCGGCTTCATGGCGATCGATCCCGCGACGGTCTTGTTGCTGGGCGCCGCAGGCATCTGGGGCTGGAGACGTCGTCGGGCCCGATAGCGGCGGCGGCTACGACCTTGCCTACGTTTGACCCGCCACGGGTTTTTGCTGGCGGCGTCGAGGACTGGTTCATCCTTGGCGTGCTGCTCTTCGCCTCCGTCCTGGCCCAGGTTTTCCTGATCCAGCGCAACAAGCACGCGGAGAACGTCCACAGTCCGCCGCTCGCCTGGATCCGGGCCACCCTCTATTTCTGCGTCGTGCTCGTATTGAGCTGGGCCACGGGCGTCCTTAAGGTGCTGGTGCACGTGCCCTGTGTACTGCCCGGGCAGCAGGCCAACCCGCTCTGGCTCGGCCTGACGGCCCTCTGGGCCGCCGCTACGATCTGGGGCTACGTGTACTGGTGGCCTCGCGGCACGCTGACCCACGGTCGGAAACTCTACGTGGTGCCGCAGGTACTGTTCGGCCTCGTCTGGGGCCTGTGCTCCGCCCAGCTCACGCTGGTGCTGTGGGCGATCGTGGAAGATTTCGGCTTCGCGCGCTGGATCACCGCGCTATTGGTGTTCTTCCTGCTGTCCGGCTACGGGCAGATCTACCAGTCGGGCTGGTGGGATATCCACGTGTCGCCGCCCCACAACCGCCGGGCAACGAACGCGCAGAAGGTGCTGTTCGCCCACATGCCCTTCCTGGCTGTGGCACTCACGCACTTCACGCTATTTGGCAACGCGCTGGTCTTCGTGGGCTTCCACGCCATCGCCCTGGCCTGTTCGGCAGTGGCCATGCGCTTCCCGCCCTTCTGGGAGCCGGACGGGCCCGTGGTCAATCGCGACACGGCCATCGGCGTGTAGGAGCGCCTTCAGGCGCGACTGATATGGACGTCGCGCCTG
>JANNJM010000061.1:0-3011 GCA_031395645.1 Gammaproteobacteria bacterium | reverse complement strand
GGCGCGACCGGGCGAGTCGCGCCTGAAGGCGCTCCTACGGGCTCTGGAAGGCCTGGTCCAGATCTGCCAGCAGGTCCTGTATACCCTCGATGCCGACCGACAGCCGTACCAGGTTGTCAGCGATGCCCATCTTCTTGCGTTCGTCAGGCGGCACGCTCGAGTGGCTCATCGTGGCGGGCTGGCCCGCCAGGCTTTCCACGGCGCCCAGGCTTTCAGCAACAGTGAACACCTGCAGCTTGTTGAGAAAGCCGCCAATACTGCCCGCGTCACCCTTGATCTCAAAACAGACGACGCCGCCGAAGCTGCCGCCCATCTGACGTTTCGCCAGCGCGTGCTGGGGGTGGGCCGGCAGTCCCGGGTAGTAGACCCGTGCGACGCGCAGGTGTTTTTCCAGATGCTGGGCGACGGCCAGTGCGTTCGAGCAGTGCCGTTCCATGCGCAGGGCGAGCGTCTTGATGCCACGCAGGACGAGGTAGGCATCGAAAGGCCCCAGCACGCCACCGGAAGCGCTGCGCAGCTGGTGGAGCTGCTTGCCAAGCTCCGCATCGGCAACCACGTTGACGCCGCCGAGCACGTCGGAATGACCACCGAGATACTTGGTGGCCGAGTGCATGACGATGTCGGCGCCGAGTTCGAGCGGCCGCTGGTAGCAGGGCGTGGCGAAAGTGTTGTCAACGCAGGTCAGCAGCTTGTGCTGCCGGGCGATACCCACGATGGCGGCAATGTCCGTGATCTTGAGCAGCGGGTTGGTCGGGGTCTCGATCCAGATCAGTTTAGTGGTGGGCCGGATCGCGGCAGTAACGGCCGAGGGATCCGTCATGTCCACCCAGGACAATTCCAGTGCGCTCGTCCGCCGCCGCACCTGGTCGAACAGGCGGCGCGTGCCACCGTAGAAATCGAACGGCGCGATCACGTGGCTGCCGGCATCGAGCAGGTCGAGGATGCCCGCCGTGGCCGCCTGCCCCGAGGCGTAGGCCAGGCCGCGCACGCCCGACTCCAGCTCGGCGACGCAGCGCTCCAGCGCGTCCCGCGTGGGATTCGACGAGCGGGTGTAGATGTGCTCGCGGGGCTGGCCGAGTGCCTCCCACTCGAAGGTCGTGCTTAAGACGATCGGCGGCATGACGGCGCCGGTGGCGGCGTCGGTGGTCTGGCCGGCGTGGATAACCTTGGTCGCGAACTGGGGGGTCGCGAACTGACTGCCTTTAGCTGCCATGGCTGAAACTCTTGGGGTCTGCGTTTGTTGGGGAAGCGCGGGGGCGGCAGGCTAACATAGCCCCATGAGCACTGTGGACCAGCTGTTGCGGGAAGGCGCCCGGCGCCTCGGTGGCCTCGGCGATTCACCGCGACTGGATGCCGAGCTGTTGCTGGCCCATGCGCTCGGCCAGACCCGGGAGGACCTCTACCGCTCCTTGTTCAGCGCCGTGTCGCCGGACGCAGAGGCGAACTACGGGCTGCTCCTCGCCGAGCGAGCGACGCGCCGCCCCGTTGCCCAGCTGATCGGCAAACGGGACTTCTGGACGTTTAGTCTCGCGGTGACGGGCGCCACGCTGGTCCCGAGGCCGGAGACTGAACTGCTGGTCGAGCGCGCCCTGGCCCGCATTCCCGTGGATGCCGCCTGGTCTGTCGCGGACCTCGGCACCGGCACGGGCGCCGTGGCCATCGCCATAGCCCGGGAGCGCCCCGTGTGCAACGTGCTGGCCACCGATCTCAGCAAACCTGCCCTTGCGGTAGCGCGGCGCAATGCGAAGTCCCTGGGGTTGCAGAACCTCAAGTTCAAGCAGGGGGACTGGTTCCAGCCGCTCCCCGAGCCGGATTCATCGAAGTGGCGTTGCCACCTGCTCATTGCGAATCCGCCCTACCTCGCGGCTGATGAATGGGCGGCTGCCGATCCGGAGCTCGGCTTCGAGCCGCGCCTCGCGCTGGATGGCGGTCGGGACGGCCTCGACGCATTCAGGGTGCTCACGGCTGGGGCACCGCGCTACCTGCGACCGGGCGGCTGGCTATTGCTGGAGCATGGCTTTCGCCAGGGAGAAGAGGTACGCGCACTGCTGAAGGACGCTGGGTTCGGCAATCTGGCGACGACGGCCGACCTTGCCGGGCGACCGCGGGTCTCGGAAGGCCAGATCGGGTCTGCCGGCGGATGACCAGGGTAGATCCGCTCCGCTACAGCCGTCACCTGGCGCTACCCCAGGTGGGCGAAAGCGGCCAGCATCGCCTGGAGCAGGCGAGCGTGCTGGTGGTAGGCCTCGGCGGGCTCGGTTCGGTCGCGAGCCTCTATCTCGCCAATGCCGGCGTCGGACATCTCGTGATCAGCGACTTTGACCGGGTCGACGCCACCAACCTGCCCCGGCAGATCCTGTTCCGGGACAGCGACGTGGGGGAGTACAAGACGCATGCGACCGCGGAGCGACTCCGGGTCGCCAACCCGGCACTCCACGTCAGCGTCCTGAACCGGCGACTGGATGCCGATGAAATGCGTGACGCTGCCGGCGCCTGCAGTCTCGTTCTCGACTGCACCGATAACTTTTCAAGCCGCCTGGCGCTGAACGCTGCCTGTGTTATCACCCGCAAGCCCCTCGTGACCGGCGCGGCGATCCGCTTCGAGGGTCAGGCAGCAGTGTTCCTCAACGACGACAGCACGAGCCCCTGCTATCGGTGCCTGTATTCCGACGAGGACGAGAACTTCGCCAGCTGTGCAGGCCAGGGCGTGCTCGCGCCCGTTGCCGGCACCATCGGCGCCCTGCTCGCCACGGAAACACTGAAGTTACTGCTGGGCCTCGACTCCGGCCTGCGCAACCGGCTTTGGATCTACGACGGCTTGAGCGGCGCGACGCGCATTGTCGCCATTAGAAGACGGGCGGACTGCCCGGTTTGTGGGCAAGAAGGTACCGGACCTTAGTTGTTTGGTTTCTTTAGTTGTTATCAACAACCAGGGAAACTGCGGTGCCGTCCCCGCCAGGAAGGCTCTGCGGCACGCCAGGCTTCAGCACACCCATCAGCGCCGCCGTGAG
>JANNJM010000060.1:0-50086 GCA_031395645.1 Gammaproteobacteria bacterium | reverse complement strand
CGGCGCGCTCTTGAAAAACGAGCAGGACGTGCATCTCTTTGAGCGCCTGGTGTTCATGTCGCGGAGGAATTCGTCGTAGGAGCGGGGAAATGGGGACATGCCTAATTTCCTGACACCGCAATTGTAAGGATATTCAACCGTGGGAAATTAGGCATGTCCCCATTTCCCCGCTCCTACGACGAATTCCTCCGCGACATGAACACCAGGCGCTCAAAGAGATGCACGTCCTGCTCGTTTTTCAAGAGCGCGCCGTGCAGTGGCGGAATGATGGTTTTCCGGTCGTCGGTGCGCAGCGCCTCCGGTGGGATGTCCTCGGCCAGCAGTAGCTTGAGCCAGTCGAGCAGCTCCGAGGTGGAGGGCTTCTTCTTCAGTCCTGGCACCTCACGCACCGCAAAGAATGCCTCCAGCGCCTCCTTCAGCAAGGCCTTCTTGATCCCCGGGTAATGCACCTCAACGATCTGCTCCATCGTCTCCTTGTCGGGAAAGCGGATGTAGTGGAAGAAACAGCGCCGCAAAAAGGCGTCGGGCAGGTCCTTCTCGTTGTTGCTCGTGATGAACACCAGCGGCCGCTGCTTCGCCTTGATCAGCTGGCGCGTCTCGTAAACGTAGAATTCCATCCGGTCCAGCTCCCGGAGCAGATCGTTGGGGAACTCGATGTCCGCCTTGTCAATCTCGTCGATGAGCAGCACCACCGGCGTGTCGCTGACGAACGCCTGCCAGAGCATCCCCGGCACGATGTAGTTGGCGATGTCCTGCACCTTCGGGTCGCCGAGCTGGGAGTCCCGCAGGCGCGAGACCGCGTCGTACTCGTAGAGGCCCTGCTGGGCCTTGGTGGTGGACTTGATGTGCCACTCGAGCAACGGCATGCCGAGTCCCTGGGCTACCTCCTCGGCGAGGCGCGTCTTGCCGGTGCCCGGCTCGCCCTTGATCAGCAGTGGCCGGCCGAGGGTGATGGCTGCGTTGACGGCAAGGCGGAGGTCGTCGGTGGCGACGTAGGTCTTGGAGCCTGAGAAGCGCATGGAGAAATGCCTGGTGATGGCGTTTTCCACAGCTTACAACGCAAGAACCCCGCCGAGGCGGGGTTCTTGTTAGTCGGAGACAGTCGTTCTGGTTCAGGCGATAGCGCGGCGGCGCATCACACCCATCAGGCCGAGGGCCGAACCGAACAGCCAGACGGCCGCAGGCACCGGAACCACGTTGACGTTGAACGTGACAAACGCGTCGAAGCTGCCGCCCCCGCCGTTCGAGATCTGCAGTCCGCCCGCTCCCAGGGAGACACCGCACTGATCAGCGCCAGTGCCAATGGAGCAGGTGAGACCGGAGATGACAGGGGTGTTGGCCAGGATCGGCAACGCCGGGCTAATGAGGAAGGGACTTACCAGGCCGTTCGCCGCGCCGAACTGCACGACCTGAATACCGCTGCCGAAGGGCAGTGCAATGACCGGCACGCCGGTCGCCGTGAAGGTCGTCCCAGCAAGCAGTGCTGCCGGCGGGAAGTTGGCATTTGCCAGCAGGGTGAGCGTGAAGTCCACCGTGCTCGGACCGGTGTTGTAGGTGAACGAGCCGCTCACCGGAGCTGAGCCGACCAGGCTGAAGATTGGCGTGCCGGGGCAGGGGTTAGGGGTAACGCAGATCTGACCTTGATCCAGTCCCGGGCCGCCCGTTACGGTGAGAGTGGCTGCAAACGTGGCTGCGGGGGCCATCAGCAGACCAAGAACCAGGGAGAGGGCAGCGAGGCGCGACCCGCTGTGATTAATACCAAAACCGTTTTCGCGTCGTCCCATGGCTATCGTCTCCCCACTACCAGGCATTTATCTAAATTTGCAGCTTACGGCAATCAGACTCAAGCCACGCGCCGGCGCAGCCCGCCGAGCAGGCCAAGGCCGGAGCCGAACAGCCAGACGGCTGCCGGCACGGGCACGACGCCCGTAAAGAGAATGTCCGCCTTTAACGTACCGGTCTGCCCCCCGACGGGCGGACCGATGCCGGCGGGGATGGTGAAGGTGCCCAGTGTAATGCCACTGAGGGACAGGCTCGTGACGCCACCGAGCGTGATCTGACCGGCGAGGCTCGGGTTGATGCTCGAAAAGTTGGTGGGCCCCTGAACGATCGCTCCACTGAGCGAGTAGGTGCCGGAAACAGCGACGGACGTAACCAGGTAGTTATATTGGGGACCGACGAATACTGCAGTGCTCGCATAGCCCGGGCCGGGAATGATATTCAGGTTGGTGATGGTGAGGGTGGTACCAGCCAGTACACCGGCGCCGGCAATGTTCGACGGGCCCGCATCCACGAACTGAAATGAGGGGACCGTCAACGCCGTTGAATCGAAGGTGACCTGCGTGCCGTCGAGGGCCAACGAGTTTGGGGCCAGGAGACTTCCGACCAAAGGCGACGTCAGACTGAGAACCGCGCTACCACTCGTGAAGCTGTAAACGACCGGGGCTGCCTGAACAGCGCTCGCCAATCCCAAAAGACTGACCACAGCGCCGGCCCGCGTCAGTGTGTGCCTGATCTGCTTTCGCATGTTGTTTCCCCGCCCGAGTCGTTATTAGTGGTTGGTGCTCATTCGTCGTCCTTAAAGGACGCTCGTTATGGGCGGAACCATACCAGACCCTGGTGCCTTACCACTATTTAATTTTCGTCATCGGGCGGGCTTCCGGGCAGATTAATCATTATGTCAAAGCCGGCACGATCCGTTCCCCGATCACGCGGATCGAAGCCTCCGGATCGTCGTACAGGCAGAGGGCGAGCTGGTTCAGGCCAGCTCGTGCAAACTGCTGAAAACGCTCGATTTCACGCCCGATCTCCGCTAGCGGTGAGGCCGACACCCCCGCGTCGAGGAGTTTGCGGAGGATACCCTCGGGTACCCCGGGGATATCCGGAGACCGTTGCTGGTAGGCCGCGGTGAAAGACCGGCTGTTGGCCAGCACCACCTGCGCCTCCGCGGGGTCGACGACGTCATATATGTAGGGGTCCCAGATCGTGCCCCGGACGGCCAGAAAGGTCCGGGCCTCCCGTTCTGCCTCCTCCCGGCTCGGCTTCACGTGCCAGGCCCAGAAGTTGCTCAGGGGGAAAGTGGCCGGATCGACGTTTCGCTGCACAAGGATGGGGTCGATGATCTCCCGGCAACGCCGCACCCGGTCCGGCGTGATGTCGCTCAGCATGATGCCGTCGGCAACGCGCGCCGCCATGGCCAGCATCTGGGGACCGTTCGCGGCGACGTAGATCTGGGGTGACGGCGCGGTGATCCAGCTCGCGTCCATCCAGTAGGTCGGGAAGATTTCGCCCTTGTATCCACCGGGCTTGCCCGATGCGGCCTGCTTGAGGATCTCCACGCACTCGCGCACTGCGCGGACCCTGCGCTTCGGCTTCATGCCCATGGCCTCGAGTGTGCCGCCACCTCCACCGACGACGATGGTGGCACGACCTCCGGCGAGTTCGTTCAGTGTGAGCAGCTGGTTGGCCATGCGCTGGGGGTGCAGCTCGAAGGGACTGACGGCGATCGGCCCCATCCGCAGCCGGGTCGTCTGCTGGGCCAGCGGCACGAAGTTAACGAAAGGGTCCAGCGACAGGATGTTGTTGGGCACCCAGACGGCGCCGAGACGGTAGCTCTCAGCGAGCCGGCCCAGCCGCGCCATCTCGGCCGCAGACGCGTGCGGCTGGAGGATGAGGTCTATGCGCACGCAACCAGCGAGCGGGCGACGGGCGGGGCTACGCCGCGTGCGGAACCACTCAGTTTGAGCGCGTCGGCGTCGTGGCGGGCGCCGGTGACGGGGCAATGGGCGTCGGCGCTGGCAACGCAACCGCTGCCGCCGCGGGCTTCTTCGCCGGAGCCGGCGCGCGGTTGCTAGGCACCCGGGCGACGCGACTGACCGACACCGGCTCTATGGTCGCAGGACCCGGCCTGGAGGCTGGAGCCGACTTGCTGGCGGGTGCCTTCTTCGTGACAGGCTTCATCTCAGCCGCTTTCTCGACCGCCAGCTTCTTTGCCACCGGTCTGGCAGCACCGGGCTTCGGCGCAGATTTCTTAGGGGACGTCTTCGCCAGGGCAGCCCGCTTGCGCCGGGCCGCTGCCTGGATGCGGGCCAGCCGCTTCCCGGCCTCTGCGCGGGCTGCCTTCAGGCGCTTCTTGACCTCCTTCTTGGCGGCCTTGAGCTCCTGGCGGACTTCCCGCAGCTCCTTCTTGGCGGCCTTGATGGCCTTCTTCAGCTGACTGGCCCGGGCCCTGGCCGCTTCCAGCACGACGGCGGCCGCGCCCCGGGTCTTTGCCTGGATTTTGCCTTTCTTCTTCGCTGCCATGACCTGTTCCTTTGGCTGATTCGGCGTGGTCGCCGGGGAAATTTCGGGTTCGGGCTTAACGTAGCACGTCGCGGCGTTCCGGGCAGCCCACTAGCCGCCGGTCGGCAGTCGGCGCCGCTCGATACTCGCCGGCCGTAGCACCGGGGCCGCCGTCACTGCCCATCCCTGTCCCGTGTGCGAGGAGTGGTCACGCCGCGCCGGCGAGGGAATCGAATAGGCCACCCGCCCCCGGTGGTTGCGCACGGTGTCGTAGTCCAGGCGCCAGCCGCGCCGCTCCCACTCTTGCAGCCGCTGCCGGTAGCTCACGATCACGTCGTCGGCCGGCACGATGAACTCGCCGATGGCCTCGGTGGAGGGTATCTGCGGGTCCAGCTTCTCGATGACGATCCGGTCTTCCTCCACCGCGATGGCCATACGTTTCAGGAAGTTCTCATCGAACTTTTCCTCGAGCATGCAGTCGCGCTGCATGACCAGGAAGATCTCGAGGTCCAGCTCGTCACGCGGCACGGCGTAGAGGTAGATGTGCATGTGGCTGGTGGGGCTGAAGTTCACCCGTGTCCAGGTCGACGCACTGCCGTGGTAGCCGGAGCCGGATTCGTTCCGGCCCTCGGGCTGCAGTTGCTTCATGGCCGGGTCGGGAAGCTCGGGTGAATAGAAGACCACCATGGCCCCGGCGCCCCAGGCGCTCTCCTCCACCTTGATCTTCGGCACCTCGTAGTTCGTGCTCTTGCCCGCCATGCCAAAGCCGGCATGCACATACTCGATGTGGGACGGGTCGGACTGGTTCTCCACGAGCCGCACGTAGTTCGCCTGCCACCGGTAGCGCATCAAGAGAGTGCGCCAGCCAGGCTGGCCGTACTCGTTGTTCGACATGATCGTCGGCCGCTCGCTCTCCGGAAGGTCGCCGAGAAAGACGAACACCAGGCCGTAGCGCTCCTCCACAGGGTAGGCGTCGATGCGGGCGCGCTGGGGGACCTTGTCCAGCGGGCCGAGCGACGGGATGCGCTCGCAGGCGCCGGCACCGTTGAATTTCCAGCCATGGTAAGGACACTGAATGCAGTCGCCCATCACCTTGCCGTCTCCGAGCGAGCCACCGCGGTGCGTGCAGGTGTTGTGCACGCAGTGGGCCTTGCCCTGGCTGTCACGCCATAACGCGAAGTGCAGGCCGAGCATCTGCACTCTCAGGGGACTGTCAGTGAGGTTTTTGCTCTCTTCGGCGGGGTACCAGAAGTTGATGAACATCGGGCCTCCTCAAAAGCTATATCTGCGGCAGTTCCTCGTGCAGTTTGTAGCACATGATCGCCAGGAAACCGGCGAGGGCCAGGTACAGGGCGCCGTAGGACAGGCGGGTTCCGGCGGGCACGCTGTAGTAGGCCTGCTGCTCCGGCGTGGTCTGGCCCCGGATCGCCTGCATCACGGCAGGCGCGGCGAGGAGGGCCATCAGAATCAGCAGCGGGCTCGGCCAGATGAAGAACAGTCCGATCAGGACCGGCACGCCTGCCAGCCAGAGCCGCGGCGAGATCACGGCGGTGATCCGGCCGCCGTCGAAGGGCGAAATCGGGATCAGGTTGAACAGGTTCAGAAAGAACCCCGAGTAACTCAGCGCCAGCAGGAGGTCACTCTCGAGCGCGCGGCCCAGGTAGAAGCACGCGAGTGCGCCGATGGTGCCGACCAGTGGGCCACCCATGCCCACATAGGCTTCCGTCTCGGCATCGTGGGGCAGGTCTTTCAGCTGGATCCACGCGCCGACGAACGGGATAAACGTCGGCGCGCCCACGTCGAGACCGCGCTGGCGGGCCGCCATGTAGTGCCCCATTTCATGGACGAAGATCAGCAGCACAAAGCCCACGGCGTAGGGCCAGCCGAAAATAAAGGAGTACGCCACGACGGAGATCAGCATGGTGCCGCCGGTGGTCAGCAGCTTGCCGAACTTCAGCCCGCCGAGAAGCAGGAGCAGGATCTTCATGTGAGAGCGCTAAGCAGCCGGCATGCCACGCCGCAGGCCCAGATAGAGTGGAATGCCGAGGCCGCAGAGCACGACCAGGTACACGAGCTGCTGCAGTTCCGCCGCGGAGATGGCCCACACGCAGAAGCCGGCAGCCAGGATCGCAATCAGGCGCATACCCCAGTGGGTGGTGGAACGCCACAGGGCCGCACAGCAGTAGGCGTAGATCACGAGGTAGAGCAGCGTGGCCAGGTTGCTCAGGATCGTGAACTGGGCCGCGAGCGTCGGCTCGACCGAGCTCAGCACGACAATCAGAGACATCAGCGCGGCGACGATGAGCAGGTTGCGCCGGGGCGGCCCGTCCATGCTCTCGCGAAACAGAGCCGGGAATACGCGCGATTCAGCCCCGCTGCGCGCCACCTCAGCGGTGACCAGTAGCCAGCCCGACAACGTGCCGAACGCCTTCAATACCGCGCAACCTGCCACCAGCGCGGCCGCCGCGGCCCCCACCCAGCGCCCCGCGGCGTCCGCAAACGGCGCAATCGACTGGGCCAGTGTCGCGGCCGGCAGGAGCCCGCTGATCGCCACCGACGCCGCCACGTAGACGACCGCCGCGAGAGCCACCCCGCCGAGCGTCGCAATCGGCACGTCGCGGGCGGGATCGCGCACCACGGCCGCTGCCACCGACGCACTCTCGAGGCCGACAAATGCCCAGAAAATCAGCGACAGCGTGCCGGGCAACACCTGCAGATCGGTGCGGCCGGTGACGTTCCAGGATTCCCGGAAGATTTCAGGGTCGAACGCAAACCAGCCAAGCACCCCAACGCCGAGCACGGGCAGCAGGCCGATGAGCAGCGTGCCGCCCTCGAAGTCGGCCACGCGCCGCGCCCCGAGCAGGTTGAGCAGCGTCATGGCCCAGATGGTGCCGACCGTGCAGAGGGTCGCCGGCATTGCATCGTTGAGCACGGGAAAGAAGATGGAGAGATAACCGGTGCCCGCCACGGCGATGGCCACGTTGCCCACCCAGCCGCCGACCCAGTAGAGCAGGCTCGCGTGAAAGCCGAAGAAGCGGCCGAGACCGTCCCGCACCTGCCGCACCATGCCGACGCTGCCCGGCCGCAGGCGAAAAAGCAGCACGAAGACGCCCGCCAGCAGGAACGCAGCGAGACCCGAGACCACCCAGCCGATGACAGTGACCGAGCCGAACGCGCCCAGCGTGGCCGGCAGCAGGTAGACCCCCGACCCGATCATGTTGCCGGCCACCAGGAAGGTGGCCCGCAACGGGCCGATGGTCCGGCTGCTATTCAGCTGCTAGAACTCCTGGCTGAATTTCACGGCGATAGTTCGGGGCGGGGCCACGACGGAGTAGGCCTGCGGACCGCACTTGGCCTCTGCACACTCGGTGTACCGGCTGAACTCAGCATATTCGTTGAACGCGTTACTGATGACCAACTGCACCGCCGAACCGTCGCGGCCGACACCGAAGGAGAAATTCGCCAACGTGTAACTCGGCAACTCACCGACGACATCGTTCTCGAAGGTGCGCAGGTCAGTCTGACGGTCCCCGACGTAGACCAGCGCCGCCTGGAAATGCGCGTCCAGCGACCCCAGGCCGAACTCATAGCGGCCCGTGAGGTTGGCCTTGAAGTCCGGCGTGACCGGCAGCTTGGTGCCCTCCGGAGCAGCTGGCGCCTCGGTGCCACCACCATCCACCGGGCACGGATCGGCCGAGACCGACTCGCCGCCAAAGAGGTTCGCACAATAGGGCCCGCTCAGTTCTGCATTGATCAGCGCGACACCGGCCGAAACACCGAGACCCTCCGTCACCGCCCAGTTCACGTCCATCTCGATACCGTCAATGTCGGCGTCGCCGGGCGCGTTGGTCACTTCAGTCAGGCCGTTAGGCCCCAGGATGGAGTACTGGAAGTCCTTCCACTCCTGGTGGAAGACCGCGCCGTTGAAGCGCAACCGGTCATCGAACCAGCTCGTCTTCCAGCCAAGCTCGTAGTTGTAGAGGAAATCAGGATCGTAGGGGGGCAGGGTGCCGCGCCGGTTGATGCCGCCGGGCCGGAACCCTTCCGAATACGTGGCGTAGACCAGGGCCTCCTCGGTGAGCTGGTAGGCCAGGTTCAGCTTCCAGATGACGTCCGTGTCGTCGGTGCTCTGGTCGATGTTCTTGCAGGGCGCTCCCTGGAA
The DNA here is from genome assembly GCA_031395645.1 of Gammaproteobacteria bacterium. GTDB lineage: Bacteria > Pseudomonadota > Gammaproteobacteria > Steroidobacterales > SHZI01. Next base: position 41,643 of record JANNJM010000060.1, on the reverse strand, counting down.
GTCCGGCAGGTCGGCGCCGGGCGCCCCGACATTCCTGCCGTCGCCGGACCGGTCGTCACACAGCGCTTCGCCGCTATTGCCGCTATTGCTGTAGCCCTGGCCGAAGCCGAAGTAGCCTTCCAGGGAATTGTCGTACTTGAACAAGCGCGCGCCGAGGGTACCGGTGAGCTTATCGGTGATGTCGTAGTAGACCTCGCTGAACAGCGCATAGTCCTGGTCGACGCGGTCCTGCTTGGTGAGCCAGATGGTGTTCGGCCGACCCGTTACTGCAATAGAGTCCGCCAGGCCATCAATGAGGTAGTTCTGCTCGATGTTGTGTTCCTGGCGCTGCCAGAAAAGTCCGCCGATTACCCGCAGCCGCTGATCCTGGGGCGAGGAAAAGCGCAGTTCCTGGCTGTACTTCTTGTAAAGGTCCGTGGCGCGGATGTATTGGGAAAAGTCGATGGGGTTGCCGTTGTTGTCGCTGAAGGAGTCACTGAAGTAGTACCCGGAATTCTCGAAATAGGCGCGGTCGTACCAGTAGGAGTAGTCCGCGTAGTCGGAGTTCGAATCCACATCCCGGTCCAGGTAGGAGGCGGTGTAGACCATGTCGATGCTGCCAATGCGGCCTTCGACGGTCAGGGCCGCCTGCAGCCACTGGTCGTCGGAATCCTCCGGGTAGAAATGGCCAACCTTGTATTCGCCCAGCGTGCGATCGGCACCGAAAGCACCATCGGTGGTCTGCTTCTGGGCTATCAACGAGGGCGTCAGGGTCCAGCTGTCGTTCAGGTCAATGCGCAGTGCCGCCCGCGCGCCGAAGGTGTCGGACTGGTTGTAGTTGTCTTCGACACTGGCCGCATTGTCGGTAGTGATCGGTTCGCGAGTGTTGGTCTCGCCAGGAAGGCTCTCGGTCGTACTCACGAAGGTGCGCTGGAACCTCACATTGTCGATGAAGCCGGCGTCCCGGCGCGCCCAGCCCACGAGGCGGATGGCCGCATTGTCGGTCAGGGGCACGTTGACGTAGCCCTCGGCCAGATAGCCGTTGTCTCCACCGCTGATAGCGTTGACCTCCAGGCCGGTACCGCCTGAGAAGGCACTGGGGTCGGGCTTGTTGGTGACGATCTTCAGCGTCCCGGACTCGGAGCTGGCACCGTAGAGCGTGCCCTGCGGTCCGGCCAGCGCTTCCACCCGCGCGATATCATAGAGATGCACGTCGAGGGCGCCCTGGATAGTCGTGATCGGCTGTTCGTCGAGGTAGGTACCAACGAGCGGCAAAGACCCGGAGTGGTTGGAGTCCGCATCACCGGCGCTTGCCACGCCCCGCATGTAGATCTGGGCGAAGCCGGGCCGGAGGTTTACGAACGACACGCTTGGCAGCAGGTTGGCGTAGTCGTCGAAACTTTCGATCTTCAGTTCCTGCAGCTTCTGTGTGCCCAGGGCCTGCACGCTGATGGGCACGTTCTGCAGGCTTTCTTCCCGCTTCTGGGCGGTGACGATGACCTCGTCCAGACCGACCTGCGACTGCTGGGCCTGCACATAGCCCGGGGCATAGCCCGCGAGCAGCAGGGGCGCGAGCGGCATCCACCGGGCGGCCCGCCGGGCTGAGGGCTGCGGCCTCAGCTGTGGTCTCAGCTGTGGTCTCAGGACAACACTGGTCTTCGAGACCGAGGCGGCCCGCTGCAGCTTCCGGCGGCGACTACGCGTCATTGGGGATCCCCTCTACCTGGCTATCAGCCGATTGTGTCTGTAGGACTGCCACATGTCCAAAACTTTCGGGCTCAGAACGCGGGCACCGCCGGATAAACCTCGAGCACCGGACCCAGGGCGTCCTTAAGCGGGTCCAGCCAGGCCTCGTAGTGGCGCCACTGGGCAAGCGAATCCGTGTAGATCGGCTGGCGCACCTGCTCGGAACTGGCTGTGCGCACGGCCCGCTCGTTCCGGTAGAACTCGAGGCAACCCGCTTCAAAAGGCAGACCGCAATGGTTCAGCAGGCGCCGGACCTCGCCCTCGGTGTCGGCCACCATTTGTTCGTAGATCACCCTGTGGACCCGCCCGGGCAGCACGGCGTCGAAGTGGGCCATCAGTTCCACATAGTCCCGGTAGTAGCGGCCGATATCCTCAAGCCTGTAGCTGAAGTGCTGGCCACGGGCAAAGTGCTGTTTGAAACCGGAAAAGCAGCAACTCATGGGGTGGCGCCGCGCATCGATGATGCGGGCGTTGGGCAGGATGAGATGAATCAGGCCCGTGTGGGCCCAGTTGTTGGGCAGCTTGTCGATAAAGAACGGGGCACTCGTTTTCCGCTGGATCCGGGTTCGGGCCAGATACTCAGCGCCCAGTGCGCGCAGTTCGTCGGCAGGCATCTCTGCAAGGATCTCCGGGTAACTGGAGATATCCTCGCGCTTCACCTTGCCGCCCAGCCGGCGGGCGATGATCACCAGATCCTGCAGCTCCATGGTGCCCTCGACCGCGGAGTGCGAGGACAGGATCTGTTCCACCAGCGTTGATCCGGACCGGGGCAGTCCGACGATAAATATGGGGTCCGGATCAGGGGTCCCGAAGCCGGCACGGTCGGCCATGAAATCACGGGTGAACAGGGACTTACAGCGGCGGACGTGGTTACTGTTCTCCTCCGGGTCATAGCGCACGGCGGCGCGGCGTAACTGGTTGGCCTCCGCGTAGTACTGAAAGGACTCCGCATAAAGGGCCGCATCCTCCAGAGCCTTGCCCAGCGTGAACTGAAAGTGGAACCGGTCTTCGGCCGTGAGGTCCGTGCGTTCGAGCTGACCGCGCAGGGACGTCACTTCATCGCTCGTGAACCGGAAAGTCTTGAGATTGGCAAGGCTCCACCAGGCCTCACCGAGGCCCGGGGAGAGCTCAATGCTCCGCCGGTACGCCGCGATACTTTCCGGCAGGTTGCCGGCGGTTTTAAGGGCATGGCCGTAGCTCATCCAGATCTTCGGCTGCTGCGAGTACTCGGCGACCACCCCGGCATACAACTCGAGAGCCTGCTCGTACTCGCCAATGGTCCCCAGTACGGCTGCCTTCAGATTGCGCAGGCCAGGGTTGCGCGGCTCAGTTGCCAGCAACCAGTCAATCTGTTCGAGCGCGGCCACCGGCTTCTGCTGCCGGTGCAGGATCTGCGCGTAATTCTGCCGGGCAGCCCGAAACCCGGGCGCCAGTTCCAGGCAGCGGACCAGCAGGTTCTCGGCATCGGCGTAGCGCTTCAGCCGCCCGGCCACCTCGGCGAGCATGCGGATCGCCGGCACATCGGTGGGGAACTGCTTCAGGTGCTCACGCAGCAACTGCTCAGCTACGGCGATGCGCCCCTCGACCAGCGCTTTCGCTGGCGCAAGCAGCCGCGGGTCCCGGGTGGAGGCCTGGATATGCAGCGCGTACGCCGCGTCTGCCGCGGCAGCCTCGCCGAGCACGGTGTAGTGATCGCCCAGCGCGCGCCAGGCATCCGCCAGGATGCTGATTGCGGCCGGCTGGCCGGGCATCACCTTGAGAATCTCCGCCGCCTGTTCAATGGCCAGCTTCGGTTCGGTGGCGAGCAGTTGGCGCGCGTGGTTCAAGGCCACTTCGAGGGTGCCAGCCGGTTGCGACGTCACAGACATGGGAGTCAGTGTAAACCGCGGGAGCCGGTGCCGGCGCGAGGATGTATCCTTAAGCCCGGCATGCGCGTCCTTGGTCTCTTGCTGCTCTCCACGCTGCTGGGTTGCGCCAGCACACCGCCATCGGGGTCCCTGGCGGTCCACTGTGGAACGCTCATCGACGGCGTTTCGGACCAGCCCCGCACTGACGTCACCGTCGTGATGGTCAATGGACGCATCGTGGCAGTGACTCCGCAGGGCGAGGCAATCCCAGCAGCGGAACAGCTCGATCTCCGGGAGTACACCTGCCTCCCCGGTCTCATCGACCTGCACACCCACCTGACCATGGTGCCGGACGATGCGCTGGACTACACCGTGTACTACAAGCGGAGCCAGGCCGAACAGACGCGTATTTTCCGGGAGAACGCCAGCAAAACCCTGGCAGCCGGGTTCACCTCGGTGCGGGATTTGGGCGCCTACATTGCCTGGACCGACCGGCAACTGCGGGACGACATCAACGCCGGTCTGACCCCGGGGCCGCGCATGCAGGTGGCCGGCTTTTTCCTGACGATTCCCGGCGGCGGCGGCGACCTGATCGTGCCTGGCGTGCCCGCGTCAGAAATTCCGGCAGAGGGCCATATGGGCGTGGCCCGCGGGCCGGAGGAATTCCGGCGCAAGGCAGAACTCGCCGTGGCCGGTGGTGCCGACGTGTTGAAGGTCATTGCCTCGGGCGCTGTGTTTGCCTTCGGCGGCGTGCCGGGTGATCCGGAAATGACCCAGGACGAGATCGCGGCGGTCGTTGAGGTAGCGCATCGGGCGGGACTGAAAGTGGCCGCCCATGCCCACGGCGCGCGGTCCATCAGGGAATCGATCCTGGCCGGGGTGGACACGATCGAGCACGCCTCGCTGATGGATGACGCCGGGATCGAACTGGCCCGGCAGCGCCAGGTGGCCCTGGTGATGGACGTGTACAACGGGGACTACACCGAGACGGTGGGACGCGCCCAGGGCTACCCCGCCGAGTTCCTGCAGAAGAACCTGGACACCACCGAGGCACAGCGGCTGAATTTCACGAAGGCCCACGCGGCAGGGGTCCCGATTGCGTTTGGCACCGACGCCTGCATCTTCCCGCATGGGCGCAACGCACGGCAGTTCCAGATCATGGTGCAGCGGGGCATGAGCCCGATGGCAGCCATCAAGTCCGCCACCTCCGTCGCCGCCGGCTTCATGGGCTGGGCAGACCGGCTCGGCAGCATCGTGCCCGGCCAGTACGGGGATCTGATCGCGGTGCAGGGCAACCCGCTTGACGACATACGCCGCCTTGAGAACGTCGCCGTCGTGATCAAGGGTGGAACGGTGTTCAAACAGCCATGAACCCGGCCGCGATTCAGGCGATTGCCGAAGAACTCACGGCAACCCGCCGGCCTGTGGCACAGGCCCGGACACTGCCCGCGGCGGTCTACACCGCACCGGAGATCCTGGCCATCGAGCAGGCAGGCCTGTTTGCCCGGACGTGGCTCTGCGTGGGGCGGGAAGCGGATATCCCAGGCGCCGGAGATTTTTTCACGCGGGAGCTCGCCGGCGATTCGGTCATCGTGGTTCGCGGCGCCGACGGCCTCGTACGCGCATTCTTTAATGTCTGCCGGCACCGCGGTTCGCGGCTGATCGATGCGACCTCGGGCTGTGGCCTGAACCGCATCCTGTGCCCGTATCACGCCTGGAGTTACCGGCTCGACGGCAGTCTGGCGCAAGTACCGCGCGCCGAGGAGTCCGGCAACCGGGATGGTCTCGGACTGGTCCCCGTGAATTCCGGGAGTCACGACGGCTTCATCTTCCTCAACCTCGACAGTGCTGCGGCACCACTGACCTCGTCACTGGTCGACCTGCCCGATCTGTCACGCTTCCGGCTGGCGGAGCTGCGCCGTGGCTGGCGCCGGACCTACGACGTGCAGGCCAACTGGAAGCTCATTTGCGAGAACTACAGCGAGTGCTACCACTGCCCCGGCGCGCACCCGCAGCTGGCCCGCATCAGTGAGCTGATCAGCCGCAGCAGCCGGCCCATGGAAACCGGGGCCAGCTTCAACGGCGGCCCGATGGAGCTCAAGTCCGGCATCGAGACCATGTCCCTGAGCGGCAAGCGCACCGTACCGGTGATCCCGGGCTTGTCGGCGGACGATCACCGCTATGTCTACTACTACGTGATCTACCCCAACCTGCTCCTCTCCCCGCACCCCGACTACGTGCTCACGCACACCGCGTGGCCCGTGGGGCCCGACCGCACCCGGGTCGAATGCGAACTGCTCTTCACCGAAGAAGCGCTGGCACGGCCCGGCTTCGATCCGTCGGACATGGCGGACTTCTGGGACCTGACCAACCGGCAGGACTGGGCGCTGTGCGAGCGCGCGCAGCTCGGTGCGGGTTCGCGTGGGTACCGGCCAGGGCCATACCAGTCCTCGGAAGACTGCGTGCACACCTTCGACCGGTGGTACGCGGAGCAGCTCGCTGCACTTCTCTGATGTGGCGGCGAATCCGGATTGCGATTCTGCTCCTCGTACTTTTTGTGGTGGCCGGCGGCGCCTGGCGCGACCGCCAACGCACCACGAACTGGAGTGATCCGCTGTGGGTGGGGGTATTCCCGGTGAATGCCGACGGGCGGCCCGCCACTGGCCGGTACGTTGCCGCGCTGGAGCCCGGGCAGTTTGCGGACATCGAGGCATTCTTCGTGCGGGAAGCCTCTGAATACGGCGTGACGCTGGAGCAGCCGGTGAAGGTGGTGCTCTACCCGCAGGTCACGGAACTGCCGCCCCGGCTCGAACCTGGCACGAGTGTGGCCGGGCGGGTGTGGTGGAGCCTCAGGTTGCGCTACTACACCTGGCGGCAGGCGGGCGATACGCCGGCGGACATCCGCGTCTTCGTGCTGTACCACGACCCTCTGCAGACCACCGCGGTGCCCCACTCCCTCGGGCTGCAGGCCGGCCTGCTCGGCGTGGTCTACGCGTTTGCAGACGAGAGCCTGGACCAGCAAAACAATATCGTCGTCGCCCACGAGGTCCTGCACACCGTCGGCGCCACGGACAAGTACGACCCGGTCAGTAACCTCCCGGTCTTCCCGCAGGGTTATGGCGAGCCGGATGCGGAACCACGCTTTCCACAGGCCAGTGCCGAAATCATGGCGGGGCGGATCGCGATCAGTGAGGACGAGGCAGAAATGCCGGAAGGACTGGCGGATGTGCTCGTAGGGCCGGAGACGGCGTCGGAAATTCGATGGGTGGATGGAGAGGGAACGTGAATTACATTATTGGAATCGTATTGCTGCTGGTTATCGCGCGCGGCGACGCGTCCGAAACTATCGCCGTGATCGGCACGGGCAGCGTCGGCGGCGCCCTGGGTGAACGGTGGGGCCGGAACGGTCACACGATCATCTACGGGTCCCGCGAACCGGCCCGCCCCGCAGTGCGCGAACTGGTCGCCCGGAGCGACAAGCTGGCGAGCGCGACCTCGCCGGCAGAGGCCGCCCGCCGGGCGGAAATCATCCTGTTTGCGGTGCCCTGGACCGCCGCGGAAGCATCGGCCAGGTCACTGGGGAACCTGCAGGGCAAGATCGTGCTCGACGCCACGAATCCACTGACGTTCGATGCCCGCGGCCTCGTGGAACTCACGGTGCCGCATTCGGGCGCGGAGCAACTCCAGGTCTGGCTGCCGGGCACCATCGTCGTCAAGGCGTTCAATACTCTGAACTACGGCGTGATGAGAGATCCTTCCGTCGCTGGCGGCCCCGTGTCGATACCCCTGGCAACCGACGACGCCGGCGCGCGCAAACGCGTGGCGGCCCTGGTCAGCGAGCTCGGGCTCGAGCCCTTTGACGCCGGGCCGCTTGAGAATTCCCGCTACCTCGAAGGGATGGCATTGCTCTATGTCGACCTGGGCACGCGGCCAGCAGCGCAGTCCTTTGAGTACCACCTGCGGCCGCGCCCGAAACGCTAGCCAGGCTTTGCGTCCAGGGATTCAGCGCTGCTAAGGCCGTGAAAGCCGCTTGACCGCCGCGCGCAGCTGTGGATTTCGTGCTTCAGCTTCGGCGTTGAAATCGAGCATGTCCTGCAGGTCCTGCAGGCGCTGCGCGTAGGTGGACCTGAGCGCCATGCGCAGCTGAAATCGCTCTGCTGCCTCGAAGCTGCCCGCCGGCGGCTCGTCCCTGATCTTCATTCGCCCGCATCTCCGCGCTCATTGGCGTACTGCTGAAGAATTTCAAGCTTTTCGATATCAATGAGATCCTGGGGACGACCAGCGTTCCGTTTCATCGCAATCAAGTGTTCGATTGACGCGATACGCAGCGACGTACCCGTTAGCTCTATCTTCGTGCCTTCGTTCCACAACGCATCGAAATCGAGCGGGTACTGGACGAAGATATCGATCGTCGCACGCACCTTGTCGCTGTACATCTGGAAAACCATCATCCCCTTGTCGCGAATCCACCCTTCGCGGATCGCCGGATCAGCGAAGTCAGACAGCCTTACCGGAACATTGGGTTTATAGCCAAGGCCACTTAGCGCCTCGAGAATCCTGATGGCCCGTTCTGGAGCAAGTTCGATCACGAGATCGATGTCTTTGGTGAAGCGCTGATAGCCATGCAGGTTCACCGCTACTCCACCCACGACGACATAGCGAACGCCGGTCGCGTGCAAGGCGGCGAAAACGAGGTCGAACTGCGTCATTGTGCAAATATACCCGTACGGAGGATTGCTGCGTCCATCTGGTCGCGCCTGAAGGCGCTCCTACCGGGCGCGTGATCCACGACCCGGGATTCAGGGCGCGAGGCCCGACGGGCCCGGCGCCGTGTTGAGTCGGGCCCGGAGGATGCCGAAGTCGGCGGTGGTCACCAGCCCGCTGTCGTTCAGGTCGGCCGCAGCCGCTGTGGCGCTCGCAGACGCTGCCAGGCCCAGCACCGAGCGGAGGATCGCAAAGTCGGCGGCGGTCACGAGGCCGCTGTTGTTCAGATCAGGGTCGCAGGGGTTGCCGTAGCCGTCGGAGTCGGCGTCCTGCTGGGTCGGGTTCGACTCCAGTTGGCAGTTGTCGATGGCGTCGGGGACTCCGTCCGCGTCCGTATCCGGTGCTGGCCGGACGCCGTAGACGGGCAGCGCAGCGCCCCGCTCCCAGGCGCCCAGGTCGGGGGCTGATCCCGCGTACGCATCGGTCACGTTGGGGATGACTTGCCCGCCGTCCACGGCGGCGCTGGCCGGCGCCAGCAGCGGGCTGCGCGGTGCGATCTGGGTGGTGTAAGTGACACCCAGGACGATCGGTACGGCAAAAGGCTGGGCCTCGACGATCCGCCCGCTGGCCTCGTAGGGCGAATTACTGATCAGGTCGGCGAGGTTCGCCCAGGCGTTGAAGAACACGAAGGTGCCGTCCGGCCACCAGCCGTTGCTGTCAATCCTCGCGTCGAACAATTCGGTCGTCACAAAGGCCGGCGTGGAAACGCCGATGAGCAGGTTGTTGCGAAACTCGAAGTTCGCCGCATAGGCCGGATCCCCGTCTGCCTGGGTGTAGCCGAGAGAGGGCCAGGCAAAGCTGAGATTGTTGCCGAAGCCCAGCGTCCGCACGGAGGTGTTGTTGAAGATATAGAAACCGGTGGGATCGTTGTTCAGCTTGTAGGGGCTCCGGGCCATGTTCACGAGGACGTTCCGGAACACGTACGCCGGACCACCCCAGACCGGCTGGAAGCTGACCCCCATCTGCGCGTTGGTGATCCGGTTGCCAAAAGCCCGCACATTGCGGTGCGCGTAGTCGAGCTCCATGCCGTCATCACCGGTCCAGAGCACGTCGTTGCCGTAGAAGTCGATCGCGGCATTGATGATGCTGGTGTTCTGGTTGAGGCCGAGCGCATCGCCGAAACCCGAGAGCCGGTTGTGGCAGATGGTGTGCCCCTGCCCGGTGACGACGATCCCCTCCACATTCTCGACGGCGTTGGCGAAATCGGGCCACAGCCGGCGGCCCTCAAGGACGTTGTCGCAGAGGTAGAGGCTACGGGTCACGCCGTTACGGCCATCGATGCCCTTGTCCACGTCGGTCAGACGGACGCCGCGCATCACGACGCCTGTAGTGTTGTTCAACCTCGCGCCCCAGTCGCTGCCCCGGACGGTCAGGTTCTCGAGCCGCGTGTAGTCGCCGGCCAGCGTGATGCCCACGCTCCGGCCGGTGGCGTCGAGCGTAACCGCATCCCGGCTGACGCCCCGGATCACGATGGGGTTGGCGGCGGTGCCGTCGCGACTGATGGCGAAGGCGCCTACATACACGCCCGCCGCCAGCGTGATCACATCGCCGGGATTGGCAGTGGCGAGCGCCGCCGTCAGGGCCGGCGCGGTGCTGACGGGTATCGGGTTGGGTACGGCAGGCTCGGGCGCGGGCACCGCCACCGTGGCGAACTGCAGGGTCTGGGCACCTCCCCCGCCATCAGGATCACTGACCGTGACTTCGACGTCGTAGTTCGTTGCTGCCGACAGGCCGAAGATGCTCCCTGCAAACTGGGGCGCCGGCACGGGCAAACCGAAGGCGCCCGGTGGCGACTCGCCGCTGATCTGGTCGGGGCGCACGCGCAGTAGCGGGAGGCCCGTTCGCCACTCCAGCGTACCGGTCTCCCGATAGCGCAGCGTCGCGGTCGCATCCCGATCATCGTCGCCACTGACGATCGGCAGGTAGACGCCGAGACAGCAGGTGGTGGACGGATCTGCAGCGAGGATGCCGGGCTGGATGCTGTCGACCGCAAAAGCCATTGCGGGAAAGCACAACGCGAGCAGTGGCAACAGCCTGATCAGCCCCGCGACCTTTCCATCTGGAAACAAGTGCCGGTCTCCGCTGGCCAGGCCCGGGCTACACCCAGGGCGCGGTCATACGTTAAGCCCGTGCCGAGCGCGGCCGCCGTTGACGCCGCGACGCCCACGAGCAGCAGCCAGGCGAGCAACAGGGGCCCGGGCGCCCGGTGTCGCGTGCGGTAAACGGCAATGTCGGCGATCAGTGCCGACCACCAGGTCACGGCGCCGGAGCGCCGGTGGATGATCGTGGCGGCGATAGTGTCCGCATCGCACTGGGCTGCGATGTAGTCGACGAAGCCGCTGGCGATCGAGGCCAGCGCAAAGGCCGCACCGATCCACAGGTTCCACCGCGCTGCTGTGAGTACGCCACCGGTCCACGGGCGCGTGCCACCCTCGTTGCTGGCCAGGGTGCCCAGGTAGAACAGGACCACGCTGAGCAGAAGCAGCGCGACGGAAAAATGCACGACGTAGGGATGCAGCTGGCTGGTCATTGCCGGCGACGATACCACCCCGCCACGCCGATCGCGCCAGTCACCACGGCGCCGGCAAGCATGCCGGTCAGGCCGTCGATAAGCAGCGGTACCGGCGTGGCCAGCGCCAGTCCCTCCAGCCAGTGATGCAACGGCCCGATGCCGTGGCTCAGGATACTTCCGCCCACGAGGAACATGGCGGCGGTGCCCGCCACCGACAAACCCTTCATCATCCAGGGAGCCGTCCGGAGGATGACTGTGCCCAGGGCCCGCAGCGTTCGCATCATCCCGCCAGTGCCAGTCCGGCGACTGAGGTACAGCCCGGCGTCATCGAGCTTCACGATGGCCGCGACCAGGCCGTAAACGCCGACCGTCATCAGCAGCGCAATCCCGACGAGCACCGCCACGCGCTGCGGGAACGGCACTGTCGCGACGGTTCCGAGTGTGATGACGATGATCTCTGCGGAGAGGATGAAGTCGGTACGGACAGCACCCTTGATCTTGTCCCGCTCGAGCGCCACGAGATCGATAGCCGGATCGGCCAGGGCCCGCGTGAGTTCAGCATGGTGCGCGTCGTCGCCGGCATGCCGGCCCGCGACGGCGTGCGCCACCTTCTCGAAACCTTCATAGCAGAGGAAGGCACCACCGGCCATCAGCAGCGGGCTTACGAGCCACGGCGCAACCGCGCTGACCCCGAGGGCGCCCGGCACGAGGATCGCCTTGTTGACGAAGGAGCCCCGCGCCACGGCCCACACCACCGGCAATTCCCGGTCGGGGGCCACGCCGCTGACCTGCTGGGCGTTGAGCGCGAGGTCGTCACCGAGGACGCCGCTGGTCTTGGTCGCGGCAACCTTCGTGAGCACGGCGACATCGTCAAGAAGCGTCGCGATGTCGTCGATCAGTGCGAGCAGGCTGCTGGCCACCATTCCCCCCTGGGTGACCGTCATGCCGACCCATCAGGCCGGGAACGATAGCAGGTCAGGGATGTAGCTCGGGGGGCTCCCGGGCGCTACGCAGACCGACGTCGTGCGACGGCAAGGCCGGCCAGCGCGCTGCCAAACAGCCAAACCGCGGCCGGGACCGGCACCGGGGTGAGCACGAACAGGCGGGAGTTCGGGGTGCCGGAATCCTCAGCCACGAGATAGATTCGGCCGGCTTCGTCCACGGTTACGCCTTCGATGGCCTGAGCCGTGAGGCCGGCCAGATTGAAGGAACTGATCACTGTGCCCGTGGTCGGGTTGAGTTCCAGAAGACTCCTGGAATCCAGACTCAGCACGAGCAGGTTGTTTTCTGCCGACATGCCGGCGAGGGCGTCGACAGGAGACAGTGTCTGCACGTCGGACAGGTTGTTCACGCCAAACAGGCTTGAGGCGCCCGAAAACAGCGTGGTGGTGCTGGCACTGCCGCCTCCCACAGCGAAATTCAGAGTGCTGACGCGGAACTGAGCCGGGTTGTCCTGCTTGACGCTGAAGAATCTGCCATCACGCGGATCGACACTGATGCCTTCCGTGCCGACATTGCCGACGCTCGCGGGATTGCCCGTGATCGCGACGCTGGGCTGATTGTTCAGCACGACATTGCCGCCGGCCGCGTAGGCGAACTTGTACGCAATCTGTGGGCGTTCGTCGACGACCACGAGCTCACCGGCACCCAGGTAGGTCAGGCCTTCCGCGTCGTTGTTGGACGAACCGGTACCCGTCCAGTTGAACGCCATGCTACTCACGATTTGCCCCGTGGTCGTCATTTCGACGACGCCAAGTCCCTCGTCTCCGACAAAGAACAGCGTGCCGCGGTCACGGGCGTAGGTCACGGCCGACGCTTCGAGGCCCGCACCTCCGAGAGCGTCCAGCGCGTAATTGCCGCCGAGCTGGTAGCTGCCGAGGTTTATGGACAGGATGTCTGCCTGTGCGGAGGCGGCGCAGAGCGCGATGTACAGTGTGGCAGCAGCGTAACGGAACTTCATGACAGACTCCTGGCCGTTTCCCTGACGGGATGGCGCATTTGGGACGGGCTTGGAAGTCTGACTATGACCCAGCTGCGTGACGTCGCCGTGAACTTGCTCTTACAGAAAGATCATCTGCAGCACATGCTGGTGACACACGGCTCAGCGATCGTGGCGTCTCTGAATTCTGCACTTCCACCCTGGAGATCCCGCCATGAGTCGTTTCGTCAACGCCGTGCTGCTTGCCGCTGCAATGCTGGCCAATGTCGTCGGCACGTCGCATGCCGCGATCATCATCTCCGAAGTCGACCCGGCCAGCAGTGGCAACAGCTCCGTGGCGGCTGACTGGTTCGAACTGACCAATACCGGCGCCTCCGGGGTCAACATCACCGGCTGGAAGGTCGACGACAACTCCAACTTGTTTGGGTCATCACTGGCCTTGCTTGGCATTACGAGCATCCAGCCCGGGCAGTCGGTGATCTTTGCCGAGAGCACCAATCTGGCTGCAACCCAGGCTCTGTTCGTCAACGCCTGGTTCGGCGGGATCACGCCGGCCGGCTTTCTCATGGGCTCCTACTCGGGATCGGGCATCGGTTTCGGCACCGGTGGTGACGCCGTGAACATCTTCAACGCGGCTGGTGTACTCCAGGCCAACATTTCCTTCGGTGCCGCCAGCACCGGCTTCACGTTTGACAACGCGGCAGGCCTGACCGGTCCAGTCTCGCAGTTCAGCGCGGTCGGTGTGAACGGCGCCTTTGCGGGCAGCAGCGACGGGCGCGTCGGGTCACCGGGAATCGTACCGATCCCGGCCGCTGCCTGGCTGCTGGGCTCGGCGTTCGGCGTGCTGGGGGTCATCCGGCGCCGCCGGGCCGGCTGATCGAAGATCACATGGCTTCTGTTCGGAGCTGACTAGAGATCCGTGTACTTTTTGCTGGAGCCCTTCGCCTTTTCGACCGGGTACCTGGCGGAGTTGCGGACGATCTTGTCACTGGCTGCTGCTGCGAGGTCGATACCCAACTTGTCAGCAAGGCGAATCAGGTACAGCAGCACATCAGCCATTTCTTCGCGAACGGCTTCCAACTGCTCCGCAGTAAGGTGACGGCTTTGCGCCTCCGTGAGCCACTGAAAGGGCTCAAGGAGCTCCGCAGCCTCAACTGACAGGGCAGAAGCAAGATTCTTTGGGGAGTGGAACTGGTCCCAATCGCGGTCTGCGGCGAAGCGTCTGAGCTCGTCACGGAGCAGGATGAGTGTATCCACTGGGTTGCTGCGTTCAATTTTGTCCATTCTGGTCTACCCGCTACCCACTGGCTTCTTCGTTAACGAGCAGGACAAGAAAGCTTGCGTTCACGAACAGCTTCTCCCGACCAACCTTCTCCTCCCGCAGCAATTCGGCCGCGGCCAGGGCCTTCAGATAGCGTGATGCCGTCTCCCGCTTGGCGATCCCGGCGTCGACCAGATTGTCGATCCGGCAGTAGGGCTGGTTGAACAACACGTCGACCAGCTCCTGGCTGTAGATCTTCGGTGCCTTTGACCGCACTGTGTCAGCAGTTACCTGCATCAGCTCCTTGATGGCGGCGATTCGGGCCTGGGTCCTCCGGGCCGTGTCGAGCACCGCGGCCAGCATGTAGAGAATCCAGGGTTCCCAAGCCTCGCTGACGGTGACCTCCAGCAGAAGGCGATAGTATTCGGCCCGGTTCTCGATGATGTACCGGGAGAGGTAGAGGATGGGCTCGTCGAGCAGGCCCCGCTCCACCAGCACCAGCAGGTTGAGGATTCGCCCGGTTCGGCCGTTGCCATCAGTGAAGGGATGGATCGCCTCGAACTGGTAGTGAGAGACGGCCATCCGGACGAGGGGATCCAGGTTGTCCTCCCCATGCACGAACCTTTCCCAGTTGGCCAGCTTGTCGCGCAGCAGGGCTTCGCCGACGGGGGGCGTGTAGATGACCTTTCCGGTCTTGTTACTGGCTAGCGCCGTGCCGGGTATCCGGCGGATTTCCATCTGCACGTTCTTGATACCGGTGCAGATCTCGACGGCCGTCGCCGTGGAGAGCGGGCGGGCCTTGATCGAGTGGAAGGCACTATTCAGTGCGGTCCGATTCCGGAGCGCTTCACGGGTTGCCGGATCCGCGGCACGTTCATCCAACTGGGCGTAGCGGAAGAGCGCGTCGGACGTCGTTACGATGTTCTCGATCTCGGAGCTGGCCTGGGATTCGAGAAGCGGCATCGTGTTGATCAGAACCGCAGGGTTCGGGATCAGCCGTGCTGCCTGCTGCAGGGCCGCCAATGCCGCCCGCGCTTCAATGCAGGCTTTGAGCACGGGCTTGGTTTCAAGTTGCGCGGCGGGTGGCAGATCGGGCAGGTCGTTGTAGGGCTTGTCGGGGTCCAGCGGCATATGTCGATTATTTCACAATTTATCGACATATGGGAGAGATAGGTCGATGGCATCGACATGTTGACTTGATGTGTCGGAGTTCCGTCGATATATAGATATATCTCCTATAGGCGATCAGGATCTCTATTCTGTATCGCTTATAGGCGATATTATGCGCCACACGTATCGTTCATAGACGATCAATTGGATACAAGTCATGGCAACTACTGAACTTCTCTTCCAGCAGATCGACGCCACTCTCGGGCCGCTTCGCGACTCTCCCCTGTCGCGCCCGCGTCGTGGCTGGTTGCGCGCCATCCGCACCGCCATGGGCATGACGAGCAAGCAGCTGGCCCAACGGCTACAGACGAGCCAAAGCGCGATCATCGAGTATGAGCAGCGTGAGATCGCCGGCACGATCAGCCTCGGCACGTTGCGGCGCGCTGCGTCCGCCATGGATTGCGACCTGGTGTATGCCCTCGTCCCCCGGCAACCTCTTCGGGACATCGTCCAGCACCGGGCGGAGGATGTGGCGCGCCGCAAACTCTCGTCGGTTGCACATTCGATGAAGCTCGAGGATCAGGGCCTTTCCGAAGAAGCGATGGAGCGCCAGGTGCAGGAACTGGCGCGAAAGCTCATCGAGAAGCACAGGCGCGAGCTGTGGCAGTAGACGGTCCCGATCCCGCCGGCGCAACGCCGCTGGATGAGGACGAGCGCCGTCAGCTCAAGCCGGCCCATATCACGACGCGCAGCGAGCTCAACGAATGGGAGCAGGCAAATATTAGTGAGGCATACGACTGGGCGTACTCAAGTCGCCGTGGCGGGAGACCCCCACTGCTGTCAGATACCTATGTGCGCAGGTTGCACAAGAGGATGTTCGACAAGACCTGGAAGTGGGCGGGTGAGTATCGAACCACTGGGAAGAATATCGGCATCGTTCCCTGGCAGATCCCAGAGCAGGTTCGTATCCTCTGCGACAACACAAAGTATCAGATCGACCATACGCGCTTCGATCCGGACAGGCTGGCAGTCGAGTTTCATCATCGGCTCGTGCAAATTCATCCTTTCCCGAATGGCAACGGACGTCACGCACGGCTCATCACCGACGTGTTGCTCCGGTCAGTAGAACGGGAACCGTTTACCTGGGGTGGGGCCAATCTGGAAACAGCAGGTCAAGCGCGACAGCGCTACCTGGACGCTTTGCGTGCTGCCGATCGCGGCGAGCTGGACCTGCTGTTGCGGTTTACCCAGTCGTGATAACGCTGATTGGAAATATGGTGGCCAGGGGTGGGGCGGAAATGCGCAAACAAGTATCCGCCACGCGGGCACTTTCCGGCTGACGGGGGAACCAAACAGCCCCGCGACGGTGCCCCGAAAAACTTAGCCGCGGTTTTCGGTTCCCGTTTGCGCAGATTCTGGTTGGTGGAAATGTGCTGCGGTGGCGACCATCGAGGTTCAGCGTAGCACCGAAAACTACAGCGTAGAGGTCAGCGCCCCGCGCTTGCATCGCCGTCGAGAGTGCATTATCTAAACAGACGCCACCTCACTCCAACCTATCAACTCGGAGGCGTCCATGTCCCAGCAAAATGATTCTCTTCCCCAACTCCGCTTCGACATTCCCGAAGCGACCCGCATTCTCCGTCTGAGCCGCGCCACGCTGTACGAGCGGATCCGCGCGGGGCTCATCCAGACCCAGAAGGACGGGCGGCGCAGTTACATCACCGCCGAGGAACTGCAGCGGTACGTCTCGCAGAGCCGCTGACGGTCGCTTAAGTCCTCGCGGTGCCGAAGCTTATCGGCGATTCCTGGGCCTGGTGGCGCACGTACCTGAGTGCCGACGGGCCCACGAAACAAATCCGGCAGACGCTGGACGGCTACATGCGTTGCATGAACCGGAACGGACGGGGTTGTTGGGCGAGCGTGCGACACGTCGCCAAATTGACCAGGTTGAACAAGACCACGGTCAGCAAGTATCGCCGACAGGCACTGGCCCAGGGCTGGCTGGTGAAGGCGCCCCGGGCAGAGGCTCGCCATCGCGGGGAGCTTTGGGCCAGCGTGCCGGACAGTGTCCCAATCGATGTCCGCTTTGTCTCCGGCCTTGTCCTACCGGACGGGACGCGGTGTCCCACAGCGTGGGACATATCTCCTAATACCTCTTTAAGAACTCTTAGGACGAAAGGTTTATCAAGCCGGAATCCGGAGACAGCTGACGATGCGCCAGGGCGAATTAAAAGCCTTCAGGCTCAATTGCAATTCTGGTTGGTCAGCGATGCCACGGCGAAACGCTATCGTGGCGACGGCGACTCCCTGGCGCTTCTGACGCCAGAAATGCTCCGCTTCGACGGGTACCGGAGAGTGATCGACGAAGTTGAAGAATCGTTGCGACGAAGTCCCAGTGCAGACGAAACAGAACAGTGCGGATGAGTGTCCAGAGACGGCCAGCGGAGAGAATCGGAGCGACAGCAAGATAAAAGGCGACGGCACTGCCGGTCGCTGGTCTGCACATCGGGGGCGGCCTAGCGGCCGCACGCGAGTTTCGCGTCAGAGTGCCGCAAGTTTTTGGAAATCGCTGGCCATCTTGGGAGAGCGACGTGCCGTCTGCGATTGGCTTGGCTGAAGCACGATGTTCGAAGCATGACTATTCGGCCGCGGCATGCAGCCATGGAAACCACCGCTGGGCTACGCCCAGCGGAATGGCCAGACGCAATGCCGTCTGATTGAGAACCGGACACGACGAGCTGCAGCGCGAACATCGTCGCTGGGACGTGCCACGTCGTGCGGTCACTTGCGCCGGTGAGCCCCAGAATCTGCCGGTCGTGTCATCCACTACCGCGTCCCGAGCGGCTACCTCATCAGTTTCTTATTGCGCCAATCAACCACAGGGGATTCAGCTTCCGGGACGCCTTTCGCTCCAGGAGGCTTCCCAAGGGCAGCCGGGGAAATCGACTTGCCTACCCGCGATTCTCGGGTGCCGGAACCGGCGCAATGCTATTGGCTATGTTTTGAACAAGCTTATGATTTGCATGGATATTAGCCATGCAATTCTGGGTATAAAAATTCTTGACATAACCCCTTGGCGCAGAGACCCTATAAGGCACGCAAGAACTCGTGGGTCACGACCACCACAACCACAAGATCTTGTGTAGGCGCGAGCTAGGCGGCTAGGAAGCCAAGAAGCCGACGACCGAGGGACCGCAAGGCTTCTACGAGCCGTACTGGCAGCCCGGATACCGGCACCGTAGCTACGACGACCCCGTCGTACTGTGCGGAGCCCAGTCGAGCGAGGCGTTCACGCGCCTCGGCCGCACTGGACGCCGGGATCTCAAAGCTCCAACTCTGCCCGTCGTAGCGGTAGCGGAATAGATGGCGCTGATACGAGGGCATGAAAATGCACTTCTATATTTTCGTCGATGCGAATCGTCAGTGGCGATGGAGGCTGGTTGCTAGTAACAACCGGATCATCGCTAACTCAGGCGAAGGCTACTTCAACAAGGCCGATTGTCTTGCAGCAATCAACCTGGTTAAGGGTACAACTGCTTACACCCCTATCCAGTAGGCTAAGTATCGTAGCCGAACGATAACAACTTAGGCTATGCGTTACGTCTTGGCCCGCCCACTGGGCGGGCCGTTTTTTGTCGTGTTGCCGCAACAAGTAGGGCCGGGGACGGCCAACGGGCTTGAGGTTGGCATAGAGGCCCACGCGCTAACTCGGAGCCCCCAAGCCGCGTCCGGCACCCCGGCAGGCAGCTTGCCGGGACTACGCGCCGGGAGCCTGGCCGGCGGACTGGGCGCCGCGGTAAAGCAGCGCGGATTCTGTCCGCAGGCGCTCAACCGCAAGCGCCACTACGTCAGCTTGGAATAGCCGCGCCTTCCGACGACCAGAATCCCGCCCACCAGCCCAGCCAAGGATCGCAGCGGCAATCTGCTCGTCGCTGACTTCTGGCCCTTGCTCGGCGAGGATCCAGTCCACCGTGGACAGCAGTTCCATGAGGTAGGGCGACTGAAACCCATCAATCAATCGGTCCAGGGCTGCCAGTGCCGGGGCAAACTGCGCGCCTGCGCCCGCCACAAGATATTCCTCGACCTTGGCTAGTCGGCCAGCATCCAGCTGGATGGGCTCGAAGGGGCCCGCGTCATGCAGCCGCTTCTCACAATGCAGGTAGCTGCCATCAAGGGCGTCCATGAGATGCCGCAACCTGTCGGCGTATGGGCCGTACTTGTTCGCAATGAACTGCAACCGCAGAGGGTTCGCCAGACCCAGGCCTGCAAGGACTCGCTGCAAAAAATAGGCCAGCTTCTGGATCTCCAGATTCGTGCATTCCAGTCCCAGCACGCTGTATCGCCGCACGGCGTCAATGATCATTGCCCGAGCAGGCGTCAGCTCCTCAACGCCGCTTCGTTTGGGCGTTGCCTGGTAGGTGGCCGTCGGCTCGAAGGCCACGATCTCGACGTCGGGTAACTCGGAACTGGCGGCTTCGATGGCATCACGAACCTGCACCCAATCCAGCCCACCGTACCCGCATCCAAGCGGCGGCACTGCAAGACTCCGAATACCGAGTTCCTGAACTACCCGCACCAAGTCAGTGAGACCAGTACGCACATAGTCCATCTTGGATGGCTGTCGCCAGTGCTTCTTCGTCGGAAAGTTGATAATCCAGCGCAGCCCGTCGAGCCGCCCAGTCTCGAAAACGAACATCTTCCCAACTTCAACTTCTCTACGCTGGCATGCGGCCTCGTACGCCGCGAAGTTGTCGGGAAATGCCTCCTTGAACTGGAGCGCAATACCCTTCCCCATCACACCCTCAGTATTGACGGTATTCACCAACGCCTCGACGTTGGCTTGCAAGAGATTTCCCTGGGTGAATCGGATCATCAGAAATACCAATCGGAGCGAACGCTGGCGTGCATCTCAATTCCGCGACCTTTGCTCCAGGCTGCAATTCTGCTCCGTGCGGTCTCATTCAGGCAAGCGATGCCCAGTAACCCCGCAAGAGGTAGCTGCTGATGGACTAGCAGCTCGGCTTCGCGGCGCGCCCCCTTGTCCGGATCGTTGAGGTCCTTTTGGAAATCGCGCCCCTGAATGAGTGGCCAGTCGAGGCTTGGTAGATCGGCCACGTCGCTGAGGTAGGACGCATTCTTCAGGTACGCGTTCCTGTTCGTAAAAAGGAATCGACTTCCCAGCGTCGTGAGGGCCTCGACTGAGGTGACCAGGTAAACGATCAGCCCTTGGTCAACCCGGGGCACACCGTCTCCGGTGGCAATTTTGTACATCATTCTGGAGTGGCGACAGAAGTAAAAGGGCACGTAATCCGAGAGGTATCCGCCGGGCGGAACGGCGACTGCGCGAGTGCTGCGCTTCTCGATCAAGCCCGCCAGCCCTATAGGAATGAAGCTCGGGTCCTGCGCTGGACTGCTCGCACAGTGGAGCCCATGGTCGAGGATCCACGGCACATTCTCAATGTGCGTGATGCGGTAGATCAGCGTGGGTGACGCGGCAGCCAAGTCTGGAAATCCCTCAATGCTGTGACAAATCTACGGCGATCCTACGACGTCAGGACCGTCCTCGCCCCCGGGGTTCAGCTGGATCCATGGGCGACCGTACCCATATCCACCCCTCCCGCTCTGCATTGGCACGGTCAGTTGGAGGCATGGCCCTGCCCTCAAGGAAATCCAGGGCTGCCGCTAGACAAAGGCACGCATCGAACACATCGTCTTGCGCCGAAATGAAGGGCGCGAGTCCAGTCAGGCGCAGCTGTAGCCCGGCAGCAATGTCTCGACGGACCCCGATTCGTTCCGACTGATCCTTGTTGGTGTCTTTGTAGCCTGTATCGGGCAGGCCCGCCGCCTTCAGTGTCGCACCGGGGTAAACCTCGATGGCCGCTATTCCGCTGAAACGAGTATCCCACGCCAGCGGAATTGGCTGCCCCGACAGCTCGCGAAGGACGCTCAGGGCCTCGAGCGCTGTATACGCCGCCAGGGCAATCTTGTCAGCGCCGATGTCTAGGGGCTTCTTGCCTATCTGTTTTTTCACCCATCGGTCTGTTTCCCGCGAGAAGCTTTCGTGCTTTTCGGACATGAGCTTCTTGCCAGCCTTATGGATGGCCAGGGAATTGCCAAGGGGCGCTGGCCAACCCAGAGGAGCGTCGATCGCCACCAGTGCCTGGTCAGTAGTTCGGAGCAGAGGGCCAATGATCGAGGCGAGGGCTTCCGGCCGGCCACGGGTCGCGATCAGGCCAGCTTGTTCGATAGACACAGTGCCACCGACAACCCGCCCGATTGCGAAACCAAAGTTTTCCCATTGGGACGCTGCGTCCAGGCCAACGACTAGCATGACCGGCCTTACGCGCTCGCGATCCGTGCGTCTGTTTCAAGCCCCACATCCTGAATCCAGCAGTAAAGATTCAACCGCTGCATATCAGCGATGCTGCCGCAGGATGTTTCAACGAGCCGCGGATCACCCACGACTATCGCCAGAGACTGCGCCCTGGATATGGCGACGTTAAGCCGGTTCTGGTCCAGCACGAACTGCAGGCCCCGGCTGCCGAACTCGCCCGGACTGGCGCACATGGACACAATAACCACCGGAGCCTCCTGGCCCTGGAACTTGTCCACGGAGCCAACGCGTATGCCCAGCGGAAGAGCCTTCTTGAGCTTCCGCACCTGAAGGTTGTACGGGGCCACGATCAGCAGGTCCTTCGCGACATCGACGCGGCCCAGGCTCTGACCATCCTTGCCCATATGCTCGCACTGGGCCAGCTCGGCAACGATTCGCTCGATCATCGCCACCTCTTCGTCGCTTCCCTGTACGTTGCCGACATGTTCGACAGGAATGAACAGTAGCCCGGCATCCCGGGTAACTAGGCGCTTCCCCTTGTTTGGGCTGCGCACGACTCGGTTGGCTGTTCCGGGCTCCGACTCCAGGCGACTTTCATAGACGGCCGCAGAGATGAAGCGGCAGACCTCGGGATGCATTCGCCAACTGGTATCCAGAAACAAGCCAAGGTCTTCGGGAATGGTGGCGTTATCCCCCAGATAGTAGTCCAGCACCGACTTGCCACTCTCGCCCGGATGGCTGCCCTGGATCGGCTGGCCGAGCTGCATCTGGTCACCCAGCAGGATCAGGTTGCGGGCGCTGGGCGCGACACCGGCCAGATTCGCGAGGGATACCTGCCCGGCTTCGTCCACGAACAGATAATCCAACTGGCCGAGCATGCCTTCCTGGGCAAAGAACCAGGCGGTGCCACCAACCATCTGGCCTGGATAGGGGCCCACTGCGTCACCCGAATTCTTGATGTGCTGGATCTGTGGATACTTCTGCAGTACCGGTTCGTCGGGCTCGCCGCCCACCTTCGTCGCCTGAACGTCGACACCCCCCTGCTTGCACACCTCCCCCATCAGATTGAGGATGGCTTTGTGGCTGTTGGAGTTCACGCCAACACTCCGACCTTCGCCAAGCAATGCCAGGATTACCTTTGCAGCCGTGTAGGTCTTGCCGGTGCCTGGTGGCCCCTGCAAGCACAGGCAACTCTGGTCCAAGTTCTGAGCCAGGCGGATTGCGGCCTCCACCGTGCCCTCGCCGGCTCGACGCAACGGACCGGTCTGCGGCGTCTTGAGGCGCGGAGCCCTCCGCGCGAGAAAGTCGTTCAACGCCGGCGGCAATGACCCATCTGTTAAGAACGCCTCGGCTGTCCGGGAAATGGACTCGGGAATTGGTTTGGCATTCACACGATCATATGGAATGAGAGAAGTTTGGCCGGGAAGCACTCCAATCCCCGCCGACGTCAGTGTCCCGCTGCCGACCTTAATCGTCAGGGAACCTTCTGGATCGAAAGTTTCAATCTTTGCCTGAAAGCCAAGGTCCGGGACGAAACCGACTGTCTTGCCTTCATGGAGCTTGGAATCCTGGTCTGGATTGAACTCGTAGGGGAACACGAAAGATCTCTTCACGGCCTTGGGTGTACCCACGGCTTCCAGGCCGGCGAGACAGTCCATGTCCTCCCACAGTTCGGACACCGTCATGTCGTGCCGCGCGAAGTACTGCCACCACATTGGCTTGTCTTCACGCCGGTGGAACTCCACCAGCCACGCCAGAAGTTCCTGAATACGCCGCCGCTCACTGACAACGGGATCTGCCGGATCCTCCGCTGGGAGCGCGGCCATGAGCCGCTGCGCCAGCTTCCGACGCGCTTCATGCGCATCGCTTAGCGGCTGATCCGGGGTTTCGGCCGACTTTTTTCCGCCCGCCCGTATGTAGCTCACTCCGGCATCTGCTTGCCGGGCGCGGAGCCACTCAGACAGTTGCCAAGTTGATACGCAGTCGTCCTGGTTGTAGTCCCGGATTGACCCTAACAACGGAGACTGGCGCCAGTCCTGCGGCTCGCCGCTCTCACACCACTGGTCGTAGACTGCTACTGAGGCACCGGCATCTGTTACGTCACCGGACCGAACCTCCCGGTAAAGATGCTCAATGTTCTTCAGCGAATAGGCGGGCTCGCCAACCAGCAGGCCGCGCCGGACAACGTTGAACAGATCTATGAAAACCTTCGCTCGCAATAGCGCGTCGACTTCGTCCTCCCGGCTGCCGTACTTGGACATCAGGCCCTTCAATGCACCGGGTTCATAGACGGCATAGTGATAAATATGCATGGCGGGATCTCGCCGCCAGCGGGCGTATACCCAGTCGATGAAATCCTCGAAGGCTTGGCGTTCCTGTCGGGAATCGTGGGCCCACCAGTCGATAAACTCTGCCTTGCCGCCCTCAATGACCGCGGCGCCAAACAGATATTCAAGCCAGCCCTCGGCGGCGGGATAACCCTCCATGTCGAAGAAGACATCGCCGGGCGAGGGCGGCGGGACGGCTGCTAGACCCTGGTCGGGGTTGTCGGCAGGTGGTGGCAGGAGCATGTAGTCGGGCGGTATCTTGCCCCGCGAGCGGACCTGCAAGGCGGCCTGCCTGCGCAGCCGATGGACTACGTCGTCACCGATGCCCCGTACATGTTCCGGGTCCTTGGCAGCGAGTGCCGCGAGGGTCTCCACCCCAGCCAATCTGAGTTTGGCAATTTGCCCCCGGCTGATATTGGCGACCTGGGACAAGTCGTCCCGCGCCAATAGCCAGCGGCTGGCTTCCCCTGCCCATAAACCATGATTGGCATTGGGCTCTGGCGCAGGCGCGCCCGCTTCGGGAAAGCGGGACATAAGACCCATAAATGCCGCTCGTACCCTCTGGAAGTAGTGGTAGAAGTCGTTGGTTCGAAGGGCGTGTTCCTCGCCAGTACCTAGAATGACCCCGATGTGGCCAGGCCTCCGTCCGGTCATGGCCTCCAGCATCTCGGCGTAGCAGCAGAGCTGGATAATGAAGTAGGGCTTGGCGCGGCGCGCGAGTTTGGTGTCCCAGACGGCGTATTCAATTGGTCCCGCGCCTTCATCGGCACGGATCAGGAAATCAGCGTACCCGGCGAAGCCGTTCCCTTCGAGCGCAGCCTGGTAGATGACGGCGGCGCCGCTGTTGAGGGCCGCCCGAGTCTCATCCAGACCTCCGTCACGGCCGATTTCTCGAATGTCCTTCCCGGCTGCTCGAAGTTTCGAAAGGAAGGCCATTTCGTGCTCCCCTCCCCGGCGGGCCAAGACCTGCATCAGAGGATCGTGGAGATCCGGGGTTACGGAACCGGGGTCCTCCAGGTGCTGGCGTTGCATCCAGCTGGCAAAGGGAGACTCAACATACCGGATCAGATCCGTAGGCGAGAAAACCAGCTGGCCGTTGATGTACCGCAGGTGTCAGTCCTCCGCCGACACAAGGCCGGCACTATCCTTGAATACCTGCGACCGATGATAGGCAAGATAGCCCTTATGGCGATCATGGAACCGGCCAACATTTGCTGGCATCTGCATTCCCCAGGCACGAAGTATCTGCGGATCCAACGTGGCTGTGACCAGCATTTCCCCGCCGTCCTCAAAAGAGATATAGCCCTTGTCGAAAAGATGATCCACGTGCGGGGCCAGCAATAGCCCGTTATAGCCATCCAGCTTCTCCGCGTCGCTGGCCACACGCCATGGCTTGATATGGCTGGCGATCAACAAAGAAGGATCAGCAACCCCAGTGACGCGACATCCCTTCTCAATCTGGCGGACGTTGTCCCGAAATACGTCTTGCCCACGACGGGCCTTGCTGAGGCGCTCGATCTCCGTAGGGCCAATATCCGTACGCTGGCGAAGCTCCCG
This sequence comes from Gammaproteobacteria bacterium, assembly GCA_031395645.1. Lineage (GTDB taxonomy): Bacteria > Pseudomonadota > Gammaproteobacteria > Steroidobacterales > SHZI01. The sequence goes on along the minus strand of JANNJM010000060.1, from coordinate 16,267 downwards.
CTCTGCCTTGTCAGCAAGGACTTCGTTCTGGTCAATGCTCTGCGATAGCAACTGCTCGAAGGCCCGTCGCTCCTGACCAGGCAATGGGACGACCGTGATCAGACCTGGGTCTTTATCCTTCTCTTGTTGGGGAGCGATCTGCTGCCATAGCTTCGCAGGAAATTGGGCTTCGTCACTCAGGTAACCGGTGAAGTACACAAATCCGGCGCGACTGCGATTGAAGTAGAGAGTGCACCCTAATGCCCGATGCTGGAGCTTGTGCCGATAGGAAACGTCTTGAAACCCGAGTTCCTTGAACAGCTCTTCATAGTCAGGACCAGACATCCCACCACCGGTAGGCATCGAGCTATCAAACGGAATCTGTCGTACCGACTCTTGAGCAAGGGCAGCGAAGGTTCCTGGTGCTATTGGCGCACGGAGGTTTTGCCGCTCGACCGCAGATAGAACGTACTGCAATCGCTGTCGGACTCTGGTGTTGTTGTCATTTTCCCTAAAGCTCTCGGTCTTCTGGGAATACCGGATCATGGAATCAATCGTGGCCCAAGATTGATGATGCAGTATCCGGAAAGCTTCACCTGAGAAGCCAAGACCGCGCAGTTTTTCTAGTAGCTCAATTGTTCTCTTTGGCACGGGATGATGCTCCGACCGCGCGTCACGCGCCTGACTTACTAACTCTTGGTGCTACCGACTGAGAATTGGCAGATGTGGACCACAGCCCCCGATAACAAACAGCCCTCAGGGGCCTGGGCGCTCCCGCTTTCCTATATCTGCGCGGCCCCGACGCCCAGCGCTGTCCGCTTCGACATCATCGACGGTCTTAAGTGGCGCGGCGCCAATCGCCAGGGAACGCTCCACGGCTAAGCCGCCACCCGCCGCTGAAATAGACTTCTGGAGGTTGACAAGGTCAGCGCACCATAGGCGCTCAGCGTCCTCATCGCGTACCCTATCGGGGTTAGTAGTCGCGCTGCGAAAGGCTACTACGCGAACCTGAAGGCGCCCGGCGTCAGGATTGCCCGCCAGTTCGACCCCGTACCCAGGTTGAGTGGCGCGCTTAACAACGACATGGCCCGCCTGCACCCAAGCGGTTTCGAGGTCCTCAGTAACCTGATAGCCAAGTGCTGCAAGACCCTTTAGCACCGCTGCACGCCGGGCACTCGCCGCCGCCCGAGCCCGTATTCCGTCCAAGTCAGTGGTTGCCTGTTCCTCTACCCTCGTGAGCACGTCAGTCGTGCCCTCGACTGCGCTCAGAATGTCCGCTGATCGCTGCCTACCGCCGTCATTTCCAAGCTGCTGAAATTCGGCTGCGATCGCGCGAAGTCGGGCTTGTAATAAAACGCGACGTCGTGCATCTCGAACTGCTTGAGCCGCCTCGACAATTAGGCTATCCATTAGGAGTGCGCGCCGCGAAGCCAACGTCTCGTTCAGCGCCTCACCTAGCTTCTTTGCAAATGCCGCCTCGGCGCCAGGCCCAAGGACTCCGGAAAGCTCCGCAAGCTGCCTTTCTATTTTGGACTCCTCAGTTCCAACACTTCCTTCGTGATTGGAGAGCCAGTCTGCGAACGTCTGCCTGTCATTCCCGTCCTTCAGCCTCTCGGCGAGAGCCTTCTGATCTTTGGTCACCTCCATCTCATCTGGGGGGCGGAGAAGCGCCATGCCTTGCCGAATTGCAGTCTCAGATTCTGAGTCCCCAGCGGCCCCCCGCATTAGGGCATCCCGCAGACTAGAAGGCACTACAACATCCGATCGCTCTAAAGCCGCTAGCACCTCCGCGGCTACCCTACCCTTGCGCCTTTCTGACCGACGAGCGCGCACCTCCCGGTCAATAGCGTCGGCAAGCCGCTTCTCCTGATCCTGCTGGACAAACGTAATATCAGCGGGAATCTTTCGCTGCAGATTGTCAAACCGGTCGGCAGCTAGTGCCTTTTCGAACTCCTGGTACCTGGCATGCATCTGATTCACATCGTGATCAGTGATCGTATTGTTACGCCTCCCAACCCGCTCCCACTCGTCCAATGCGGCGCGCAAACGAGCAAGCAGGCCAACGCAGATCGAGACACGTTCTTCGCGAGTAACGACGCGGACCACTTTTGGGCCACTCATTGGAACCCTCCTAGCTCAGAGCCTGCTCGATGGCAGTCTTTAGCAAGCGTTGCTCAGCATCACGCTGGTGATACCACCCATATGACGACACGCGGTGAACTCGGTGAATTGAGCGAGCAAGGAGCGTCGGCCTCCATAGCTCGCGCGCCCTCGCATCGGCCAGCAGGGGATGCCGAGGAGCATCACACTCAATGCCGACGCCATAAAGGCCACTACGAGGGTCTTCGATAGCCAGGTCAAGGCCAAACGCCCCGGCGTCCTTCAATGGAACAGCACGCCATCCCAGTGTCGCAACGAACTCCATCACGTTGTCTACGAATCCATCACTCTCTAAGGACATCGTGTGGGGCGACGAATTGTGATTGTTATTCAGCCGCGAGAGCAGGCCCCGACTGACGTCCAGTTCTCCGGCCGATGTAGCCCGCGCATACTCGAAATAGGCTTGCAGAAAATCCCGAGCAGATGTTGGGGACCGAGATGTCCCCAGTAGATCCGATATCTCCGAAATAGGCATGGACGTAATGAGCACAACTTTCTCTCTGGCACGTGTCACTGCGACGTTTAGCCGGCGCTCGCCACCGACTTGGCCCAATACCCCGAAATTCCGACGGAATGTACCCTGACCATTTCGCCCAAATGTCGAGGAGAATATGATGACGTCGCGCTCATCCCCTTGTACGTTCTCGACATTTTTGACGAAGAACCCCATGTCTTCCCCGTCCTCAATGCGATCTCGCTCCGCCGCGAGGGCTTGCCTGAATGACGCGCTGCCTTCCGCCCGAACCTCAAGCTTCTCCTCGATGAGGTCGGCCTGCTTACGATTGAAAGTGACGACGCCCACCGACCGGCGCTCGGTCGGGGCCACACTCCAAAGCTTAGCCAGCTGCTCAACTACGAAATCGGCCTCTTTGGGATTTGTCTGGTTTTGGTAGACACCATCAGCCCGCACCACCTCTATCGGCCTGACCCGACGTACTTCATCATCCGGATGCCGTACCGGTATGTTTAGCTGATCCTTATAGAAGGCGGCATTCGAAAATGCGACCAGCTCTCGGTACGATGATCGATAGTGAATCTGAAGCGTTGTAGTTGGCAAAATGGACTTGGCAAGCTCCAGCAGGTCCGGACAATCCTTTATCTCGCGTCGATTCCACTTCTCGGCTAGCTGACCCCTCGCTTCGTCTGTCAGCTGATCCTCGAATTCCTCGGCGTCGACTGCATCCTCCTCGTCACTTTCAAGACGGCTGGAGAAGAATGAGGTAGGAGGCATCTGCTTCTCGTCGCCACTGATAACCATACTGCGGCATCGGTAGAGACTGGGCAGCGCATGCTCCACTGGCATTTGAGAGGCTTCATCGAAGATTACGGTATCGAAGAGACCCGGCTTCAGTGGAAGCACCCGACTCACGATATCCGGGTTCATCAGCCAGACGGGCCGCAGCTTCATCAGCCCAAGATCAACTCCGCGATCAAGGACTTCGCGCAATCGTCGCGCTCGCTGGCCCGTTAAGCGGGTTACGTCTTCCCACTCCCTAGCGCTACCGAGACCATCTATATTGACGCCATCAATAAGGACTTTCCGATTTGTCTTCCGGAATTCAGCGTCTAGGTCGGCCAACGCCGTCTGTTTTGCTGCGAGCTCAGATCTGTCGAGCAGCAGAACCGGTCGCTCCATCTCAAAGCGCATCTTCCAGGCGAGACGGGCCTCGCGTCGGATCGTATTGCGGACGGTAGCGTCGAGATCAGCCTCGTACACTTTCCCCAACGCCTCCTCGTACTGACGAAGGATTTGGAAAGCGGCCCACCCCCTCTGCGTGAGGCGCGCCGACCTAGCCCGGAACATTTGATAGGGGACTAGCGTTGGGAAGGCATCGGCGACTCTAGTCACGTCAGAAGCTCTCGCGACGTCGCCCTCAATTGACTCCGACAGGTACTGACGCCAGTCGTCCATGAGGTAGGACGACGCTGCCGCTAGTGCATTACGTGACCGACTCCGGGCGCCCTCCCGCTCGCAGCCTTGCTCGACACTGGTCGAGAAGCTGTCGAATGCCTCCCTGTCAGCCGCAAAAAGCGCCTCGACCAGCATCTCCCTTTGCGGACATGTCTTCACCAGTGCCACAACGCTCTGCACCTGATCTAGGTGAGCCCATAGGGTAGCGGACAAGGCAAGTAGTTCACCTCGCGGTTGTGCCTCGAGATCTGTTGGGTCCTGCAGTAGAGTCCTCGCAATAGCGGATAATCGCTCCCGCCATGGTCGAAGCTCCGTCTCATGAACGAGTATCGATAGGAACTGTTGGAAGGTAACGGCGGCTATTTCGTTTCTGCGAAGAAACCTTCCGAGTCGGTATCTCTTGAGCCAGCGGGCTGGCGACAACTGGCCAATGAACGATGCAGGCCTGGTCAGTTCCTCAGCGAGCTGGCGCCATTCCAGCAGTTGACGTTCGTCGAATCGGCTGACTATCTTGCGGCAGGACTCGTCATCGACGTCCCGCTGACTTGCTAACCATGCGCGCGCCGACGCTATCTCGGCGATCAGGGTATCGCCTTGCGACTCACTCGGCGGCTCCAGAAACATGGGCAGCCAACGCGCCAGGCGAGAGCGCTCCTGACTGCTCAGCCCTCGAAAGGCATCTACATACCTTGTCAGCCACGCCCTCGCTTCGGCGCTATGCTCAATGCGTACCGCAGATGATGTTCGAGCCAACACCATCTGGCGCTGAAGCTCTGCGCTTGCGACCTTATCGAAAAGCAATCGATATGTGGCCACGGTATCGCGATCTGCACTGAACACGCGAAGAACGGCCAAGGGGCTGTCCTCAGCTTTCGCAGGGAGCCAATACCTCGCCAGTGGAGCGCACTCCTCCTCTATCGACACGAGCCCTGGAATAGTGTCGTCAGCTATTAACGAGCGCAGCGCTGGCGCATTTATTGGTGGAGGACGTGATTGCTCAATGGCGAGCAACTCGCCAAGCACGGCGCGATACGACAAAGTCGTCGTAGGGTCTTCCATATGAAGTGCGGCATGGTGAGCGTCGAGCTCCGCTTTTACGGACTCAAGTCGCGCAGCTACCTGAGTTCGACGTCGCGCTGCCTGATCGGTACCCAGTGGTATGCCTGCCAGTCTGGCGAGCTGATCGCGGATGTCCCGCACAACTGGGCCACGGTCCGCGTTGACGTCAGTGACCATCACTAGCCGACCACCAAAACCCTCAGCAGCAAGGCGCTTTCGCACGACTTCAAGCGCTGGTTGCTTCTGACAGACAACGAGCACGGTGCGTCCACGACCGATAGCGTCTGCAACCATATTTACGATGGTTTGACTTTTACCCGTGCCCGGCGGGCCCTCAATTACGAGCCCCGTGGCTCGCCTGGCCTCAAACACCGCTGACTCCTGCGAAGGATCGCTCGCAGCGGTGAAGAATCGTTCACTTTCCTGGATCAGTGGTGTTGGTCCTAAGAGTGGTGGCTCGACCACCCGCAAAGCTGTTTCTAGGGCAGTTCCGGTCGGTGGAATGCCCTTTAGCTGACGCAGATCCTCGACGATGGCCTGACCGGCATATGCGAGGTGAAAGAGTACGGCGGAGCACCACAATTGCCCCTCCGGGGCCCTCATCCGTGCATCTCTCCTGGGAAGGGGCACCAACGAGCGTCCAACAGGAGTCAGCAGCGTACCGAAGGCGTCCATTACGTCAGGAGTGGTAACACTGGCTCTCTGTAGAAGCTCACGAGCAACTAATTGCCAGCGTTGGGCGGCTTGACTGCCAAATAGCGCTTCGAAGGCGGGGTTTAGCCGGACTTCCTCCCGATTACGATCGAATACAAGTGACACCCTGCCCGATGCACCGACTTCGGGACGAATTCGTATCGGCCACAACAGTACTGGCGCGATTCTAGGACGGACCCCTGCCCGATCTTCCTGCATGAGCACGAACGGAAAGCCAAGGTATAAGCCATCGATGCCCGTATCCCGCCGGTACAACGTTGCATTGTTGTCCAGAAGTCTCGTACGACGCTCAAGTGTGTCGCTTCGTCGAAAGACCGTAGGATCGACATCAACAATGTGATCACTGCGCAGCAGAAGCCTATTCAGTAACGCGTCCGCGGGGGCAAGGTCTGTTCCATACTCCGTAATATCAACTCGTGCTGTCGTCTTGCCGATTATCATTCGCGACAGTGGACCTCGCTGAACGGCTCCGGCAACCCTCTTTGCGAAGAAGTCGAGTAGCGTCGCAACGTATGCCTGCTTCGGTGGCTCTCGCCACGATTCCGTTGGGATGGCTAGGACTACTAACGTTCGTGGCAACGATAGTCGTCGTTCAAGGCGGAACTGGTCCACCCACTCATCTACGCGATCATTTCCACATCGAACGAAGCCTGCCACCCGCTGCTCAAGCGACGCCTGGAGATCCGATCGCGAGCGCTGAAGGTTTGCGGCCGCTTGGCTCGGGTCGAATGTAGGAACTCCAGCACGAGAAGCCTCTGCTGCAGCCTCTTCCAGCAATTCGCCTTGGGTACGGAACTGGCCGACCGAAGCCGACAACAGAAGGATGAGATCCTCCTCTGTCGTGAGACGTCGCTCTGCGATTGCGAGGAGTGCCGGATGGTCCGTGTCGGGCAACAGCTTGCGGCGCTCCGTCCAAAGCGCGGCGAGCCGACTTCGTGACGTCGATAGTAGGTGGACTCGAAGGTCATCCTCGTACAGCACTATGTCTAGCTGTCGAGCACGCTCTCGCACGGCGATGGCCCGCGCCTTCAGACGTGCGAGCCACTGCTCGGCATCCATTCGTTGTAGCAAATCCGGTACAGCACCAACTATCAGTTCGTGCCCCTCCGCGGGATGGTCGAGAAGCCACCCAGGAGTCACGATGTCGCCCTGACAAATCAGGGGAATTGCAGGATTCAGCCTCTTCAGGGCAAGGGCTAGGCGGAAGTCATCCGAAATTCCATCTAGGCGTCCTAGCTCCCGCATCCATGCACAGGTCTGCGGATCTACATTGCTCTGCTCGGCCCATGTCACCAGGGCACCTCGGAGAAGGAGATCGCGCGCCTCATTCCAAACCGATCGGTCTGCAGCGGCAAGCGCAAGTGACGTTGGACTTGTGTACGGTCGGCCTCCGAGAACAAATGCCGGTCCGGAAGGGCCTTGATTTTCTCGAGTTGTGGACGATTCTGGTGCTTCCGGCGATTCGCCCGACAACCAACCGCTTACTTGGCTCCACATCCACCGCTCGCGGCGATCCTTTGCCAACAGGCCGCGCAGGAGAAGTGCCACTCTCGAATCTAAGCCATCTGGGATCGTAACTCCGACGGTCAGAACATGGATAAGAAACGCCTGGTCATTCACCCCATCGAAGCAAGCACCGCGCGTCACCTGCTCGAGCAGAATGATGCCAAGGCTCCACCAATCCGAAGCAGCTGCCACCCCACCTGCAATCGCCTCTGGAGCGGTATAACGTGTCGTTTCAAGTGGCGATACGATGTCTAGGTCAAAGTCAGACAATCGCCCAGAGCCAAAGCTGGTAATCACCAGGTCGAGCGGATCTCGTTGCCGAACAAGAATCGCACCTGGCCTCAGATCGCGGTGCCGGAGGCCTCGTTCCGAGAAGCTGTGAAGAGCACTACCTACTTCGGAAACGACTCTTGATAAGGTTGCAGTGTCGCTAGGTAGGAGCCCCAGCTCCGCGAGAGTTCCGCCAGTCAATTCCTCATTTACTTCGTATGCCCTACCTTCCCATCGACCCGTCTCTAGAATGTCCGGAACGTGGTCCCGAGATAAACCACGAAGTACGTTGTAGACGGACGGGTCGGGCTCATAACCGGGGCTATAGAGCGTCATCACCGCCTTCAGCCCGTCAGCCTGACGCGCTACGACGAATCGCTCTCGAACACGACTGGTGGAAGGTAGGACCCGCCCCTGCTCCCAACCCGCGATTACAGTTGGGGCACTGCCGGTAATCGGGGTCAGGTCAGCGCCACATTGAGGGCAGATTAGGTCTCCTACGCTGACCAGGTGACCATTGGCGCAGACCGGGCCGCTGACGATGACCGGTCCAGGCCCGGCCGCCACGCGGCCGCTCTCCGTAACCAATATGGAACTGAGGTCCCAGTTGCAGGGAACTTCATCCAGCAGCCCTTGACAGTACAACTCCTCGAGCGGGCGCTCTGTGTGGCAGCTCGGACAGAAGCGAATCATCACCGCCACCGGTTCTACGCCTCGCCCTCAGTGATCGACATTCGGTGACCAGCAGCCGCTAACATTGCCCGCAGACGCCCAAGGTCTCCCCGTAAGGGTATCCCGGTGAACCACACGGTTCCGTCTGAATCGAACATTGCATCGAGATGACGATCATCGTTCGCCAGCATTCGATTCATTGACTTAAAGGCAGTTAAACCGAGCGGCGTAAGGAGATGGAGGCGTTGATTGTCACTCCCACGGAACGCGAGAGTTTGTGACGCCGTAACGTCCAGTGGATCTGCCATCAGGCCGTCGACGAGCCCAGGGCAGAGATCAAGCCACCACGCTACCTGATCTCGCCTATAGCCGGAATAGACAAGAACGCTCACCTTCGCAACGTTCCTGATCTGATCGAGAAGCTCCCGAAGCGCTTCAGGCTGGTCGAATGGTTCGCCACCCGACACCGTCACGCCATCAGCCTTACTCAACCAAGGAATTAATACGCGCATCACTTCACTGACGCTCGTAATGCCGCGCCCGATCGGCCACGTATCGACCGAAATGCACCCTGGGCAACGTATTGAACATCCCTGAAACCAGATTCCTACTCTTTGCCCTGGCCCAAGGGTTGTTACTGGAAAATGGAGCCGCGACAACGCAATTGTTGTCATGCACAGGGAGCCAGTGTCAGGGTCGTTATGGAACCCGCAGTGACGTCAGTAACTCTGTACCGCGAATGGTGAGGCTCTACCTCGAACAACGATCTCGCAAGTGGATTGATCAAATGGGCTTCCAATTGATTGCGAATCCCTCGACCTCCGTTGGATAGGTCCGCTAGACACAGGGCCTGCAACCGAGCGTTAGCGTTAGCATCCAACGAGACGTCATATCCCGCCTCGGCAACATCGGCCAATATCAGGCCTACCATCTGCTCGTATATCCTCACTGCGACGTCAGGGCGTATGAAGTCGAAGACTATGATGTTCTCTCCTATACGATTGAGGATCTCTGGTCTATTCAAGACCAATTTGAAATGCGACTCAATTTCACGGCGAACCCTCCCGCGAACTTCGTCGAACGAGTTTTCAGCCGTAACGTTTGCGATTCGCTCGCCAAACTTGTCGGTGGAATAGATTCCCAGATTAGATGTGAAGACGATCAATGCTTCCGAAAAGTAGACGCGGTCGCCCCGACCTGACGTGAGTACGCCATCGTCAAGAATTTGCAAGAACTTATCGAGAAGGCGAGGGTGCGCTTTCTCAATTTCGTCAAAGAGAACTACGCTAAATGGCTTCTCTCGTATGGCATTGGTTAGCTCCCCACCCACGTCGTAACCGACGTACCCTGGTGGCGCACCGAGGAGTCTTTGATCCGCGTGTTCAGCGCTGAATTCCGACATATCAAAACGGATATATGCCGTCTCGTCGCCAAAAAGTAATTCTGTAATGGTCTTGGCAAGCTCGGTCTTCCCCACACCCGTCGGACCGGCAAGAAACGCGACGCCACGAGGACGACCGCCACGACGAGCTCCGCTAATTCCAGTTGCAGCGCGCTTCACGATATCCAGCATGTGAATCACTGCATGCGCCTGTCCGATTACCCGACTACCAACAAACTCCTCGGCTCCTACGATTTTGCTGCGCTCAAGTCGCTTCCAAGGATCGTCGGTCACACCTACCTTGTAGCGTCGAACAGCATCCGAGATCGCAGTAACTGGAAGCGCCTCGGCGCGCCCCAGCCCAACAATTGCATTGAGGTCCATCAAAAGCAGACCTTCAGTTTCGTCTACAAGTTCCTGCTCAGCACGATCCAGTACTTGCTTACTTGCTTCGCGAGCACCTGGAAGACTACGAACTAAAGCTGGCGCTACTGCCCGTCGAACTAGGCGATCTGGCTTCGATACAGGGATGTGCCTGAGCCTCGGATTATTGATCATCAGCCAGTCTGGCAAATCGCCCTCCTTTTCAACGATCCAGACGATCGCATTGAAGAGCGCCGACCGACTAGGGCCAACAGGCCTGGCGCTCGCCCTTTGACTAGCCACGAGGGCCCGCAAAAACAGTTGGTGCTCTGCGGGCGTCAGTGAATCCGCGCGAATAGCGAGCCGAGACGCGAAGTCAACGATCACGGCAGTCGCTGGCCCGTCGGCCACGGCCACACGGTCGACAACCGGACCAAGTATGTCTGTGCCTCCTGGCGCGATGCCGTTCGCAGCCACAAGACCAAAGGCCTGGAGAATCAAATCATGTTCTGCGCTAGTCCCGACGGGATGAATAACTTTGAAGCCGACGATGGGATCGTAGAGCAGGATCTGGGAATAGCCTGCCGTCGCAAGCTCTCCTGCCAGCACTACGACCAACGGCACAGCGGCGATCGCTTCGGCCTTAACCTCATGGGTTTGTAGGTCCCTTACTGAGCCAGACAGGACAAACTGACTTTTCAGTGGGAGAAATCGAAGCAGGTCCCTTAGCCAGCGTGGCTTAGAGTAGGGGGGTGCAACAGCCATGAGTAGATCTTCTCCTGATTCGGTCTTGGAGAGGTTAGTTCTTCTAGCGTTTAGTCTAGATCGATCCCTGACTAGAAGCGCCACCTTAAGCCACCCTAGCCACCCCAATCCCCACCACATCCGCCCCCCGCCGCAACCCATCCAGATAATCCGCCCACGCTTGCATCATCTTCCTTCGCTCCGGCAGGTAATCCGCATAGTTGTAAGCCGCCCGGACCTGGTCCCGCTCCGAGTGCGCCAGCTGCCGCTCGATCGCGTCCCGGTTCCACCCCTGCTCGTTCAGCAACGTGCATGCCATGCTGCGAAAGCCGTGCCCGGTCATCTCATCCCGGCCGTAGCCGAGCCTGCGCAGCGCGGCGGTCACGGTGTTCTCGCTCATCGGTCGCTTCCGTGTACGGACGCCGGGGAAGACAAAGCCCCACCGGCTGCTGACCGGGTGCAGTTCCCGCAGCACAGCGACGGCCTGCCGGGCGAGCGGCACGATGTGCGTTGCCTTCATCTTCATGCGCTCCGGGGGGATGCGCCACTCGGCATTGTCCAGGTCGAACTCCTGCCACGCGGCCATTCGTAACTCGCCCGGCCGGACGAAGGTGAGCGGTGCCAGTTGCAGTGCACATCGCGTAATGAAAGCGCCCCGATAGCCGTCGATCGCCCGCATCAGCGCCCCCACCTGCTTGGGCTCGACGATGGTCGCGAAGTGCTTCTCGTTGTACGGCGTCAGCGCGCCGCGCAAGTCCTGGGAGAGGTCCCGCTCGGCACGTCCGGTGGCAATGGCGTAGCGCAACACCTGACCGCAGTTCATCAGGGCCCGGTGCGCGGTTTCGATCACGCCGCGGTCCTCAATGCGACGCACCACCTGCAGCAGCTCGGTCGCCTTGATCTCGGCAATCGGACGCTGGCCCAGCCACGGGAAGATGTCGATCTCCAGCCGGCGGATGACCTTGCTGCTGTGGGTCTTCTTCCAGACCGGGGAGCGCTTTTCGAACCACTCCCGGGCCACGGCCTCGAAGGTGTTTTCGGTACGGGCCACGCGCGCTGCCTTGGCCTCCCGCTTGGCCACGACCGGGTCGATGTAGTGCGCCAGCTGGCGCCGGGCGGCGTCCCGGCGCTCGCGAGCGTCCTTCAGGGTGATCTGCGGGTAGACGCCCACGGAGATGCGCTTCTCCTTGCCGCCGAAGGTGTACTTGACCCGCCACCAGCGGTTGCCGGTGGGTGTCACCTCCAGGTACAGCCCGAGGCCGTCGTGGATGCGAAAGGTCTTCTCGCGGGGCCGCACGTTGCGGATCTGGGTATCAGTGAGCTTGTCGATGGCCATGTGGGGCAACTCCTGGGGGTTGAGGTTGTGGAATCCAGTTGTTGCCCCCGAAATTGGGGCTGTTTGGGGCCTCAGGTCAACGTACTCAGGCGTACGTCGCGAGACGACGCCCGACAGAAACCGTTTCTGGAACAGTTGCTTAGGTGTACTTTGCCGGACCCGAATGGACCCGGTCAGACAGGGGTAAACAGCTAAATGGTGGCCAGGGGTGGAATTGAACCACCGACACGCGGATTTTCAATCCGCTGCTCTACCAACTGAGCTACCTGGCCGTATCTAGAAAAGGTCGCGCCTGAAGGCGCTCCTACGGGAGGGCCCGTGGGCTGCGTATTTTACGCAGTTTGGCGTCCGCCCGGTCAAGCGAGGATGGGGGCAGTCCATGCATCTCTGCAACGAATCGCCAGAATCCCGGCTAGCTCCGGCGCCCCCAGAGCCACATGCCTCCGCTGTATCCTTCCCTGCATGAGGACTTCTGTGCGCCTGCGCAGCGATCTGCTGAAAAAAGCCCGTGAAAGGGCGGCCGCCGACGGCCGGACCCTGACGTCGCTTATTGAAGAGGGATTGGGCCTGGTGCTTCGTCAACCGAGGCCTGCCCGCGTCCACAGGATCAGGCTCCCGGTTTCGAGTGCCCGCGGGGGTCTTCTGCCCGGCGTGGATCTCACTCGCTCAGAAGATCTCGACGATCTTATAAATTCGCAGTGATTCCCGCCGACGGCGGGCGCCGGGGTGAGGCATCGTGGTGAGGGGTGAGGGGTCGCGCCTGAAGGCGCTCCTACGGCGTGATGTCCTTGAAGCCCGAGGGCTTCTCGGACCCGCCACTGAAGAAGAACTTGTCCATCTCGGTTTCGAGAAATTTACGGGCCTTGGGCTCGATGGGGCTTAAGCGGTTCTCGTTGATCAGCATTGTCTGGTGAGCCAGCCATTGCTGCCAGGCCTGCTTCGACACGTTCTCGTAGATGCGCTTGCCGAGCTCGCCGGGGTACGGCTGGTAGTCGAGGCCATCGGCGGGGATGCGGAGGAGGACGCAGGTAACGGTGCGAGGCATGATTTGGTTTCGCGCCTGAAGGCGCTCCTACAGGGAAGAAATGATTCTGGCGATGGGCGCCGCGAGGCCCACGCGGGCGGGTGCATCGGTTTTATACCAGAGCCAGCGGTCGGTCTCCATTACGCGGCAGGCTGGCGTCCCGACGCGCAGTTCCACCGGCGTCATGTCCAGGTCGAAGTGGCTGAAGCTGTGCTGGAGCACGGGCCGCACCCGCTGGCTCAGGGGGGCAGTGCCAAAGGCTGTGGCGCACCAGCCGGCTGCCTCTTCTATATGACTGGTCTCGGGCAGGCCCCAGAGGCCGCCCCAGATGCCGGCGTTGGGTCGACGCTCCAGCAGCACCGCGCCGTCCGGGCGGACGCAGATCAGTACTACCGTCGCCTTCCGCGGCCGGGCTTTCGGCGGCTTACGGGTCGGCAATTGATCCGCAACACCATCCCTGTGGGCGACACAGCCGTCTGCCAGCGGGCACTGCAGGCAGGCCGGTTTCCGCCGGGCGCACAGCGAGGCGCCGAGATCCATGATCGCCTGGGTGTAGTTGGCCACCCGCTCCGCCGGAGTGCACTGGTCCGCGAGGGACCAGAGTTGCTTCGCCGCGGCGGTATCGCCCGGATAGCCTTCCACACGAAAGACCCGGGCGAGTACGCGTTTCACGTTGCCGTCGAGGATCGGGTGGCGCTGGTGGTCCGCCAGGGCAAGGATCGCGCCGGCGGTCGAGCGGCCGATGCCAGGCAGCCCTGACAACGCCTCGAAGTCCGTTGGTACCTCGCCGCCCTGCTGGTCACGCACCACTTGTGCGGCCCGGTGCAGGTTTCGCGCCCGGGCGTAGTAGCCGAGACCGGACCAGCGGTGCAGCACCGCATCCAGGTCCGCATTCGCCAGCGCCACGACGTCGGGAAACGCGACGAGGAAGGCGTCGTAGTAGCGCAGCACCGTGGCCACCTGGGTCTGCTGCAGCATGATTTCCGAGACCCACACCCGGTAGCGACCCTGGTTGCCGGGTGGGTTCTGCTGCCAGGGCAGATCCTTGCGGCCGTGCTGGTCCCACCAGGTGAGGAGTGCCGGGGCGAGGTCCGGGGCGAAAGAGCTCAGCATGGTGGCTAGGGTACCGCTTCGCTTGCTGACTGGCTGAGGGCAGGTGCAGAATGCGCGCGCCGTGGCGATGGGTCGCGGCTGAAGCCGCTCCTACAGTCAGGCCGTTAACAACCCCCAGCATGTCGAAAAGCAGGCTCAAGGCGGCAACCTTGATCGGCGCCATTGGCGTCGTCTACGGGGACATTGGCACCAGCCCGCTCTACGCCTTTGGCGCCGCCGTCAAGGCGGCCAGCAGCGCGCCCCTCGCCCTCGGGATCTTCGGCTCGCTCTCGCTGATCTTCTGGAGCCTGGTCTTCGTCGTCAGCCTCAAGTATCTGGTCATCATCCTGCGCGCGGACAACGAAGGCGAAGGCGGCATCCTCGCGTTGCTGGCACGGCTCGAGCAGCACTTCTACCGGCTGGGGAGCTGGTCGCGTAACCTGCTGCTGGCCGGCGCGCTCGGCGCTGCCCTCTTCTACTGTGATGCCGCCATGACGCCGGCGATTTCCGTGCTCAGCGCCGTCGAGGGCCTCAAGGTGCTCAACCAGCGGTTCGAGCAATATGTGCTGCCGCTCACCTGCGGCATCCTGATCGGGCTGTTCCTGATCCAGCGCTCGGGGACCGCTAGCGTCAGCCGCTACTTCGGGCCTGTGATGCTGGTGTGGTTCGCAGTGCTGGGCGTGCTCGGCATCCTGTCGATCGCCCAGACGCCTGCGATCCTTAAGGCCGTGAGTCCGCTCTACGCCCTGGGCCTGGTCCTGCATGAACCGGGGCTCGCCCTGTTCATCGTCGGGGCAGTCTTTCTGGCAGTCACGGGTGGCGAAGCCCTGTACGCCGACATGGGCCACTTCGGCAAACCGGCAATTCGAGCTGCCTGGTTCGGCTTCGTGTGGCCAGCGCTGGTACTGAACTACTTCGGCCAGGGCGCCCTTGCGCTGCGCGACCCGACCAGCCTCGACAGCCCCTTCTTCCGCCTCGTGCCCGAACCCCTCCTGGCCGCATTGATCGTGCTCGCCACGGCGGCCACCATCATCGCGTCACAGGCCACGATTTCCGGCGCGTTCTCGATTACCAGGCAAGCCGTACAGCTCGACCTGATGCCCCGGGTCGAAATCATCCAGACCTCGGCGCGGGAGCGTGGGCAGATCTACGTGCCGGTCACGAACTGGGTGATGCTGGTCCTGGTCCTCGGCATGGCCGTCGGCTTCGGCTCGTCGGAGGCGCTCTCGACCGCGTACGGCTCGGCCGTCGCCGGCACGATGTGGATCGACACGCTGCTTGCAGCCGTGCTGGCCCGCCTCGGGTGGAAGTGGTCGTGGCCGGTGATCATCGTGGTGTTCGGCACGTTCTTCCTCGTCGACACCATCTTCATCCTGGGGAATCTGACCAAGTTTGCAGGCGGTGCGTGGGTGCCGCTCGCCATGGCGGGCGCCATCTTCCTGGTATTCACTGTCTGGCGCGATGGCCGCGAGCGGCTTGGCGCCCAGCTGGGCGCTACCGCAGTCAGCATGAAGGAACTGCCAAGACTGCTGGCCGGCACCACGAAAGTGAGCGGCACCGCCATCTTCCTCGCCAGCCGGCCGGGCTCCGTGCCGAGCGCTTTTCTGCGCAATCTGGAGCACAACCGCGTGGTTCACGAGAATGTGGTGTTCCTGCACATCGGTTTCCGGCGGGTGCCAACCGTGCCACAGGACTCGCGCGTGGACATCGAGACACTCCAGCCGTCCATTCATTCCGTGCGGGCACACTACGGGTTCATGGAGGAGCCCAACGTGCTGGAGATCATCCAGCAGTGCAACCTGCAGGGCCTGCGGATCTTCGCCCGGGACTACACGCTGTTCCTGGGCCAGCACGTGGTGATGCCGCTGGAGCAGCGCCGGAGCCAGCGCTGGCAACGCGAGCTCTTTGCCTGGCTGCAACGCCGCTCCGTCGGCGCCGCCGAGTTCTTCGGCATGCCACTGCGGCGCGTGGTGATCCTGAGTACTGTCGTCGAAATTTGAGGGGGGTGCTTTAGACGCGGCTGTAGGAGCGCCTTCAGGCGCGACCGGTCGCGCC
>JANNJM010000059.1:0-2611 GCA_031395645.1 Gammaproteobacteria bacterium | reverse complement strand
GGCGCGACCTCCCGGGAACGGTCGCGCCTGTAGGCGCTCCTACTGATGTTGCTGGCGACCAGCGGCGTCGCTGCGCAGGGATTCGTTGCGCCGGAGTGGGTCACCCGGAGTAACGCCGAAGCCCGGGTCCTGATGGAGGTCTACGCGCGCTTCTACCCGGAGAGCGCTGGCCGGTTTGGCATGACGGGACTCGACGGACGGGTCGTCGATCTCGGGCCCGCCCAGAGTGAACGCCTGCGGGCCGCCTTTATAGCGACTGCCCGCGACCTTGAGGCCCGCCTGGCCCGGGAGAAGGATCCGCGCGTCCGGCAGGATATCGAAATCCTCCGCGCGGACGCGCTGCTGCAGGCTGCTGCCGCGGAAGCCGACCAGCGGTATCGGCTCCCGAACTTCGACGTTGGCGAACTGATTTATGCTGGTGTTCGTGCGCTGCTGACCGATCAGGTCGCGAAGGAGCGCTACCCGGCTGCCGTCATCCGCCTTGGTCGCTATGCCGGCCTTGAGGAGGGCTACACCCCACTGGTCACACTGGCCGAAGCCCGGGTGCGGGAACAGCTGGGCACCATCGGCCTGCTCTTTCCCTACAAGAGCGAGCTCGAACAGCAGCTCGCCAACAGCAATGGGTACCTCGATGGCATCGCCGAACTGCTCGACCAGTACCAGGTGCGCGGCGGGGACAAGGCGCTGAAGGAACTGCGGGTCCAGATCGGTACCTGGAACGATTTTCTGCGACGTGAAGTCTTGCCGAAGGCCCGGGAAGACTTCCGGCTGCCGGTGGAACTCTATGCCGTCAGGTTGCAGGAAGTCGGCGTGGACATACCGCCCACCGAGCTTGCCGCTCGGGCGCGGACAGCGTTCATCGAGATCCGCAATCAGATGGTCGCTCTCGCGCCGCTGGTGGCCCGGGACCAGCAGATGGAGACCACGGATTATCGGGGCGTCATCCGGGCGCTAAGGGCCCGCCAGGTGGAAGGTGACGCCACACTACCCCTGTACCGGGAGCGGCTGGCCGCCATTGAAGAGATCATCCGCCGGGAGAAGATCCTGACCTTGCCAGAGCGCGAGGCGCTCATCCGCCTGGCCACCGCCGGGGAAACCGCCTCGACGCCCGCTCCAAGCATGCACCCGCCACCGTTCGTCAACAATCAGGGAGAACGCGGCGAGTTCGTGCTCCCACTCAGCATGCCTTCCGTGGATGGCGTGGCCCCGGCCGGCCGGCTCGAAGACTTTACGTTCGACGCCGTCACCTGGACACTCACCGCCCACGAGGCCCGTCCCGGCCACGAACTGCAGTTCGCCAGCATGGTGGAGAACGGCGTGTCACTGGCCCGCGCCCTGTTCGCCTTCAACAGCGTCAACGTGGAAGGCTGGGCGCTGTACGCCGAAGCAGAAATGCAACCCTACCTGCCGCTGGATGGTCAGCTGATCGCACTGCAGTTCCGCCTGCTCCGGGCGGCCCGGGCCTTTCTGGATCCGGGACTGCAGCAGGGTACGATCTCGCTCGACGAAGCCCGGCGCGTCCTCACCGCAGAAGTCGTGTTGACCGATGCCAACGCCACGCAGGAATTGCAGCGCTACACCTTCCGCGCACCGGGCCAGGCCACCAGCTACTTTTACGGGTATCAGCGCCTGCTGGAGTTGCGCGCCCGGACTGAGATAACCTTGGGTGCAAGATTCGACCGCCAGCGCTTCCACGACTTCGTGCTGGCCCAGGGCCTGCTTCCGCCCGACCTGCTCGCCAAGGCTGTGCAGGACGAATTCGTGCCGGCAGAACGGAAACGTGCCAACGGGACGGAACCGTAGGAGCGGCTTCAGCCGCGACCGCGATCCCGAATCGAAGCAATTGTCGCGGCTGAAGCCGCTCCTACAGGGGAAACTCAGTGATCAGGAAACTCAGCGCGGAATTTTTGGGGACGGCGTGGCTCGTGCTCGGCGGCTGCGGCAGCGCCGTGCTCGCGGCGGGCTTTCCGGACCTCGGCATTGCTTTCGTCGGTGTGTCGCTGGCATTCGGGCTCACGGTACTCACGATGGCCTTCGCGATCGGACATATCTCGGGCTGCCACCTGAATCCAGCCGTGACGCTGGGACTCTGGTCTGCGGGCAAGGTGCCGAACGGCGACGTCGTGCCCTATATCATTGCCCAGGTCATTGGCGGCATCGCCGGCGCCGCCATCATTGCGGCGATCGCGACCGGCAAGGCGGATTACAACCTGGTGCAGAGCGGCTTTGCTGCCAATGGTTTTGGCGAGCATTCACCCGGCGGCTACAGCCTGCAGGCGGCGCTGATCTGCGAAGTCGTGCTGACCTTCTTCTTCCTGATGATCATTCTCGGAGCCACCGACGCGCGGGCACCCGCGGGTTTCGCCCCGATCGCCATCGGCCTGGGTCTGACGCTGATCCACCTGATCAGCATCCCCGTGACCAATACCTCGGTGAACCCGGCACGCAGCACCAGCCAGGCGCTGTTCGTGGGCGGCTGGGCGATCCAGCAGCTCTGGGTGTTCTGGGTGGCGCCAATCGCGGGCGGCGTGCTCGCCGGCATCACGCACCGGTGGCTGTCAGCACGCGAGTAGAAGCAGTGTAGGAGCGCCTTCAGGCGCGACCGGGCGAG
>JANNJM010000049.1:0-126396 GCA_031395645.1 Gammaproteobacteria bacterium | reverse complement strand
CCGCGCCCCCCCCCCCCGACTCCCCGTATACCCTTGTCAGAAGCAGTCATGAATTTCCCAGCAGTCTTTCCACGTAGCGTGCCACCAAGTCCACTTCAACGTTGACCCGCGTACCGATTCGATAGTGTTGCATGATTGTGTTCGCGAGCGTGTGGGTTATCAGAGTGACGAGCGCCGTGTCGCCCGCTACCTCGTTGACCGTCAGGCTCACCCCGTCGATGCAGATGGAGCCCTTGCGGGCTACGTAGCGCTGAAGTGCTTCCGGAAGAGAAAAACGCAGAAGCGCCATTTCGCCTTCTTCGCGGCGTTCGGCGACCTCACCAACCCCATCCACGTGCCCCGTGACGAGGTGGCCGCCCAACGGATCCGCCAGGGTCAGCGCGGGCTCCAGATTTACGGGGCTGCCTGGGCCCAGGTCGCCCAGGGTCGTGACCCGCGCCGTTTCCGTGGACACATCTGCGGTAAAGATGCCCGCGCCGAACGCCACGGCCGTCAGACAGGCACCATTCACCGCGATGCTGTCGCCGATCCGGAACGTCCTGGAACTCAATTCACCGAGTTCGAGTACCAGCTGCCGTCCTGACGTCGTCGGGGTGACAGATCGGACGGCCCCGAGTGCCTGGATGATTCCCGTAAACATCAGCTCGAATTTCCCATCGCTGGCTTTGGCGTGTAGATGAGGCACAGATCATCACCCAGATGCCGCACGCTCTGCAGCCTGAATTCGGGACGAACCGCCAGACTGGCGAGCGGCGGCAGGTCGAACATCCCGCGGGCGCTGGCACCCAGAACGCTGGCCGCCAGGTAGACCACGAGTTCGTCCACGAGACCGGCCGCGAGCAGCGCACCGTTCAGCGTCGGGCCGGCTTCGACCCAGACTTCGTTGATCTCGAGTTCTGCGAGCCGGCGCAAGACCGCCGCCAGATCGATACCGCCCGCTGCTGTGGGTGCCGTTTCGATAAGCGTGCCCCGGGCAACGAGCCCTGCGCGGCGCGCGTTGTCGCCGACTGAGAACATCAGCACCTCGCCGGGCGGCGCGAGGATCCGTGCCGCCGGCGGCGTGCGGCAGGTCGAATCGAGAATTACGCGGAGCGGCTGGACTGGCAGCGCCTGCCCCGCTACCCGCACGTTGAGGGCCGGATCGTCGGCCACGACAGTGCCGACTCCCGTCAGGATCGCGGCGCTCCGCGCCCGCCAGCGCTGCACGTCCTCCCGCGCGGCTTCGCAGGTCAGCCACTGGCTGCGGCCATCGGCAAGTGCAGTGCGCCCGTCGAGAGAGGCTGCAATCTTGGTCCGCACCAGTGGCCGGCCCCGCCGCATGCGGAGCATGAAGCCCGCGTTAAGTCGTTCTGACTCGGCCGCCAGCAGACCCCCACTGATCTCGATGCCCGCTGCCTTGAGCGCCTGTTCGCCGCCGCCGTTGACGCGCGGATTCGGATCTGAGGCACCGTAGACGACCCGGCGAATGCCTGCGGCAATCAGCGCCGACGTGCAGGGCGGTGTCCGGCCGCTGTGGCAGCAGGGTTCGAGAGTGACGTAGGCAGTCGCGCCGCGGGCCGCATTGCCAGCCTTCGCCAGGGCATCCACTTCGGCGTGTGGGCCGCCGGTTCGCAGGTGCCAGCCCTCGGCGATCACGGCCGAGCCCGAGGCGATCACGCAGCCGACGCGCGGGTTCGGGTGCGTTGTATTGAGGCCGCGGGCCGCCAGCTCCAGCGCCCGGACCATGTGCCGGCGATCATCCAGCGTGAAGGTCGCCGGCGAAGTCATGAGGCCTCGTCCGGCAGTAGCGGCAACTGGTCCCGGCGCCGGTCCTGATCACCCAGTTCGCGGAGCTTGCGAATTTCCTCCTGGAAGGACTCCACGTCCTGGAAGCTCCGGTACACCGAGGCGTAACGCACGTAGGCCACCTCATCGAGTGCGCGAAGCTCTTCCATAACCAGTTCACCAATTCTTCGCGAGAGCACCTCGCGCTCGCCCAGAGTCTGCAGCCGGTGGGTCACGCGGGCCAGCGCCTCCTCCACGGCTTCACTGCTCACGGGCCGCTTTTCCAGCGCGCGAATCATTCCGCTGCGCAACTTGTGGTCGTCGAACGGCTCCCGGCTGTCGTCGCGCTTCACCACGCGTGGCATCACCAGCTCGGCACTTTCGAAGGTGGTGAAACGCTCGGCGCAGCCCAGGCACTCGCGTCGGCGCCGGATCTGGGTACCCTCGCCGGCGAGGCGCGAATCGATGACCTTCGTTTCCGGATGACTGCAGAACGGGCAGTGCATCGGCTGGCTCCCGCCGTCGGGCTACCGGTAGACCGGAAACCGCCCGCAGAGCTCGATCACCTGCTGGCGGACTTTTTCGGCGCGCACGTCATCCTTGATGTCATCCAGAATGTCGGCAATCCATCCGGTCAACTGACGGATCTCGGTGGCGCGGAAGCCGCGGGTGGTCACTGCGGGAGTGCCCAGGCGCAAGCCGCTGGTGACAAACGGCGAGCGGGGATCGTTCGGCACAGCATTCTTGTTGACCGTGATGTGGGCGCCGTCGAGCACGGCGTCGGCGTCCTTGCCCGTGATGCCCTTGTCGATCAGGTCGAGCAGGAACATGTGATTCTCGGTGCCGCCGGAGACGATCTTGTAGCCCCGCTCCGTCAGGACCTGGGCCATGAGCGCGGCATTGGCCTTCACTTCCTTCTGATAGACCCTGAACTCCGGCTGCAGCGCCTCGAGGAATGCGACCGCCTTGGCTGCGATGACGTGCATCAGCGGGCCACCCTGCGTGCCGGGGAACACGAGCGAGTTCATCTTCTTGTGAATGTCATCCTTGGCCGGATCCCTGCTCGGCCGGGCCAGGATCAGGCCACCGCGCGGACCGCGCAGGGTCTTGTGCGTGGTGGTCGTGGTCACGTCAGCGATGGGCACTGGGTTCGGGTACTCCCCGGCAGCTACGAGGCCCGCCACATGAGCCATGTCGACGAGCAGGTATGCGCCGATGCTGTCGGCGATCTCGCGAAACCTCTGCCAGTCGACAACACGCGAGTACGCGGAGAAGCCGGCGATGATCATGCGCGGTTTATTTTCGTGGGCGAGACGGGCCACCTCGTCGTAGTCAATCAGCCCGGTCTGGGCATCCACGCCGTAAGAAACAATCTTGAACAGTTTTCCGGAGAAGTTGACCGGCGAGCCGTGGGTAAGGTGCCCGCCGTGCGCCAGACTCATGCCAAGGACGGTATCCCCCGGCTGCAGCAACGCGAGGTAGACAGCGGCGTTGGCCTGGGAACCGGAATGCGGCTGCACGTTGGCGTAGGCCGCAGAAAAGAGCTGCTTCGCCCGGTCAATGGCCAGGGTCTCGGCGATATCCACGAACTGGCAGCCGCCGTAGTAGCGTTTGCCGGGATACCCCTCGGCGTACTTGTTGGTCAACACCGAACCCTGCACTTCCAGGACGTTCCGGCTCACGTAGTTCTCGGAGGCAATCAGCTCGACATGCTCCTCCTGACGGCGCTGTTCGAGTTCGATCGCACGAGCCAGGTCCGGGTCGAAGCCGGCAAGCGTAATGTGACTATTCAGCATGGGAAGGTTCCGCGGCAGAAAGCGCGTCATTCTAACCGAGAGCTGCCTGCCAGGCGGGTATCTCCGCGGCTATCTGCGCCGCCATCTACGCGGCCTGGCCAGCAGCGACGAACGCCTCCACCACAGCCGTCCAGCCCAACGCCACATTGCGGCGGTTGTAGCCACCGCCACCCAGCGCCAGGAGTCGGCCGTCACTGAAGCGGTCAGCCAGGGCGCATAACCGCGAAGCGGCATAGCCGTGGGCGGCTGGTGATAACTTAAGGTGCGTGATCGGGTCGCCCGCCAGGCTGTCGGCCCCGCACTGAAAAACGATGAACTCGGGCTGGAATTCCGCCAGATAGGCCTCGACCCGCTCCCAGGCGCTGCGGAATTCGTTGTCCCCGGCGCCGGGCGCGAGGGGAATATTCAGCTTGGTGCCGACGGCAGCGCCCCGTCCGGTCTCGGTGGCGGCGCCGGTGCCCGGATACAGGTACCCGCCATCCTCGTGGATGTCGGCGAAGCCGATGTCCGGATCGTCCTCGAAGGCGTAGAACACCCCGTCGCCGTGGTGCGCATCGATGTCCACGTAGGCAATTCGCTGTCGTCCGTGCCGGGACCGCAGCAGTTCCAGCACCACCCCGCAGTCGTTGTAGATACAGAAGCCTGCCGCCCGGTCCCGCGCCGCGTGATGCAACCCTGCGATGGGCACGAAGGCGCGGCGCGCGTAACCGGCCATGATGTGCTCCATGGCGAAAATCGACGCCCCGACGACGGCGGCTGCGGCAGCATCCAGGCCACGACGCGCCGGAGTATCCCCCCCATCCAGCCAGCCGACGCCTGCCAGGCACAGGTTCTCGACGCGGAAGATGTGCTCGCGGCTATGGAAGGCACGCAGTTCCGCGTGGGTCGCCTCGGTGGCAGATGCAAACGTCACCTGATCGCGGCAGCCTCTCGTCGCCAGTTCAGCGTGGAACACATCGTGCCGGTCGGGTCCGAACGGATGACCATCGCCAAAGCCATAGGCCGCGATGTTCGAACCCTTCATCACGAGCACGTCGTTGCGTCCAGAGGCCACGGAAACTATCCGATCGATCCACTGACAGAAGCGCGAGTATAGCTTTGCAAGGTGTGTTCCTTGGCCGATAATGCATCCTTACATTCCCCGCTCCAGTACGCGGCCAACAGC
The DNA here is from genome assembly GCA_031395645.1 of Gammaproteobacteria bacterium. Classification (GTDB taxonomy): domain Bacteria; phylum Pseudomonadota; class Gammaproteobacteria; order Steroidobacterales; genus SHZI01. The sequence goes on along the minus strand of JANNJM010000049.1, from coordinate 121,671 downwards.
CGGCAGGCAGGATCTTTTTAGTGGCGCAATACGTTTTCACGATGAACCGGGTCGGCAAAATTGTCCCGCCGAAGCGCTTCATCCTCAAGAACATTTCCCTGAGCTTTTTTCCCGGCGCCAAGATCGGAGTCCTCGGCCTCAATGGCTCTGGCAAATCGACCCTCCTGCGGATCATGGCGGGAGTCGACCAGGAATTCGAAGGTGAGGCGCGCCCCCAGCCGGGCATCCGCATCGGTTACCTGCAGCAGGAGCCGGAACTGCCCGCGGGTAAGACGGTGCGGGAGATTGCCGAAGAGGGGCTCGGCGAAATGTTCGCGCTCGTCAAGCAGTTCAATGCCATCAGCGAAAAGTTTGCCGAGCCGCTCGACGACGAGGCGATGAACAAGTTGCTCGAGGATCAGGGCAAGCTGCAGGACCTCATCGAGGCCAAGAACGGCTGGGAAATCGAGCGCAAGCTCGAGATTGCCGCCGACGCGCTGCGCCTGCCGGACTGGGACGCGAAGGTTGAGGTGCTCTCCGGAGGCGAACGCCGCCGGGTTGCCCTGTGCCGCCTGCTTCTGTCCGAGCCCGACATGCTGCTGCTAGACGAGCCCACCAACCACCTGGACGCGGCTTCCGTAGCCTGGCTCGAGCACTTCCTGGAGCAATACCCGGGCACCGTCATCGCCGTAACGCACGACCGCTACTTCCTGGACAACGTGGCCGGCTGGATCCTGGAGCTCGACCGGGGCCAGGGTATTCCCTGGGAAGGCAACTACTCGTCCTGGCTCGACCAGAAGGGCAAGCGTCTCGCTCTCGAGGAGAAATCAGAGCAGGCCCGGCAGAAGAACATCAAGGCCGAACTGGAATGGGTGCGGGCCAATCCCAAGGCTCGCCAGGCGAAGAGCAAGGCGCGCCTGACCCGCTTCCAGGAACTGGTGTCGCAGGAGTACCAGACCCGCCAGGAGACCCTCGAGATCTACATCCCCCCCGGGCCGCGCCTCGGGGACCTCGTGATCGAGGTGAACCACCTGCGCAAGGCCTATGGCGACAGGCTGCTCATCGAGGATCTGAATTTCCAGATTCCGCCGGGCGCCATCGTCGGCATCATCGGGCCGAACGGCGCGGGCAAGACCACCCTCTTCCGCATGCTGACCGGCCTGGAAAAGGCGGATTCTGGTGAGATTCGCCTGGGCGATACGGTGCAGCTGGCAGCCGTGGACCAGTCCCGTCAGTCTCTCGATCCCGCAAAGACCGTCTTTGCCGAGATTTCCGGCGGCGAGGACCTCCTGCGTATCGGCAAGTACGAGACACCTGCCCGTGCCTATGTCGGCCGGTTCAATTTCAAGGGCACCCAGCAACAGCAGCTGATCGGCGAGCTGTCTGGCGGTGAGCGCAATCGGGTGCATCTGGCGAAGGTGCTGAAATCCGGCGGCAACGTGCTGCTGCTGGACGAGCCCACCAACGATCTCGACGTGGAAACGCTCCGGGCCCTCGAAGAGGCCCTGCTCGAATTTCCGGGCTGCGCCATCGTGATTTCCCACGACCGCTGGTTCCTGGACCGCATCGCCACGCACATCCTGGCCTTCGAAGGCGACAGCCAGGTGGTGTGGTTCCAGGGGAACTACGCAGAATACGACGCGGATCTGCGGCGCCGCCTCGGCGACGACGCCAGCAATCCCCACAGGCTCCGCTTCAAGCCCCTCACCCGCTAGGCAACCAGAGCGGCATGACAGCCAGCATCACGGCCGACGGACGTTTCGAGCGCAACGGCGGCACGGGCACGCTGGAGTGCCCGCATTGTGGCGCCATGGGCCCGATGACCGTAACCGCTTTCCCGAGCTTCAGCAAACTGAAGACCGAGCGCCCCACCCAGGTCGGTGTGGTTCTGCAATGCGCTGCCTGCAAAGCGCCGGTGTTCCTGCGCTACCGCACCCGCGTCTGGCGGGATGACCGGGTAGAGCTGAACCCACTGCCGCAGGCCGTCGAGCAACCGCCAGAGCGATTCAGCCTGAGTTACCTGCCGCCGGCCGTGGCCGCCCGCTTTCGCGAGGCGCTGGCCTGCTTCAGCAGCGGCCTCTGGCAGGCCTTCGCCGCCATGTGCCGGCAGACAGCGCGCGCCACCTTCGAGGACGTCGGCGAAGGCGGACGACTGCGCATCTATGACCTCGTCGGCGAAGTACAGGACCTGGGGGAGATCGACGAACCCACCTTCAATGCCGTGCGCCGGATCATCTTCGATCCGGATGCCGGCAAACAGGAACCGGAATGCGACCGACGGCAGGCTGCAGTCCTGCTGGAGACGATGAAGGATCTGCTGACCCAGACCTACGTGCGGCGTGCGAAGCTGCGGCAGGCGCTAAAGGTGCGGCGGTTCTTTGCGAATCAGGCGGCGGGGATTGATGAAGAGGAACCGGAAATTCCTGTTCGGAACCCGCCTCTCAAGGAGCGGCCCGCGTGAGTGCCTGCCGGATAACTCGCCGTGCCGTCAGCGAGAGCAGCAGCACCACCATCAGCAGAGCCGCAGACGGGTGCTTGATGCCATAGATCGGCACTCTGTCACGGTCGCGAATCAGGCCTGGATTTATATTCCCTGTCCCAGTGCGGTGGCGCCGGTGGGTCCCGGTGCTGTCGCTCAATTTCCTGAGACCGGGGTCAACCATGGCACTAACAAATGATCTTCAGGCCGGGCGCGACCTGATCCCCGAAGCGATGCAGCCCGCCGCCCCGCGCGTGGATCCGAACATCACCGTCGGCATCGGCAAGCAGGTCAACGCCGCACAGATCGTGATGGGGCTCGCGAAGGAACTCAATACCGACAAGATCGAGCTGCCCGGATTTCCGGAAGTCGTTGCGCGCATCCAGCGGGCACTTGCGGATGAGAAGGCCTCATCGAAGGATGTCGTGAAACTTGTCGCCAGCGAACCGGCTCTCGCTGCCCGGCTCGTCCAGCTGGCCAACTCGGTGGCGTTCAATAAATCGGGCCGCGAAGTGAGCGACCTGAAGTCGGCCATCAACAGCCTGGGTTACAACATCGTCCGCAGCCAGGCAACGGCCTTTGCCATGCGCCAGATGGAGCAGCAGGAGTGGCTGAAACCGATCCGGCCAGTGCTGGCGGACATCTGGAAGACGAGCAACGGCGTTGCGGCCCTGTCCTTCGCTGTCGCCAAGCACGTACCGGGTGTGCAGCCCGACGAGTCCATGGCAACGGGACTCTTCCACCTGATCGGAAAACTCTACCTCTTCGCCCGGGCGCGTCAGGAAAGCATCAACCCCGGCGAGATCGCGGACTGGGAAAAGGCGCTCAATGAGTGGCACATGGCCATCGCCCGGACGATTCTCGATCACTGGAAGATCCCGGCTCGTGTGGCCGAGGCGGTGGAGAACCAGAACGCGATCTTTGATGCCGACAGCAGGGACCTGACGCCGCTCACGCGGATTCTCTGTGCCGCGAAGCTGCACTTTCGGCTACGCAGGCCAGGCGCACCGCCGGAGCCGGCCGCCGAAGAGGCACTCGCCAGGATTCGTCTCAATGGCCAGCCCTTCGAGGCCATCGTCGCGGCCGCGAAGGCCGACATGGAGTCCGCTCGCGCGGCGCTCGAGTAGGCCCTCAGCCTCAGGGACGGAGGCCCGACGGTCCCGGCGCGGTGTTGAGTCTGCTGCGCAACAGGCCGAAGTCGGTCGATGTGACCGTACCGCTCCCGTTCAGGTCCGCCGCAGCAGCTACGGTACTGCTCGTGGCACTCTGACCAAGCACCGAGAGCATGACGCCGAAGTCCGCTGTCGTCACGAACCCGCTGTTGTTCAGATCCGCATCGCAGAGGTTCCCGTAGCCATCGCCGTCGGCGTCGAGCTGGTCGCCATTGGCATCGTTACTGCAATTGTCCTGGCCGTCGATGACTCCGTCACGGTCGGCGTCGGGTAGCACCGCGAGTGTCAGCGTCGCCGTGTCACTGGAAAGGCCATCAGTCACTGAGTACACCAGCGAATCCCAGCCGACGTAGCCTGGTCCCGGCGTGTAGGTCACGGAGATCGATGCAGCCGCACCCGGTGAGCCATTCACCACAGCCGTGCCGCTGGCTGGGGGCGTCACGATAGCCACCGTGACCGGGCTGCCGAATCCGCCGTCATTTACAGCCACCGCGACCGACACCGGAAGGTCCTGAGTCGTTATCGCCTGGTCCGGCGCGGCTGACGGCAGCAGGATCTGGCCGAGATCCGGCACGTTGGTCGTGTTGATGAAGGGGAGCATCTGCGCGATGTTGGTGTAGCCAGCAGTACCGCCACCCGTCACGCACAGATCACCCTGCGTGACGTCGGCAACGCCCATCAGCACCGGCCCGACGCCACTGACCTGGACAATCAGCGGGCCACCGCTGTCACCCGCACAGGGACCCGTGCTCGCATTGAAGTAGACGATCCAGGTGGACTGAAGGTTGAGCCCGTACATCACAGCGCCACGCTGCATCAGCACGTTCGAATAACCACCCGTGGAGGTGGTGCGACCCCAGCCCGCGATCACGGCCGCCCGGTTGGCGGTCAGGTAGCTGTTCGCCTGCGCCTGAGTGGCGAGCTGCACCGGGGGCGTGTTGTAGACCGGTGTCGCCAGATGCAGCAGGGCGACGTCGTAGTAGCGGTTCACCGCGTCATAGCTCGGGTGCAGGATGGCGTTGGTCACAGGAATCGGTGTGACGGTCGTACGATCGGTTGCGCCGATCTGGACCAAGGTGGCCCCGGCACAGTGGGCGGCGGTGAGCACGTAGGTCGGCGAGATTAGTTCACCGCTGCAGACAGCACCGCTCGCCGGATCGTAAACAGCGGCCGCCCACGGAAACGTGGACTGGTACGTAGCCTGGGAGACGGCTATGCCGTTGACGATGGCCGACGCCGTGTTGGGCAGGACAACGGCCGCAAGCAGCACCATGACCCCCGGAAACCCGGCGATCAGAAGCCTAGTTGCGCTTGTGGCATGCATGAATAGAACCCTTCCAGGCGGGTCCGCGAGACTGGAGCATACCTTGATCACCGCTGCTCCGGAGCCTGGGTCGGATTTCAGCAGACACCCGGACTGCCAATGCTACATAAGCAAGGGTCACGCGCTAACGAACCGCCGCGCGTTGTGAAACAAGCGCAGCCAGGGCCCATCCTCGCCCCACTCGCCCGGGTGCCAGGAATGCTGCACCGTCCGGTACACGCGTTCGGGATGCGGCATGAGGATCGTCACCCTGCCGTCTTCGGAACAGAGCCCCGCGATGCCGCCGGGCGACCCGTTGGGGTTGGCAGGATAGGTCTCCGCGGCAATACCCCGGTTGTCGACATAGCGAATGGCCACCTGTCCCGCCGCCGTGCAGCTCTGCTGGTGGCCGGGTGCGAAGGTGGCCAGGCCCTCGCCGTGCGAGGTTGGAATCAGCAGGCGGCTGCCGGCCATGCCGTCCAGCAGCACCGAACGCGAGGGCAGGACCTCAACCAGGCTCAGGCGCGCTTCAAACTGCTCCGAGCGGTTCTTGAGAAAGCGCGGCCACTGGCCCGCGCCGGGGATCAGCTCCGCCAGCACCGACAGCATCTGGCACCCATTACACACCCCCAGCGTGAAGGTCTCCGGACGCGCAAAGAAAGCCGCGAACTCATCCCGGGCGCGAACATTGAACAGGATCGACTTGGCCCAGCCACCGCCGGCCCCCAGCACGTCACCGTAAGAAAAGCCGCCACACGCCGCCAGGCCAGCAAACTCGCGCAGCGAGCGTCGGCCTGAGAGCACGTCAGTCATGTGCACATCGACGGCATCGAAGCCGGCACGCCCGAAAGCCGCAGCCATTTCCAGCTGGCTGTTGACCCCCTGCTCCCGCAGGATCGCCACGCGCGGCCGGTGCTTGTTGGCCCTGACCGGGGCCGCCGGGTCAAAGGTCAGCACCGGCGAGAGACCGGGATCCTGCGGATCGAGCTGCGCAAGGCGCGCTTCGGCAGCGATCACCGGATTGTCCCGGAGTGCCTGCATCCGGTACGAGAGTTCCGACCAGACACCCAGCAACTCTGTGCGTTGGCTGGTAAAGACGTATGCACCAGCGATCGAGATCGAGATCTCGTCGGTGGCCGTGACGGTTGCGACCCGACGGATCAGCGTTCCGAGTTCGTGGCGACCCAGCACTTCCTTCAACCGGTCAGTATCCGCATCACGAACCTGAATGACGGCACCCAGCTCCTCGGCGAAGAGTACGCCCAGCTGCGCTTCCGGCCCTTCGGCCTCAAGCTGGACGTCCAGTCCCGTCCGGCCCGCAAAAGCCATCTCACACAGAGTGACGAACAATCCGCCATCGCTACGGTCGTGATAGGAGAGCAGCAGGCCGGCGGCACGCAGTTCCTGAATGGCGGCAAAGAAGGCAGCGAGCAGCGCCGGCGCGTCCAGGTCCGGCGGCACACCACCAGTGCGCATGAAGGCCTGCGCGAGACCGGAGCCGCCCAGGCGATTGCGGCCAGCCCCGAGATCAATCAGCCAGAGCCCAGTACCCGCTTCACGCCGGAGTTCGGGGGTGAGCGTACGGCGCACATCCTGCACCGGCGCAAAGGCTGAAACCACCAGTGAGACCGGAGCAACGACAGCGCGCGGCGCTCCGTCTTCCTGCCAGCGGGTCTGCATGGACAAGGAATCCTTGCCCACCGGAATGGCAATCGCGAGCTCGCGGCACAGGGCGCTGACCGCCGCTACGGTGTCGTAGAGCCGCTCGTCCTCGCCGGGCGCGCCGGCGGCGGCCATCCAGTTGGCCGAGAGCCGGACGTCGGCAATACTGCCGATGGCGGCTGCCGCAATGTTGGTCAGCGCTTCGCCGACGGCCAGGCGCCCGGAGGCCGGCGCATCGAGCAGTGCGACTGGCGCACGCTCGCCAAGCGCCATGGCTTCACCGGCAAACGACTCAAAGCCAAGTGCAGTGACCGCAACATCGCTGACCGGCACCTGCCAGGGTCCGATCAACTGGTCGCGAGCCACGAGCCCGCCGACGGTGCGATCACCAATGTGAATCAGGAAGGACTTGTCCGCCACTACGGGCAGGCGCAGGACACGCAGACACGCCTCCCTGAGATCAATTGCCGCGAGGTCCAGCGGTTGGTTCGCCGTCGCCTTGCGGGTCACGTTCCGCACCATCTGCGGTGCCTTGCCAAGCAGGGTTTCCAGCGGCATGTCCACGGGCGTTTCGCCTGAGTCCCGGTCAGTCACCACGAGACGGCGCGTGTCATCCAGGGCACCGAGTACGGCGAAGGGACAACGCTCCCGCGCGCACACCGCGGCGAACCAGTCGAGATCAGCCGGCGCAATCGCGACCACATAGCGCTCCTGGGCCTCGTTGCACCAGATCTCCAGCGGCGACATGCCGGAATCGGCGCTGGGGATATTGCGCAGCTCAAAGCGTCCGCCCCGGTGAGCGTGGTCGGTAAGCTCCGGCACGGCATTGGACAGCCCGCCCGCACCAACGTCATGCACCATCAGGATGGGATTAGGCTGGCCAGTGGTGGCTGCCTGCGCCCGACAGGCTTCAATGACCTGCTGTGCGCGGCGCTCGATCTCCGGGTTCCCCCGCTGCACGGATGCGAAATCGAGGTCGGCAGAACTTGCGCCGCTACCCATGGAAGACGCAGCACCGCCGCCCAGGCCAATAAGCATGGCCGGCCCACCGAGCACGAGCACCAGCGAACCGGGCGGCGGATCGGCCTTTTCCACATCCGGGGCCGCAATGTTGCCGAGGCCGCCCGCCAGCATGATGGGCTTGTGAAAGCCGTGCGCCAGGCTGGCGTCCCCGGAATCCCGCTGTTCAAAGGTGCGGAAATAGCCGGCGATGTTCGGCCGGCCGAATTCATTGTTGAAGGAAGCCGCGCCGATCGGCCCCTCGAGCATGATCTGCAACGCGCTGGCAATGCGGTCCGGCTTGCCCAGTGCTGTCGCCGGCAACTCCCACGGCTGCTCCCAGCCCGGCAGTGCCAGGTTCGAGACGGTGAAACCCGTGAGACCCGCCTTGGGCCGGCCCCCGCGGCCAGTGGCGCCCTCGTCGCGCAACTCGCCGCCCGACCCCGTGGCAGCGCCGGGAAAGGGCGAGATCGCCGTTGGATGGTTGTGGGTTTCCACCTTTAATAGCGTGTGCACCGGAGCGACAACGGCTGTGAAGGCGCCAGTGGCTGGATCGGCATGCAGGTGGCTCGTCACTGCACCCTCGATCACGGCGGCATTGTCGCGATAGGCGCTGAGTACTCCACGCGGATTCGTGGCATGCGTCGAGCGGATCATCTGGAACAGACTCAGCGGTTGATCCACGCCGTCGATGATCCACCGGGCGTTGAAGATCTTGTGGCGGCAGTGCTCCGAATTGGCCTGCGCGAACATCATCAGTTCCGCGTCGGTCGGGTCGCGCCGTTGCGCAACGAATTTATCCGCCAGGTACCGGATCTCGTCCGGCGAGAGCGCCAGGCCGAGTTCTGTATTGGCGCGCTCCAGCGCCGCCGCACCGTCACGCAACAGCGGCACGCGGCACAACGCACGTGGCGCTGATGCCGCAAAAAGGGTCGCCGCAAGGACGTCGTCGGCCACGCTGCCCGGCAGGACCGTCTGCGTCATCCGGTCATGCAGGAAGGGCGCGACCTGCGCCTGCTCCGCGAGCGATAACGGCCGTGCCGTGGCAAGGCTGAAGCGCACACCACGTTCCACCCGGCGCACAGCGAGCAGACTGCAGTTCCCTGCTATGTCAGTCGCTTTGCTGGACCAGGGGGAAAGGGTCCCCGTGCGGGGCACCACCACGAACTGCGCGCCCGGCAAGTCCTTACCGATGAGCATACCGTCGTCCAGCAGACTCCGCAGGGTCTGCTCGTCCGTGGCGGTGAGTGCCCGGGAGAGTTCCACCAGGTGCAGATAGTGAGCTGCAACGCCCAAGACCGCTGGCACGCGCGCACGGATGTCGCCCAGCAGTTTTTCCAGTCTGAAAGCGGACAGCGCGGCGCCGCCGGGCCAGACCAGCGGTGCGGCGTGCGTGGCCGTCACTTGCCCAGGTCGCCGGAACCGCCCGGCGTGTAAATTGGAATCGGGAACTGGGTGACGTTGCTTGAGTCGGCCACGGACACCTTGCTGACCCCCTGCTTCTCGACTTCATCGATGCGCAGGATGGAGTGCATGGGCAGGAACGTGCGCCGGACACCGGCGAATTCGGTCTTGATCCGCTCCTCGGCGGGATCGACCACCACCGTGGTCCGTTCGCCAAACACGAGGCGCTCAATCTCGATGAAACCGAAGAGTGTGCCCTGGGTCACACTACGGGCGTAGATCTCGTAGACCTTGCCCTGGTTGACGAAAATGACCTTATAGAGGTGCTTGGGGGACATCAGCGGATCGGAATCTCAGGGCGCGCAGTATAACCCAGTGTTTTCACAACCCTGTGTTTTCACGACCCGGCGATTTCCGGGCCGCCCCGAACTGTGAACGGACACGCGTTTCGTCCCCCGGCGATCAGCGATCATGCCCGCTGGGTTAGGGATCGCCATGCCTCTTAGACTTCGCGTCACCAGTGACAGCAAGACGCTGCCGCGCGACCAGCGTGTGCGGGAATTCCCGGCCGTCGGCGGCACGATTGGCCGCAGCCCCGACAATGACTGGGTGCTGCCGGACGAGAGCCGCTTTGTCTCCAGCCGCCACGCCATGATCGACTATCAGGGCGGCGCCTATTACCTGGTGGACACCAGCAGGAACGGCGTCTATGTGAATGGCGCTGACACGCCAGTAGGTCAGGGTCACCCCCAGCGCCTGTTCGATGGTGATCAGTTGCGCATCGGCGAATTTGCGATCGCGGTAGACATCAGTGGTGGCGACGAGGAACTGCGTAACGACGACGGCATGCGCGACTCGATCGTCCGGGCGCAGCTGGTTCCCGAGGACGAATCGATCGAACTCATGCTGGTAGCCGAGGACAAGCTGACGCGCGACTCCCACCTGCAGCGGCATCTCACCCCCACCAAGGCTGTCGTGGCGAAAGCCAGGAAACCTGCGCCACGCCCGGTCGCTGTTCCGGGCACGCCAAAGACCCCGGCGGCTGCGCCCGCTGCATCGAACGACCCCGAACTCCGTGCCCTCGCCCTCTTCCTGGACGCCGCTGGCGTCAAGCCGGAGTCCATCGCAGGCCACTCACCTGCCGAGGTCCTCCAGGGCGCCGGCAAGCTGATGCGCGTGATGGTGAGCGGGCTCATGGAGCTATTGCGGGAACGCAGCCACGTCAAGGACACCTTCCGCCTGCCACAAACGGTGATGCAGGCGGCCCAGAACAATCCGCTGAAGTTCTCGCCCAGCGTCGACGACGCGCTGCGTTACCTGATCAACGACCGGGGCGAAGGCGCGTACCTGAGCGCCGAGGACGCAGTCCGTGCCGGGTTCCGCGACGTCCGCCAGCACGAGCAGGCACTGGTCAAGGCCATGCTGCAGGCCGTCCAGGACTACGTGGAACGCTTCGACCCCGACGAACTGAAGACCCGCTTCGACAAGGGCTTAAAGCGCGGCGGCCTGCTCTCCAGCGGTAACAAGCTCAAGTACTGGGAGCTCTACGAAGAGAGCTACCCGGCCCTCACCCAGCGCGAGGACGGGGGCCCGCCCCAGCTGTTCACCGAAGGGTTCGCCCGCGCCTACTTGCAGGAAGTCGAAGGCCAGAAGGCCGCCCGCAGCCGCTAGTTCCGGCCGGTTCCCCCGGGTTCCCTGGGCGCTCCGCACTTTCCCTGATACCCACCCCTGCTGTCCGGCGGCATGCTGTGAGCCATTCGGCTTCCAGATGACAATGATTCTCATTTAGACTTAGTCCATGACACTCGACGAACTCAAAATCGGTCAGGCCGGGACCATCCTGGGCATTGTGGGTGAAGGCCCTGCCGTGCAGCGACTGATGGCCTTAGGCCTGCTCGCCGGATCGCTGGTACGGATCACCCGCCGGGCTATCGGCGGCGACCCGATCGAAGTCGCAGTGATGGACTACGCGTTGTCGCTGCGTCGCGAGGAAGCCCGACGGGTCGAGGTCGTCTGCGAAGCATGACGCCGCAAGCAACCGCGCCTTACCCGGTTATCGCCCTCATCGGTAATCCCAATACCGGCAAGAGCACGCTCTTCAACGCCCTGACGGGACTCCGGCAGAAAACCGCCAACTATCCCGGCGTGACCATCGAGCAGCACACCGGCGAAATCGTCCTGGACGGCCAGACGGTGACGCTGGTCGATCTGCCCGGTGCCTACTCGCTCGCTGCACAGTCCCCCGATGAGATGGTGGCCATCGACGTGCTGCTCGGCCACGTCACCGATCTGCCGCGGCCGCGTGCCGTGCTGGCGGTGGTCGACTCCACCAACCTCCGCCGTAATCTCTTCCTCATCACGCAGCTCGCAGAACTCGGTCTCCCGCTCGTCGTCGCGTTAAACCTGTCCGATGTCGCCGCGAGCCGCGGCATCGACATCGACCTTCCTGGACTCGCCAGGAAGCTTGGCGCCACGGTTGTGGCAGTGTCGGCCGCCCGGAGCACCGGACTGGAAGCCCTGCGTTCTGCTCTTGCCGGCGCCATCCACGCGCCAGTCCCGACGCCACTCCGGGTGCTCCCGGAAATCAGCGATGCCGCCGCCGACCTGGGCCAGCGCCTGCGGGCCGCCGGCTCCCACCTGCAGGACTACGAAGTGGAGCGTGCCCTGATCGATGCCGGGGGCAGCGCGGAACGGCGCTTCGAAATGACCGCTGGCGACGCCTTTCGCCACGAACTGGCGACCCTTCGCACCCGGCTCGGGGCCGGTGTTTCCCTGGCGGAAGCGGAAGCGACGGCACGCTATGGCCTGATCAACGCGATCGTCGCGCAGGTCGAGCAACGGGCTCCACGGCAAGTCACGCCGGGTGACCGTCTCGACCGGATCACCAATCACCCCGTGATCGGCTCGGTACTCTTCCTGCTGGTCATGGCGGCAGTCTTCCAGGCGGTATTCTCCTGGGCAACGCCACTCATGAATCTCATCGACGGCGCAACCTCGGCGGTCGGCGAGTCGGTCCGGGCGCTGCTGCCCGACGGCGCCCTCACCAGCCTGATCGTGGACGGGATCATCGCCGGCGTCGGCGGCGTCATCGTCTTCCTGCCGCAGATCCTGATTCTGTTCGCGTTCATCATCTTCCTGGAGGATTCGGGCTACATGCCGCGCGTCGCCTTCATGGTGGACCGGCTGATGCGCTCGGTGGGCCTCTCAGGCCAGTCCTTCATCCCCATGCTGTCGAGCTTTGCCTGCGCGGTACCCGGCATCATGGCCACCCGGGTGATTCCGGACCGGCGCGACCGGCTCGCCACGATACTGGCTGCACCCTTCATGACCTGTTCGGCACGCCTGCCGGTCTATGCGCTGTTGATCGGGGCCTTCGTACCGGCCCGCCATTTCCTGGGAGGTCTCGTGAACCTGCAGGGACTCGTGCTGCTCGGGCTCTACATGCTGGGCATCCTGGGCGGCGTGCTGACTGCCCTGCTGCTGAAACGCACCGTGCTCCGCGGTCCGACGCCCACCTTCATGATCGAACTGCCGCCCTACCGGCTGCCGAGCTGGCGTTCCATGCTGCTCAAGCTGGTCGATCGCGGACGCGTATTTCTGGTACGGGCCGGCACACTGATTTTCACCGTGGCCATCCTGGTGTGGGCCCTGGCCTATTTCCCGCGACCTGCCGAAATTCACGAGAGCTACGCCGGGGAACGGGAGCGCGTGGAAGCGAGCGTACTGCCGGCGGCCGCACGCGATCAGCAACTGTCGACCCTGCAGGCCGCTGAAGCAGGCGCCTACCTCGAGCAGAGCTGGCTCGGACGCCTGGGCCAGTTCATCGTGCCCGTATTCGCGCCACTGGGCTGGGACTGGAAGGTGGCCTCGGCGGTGATCGCCAGCTTTCCGGCGCGCGAAGTCGTGATTGCCGTGCTGGGCACCATCTATTCCGTGGGGGACCAGGGCGACGGGACGGAGGGGGCACTGCGCGAGCGGCTGCAAACCGCAACGCGCGCCGATGGCACGCTGGTCTACACGGTGCCGATGGCCGTCGGCCTGCTGATCTTCTACGTCTTCTGCCTGCAGTGCGCCGCCACCATCGCCGTCATCCGGCGTGAAACCAATTCACTGCGCTGGCCCGTCTTTGCGTGGTTCTACATGACGGGCCTGGGCTACGTCGGCGCACTGCTGGCCTTCCAGCTGGGCAGCTGACAGGAGCACAGCATGCCCGGCAGCCAGGAACTGATTGCCTTAAGCGTAGTGGCGCTGGTCGCCGGCCGCCTGCTGTGGCGCCAGTGGACGAAACGCACTGCTCGGGGCAGCACCGCCGCGAAGTCGAGCGCGTGTGGGGATTGCTCCAGCGCGGCACCCCCACCGAAGGAAGCTCCGGTGAGATTCTATCGCCGGCTGCCTACCGACCCCGCCACTTCCCCTGCTCCGCCTGCATCTGCACCTTCCCACCGCGACGATCAAGCATGAACTGGGCCTGCTCCTTGCCGAAGATGCGCTCGGCCAGCACGTTCATCGGGTCGGAGCGGTTGGTGTACTCGCGGTAGGTGAAGTCGTAGGTCTGCTGGGCGTCGCGCTGCGCGGGAGCGAGTCGTGGCGCTTCGTCGTAGAGCTTGAACCAGCGGTCGACAAAGCGGTTCAGATAGGCTTCGGCCTGGTCGATGTGCTCGTCGTTAAGGGCCGTGATGTAGCTTGAGCACACGGGGGACTGCATGCCACGGATGACCGGGCCGTGGCTCGCGGACCAGACGAAGTCGGTGTTCTTGCGGAATTCCAGGTAGTCCCTGTTCACGTCGCCGCTGTAGTAGCGGTTCACGTAGTCCTCGTTGACCTTCAGGTCCACGCGCGGCACGTAGTCCGCGTAGAACAGCAGGTTCGGCACCGTGCCGAAGATGATCATCAGGTTGGGCACCTGGGTTTCCTGGCCGAGCGCCACGTTGATGTTCATGTCGATGATGCTGGCCTTGCGGTTACCCAGCCACGAGCGCACGAACCAGTCCACGTCCTTGGCCGTGTAGCCGAAGAAGGCGCCCTCCATCTGCTTGTCGGGCGAGGTGTAGTACTCCGCCCCTGCCGAAATCGGGTGCAGGCGGGCATCGAAGTGTTTGATGATGCGGTCGGCGATCCGCCCGTGGATGTTCCAGCAGCGCTCCCAATGTCGGGAAACGTCGACGTTGGGGCTGTCAGCCAGGAATTCGTGGATGGTCTTGACGTCGCTCTGCTTGCTCATGGGACCCTGACTGGCGTTTCATTGGGGCCCGCATCATAAGGGACGCGCCACGATGGCTGAAACAGTCGCAATGCCTCTCCGACCCCGAAAACTCGCTTTCCTGGGCCTCGGCGTGATGGGCTATCCGATGGCTGGTCACCTGACCCGTGCGGGGCACACGGTGACGGTCTACAACCGGACCGCCAGCAGAGCCAGCGCCTGGACTGCGGAGCATGGCGGCAGCGCCGCCGCAACACCCAGCGCAGCGGCGCGGGATGCGGACCTGATCTTCGTCTGCGTGGGCGATGACGACGACGTCCGGTCCGTCGTACTTGGCGACGACGGCGCATTCGCAGGCATGACCAGCGGTGCTCTGCTTGTGGACCACACCACGGCGTCCGCCGCACTCGCCCGGGAACTCGGCACACTGGCGCGCGACCGCGGCCTGCACTTTGTCGACGCGCCGGTCTCCGGCGGCCAGTCGGGCGCCATGAACGGGACGCTGACGGTCATGTGCGGCGGCGAGGAACCGGCCATCGACCTGCTGCGCGAGGTGGCCTCGGCCTATGCGCGCGCGGTGACCCGCGTCGGGCCCCACGGTTCCGGCCAGCTGGCGAAGATGGTGAACCAGATCTGCATCGCCGGCCTGTTGCAGGCTCTAAGCGAGGGCCTCGCCTTCGGTGAGAAGGCAGGGCTCGACATGCCGCTCGTCCTGGACGTCATTGCAAAAGGCGCGGCCCAGAGCTGGCAAATGGAGAACCGCGGACGGACGATGCTGGCAGATGCGTTCGACTTCGGTTTTGCCGTGCGCTGGATGCTGAAGGACCTGCGGATCACGCTGGAGGAAGCCCGGCGCAACGGTGCGGAGCTGCCCGTAACCGCGCTGGTCGAGAAATTCTACGGCGAGATTGCGCAGACCGGCGGCACGCAGTGGGACACGTCCAGTTTGATTCGGCGGCTGCGCTAGGCGGCGTTCAGGCTTTGAACTGAAAACGCCGCCGTCCGGAAGGACGGCGGCGTTGCCAGACACGTATCCCGTCAGGTCTCAGGGCGCCAGTGCCGACGGTCCTGGCGCGGTGTTGAGCCGGGCACGGAGGATGGCGAAGTCGGCAGTCGTCACCGTGCCGCTGCCGTTCAGGTCGGCGGCGGCGGCGATAGCGCTTGACGAAGCAGCCTGATTCAGCACGGAGCGCAGCAGGGCGAAGTCGCCCGTTGTGACCAGCAAGCTGTTGTTCAGGTCCGCGTCGCAGATATTGCCGTAACCGTCGGAGTCGGCGTCGAGCTGCGTCGGGTTCGCCACTAGTGTGCAGTTGTCGTAAATCTGCGCAATGCCGTCGGCGTCGGTGTCGCTGAAGGGGTTCAGGAGCACGGTCCGCTCCATCGTCGACAGCTTGCCGGCATCGTCGCTGACCCTGCTCTCCACCGTGATCAGGCGGCCGTTGACCGTGCCCGCGGTGACCACCGCGGGCATGGAGACCGTCACCTGGGCGCCGGCGAGCAGGGTGCCGAGGTTCCAGTTGGCGAGCTCAAGAGAATCGCACGCAAGGTTATTCGAGACGCCGACGATGCAGGTTCCACCGCCCGTGAGCAGGGCGGGGCTGAAATCGTTGACCGACGGCGGTACCCGCGCCTGCAGCACCACGCCAGTGAGCGTACCGCCGCTGTTGTTGGTTACCGTAAGCGTGCTGGTAAGCGTCTGCGTTGCCAGCACAGGGTCTGGGGCCAGCGTGAGGCTGAGCGCCAGCGGCTTGCTTGCTTCGACCCTCGTCACCGCTGTCGCCCTCTGGGCGTCGGGCACCGTGCCGGCCACGATGTTGCCCTTCAGCTCTGCCGCATCGACGCGGATCACGCTACCCGTCGTGACGGACCCGGGGACCGACAGGGTGACGATGCGGCGGCCGCCGGCACCCGCGGCGAGGCTGCCGAGGTTCCAGACGATGCTGCCGTCAACGATCGTCCCGCCCGTCGAGCCCAGCAGGATCGTTTCCACCGGCAGCGGGAAGCTCAGGGTGGTACCCGTCACGCTGCCGACGGTGTTGCGGTTGCCATAGGTCAGTGTGTACTGGAGCAGGCCGCCACTCGGCACGGCGTCCAGGTTGTCATTGACCGCCAGCGTCAGCGGGTTGTCGGAGTCCACCGCCACCGCGCGCTCATTCATCGCCCGGTTGGTGCCATCGTCGGTGGCCAGCGTCTCGAGGACGAGCAGGCGTCCGGCCCCGGTCCCCGCCGCTGTAAGCACTGGCACAGAAACCGTAATGCCGCTGCCCGCCGGTATCGTACCGAGGGCCCAGTTCATCAACTCAGCGGAATCGCACGCGAGGTTATTCGAGATGCCGATGATGCAGGTGCCGCCGTTCGTCAAGAGGGCAGGATTGAAGTCGGTCAGCGACTGCGGGACTCGCGCCTGCAGCACCACCCCGGTCAGCGGAGCGAGGCCGCGGTTGCTCACCGTCAGCTCCGCAAACGCCTGTTCGCTGGGGCGTACCGGATCGGGGTTCAGCTCAACCCCGATCACGAGCGGCGGATTGGTCGCCACCCGCGACACCGCCGTGGCGCTCGCGGACTCGGACACGAGGCTGCTGTTGAGACCGGAAATCGTCGCGGCATTTACGGCGAGCACGGTGCCGGCGACCAGACCGTTGTCTACCGACACCACGACCTGCCGACGATCAGAGCGCGTCGCCGCAAGACTGCCAATCGCCCACTGCACCATGCCCGCAGACAGAGTCCCGCCGCCGGTGGCCGACACGAAGGTCGTGCCCGCCGGTATCGGGAACTTGAGCGTCGTACCGGTGATACTGCTGGTCAGGGCCCGATTCCCATACGCAAGCGTGTAGGTCACCACGTTGCCGGGCGCGACCGGGTTCTTGTCGTCGTCCACCGAGAGCGACAACGGATTGTCCGTATCCATCGCCACGGTCGCCTCCGTCGCTGCACGGTTGCTGCCATCGTCAGTCGCCAGCGCCTCGAGCACCAGCAGACGCCCAGCAGCAGAGCCAGAAAGCACGAACACCGGCACGGACACGGTGATACCACCGCCGGCCGGGATGGTGCCCAAGCTCCAGTTCACCAGCTCGGCTGAATCGCATGCCAAATTGTTCGAGATGCCAATGATGCAGGTTGCGCCGCCCGTGATGAGATCCTCATTGAAGGAACCGAGGGACTGCGGCACCCGTGCCTGTAGTACTACGCCCGTCAGCGCCACGCCCCCGCGGTTCGTCACCGTCAGCTGCACGACACCCTGTTCGTTCGGCCGCACTGGATCGGGGTTGAATTCGACGCCGAGCAGGAGCGGCGGAGCGCTCGCCACCCGCATCACCGCGGTCGCCCGTGCCGACTCCGTTACGAGGCTGCTGTTCAGGCCGGAAATCGTCGCGGCGTTGACAGTCAGCGCCGTACCCGCAGCGAGGCCATTGTTCACAGACACCACGACCTGCTGAAGACCGGATTGCGTAGCCGGCAGGCTGCCCAGCGCCCATTGCACGCTACCAGCAGACAAGACCCCGCCACCGGTGGCCGACACGAAGGTCGTGCCCGCCGGAACCGGAAAGTTCAGGCTGGTCGCCGTGATGCTGCTGCTCGTGGCGCGGTTGCCGTAGGTGAGCGTATAGGTCAGGAGCTCGCCCGTGGCCGCCGGATTCTTGTCCTCGTCCACCGCCAGTGACAGTGGGCCGTCCGTGTCCACAGTAACGGTGGTCTCCTGCACCGCCCGGTTGCTACCGTCATCGCCGACCAGCGCCTCCAGCTTAAGCAGACGCCCGGCGGCGGTACTCACTGCCACGAAGACTGGTACCGATACCGTGATGCCACCGCCGGCCGGGATGGTGCCCAGGGT
This sequence comes from Gammaproteobacteria bacterium, assembly GCA_031395645.1. GTDB lineage: Bacteria > Pseudomonadota > Gammaproteobacteria > Steroidobacterales > SHZI01. Next base: position 103,638 of record JANNJM010000049.1, on the reverse strand, counting down.
CCAGTTCATCAGCTCGGCTGAATCGCATGCCAGATTGTTCGAGACGCCAATGATGCAGGTTGCGCCGCCCGTGATCAGGGCCGCATTGAAGGAGTTGAGCGACTGCGGCACCCGTGCCTGCAGCACCACGCCCGTCAGCGCCACGCCCCCGCGGTTCGTCACCGTCAGCTGCACGACACCCTGTTCGTTCGGCCGCACGGGATCGGGGTTGAATTCGACGCCGAGCACGAGTGGCGCGCTGGCTGCCACCCGCGTGACCGCCGTCGCCGTGGCGCTCTCGGGCACCACGCCCAAGCCGGCAATCATCGCGGCGGTAACCTCGAGCACCGAACCTGCGGCGAGGCCGTTGTTCACCGATACCACAACCTGCTGATGGCCAGCTTGCGTCGCGGGCAGGCTGCCGAGGGTCCATGACACGCTGCCCGCGGCGAAGGTCCCGCCGCCGGTGGCCGACACAAACGTTGTGCCCACGGGCACCGGGAAACTGAGCGTCGTACCGGTCACGCTGCTGCTGGCGGCGCGATTGCCGTAGGTTAGCGTGTAAGTCAGCCTATCACCGGTCACGACCCGGTCCTTGTCCTCGTCCACCGCCAGCGACAGCGCATTGGTCGTACTGACCACCGCCACCGCATTGGCCGTTACCGTGCTCACGTTATTGACCAGTACGTTGCCGGGCAGTGTGATCGTGGTGCCGGCAACAGTCGCGACGGTCACCACGAGCGGCACCGACACCGTGACAGCGCCGCCGGCGGGAATCGTGCCGAGGACCCAGTTCATCAGTTCGGCGGAATCGCACGCCAGGTTGTTGACGATGACGATGCAGGTTCCGCCGCCGGTCATCAGGGCAGAATTGAAATCATTCACGTTGGCCGGCACGGTCGCCTGCAGCACCACGGTGTTGACCGCAGCGCCGCCATTGTTCGCCACCGTCAGCTGCGCGATCAGCGTCTCGCCCGCACGCACCGGATTCGGATTGAGCTCGATGCTGAGCGTGAGCGCCGCGGACGCGATGCCAGACGCGAACAACAGAGCGAGACCGAGAGAGACAAGTTTTACGCTGCGCATATAAATTCCCCGTCAAAAAATAATCAGCACCCCCGTCCGTGGGTTCTGACTGGCGAGGAAATCCATTGCCTCACGTACCCCGCTGACGGCGAATGCCGGGAGCAGGGACCTGTCACAAGAGATTATTCCCATCCGCTGGCGAGCGCCACCTCAGAAGCAGGTGCACCTCGCGCGCCGACCCGCTACTGATTTCACATAACTCGCGGTTGACGTCAGCGCCTTCCGCCCATTGCCCGTAGTATTCTCCGATCATCCAGTAACCAATCGCTCTGACAAGCACAACAGCATGCACCGCGAACCCACCCCGGCCCGCACCTGGCGGCCACAACTGGCGATCACCGTCCTGGCGAGCCTGGCTGTCACCCTCCCCGCCTCGGCGCAAAGCCCCGTCGTCCCGGCGGACGTTGCCGCCGCCCACCCCACCGGCCACGTCCACGATCACGCCGACCAGACCTGGCCACCGCAGCCCCGTGGCCTGCGCAATGCCGTCACCTTGAGCACGCCCGGCAGCGCGGAACGCGCCGCGCAACTGCAGAGCCGGAAAGTGACCGAACGCGAGCGCGTTGCGCTCGCCCGGCCTGAAGTCCGCACGTTGCTCGGCCGCCGCTACAACCGGCCGGATCTGGTGGAGTCCGGCGGCAAGGATGCGGCCGAAGCCAACACCTCGCGGCTCGTGTATTTCAGCTACGAAAATAACGCAACGGTGGAAGTCACGCTCGACCGGGCAGCGGTCCGGGGCGTCCGCCAGATCCCGGCGACGGACTACCAGCCCGACGTGACCGACGGGGAAATTACCGAGGCGGAAGGCCTCGCCCGTAGCTATTTCAATGCCCGCGGCGTGGAACGGGTGTCGGTCTTGCAGGCCAACGGCATCCTGGCCTACGTCGCCGAGGGCAAGGGCTTCTATCCAACGCGGGTCATCTACATGACGTTTCGCGCCGCCGACGAAGCGGCGCCGGAATTCGCCGCCTGGGTCGACCTGACCACCCGGCGCGTCCTGCGCAGCCGCGAGGAAGGCTCGTGATCTCCATCCCTAGTTGGCGCGAACACCTGCGCGACGCCATGCTCGGACTGCTGGTAACCGTCGTCGCGCCCGCCGCCGTGGCGGCGCCGGTGGCCTGGCAAGGCTGGACCTTCGACTACTCCGTCACCAGCAACGAGGGGCTGAAGCTCCGCGACGTTACTTTCCAGGGCCGCACCCTGCTCGCCAGCCTGAGCTTCCCCGTGATGCGGGTGTTCTACGATAACAACGTGTGCGGGCCCTTTGTCGACCGGCTGGGCGGCACGGTCCAGCCGATTCCCTGGGCGGGCAACGCCACGCTCGCGCAGCGCGAATTCACGCTCGCCGGCAAGCTGTGGTACGAAATCGGGATTCGCGACGAGATCGGCGAGTACGACCTGTACCAGGTGTACTACCTGAGCGCCGACGGCACGATCGATGCGCACATTTTCAGCCGGGGCCTCGAGTGCGTCATCGACCACGTGCACTACCCCAACTGGCGCATTGACGCCGACCTCGACGGGCCGACGGACGACCAGATACTCCGGGACGACGGTGCCGGATTCGGCGTGCTGGCCACGGAATTCGATGCCGATGCGTCGTCTGCGGTTGATCACGCCTGGCGCATCCGGGACGTGACCACCGGCCTGCAGCTCGACGTGCTGCCCGGCTTTGCGGATTTCTCGATCCCGGACGGCTCCTCGACATTCCCGGTCGCGGGCTACGACAATCACACGGTCTTCGGCCGCCGGTTTCGCGGCTCCGAGAACGCTGGCTGGACCTTCGGCCCCAATACCCAGGTGCCCTACAACAACGGCGAGGACATCGACGCGCGAGACGTTGTGCTCTGGTACGAGGGCTACCTGCCCCACAGCGCGGCCGAGGGGACGGCGCTCTGGCACTCCACGGGCGTGCGCCTCGTCAGCAACCTCGTGCCCCCGCCTGACGCCGACAGCGATGGTGTCACAGACGCTAACGACAACTGCACTCTGGTGGCCAACCCTGCCCAGCTGGACGGAGACAGCGACGGTTACGGCAATATCTGTGATGCGGATCTGAACAACAGCGGCACAGTGACAACGGCGGATTTCGCCATCCTGCGCTCAGTGCTCAACCAGAGCTCGTCCGCAAGCGCCACAGCCGCCGCCGCTGACCTGAACGGCAGCGGCACCGTGACCACCGCTGACTTCGCCATCCTGCGCAACCAGCTCAATACCGCCCCGGGGCCGTCCGGCCTGGCGCCGTAGGCTGCCGGGACATCAGCAGCCGCTGAGGCTGTTCACCCACGACGTCAGCAGGCTTACGCCCGCAGCATCCACGACGTTCGAGCCTACGGGTGGCATGCCCTGCGCATCCCGCCGGTTGGCACGGGCAATCACGATGGAACGGGTGGCGTCGCCCGGCGCAATCAAGAGCGCATTCGCAATGCCCAGACTCCCCGCCTGCGGCGTCGCGTTGCACACGTTCGTCGCCGCCAGCGGCGTCGAGTAGCGCAGGTCCATATTGAAAGGCGTTGGCCCGCCGGGCTGATGGCACTGGGCACAATTCGTGTGCAGCCACGCACGTGCGCGGTTGGTGAGTGATTGCGTAAGGTCTGCGGGATCGACCAGCGCGGGCAAACTGGCCGGCGGGGGCAACGGCGCGCTGAAGAGGCCGATGGACGCGAGCGTCGCCAGCTGGTTGGACGTGCGGTTCGTCGCAGGATAAATGAGGTGACTGTTCAGCTGCGCCGTTTCGGCGCCCAGCGAGAAGCCGGCCGCCGCCGTGTGGCACTGCATGCATTCGCCTTCACTCGGGTAGATCCAGGTCTGCCCGCTCACCTGCCGGGTCTTGCCGCCAATGACACGCGTGGCCGCTGTCTGGGCAGCGTTCCATTCGTAGGTGTACCCGGCCCACACGCCGTCCGGGTGCCGCATGAGGAGCCGCGTCTCGATCAGTTGGCCGGCCAGGCGCATCGACTTCATCAGCACCGAGCCCGCCGGGAAGTCGAAATCGTTGCTCGCATTCCGGGTAATGCTCGTGCCATCCGGAATGGCAAGGAAACGCTCCTTGGCGGCAGTGTCGGACCAGAACGGCGCGTTCACCCCGTAGGGAATGACACCGCCGGCCGGCTGGGTGGGATTACCGGCAGCGACACAGCCGCTGGCAGAGAGCGTGGCCGGGATCGTGTCTGGCGTACCACCCGCGGCGGGCGTGATGCGGTAGATGTCGCCGTTGGAGATATCGGCGAAATACAATTCCCCGTCCACTCCCTGGCCGAAGGTGGTGATGTTGTAGGGGGTGTCGATCAGCAGGTCGTTGCTGTAGCCACCCTGGCCATCGTCCTCCAGCGCCCAGATGCGGCCGGAGCCGTAGTCGGCAAAGACGTACCGGCCGATCAGGTTGCCAATGGCGGCGCCACGGTAGACGTAGCCACCGGTGATCGACACGTCGCCGTCCGCATGCGTGTAGTCGCTCACCGGGTCGATCAGCCCGGCAGTGCCGCAGGTCGCCGGTCCGGCAATGAAGCCTTCGCGACAGTTCCAGCCGTAGTTGCCACCCAGCTCGATGCGGTCGATCTCCTCACGGTCGCCCTCACCCACATCACCCGCCCAGAGCTCGCCGGAGGGCCCGTCAAAGCTCCAGCGCCAGGGATTGCGCAGTCCGCTGGCGTAGATTTCCGGGCAGTTGGCGGCGTTGGCAGCCGGTCCGCATTTAGGATTGGCAGCAAAGGGATTGGTGACGGGGATCACGTACCCCGGGCTTGGGTAGGTCACGCCCACGACGCCCAAGCGGAGCATCTTGCCGAGCAGGCGCGTGTTGTCCTGGGCGTAATTGAACGGGTCGTTTGCGCCGCCGCCATCGCCGAGCCCGAAGTACAGGTAGCCGTCGGGGCCGAAGGCGATATCACCCCCCTTGTGGTTGGTGAACGGCTGGTTGACCGTGAGCAGGATCTGCCGGGTTGTCACCGACGGCGTCACCACGTTGTCGAGGATCACTCGCGCGACTTTGGACACCATGGCACCGCCGGGATCGCCGGTGTAGGACACGAAGACTTCCCGCACCGCCGGGTAGCCGGGATGAAACGCCAGGCCCAGCAAGCCGCCCTCCGAGGTGTCATTGACGAGTGCGGTTAAATCGAGCCAGGTGGTCACGACCGCTGGATTGCTGACACTGAAGACCCGGACCCGGCCGAATTTTTCCAGCACGAACCACCGCGAGGCATCGCCGGGCGCCTGCAGGATCTTGACGGGCTGCGTCAGGGTCGGCAAGGTCGGAAAGGCGTCAACAGTCGAGACGGTTGCATCGCCCGAGGGTCGGGGCGGCGCGCTACAGGTCGTGTTCGCGGGCCGGGCGTCGAGACCGATGGCCGCGGCATAGGGCCCCGGTGCCGTGCCGAGTTTGCCACGGAGGATACCAAAATCAGCCGTCGTGACGATTCCGCTGCCGTTCAGGTCGGCGGCGGCGGCAGTCGGGCTCGCTGCCGCAGTCTGGCCGAGCTGCAGACGCTGAATGCCGAAGTCCGCCGTCGTTACCAGCCCGCTGTTGTTGAGATCCGCATCACAGAGGTTGCCGATGCCGTCGGCATTGGCGTCCAGCTGGCTCGGGTTGGCACTCAGGGTGCAGTTGTCGGTTGCGTCGCTGACGCCGTCCTGGTCCTGATCAGCAGCCCACGCCGCGGCCCCCACCGTGCATAGCGCGACCACGAACGCCAACCGGGGCATCCGGACGCACGGCAAATATCGGGAGGAAGTCATCCATTACTACCTTCTGTGGAGGGCAGCGTGCCAAGGCTGGACCGCTGCCGGCAGACAAAATATCACCAGGGCCGCGCGGCACCGCTCAAATTACACATAACCCCGTCGGTTCGTGCCGCATCGAAGCGCCGTCTAACGCAAGCGCTCGGTGCGCCAGGCCAGCGCGAAATCCCAGTCGAAAGCCGGCTGGGTGCCCGGGCGCGACACCTGCAGGGCGTACTGACGCCCGGCACGGATCGGCAGCCAGAGGTGCTCGGAGTTTTCGGTTTTGCTGCGCGAAATCTCGACCGTGACCGGGCCCGCGACGGTCGTCACGTCCAGGAGCTGAAGGTCGAGATCAAACAGCGTGGCGCTGCCGTCGAACGAGCCCGGCGTGCCGCCGTCGATCTTCAGGTTCCAGCACAGCGCCACAATCAGTCTGCTATCGGAGACCTGAGTCGGCAGGTAGTACGTGGCCACGGCATTCGCGCCGGCGGCTCCGCCAAAGCGCGGGTCATAGTCCCACCCCGTGGCGGCCACCGCACCCGCACCCGCGGGCTGGTCTTCCAGATTGTTCTGCTCGCCGGCCGCGAGGACCCTGTAACTGTTCCACACGTTGAGCTGACCCGCGCCGAAGCGCGCGTCGAGGCCGTTGCCGGCCTGGCTTAAGGGCGCCTGCCGATAGTCGGCGATACGCAGTGCACCAGCCATCAGCGCGGCCTTGAGCACTTCGCTGCGCTCCGCATTGCGGACCGTGCCCCCGGCACGATTCTGCATCGACACCGTCACCGGATCACTGGAGAGTCGCGCATTGGCCTGGCCCGTTTCGATGAGGAGCCGGACCGCCGCAGCAACCTTCGGTGTGGTCTCGCTGGTCACCGCGCCGGGGGCCACCAGATCGGGGCGAACCCGGCCGGCTGTATAGGTGCTGTCGACCCGCGCCGTGCCATGGCCGTGGATGCCGTCGCTACGACCTACCGAAACCACGTTGTACGCACTCGATAACAACGGCGGATTCGGGCCACCGTTACTCAAGCCGACGACGTTGACGAACTCGTCACGCGCGATCACCCAGTCGAGCCGCCGCAAAGCGTCCGAATTACCGGCTGCAGCGGCGCCGACCCAGCTGTGATTGGCCACGCGTGCACGCACCGACAGTGGCTGCGGAGCCCCGGGAACACCAGCCCGCAGGAACCCCGCCCCTATCCAGTCACCGGCCGCGTACACGCTGACCGCAGTCTTCCCGGGTGCGATGGAGGTGCGGTTGCCGTACAGAAAAGTACCGACCGCCGTGGCGTGGCCGGAATACACGCCGGCCGGTGCGCCGGAGCGGTCGGAGATGGTGTTGCCACTGAACTCGGCCGTGCCGGGATCCGGCGCCCAGGTGGGAATGCCATTCAGCACCTGCGTACCCTCGGCCTGTACGACGAGCACAGCAGCGCCCGTTGGCGTGGCGGCGCCCAGCTTTGCCTGCAGCTGCCGGAAGCCGATGTCGTCGTAGTAGTCGGCGAGTGCCAGTTCCGGCAGTAGAAGGCCGGGCAGCAGGAGTGCGGCGAGCAGCGTGGTGAGCAGCCGGCTGGCAGCCGTCAAGGATTCAGGCCCGAAGGCCCGGGAGCGGTGTTGAGCCGGCTGCGCAGAATGGCAAAGTCCGCCGTCGTCACGGTGCCGCTGCCGTTCAGGTCGGCCGCAGCGGCTGTCGGACTCGAGGCGGCGTTCTGATTGAGCACGGAGCGCAGGACGGCAAAGTCTGCGGTCGTCACGAGCCCACTGTTATTCAGATCAGCATCGCAGAGGTTGCCGAAGGTATCGCCGTCCGCATCGAGCTGGCTCGCGTTGGCCACCAGCCTGCAGTTGTCGGCATTGTCTACCACGCCATCGAGATCAAGGTCGGTCCCGAGCACCCAGGCGGGGGAGCTGTCGGCCACCACGTTGCGGGTCAGCCGGGTCTGGCCCGACCCGTTGGCGTTCATCACGTAGATCTCCCGGTTGCCGTCGCGATCGCTCGAGAACGCGATCTGGCTGCTGTCGGGTGACCAGGCGGGTTCGAGGTCCAGCGCCGCATTGCTGGTGACCCGGGTCTGGCCCGACCCGTTGGCATTCATGACGTAAATCTCGTAGTTGCCGTCGCGGTTGCTGTTGAACACGATCCGGCTGCCGTCGGGCGACCAGGCGGGCTCACCGTCATACGCCGCGTTGTTGCTGAGGTTGGTCGGGCCCGTGCCGTTGGCGTTCATGACGTAGACCTCGGCGTTACCGTCGCGGAAGGTCTTGAAAGCGATCCGGGTGCCATCGGGAGACCACACGGGGCTGAAGTCTCCAAACGCATTGTTGCTGACGTTGACTGGATTCGAACCATCGGCGTTCATGACCCAGACCTGATCCTTGCCACCGCGCTCGCTCCAGAACACGATCTGGCTGCCATTGGGCGACCAGGCAGGGTCGTAGTCGGCTGGCGTCGTGTTGCTGAGCCTGATTTGATTCGAGCCGTCGGCGTTCATGCTGTAGATCTCAAAATAGATGCCATCGCGAAACGTTTCGAAGGCAAGCCGGGTGCCATTGGGGGACCAGGCGGGTGCCTTGTCTGCAACCACGTTGCTGGTGAGCCGCGTTGCGCCGGTGCCGTTGGCATGCATGGCGTAGATCTCATCGTTACCGTCGCGAGTACTTTCGAACACGATCCTCCCGGCGAGGGGTATCGGCTGCCAGTCAGGCAGGAAGTCCAGCGACGCGTTGCGGGTGAGGTTGGTCTGGACCGACCCGTTGGCGTTCATGGCGTAGACCTCGCGGTTGCCGTCGCGGTCGCTCCAGAATGCGATCCGGCTGCCGTCCGGTGACCAGCTGGCGTGTTCATCATTGACTGCGTTGTTGGTGAGCCCGGCCTGGCCCGACCCGTTGGCATTCATGACCCAGATCTCGTTGTTCCCGTTCACGAAGGTGGTGAACGCGATCCGGCTGCCGTCAGGCGACCAGGCGGGTTCGACGTCCTGCCCGGGGCGGTTGGTGGTGAGCCCGGCCTGGCCCGAGCCGTTGGCATTCATGACGTAGATGTCGAAGTTGCCGTTCAGTGTGGTTGCGAAGGCGATCCGGGTGCCATCGGGCGACCAGGCGGGATTGAAGTCACTCGCCGTGTTGTTCGTAAGCCGCGTCTGCCCCGTGCCGTTGGCGTTCATCACGTAGATCTCGCTCAGGCCGTCCCGGTTGCTCTTGAAGGCGATCCGGGTGCCGTCGGGTGACCAGGCCGGTTGCTCGTCCGCCGCGGTGTTACTGGTGAGCCGCGTCTGGTTTGAGCCGTCGGCATTCATGGCGTAGATCTCGAAATTGCCGTCGCGGGTGCTGGTGAACGCGAGCCGGCTACCATCGGGCGACCAGGCGGGTTCGACGTCGGACGCCGTGTTGCTGGTGAGCCGGGTCGGACCCGACCCGTTGGCATTCATGGTGTAGATCTCGTTGTTGCCGTCGCGACTGCTGGCGAACGCGATCTGCCTGCCGACGGGCGACCAGGCGGGCTGGTAATCGAACTCCGCATTGTTGCTGAGGTTCGTCTGGCCCGAACCGTCGGCGTTCATGAGGTAGATCTTCGCGATGAGGCCATCGCGGTAGCTGGTAAACGCAATCTGACTGCCGTCGGCTGACCAGGTAGGTTCGACGTCGGTCGCCGCGTTGTTGCTGAGCCGGGTCTGGCGCGTCCCCTTGGCGTTCATCACGTAGATCTCCCAGTTACCATCGCGATCGCTCGCGAACGCGATCTGGCTGCCGTCGGGCGACCAGGCGGGGTTGAAATCGAACGCCGCGATGCTGGTGAGCCGGGTCTGGCCCGTGCCATTCGCGTTCATCACGTAAATCTCGGCATTGCCGGCGCGGTAGCTCGTAAACGCGATCCGGGTGCCGTCGGGTGACCAGACGGGCTGGTCATCGATCGCCGGATTACTGCTGAGGTTGGTCTGGCCCGACCCGTTGGCGTTCATGACGTAGATCTCGCTGTTGCCGTCGCGGGAGCTTTGGAACGTGATTTGGCTGCCGTCGGGCGACCAGGCAGGTTCGCGATTGCCCAACGAGTTGGTGGTGAGCCTGGTCTGGCCCGTGCCGTTGGCGTTCATGGCGTAGATCTCGACGGGGCCGTCGCGGTTGCTCTGGAAAGCGATTCGGCTGCCGTTCGACGACCAGGCCGGGTTCAGGTCCTCGCCCGCATTGCTGGTGAGCCGGGTCTGGTCCGAACCGTTGTCGTTCATGGTGTAGATGTCGAAGTTGGCGTTGCGACTGCTCGCGAATGCAATCTTCCCGTTCGTGAGCGGCGCGGCGGATTGCGCTGCGCCCGACAGCAGACAAAGTGCAGCGATTCCAACTAGCGACTTCACGACGATCCCCGGCCATAGACTTCTTCCCAACATACACGTGCCGAGGCCTGCGGCATACTCGGGCGAATCGTCGTTGTCGCCACCCTTTACACATGACTGCGACGGGGAGGACAGGATGGACAACGCCGCTGCGGAGCGCTGCCCTCGTAAGGGCCCGCTCGCTGGCGCTGGCCGACGCCCCGGGGCCATACTGCATTTTTGGGGAGGGACGTACCGATGCAACCAACCGGCGATATCGCGATGATCGGCCTGGCCGTCATGGGCCAGAACCTCATCCTTAATATGAATGACCACGGCTTCACGGTCGTGGCCTACAACCGCACCGTCGACAAGGTGGACCACTTTCTCGCGAACGAGGCCAAAGGCACCAAGGTCATCGGCGCGCGCTCCATCCAGGACATGGTCGCCAATCTCAAGCGCCCGCGCCGCGTGATGATGCTCGTCAAGGCCGGCAAGGCCGTGGACGACTTCATCGAGCAGCTCATCCCGCACCTCGCCCCCGGCGACATCATCATCGACGGCGGCAACTCGCTGTTTGAGGACACCAACCGCCGGGTGAAGCACTGCGAAAGCAAGGGGCTGCTGTACGTCGGCAGCGGCGTGTCGGGCGGCGAAGAAGGCGCGCGGCGCGGGCCCAGCATCATGCCCGGCGGTTCGCCGCAGGCCTGGCCGGCCGTGAAGGAGATCTTCCAGGCCGTCTCGGCCAAGGTGGATGGCGGCGTGCCGTGCTGCGACTGGGTCGGCGAACAGGGCTCGGGCCACTACGTGAAGATGGTCCACAACGGCATCGAATACGGCGACATGCAGCTCATCTGCGAAGCGTACAACATCATGAAAAACGCTCTTGGCATGAGCGCCGACGAGATGCACGCCGTCCTCGCCGACTGGAACAAGGGCGAGCTCGACAGCTACCTCATCGAAATCAGCCGGGACATCCTTGCGAGGAAAGACGACGACGGCTCGCCCCTCGTGGACAGGATCCTCGACACCGCCGGACAAAAAGGTACCGGCAAGTGGACGGTCATCAACTCCCAGGACCTCGGTATTCCGACCACGCTCATGGCCGAAGCCGTCTATGCCCGCAGCGTCTCCGCCCTGAAGGACGAGCGCGTCAAGGCCGCCCGCAAGCTCAAGGGACCACGGCCCCTGCTGACAAGCATCGCCGCCAATCCCGCGAAGAAAGCGGCCTTCATCGAAGACATCCGCCACGCGCTCTACGCCTCGAAGATCGTCAGCTACGCGCAGGGCTACATGCTGATGCGCGCGGCCGGCAAGGAGTACGGCTGGAACCTCAACTACGGCGGCATCGCGCTCATGTGGCGCGGCGGCTGCATCATTCGCTCGCGCTTCCTCGGCAAGATCAAGGAAGCCTACGACAACAATCCGAAGCTGACGAACCTGATGCTCGACGATTTCTTTCGCGGCGAAATCAAAAAGTGCCAGAAGGGCTGGCGAAACATCGTCGCCACCGCGGCGAAGAAGGGGATTCCGGTGCCGGCCTTCGGCACCGCGCTGGCCTTCTACGACCAGTACCGCAGCGCCGTGCTCCCCGCCAACCTGTTACAGGCCCAGCGGGATTACTTCGGCGCCCACACCTACGAACGGACCGACAAGCCGCGTGGAGAGTTCTTTCACACCAACTGGACGGGCCACGGCGGCAGCACCAGCTCGAGCACGTACAACGCCTGAAAAAAGGGAACCCGCCGAAGCGGGTTCCCAGTTGCAGTCAGCAGATTGCCTAGCCGATTATGGAACCGGGCACGGCGGGGTTCCTGCGCACGCCAGGCCGGACGGCCCCGGCGCGGTGCCGAGACGGGCGCGCAGCAGGCCGAAGTCGGCCGTCGTCACCGTGCCGCTGCTGTTCATGTCGGAGGCGGCAGCCGTGGCGTTAAAGCCGGCAGCCTGGCCGAGCACCGAGCGCAGCAGGCCGAAGTCGGCCGTAGTCACCGTGCCGCTGTTGTTGATGTCAGCATCGCAGATGTTGCCGAAACCGTCAGCGTTGGCATCCTGCTGGAGCGGGTTCGCGGTCGCTTTGCAGTTGTCGCTGGTGTCGACCACGCCGTCCCCGTCGGTGTCTGCAAAGAACCGGTAGAAAAAGCCCTGACCGAGGCCGGGGATGGGGAACTCGGACTGCTCGACGATCGTCAGGGAGACGCCGGGAACTTCGGTGATGGACACGCGGTCGCAGGTGCCGGGATCAGGGAACCCCAGGGTCCCCGGGCAAATGTTGGACGTGGCGCCGTAATTCTGCTGCGTATTGTTCCAGAAGCTGCCGCCGAATCCGCTCCGTGCGTCCGAGCAGGGCGTGCTGCCGAGCTCAACACAGGTCTCCGTGTGCGTGATGGAGGTGCCACCCACCACCGTCGACCAGACGCCACCCGTGTAGTTGTAGGTGAAGTTGCCGTTGACGAACGAGTGACTGATACCCGTTGCCGAGACATTACCCGCGCCGTCCACGGTCGCAACACCGGCCACCGGTATCGGACCGATCAGACTCGAGGCACCGCCCGGGTCGAACGGGTTGTAGGAGTTGATGACAGTGAGCTTGTAGGTGCCCGCCGCGTTCGCACTGACCGACAGCAGCCCCAGCACCGCTAGTGCAACTAGTTTCTTCATTGAGACGTTCTCCCCGAGAGTTTAAAGTGATTATGTTGAGTAGTTTTTGTTGTATCTTCAATAATACAACTTGAAACCCGCCCGTCAACCCCCCACGTGAATCCTTATGTCAATGCAGCCCGGCTGCCAGCCGCGTAGACTCGGATTCAGCACTGACGGGCAGCAAAGGGCCGTGGACGATGGCGACACCAAAGCTCAAGCGCGGCCGGAAAAAGGGCACCACTGACGACACCTTTGGGGCCGCACCCAGGTATCACCAGGCCTACCTGGTGCTCGGACAGCGGCTGCGGGACGGCATTTATCCGCCAGACGTCGCCCTACCGACCGAAGAGGAGCTCCGGCAGGAATTTGGCGTTTCCCGGGTCACGATCCGCCGCGCCCTGGCCGAGATCGAACGCGAGGGGCTGATCCGGCGCGTGCGCGGCAGCGGTACTTATCCGGTTGCGACGGCCTCGGCCCAGACCCCGCGCGCAAACATCAGCGGACTCTACGAGAACCTGGCAACGCTGGGCCTGCGGACCCGGGCTGACGTCCTGCGCTTCGAACACATTCCGACGCCGCTGGCCCTGCGGCAGCGGGACGAGCGTTTCGGCAACTCGGTACTGCTGATCGTGCGGGTGCGACGCATGGGGCGGGAGCCCTTCTCCCACATGTCGAGCTACCTGCCCGAGTCCATGGCCCGGCATTTCCGCAAGGGCCGGCTCGGCAATGCGCCGGTGCTGATGACTCTGGAAACGGCGGGGCTCGTGGCCGCCACGGCCGAGCAAACGCTGACTGCCAGGGCAGCAGACGCCGATACCGCCGGCGTCCTCCAGGTGAGCGTCGGGTCACCCCTGATTCACATGAAGCGCCTGACCCGGGATCACACGGGTGCGCCCCTGGAATTCTTCGAATCCTTCTACCGGCCCGACAAGTTCGAATACCAGATGACGCTCTCGCGCTCACGCACGGGCGAGGCGCCGAAGTGGATACCGATCAGCTGAGCGCAGCCGGGCGCTTAAGCCGGTTCAGAGATATTCACCGCCTGCCGCAGGTACTTGCCCTTGCTCACGGCCTCCAGCGCGGCCCGTGCCACCGAAGCCCGTGACGTCTTCCAGGACTTCTTCTCCCGCGACGGCGGCCCGGACCAGGCCACCAGGTCTGCCCTGGCGGTCGGCTCGTCCGTCAGCTGCGGCGGTCGCAGGATCGTCCACGTGAGGCTGCTCGCGGCCACCAGAGCTTCCTGCCGGTCCTTGTCGACGAGCACGTGCCTGAGCAGCAGCCGCTGCAGGCCCCGGGCCAGCAAGTTGCCCTGGCCCTTGCTGTCACCCGCGCCCAGCGAGGACACGACCACGAGCCGGGTGATGCCGTGCTTTTCCATCGCGCGCACGATGTTGGCGGTGCCGTCGGAAAGCTCCGTCCGCGGCTCCCGGTGAAAGATGCCCAGCGCGGAAATCACGGCGTCATAACCGCTGGCAAGGCCACGCTCCACGCTGCCCGCATCGAGAATATCGCCAGTCACCACGTGCAGCTTCGGGTGCTGCATGACGAGCCTGGCCGGATCGCGCACGAAGGCCGTGACGTCGAAGCCCAAGTCGAGCGCCTGGCGCAGCACTTGCAAGCCCAGTTTGCCGGTAGCGCCGAACACGATAATTTTCTGGTTGCTCACTGCAGTCCTCTCAATGATGTACGTCGTAAGGGATTCAGTCCCGGCGTCAGGGTGCGGAAAGATCGATCCAGATCGACTTGGAGCGCAGGAAACGCTCGAAGCCCGCCCGGCCGGCTTCCCGCCCGAAGCCCGACTGCTTGAACCCGCCGAAGGGACTCGTCATGTCCGCTGACTTGCGGCCCCAGGTGTTAACCCAGACGGTGCCCGCCTGCAGGCGCCGGGCGGCGCGGATCGCCTTGTTGAGGTCGCGCGTGTAGATCGATCCCGCCAGTCCGTAGACCGGGTGACCGGCCAGCGCAATGCCCTCCTCGTCATCGTCAAAGGCCTGCACGCCGAGGACGGGCCCGAAGATTTCCGTGGTGAAACCGGTCATGTCCGGCCGCAGCTGGCGCAGCACCGTGGGTTCGAAAAAGGATCCGCCGCCATCGCCCTCAAAGCCGTGGCCGCCGAGTACCGCCTCTGCCCCCTCCTGGACCGTGGTGTCAACCAGCCGCTGCATCCGGTCCAGCTGCGCCCGGCTGATGATGGGCGCGAGCGTCGCCGCTGCATTCCAGGTGGGGCCGGGACGTAACAGCCGCATGCGCTGCATGATTTTCTCGAGGAGCGGCGCCTCCACGCGCCGGTCCACGACGAGGCGCGTGCCGGCGTAGCACAGCTGCCCGGCGTTGCGGGTGATCCCCCAGGCAATGCTGTCTGCCACGAGGTCCAGATCGCCGTGGTCACGGAAGACCAGCTGGGGGTTCTTGCCACCCAGCTCAAGACTCACCGGCTTGATGCCCGATTGCGCGGCGTCCGTCATGATCTGGACGCCCGTGGTCGTGGAACCTGTAAAGGTCACGTAGCCGACGTCGGGGTGGCGCACGAGCAGCCGCCCGGTCGATGCGCCGCGCCCGTGCACCACATTGATCACGCCGGGCGGCATCCCGGCTTCGGTCGCCAGCGCGACGACGCGCACGATCGAGTAGGGCGTGAGTTCGGACGGCTTGACGACCACGCAGTTGCCGGCAGCAATCGCCGGGGCAATTTTCCAGATCGCCAGCACGAGCGGGAAATTCCAGGGGACGATGGCGGCGACCACGCCGTAGGGCTCGTGGACCACCAGCGACAACGCACTGGGGTCCGTGGGCGTGACAGCGCCATCCACCTTGTCGGCATACTCGGCGTAGAAGCGGATCCAGTCCGCCGCCGCAGGCGCGTCCACCGTGCGCGTCTCGGCGATGAGCCGGGCGGAGGCCAGCGACTCTTCACGGGCGATCAACTCGGCATCGCGGACGACGAGATCCGCCCACCGGGACAGGATGGCGGCGCGCCGCCTCGGAGCCAGTGCCGACCACGCCGGCTGGGCGTGCTTCGCGGCCGCCACCGCAGCATCGACTTCGGCCTGGCCAGCCTCAGGGATAACTCCCTGCAATTGCCCGTCCGACGGCCGGCGGATCTCTATAGCCGGCCCGTCACCGCCAACCAGACGGCCGCCAATCCAGTGGCCCGCCAGCGGCGCCACGGCGCCGGGATCGAAATCCAGTGTTGACTTAACGCCCAATGATTGTCCCCTTCGACGTGGGCCAGGCTGCAGGTCGGTGATTGTACCCGGCGCGTTCCATAGGTATTATTCTAGATACAACTCGCCCGGACAACCACCCCCGGAGTAGTCACCGTGAATCAGAGGCAGCAGCGATGTTAAGGACCGGCAAGGAATTTCTCGAGAATCTCCGCGACGGCCGCGTGGTCTATATCGGCGGTGAGCGCGTTGACGATGTAACGACCCACCGGGCCTTTAAGGATGCGGCCCAGACCTATGCCCGCCTGTACGACTTCAAGGCGGCACCCGAGAACCGGGACCTGATGACCTTCGAGGAAGAAGGCAAGCGGCACAGTATCTACTACCTGAAGCCGCGCACCCAGGACGACCTGATGCGCAGAATGAAGGGCCACAAGGCCATCGCCGACCAGACCTACGGCCTGATGGGCCGCAGCCCGGACCACGTTTCGAGTTTCGTCACGGCCATCGCCATGGAGCCGGACATTCTCAAGCAGCCGGACGGCCGGGACTTCTCCGCGAATATCGGCAGTTACTACCGTCACCTGCGCGATAACGACCTGTTCGCAACCTACGCCGTCCATCCCGCTCCCCAGTCGAAGAGCCAGAAGCTGTTCGGCGATACCAAGGGGCGACAGGCCGTGATGCGCGTCACCCACGAGGATGAGGCGGGGATCACGCTGAATGGCATGAAGATGCTCGCCACCTCCGGCATCTTCTGCGACGAGGTCTGGATCGGCAATCTCACGCCCATCGCGCCAGACCGCAAGAAAGAGGCCATCACCTGCGCCATACCGATGAACACGCCCGGGCTGACCCTCTGGGCACGCAAGCCGCTGGCCCTCTACGCGCAGAACGGCTTCGACAGCCCCCTCGCCTCGCGCTTCGACGAAAGCGATGTGATGCTGATCTTCGAGGACGTCAAGGTGCCGTGGGAGCGGGTCTTCGTGCACGATCAGCCCGAGCTGTCACGCGAGGTTTACCTGCGCACGGCCTCCCATTGTTTCGGCAACCACCAGTCCAACGTACGCTTCTGGTCCAAGCTCCAGTTCCTCACGGGACTGGTGGCGAAAGTCACCAAGTCCGCTGGCGTGGACCAGATCCCCGTCGTTGCCGAGCAGCTCGGCAGGCTGGCGGCTCTCGAGGCCAGCATCGCGGCGATGATCCACGGCCAGGTCTATAACTGCGAGCCCGTGCCCGGTGGCTTTGTCACCTGCAACCGGCGGTACATGGCAGCCACGCTGAATTGGTGCCAGGAGCACTATCCGGTCGTGCTGGCGATGCTCCGGGAACTCTGCGGTGGCAGTGTCTTCCAGATGCCGGCAGACATTTCGGTGCTGGCCAATCCGGAAACGCGCGAACGCTTCCTGGAGTACTGGCGGACGGACCAGGAATCCGCCATCGACCGCGTCAAGCTCTACAAGCTGGCCTGGGAAATGTTCGGCTCCGAGTTCGGCAATCGCCACGCGCAGTACGAAAACTTCTACGCCGGACCGTCGTTCGTGGTGCGCAGCCACAGCGCGCGCTACGCGCCGTGGGATGAATTCCGTGGTGTCGTCGACGGTCTCCTGAAAACCATCGAGGTGCCCGGCGAAGCCGTCGCCAGGGCCGAGCCGGCAGCACCGGTGGCCCCCGCCAAGGTCGCACGCGCGGTCGCCTCGCGGCCCTGAGATGGCGGTAAGGCCAGCAGAGTACGGCCGCCGCGGCGTGCTCGGCATCGGCGTCCCGCAGGCCAACCCTACGGTTGAGCAGGAGATCGGCCTGCTGCGCCCGCCCGGCGTGAGCGTGGTCACCGCCCGGCTCGTGAGCGTCGCCCCGGACACTCGCACCCGTCTCGAGGACTACCTGCGGAACCTCGGTGACACACTGCGCGACTTCGACGAACTCGCACTCACGGCGTTTGGCTTTGCCTGCACGGGCTCCTCCTACCTCTGCGGACATACGGCCGAACGGGAGACGATTCGTCGACTGGAAGAGGCCGCCGGCTATCCCATCGTGACCGCGGCGGACGCCATTGAGCGCGCGCTGCGCCACCTTGGCGCCCGCCGCCTCGCCATCGTCGCGCCCTACCCCGAGTGGCTCGGCAAGCTGGGCGTCGCGTACTGGGAGAGCCGCGGCTTCTCCGTCGCTACACACGGCCGGGTGAAACTGCCGGGAACCGATACCCGCCAGATCTACCAGCTGACGAGCGACGACGCCGTGGACGTGCTGCGCCGGCTGCCAAAGACCGGGGTCGATGCCGTGCTCTTCAGTGGCACGGGCATGCCGACGCTCCGGGCTGTCGCCCGCGCTGCAAAGGAACTCGGGCTGCTCGCCGTATCTTCCAACCTGTGCCTGGCCTGGGCCCTGCAACAGATCCTGGGCATGAATAAGGCCGCACAAGGCGCCGGCCTTCTGGGCGGCTGGGAACCAGCACTCGAGAGCTTGTGAACACCGATCCGAAAACGCTGCGCCGCGCCTTCGGCACCTTCGTCACCGGCGTCACGATCATCACCACCGTGGATCCGGACGGGATGAAGAACATCGGCGTTACGGCGAACAGTTTCAGTTCTCTGTCCCTGGATCCGCCAATGGTTTTGTGGTCGCTCGCGCGCAACGCGTACAGCATGCCGGCGTTTAAGAGCGCGGAACGCTTCGTGGTGCACGTGCTGGCGGCCGACCAGGTCAGCCTGTCCGAGCGTTTCGCCGCCAAAGGTACTGACAAGTTCGCCGGCCTGCCCCACGACGTGAGCCCCGAAGGGCTGCCGCTCCTGCGCCATTGCCTGGCCCGCTTCGAGTGCCGCAAGGCGCTGACCCACGACGGTGGGGATCACCTGATCTTCGTCGGTGAGGTGGAGCGCTTCGAGCAGGCAGAGGGCCCGCCACTCACCTACTACGGCGGCCGGTATGCGCAGTTGCAGATCGGTGAAGCGGCGGATCTGCTGCTGGCGATGCAGTCCTGGTGAGCAGAATCCCCGGCGTCAGGGCTGAAACAGGCCACCGTTGACGTGCAGGACCTGCCCGGTCATGTAGCGCGATCCGGGCCCGAGCAGGAACAGGATCGGCCCCACGATGTCGTCGGGTTCGGCGATCCGTCCGAGTGGCAGCGCCTTGCCGTACGCGTCGAGATCCAGCAGCGGTGAGTCAGGATTTGGGCTTCGGCCGGTGCCACCGGTGATGAACTCGGTGCGCACCGCGCTGGGCGCCACCGCATTCACACGAATCCCGGGCGCGTTCTCCGCGGCCAGTATGCGCGTGAGCGCGAGCATGCCGGCCTTCGCTGCTGCATACGGTCCGTAACCGGCCGAGGCTTTCACGGCGAGACTGGAGGCAACGTGCACCATGGCCGGTGCGATGCCGCGCCGGAGCAGTGGCAACGCGAACTTCGAGGTCAGGAAGGCGGCGTTGAGGTTGCCATCAATGGCTTGTTGCCAGGTGGCCAGATCCAGCGCCTCAACCGGCTGGCGGGCCGGCGAAAAGCCGCAGAGATTGACGAAACCGTCCAGCGCGCCCCAGCCCCTGGCCAGCGCACCGAACGCCGCCTCGACCTGGCGGGGATCCGAGCCATCGGCCGGATAAACACCGCAGTCCGGCGGCGGCGGATGAGCGGCAATGGACTGGGGCAAATCGAGAATCGCCACCTTCAGGCCCGAGGCCAGCGCCACCTCGACGAGCCGCCGGCCGATGCCCCCGCAACCGCCCACCACGACGAGCCGGAAGCCCGCCGGTGGCCGTAGCCGGAAGTCGGTGGCGTCAGTCACTCAGAACCTGAAGCTCGCGCGCACGCCCACCTGCCGGGGATCCGGCAGGTTGTAGAACGCCATGTTGCTGGTGATGAACGTGGATGGCCCCGGCGAGGAGATGAAGTTGAACGAGTCGAAATCGGGTGCCGTGAATCCGGACTTGATGGTGTCGTCGTCCAGCAGATTGGAGACGTAGCCGACCACCTCCCACTGCTCGGCGATGAGGCCTAAGCGCAGATCAAAGAGCCAGTACGGGGCAAATTGCAGGTCATTGAATTCCGACTGGTAGCGTTGACTCTGGTACTGGGCCGACACCTCGGTGAGCCACTTCAGATTGTCGGATACCGGTTCCATGTGCGTGATCCCGGCGAGCAGCTGGTGCTTCGGTGCGCCCTCCAGTTCATTGCCGGACAGGTCGATCAGACAGGCAGTCCTGAGTGGGTTGTTGTCGTCGGGCACCAGCTCACAGTTCCCGGCCCGGGCGATCTGCGAAGCACCGGTCGTGACCTGGGTGAAATCCTTGTATTCGGTGTCCAGCCAATTATAGCCGGCGCTCAGCGTCAGGTTCTCGACCGGCGTCCAGACCATCTCCAGCTCGAACCCGAGGGCGGTCGCCGAACCGGCATTGATCGGTCCGATGCCCAGCAGTCCGCTGTCGAGCAGGACCTGGCGGGTCCCCTGCTTGTCCGTGTAGTCCTGATAGAACAAGCCCGCATTGACGGTCAGGCTCTTGTCGAGCCACGCCGTCTTGGTGCCCAGTTCGTAGGACCACATCTTCTCGGCTTCGAAGTCGAAGGCATCAGGCTGGAAATCTGCGGCCCCGCCGGTCACCGTGGAAATACCGGCCGGCTTGATGCCTTCCGCAATCGATGCGTACAGCATGATGTCATCCATCGGTCGCCATTCCAGCGTGACCTTCGGCACCACGTAGCTGTCACTTACCGACCCCTCCACGAATTCCGCGGGTGGGGGTACCGAGACCCCGACCCCCAGCAGGAAAAACGGATCGATGATCGCCGGGGAGTCCGGACCCGCGACGGTCGTCTTCTCGTCGGCATAGCGGGCTTCGGCGGTCAGCTTCCAGGCCGGGCTCACCTCCCATTCCGCCCGCCCGTAGACGGACCAGTGGTCCGTCACCCGGTCCCAGCGGCGCGGATTGGCGGGCTCGGTGGTGCCAATGGCCGCCACAAAGTCCTCGCAGGACCGGCTGGGTTGCACGAAGCAGGTCAGTGAAAAATCATTCGCCCGGGCATGTTCGTACCAGAAGAGCCCACCGACCGTCCAGTTGAGGACGTCATCACCCCAGCGGTAGCGAAACTCCTGCGAGAAGAGGTCGGTATCCGTATCGAGATTGACCTCCGCGTAGTTGTTGGTGCCAGCCGTCGGCGGCGGGGTCGCGGTAATGCTGCGCTTCCGCTGGCCGTCAAACGACTGGGAGCTCACGCCGTGCGCCGCGTGCGAGAGGGTCGTGAAATCGCCCGGGCCCAGTTCGATATCGCCGATCAGCGCAATGCGAAACACCCTGCGGTCGGTACCGGGATAATCGCTGCCGGTACGCGGGTCTTCACTTTGCGCCAGCGTGATGGCGCTGGCCCGGGGCGGCCGGCCGAAGGGTACGAGAATGTCGGTAACGACCGGACTGATCACCGTACCCACCGCGATCGCGGGTATCGGCCTGGTGGTGGTTGGAATCACGGTGGCCTGCGGCGGTGGCTGGAAACTATCGTCGGTATATTCGGCCCGACCGCGGAACGTGATGCCGTCGGCGATCTTGAACACCGCACTCCCCGCCACGCCGACGCCATCGGCGCCGCCCACTTCGCCGCCGGAGAGGGAGTTACGGTAGAAGCCATCCTCTGACCACCAGGCAGCGTTCAGCCCCATGAGCACGGTGTCGCTAACAGGACCGCTGAGGGCAGCGGACGCGCTGTATTGACCGTTGCTCCCAATTTCGGTGCTGACCCGGGCGGCAAACTCCTCGGTGGGCTGGCGCGTGATGTAGTTGATGGCGCCGGCGAAGGCACTGCGCCCGTAGAGCGCGCTTTGGGGGCCCTTGACGATCTCAACACCCGCGATGTCGACCAGGCGCGGATTGACGAGCAGTGAGCCGCCGGCGGTGGTGATGGCCTCACTGGAAATATCGACCCCGTCCTGCAGAACCGCGACATTCGGCCGGCCGCGGCTTGGCGACAGGCCACGAATCACGATCCGCGTATCCTGCGGGTAGAACCCGGTGTCGAGAATCACGCCCGGAGTCTGGCGCGCGATGTCGTCCAGGCTATTGATGCCACGCCGTTCGATCACCTCGGATGACAGCACGCTGACGCTGATCGGCACCTCCTGCAGGGATTCCTCCCGCTTGCGGACAGTCACCAGGACCTCTTCAACCTGCGCCATCGCCGGCCCCGCCGGCAACGCGCTGCTGATCGCCGCGAGCACCGCAGCCACCGTCCACTTACGCATTTCTTCGCCCCCTTAAGACTTCGGCCCGGCCGGCGGCGGCGGCATGCCCGCCCCCGCTATCGACGCCACGTTATCTGTCACGCCCTGAAGAAGGCGCTGCATGAACTGCTGTCGCCAGGCTGCCAGCCGTTCACGGTCGGCGATCGTTGGCTCGAATGCTTCGATCTCTGCCGCGAGGGAGATGCCCCGGGCGGCCGCGATCTGCTCCACGGTGTCGAGGCGTTCGTGCAGCACGGCCACCTCGCTCGCCACCGCCATGACCATGCCGAGCAACTGGTCGGCGCCGGGCTCTCCGGCAAAGAAGGACGGCCGCGGGCCCTTGGCGCTGCGCGGAATCTTGATGCTGTTCATCGGGACGCCGCCAGGATGCCGTAGCCAAACATGCCCCTGACGATCCGGTCCCTGCCGGGACTGGCCGTGCTCGGGGGCACGGAAATGATCATGGACCCGGAGTCCTGGCGAATCGTGCTGGCCTCAAAACCCGCCGCTTCGATCAGCTTGGGGATATCCAGGTCGTGATAGCCGGCCCACATCGGTTCGTTGTTGTCGTAGTGGTCCTGGTTGACTGACACCTGCTGGAAGACATCCGGGATCCGGCTGATATTCGGCAGGTCGGCATGCACCATCTTGCCGCCGGGACTGAGCAGCCGGTGCGACTCCTTAAAAATCCGGGGAATTGCCTGGCGGGAGGTCTCGTGCAGCATGATGTGCGAGACCACGAGATCGAAGTGCCCGTCCGGGTAATCCGTTTGCTCCGCATTCTGCTGGGAGAAGTGCACCGCTTTACCCAGCGCATTGGCACGCGCATAGCCGTAGCGCACGCAGGGCGCGCCGAGGTCCAGCGCGTGAATCTCGGCATCCGGAAAGGCGTCGCAGTACGGCAGCGTGCTGGCGCCAATCGTGCAGCCCATGTCGAGGATCCGCCGGGGATTGAAGTCGGGGTGCGCCTTGCGGATGTATTCAATGACCCCCTTGCCGAGATTGTCCGCCAGGGGACCGATATAGCCGTGCGTGTAGAGGAAGGTACCGCGGTCGAAAATCGCGCCCGCGCTCACATCGTCCGGGGCGTACTCCGTGTGGTAGTTGCCAGGCATTGCGTGGATGTCAACGGCCGTCAGGTACCCGGGTATCGGCAGCTCAGGGTTAACCCGCAGGCTGCCCAGTTTGCGGTCCACACTCTTGGCGCGGGCATTCAGTTCCGGCGCCGTGCGCTCGACCGTGTCGATCACGCTGGCCCAGAGCATTTCCTGTGCAACCCGCCGCAGGCCCACGACGGCCTGCCAGAAGGTGTCTTCCACCATCGCCAGGCGGGCCTCGGAGCGGCTCTCCGGCCGCCGCCCGTGGGTGCTGGCAAACCTCGGCGCCACCCGGCCCTCGTACACGGCCTTCGCCTCGACCCGCGACAGGTTCGCGGCCCGGTTGTGCAGCGTCTTGATAAAATCCTGCCGGGCACGCTCGTCGTGGTTCGCCTTGGGCAGCATCGCGTGGGCATCCTGCCAGTGCGTGTTGAGCTGCGTCAGTGCCCGGAAGTACTCCTGCATGGCCGCTTGCATGCCCGGGGGCATTCCGGGTGGCGGGCCCGACGGCATGCCGGGCGGCGCGCCCGGTGGCTTGCCTGCTGGCATCGGCGGTGGCCCGGGAGGTGGTGTTGCCATGGTTGCTTGGTTCCTGCGTGCGTAGATTTGAACTTACTGCCGGGGCTTGTGGTCCCGCGCATACGTCTCGAAGCTCGTCATGTTGGGCTCGACCCAGGTGGTCGGCGCCGTGAGGTAGCTGGGGAAATTCTGTTCGGTGTACTTGCGCACAGCGTCGGGCAGGCCCGCCACGCCGGTCATGAGCTTGCGGTAGTGACCGCGGTAGAACAGGTGACCGGGCCGCTGGCCCATCAGCATCCAGGGGCACCACGGACTCATGCGGTTCCAGACGCCGTTGTAGCCAATGGAGGTGAGCTCGGTGTTCTCCAGGTCGGCGCGACTCATGAACATGGAGAGCGTCTCGGAGACGCGAACGTGGGTGCTCGCCGACTCGCGCTTCCAGACGGCCGGGTCGAGCACGTTCCGCCAGCGGTGATTCACATCGAAAGCCGTCATGGCCGTGTCGTCCATGAAGGACCAGGGCAGGATGAACGGAAAACTGACTTCCTCGCCATCCTCGCCAAACTTCTGCTTGAACTCAGTGGCAAATTTGGAATTGACCGGGTCGTTGTAGACGTGGATCACGTCCACCTGCTCGCCCGTGACAGGGTTCTTCCAGGTCTTGAGGATCTCGCCGGAACGGGGATGGGTGTAGTAGAGCACCTCGCGCTGGAGATTTTTGAAGCTGCCGTCCGGCTGGGCCAGGGTGCGACAGACGCTGAACCCCTCGAAGCCAATCAGGTGCTGGTTCGCCGCGTCGTCACCAATAACGGAGAAGATCGCCCCTTTGTACCAGTTCACGCTGTCGCGCTCGCCGCTGGTATCGCCGAGGAGCCGCACGAAGGCCCGCAGGTTGTGGACAGGATTCATAGGCTCGAAGGGGACTCGGGACATCGTGCTGCACCTCGGGGAAAGTTGTTATCTGATGTTATTTTATCTATTGTATCTATAATAATACAACTTGTGGCCCGCGGGTCAATAATTGCCGGAGGCCCTGATGACCGCCATCCCGTCACCAACCACAGCCCGCCTGGGACCGATCAAGCTCGCCCCGGGCGTCACCCGCGGCAATGTGATCGCGTTGCTCGTTGGCAGCTTTTTCACGGCCATCGTTAGTGCGTACCTCAGTTTTGCGCAGCCTTACATCCTGAATGAGCACCTGCACCTGCCCACGGAAATCCAGGGCTCGGTCAGCGGCAACCTGGCGTTCTTTACCGAGATCGCGCTAATCGTCCTCTCGGGATTCATGGGCGCGTGGTCCGACCGGATCGGCCACCGCGCCGTGTTCGTGCTGGGCTTTCTCGTCATTGGCCTGAGCTACCTGCTGTACCCCTGGGCAACGACCACCGCCGAGCTCTACGGCTACCGTCTGGTCTATGCCGTCGGGGCGGCAGCCATCGGCGCCATGTTCGTGGCCGTGCAGTCGGACTACCCGGCGGAGGCCTCGCGGGGGCTGCTGGTCGCCTGCATCGGCATCCTGAGCATCCTGGGGTTCATGGCAATCGTGGCCCTGCTGGCACCCCTGCCCCGGCGCTTCGTGGCCTTGGGCTTCGGCCCCGTCGAGGCGGGTCGGCTGGCCTTCGGCGTGATCGCCGTGATCGCGGTGGTCGGCGCAGCCATTTTACAGTTCGGACTCAAGGCGCGGGTCGCCGGTGCGGTAACGCAGACGAGCCTGATGGCCCGTCTGCGCCTGGGCTTCCTGGTGGCGCGCGGCAATCCGCGCATCGGGCTCGCCTACGTCGCCGGGCTGGTGGGCCGCGCGGACCTCGCCATCATCACGATCTTCCTCTCGCTCTGGATCACGCAGGTGGGCCGGGCCAAGGGCCTGACCACCCAGCAGGCGCTCGTCGATGCCGGCGCGGTGTTCGGCGTGATCCAGCTGTCTTCGCTCGTGTTTATGCCGTTGCTCGGCTATGTCGCCGACCGCATCGACCGGGTGACCAGCCTGTGCATTGCCACGGCGATTGCCGCGGTGGGCTACGTGTGGATCGGACTGCTCGCTGAGCCAGTGGGCATGCAGGCGTTCCCGGCAGCCATCGTGCTCGGCATGGGCCAGGCAGGCGTCATTTTGACGGCGACGGCGCTCGTGGGGCAGGAAGCACCGAAGGAGGCCCTGGGCGCCGTGTCCGGTGTCTTCGGGATCTCCTCGGCGATTGGCATCCTGGTGGCAACCAAGGTAGGGGGCTGGCTGTTCGACGCGTGGATGCCGGGCGCGCCCTTCATCATCATGGGCGCCGCCAACGCGGTGGTGCTTGCGATCGCCCTGGCCGTCAGGCTAATGGAGCAGCCACGCGCGCTCGCCTCTCGTCAGGACTGAGTCCCTGGCGACGCAAACAGATCGCGCTTCACGAAGAGGCTCTTCACCAGACGGCCCACGGCCTGGGGAGGTGTCATCCAGCGCACCGCCGCGCCGCTCTTCTCCGCTGCCAGCGCACCCTGCACGAGGAACGGCGCCACGGTCTCCACCCGATCGGCGAGGATATTCAGGAAGCGGCGCCGCTGGTCGAACTCTGCAGATCCCGGCGCGTAGAGATCACGGGTGAGCAGGTCCGTCACGACGATGCCGGGGCTCATGTAGCCAATCACCAGCGGCGTGCCCTGGTTTTCCTTGACGAGTGACTTGGTCAGGTAGCGCACCGCGTACTTGGTGGCCCCGTAGACCGACATGCCGGGCTGGGACAGGCCGTCGCTGCCAAAGCCCTCCATGTTGAAGATCTTGCCCCTGCCCTTGCCATTGTCCTGGGCGAGCATACCGGCGATGGCCACCTTGCAGCAGTTCAGCAACCCGAGAAGATTGGTGCCGACCACCGTGGCGATCTGCTCGTCGGGCAGCGCCTGCAGGGAAGCGCGGCGGTTGGTCATACCCGCGTTGTTGATCCAGATGTCGACGCTGCCAAAGGCCGACACGGCCTGCGCCCACAGTCGCCGCACGTCGGCCGGATTGGCCACGTCCGCCGCACACCCGGCAGCCGCACCGGCACGGATGGCGGAGAGCTCCGCCACCGCGGCCTGGACCGCCTCTTCGCGACGGCTGGAGACCAGCACGTTGTGGCCCCGCTGGACGAACTCCCGGGCCATGCCGAGACCGATGCCCTTGGTGCTGCCGGTGATCACGATATTCATGCGCCGGGAACTCCACGGGTAGAGACGACGAATTGCCGGATCTCGGCGTTGAAACCCTCGGGGTCGTCGAGGAACAGCGCGTGCCCTGCGCCCTCCATCACGTGGATCGACCCGGCAGGGATTATTCCGGCCAGGCCGCGGAGCATGGCCTCCGAAATGTAGGGGCTCTCGTCCTTTTGCCCGACGAGAAAGCGCACCGGCAGATTCAGCGATTGGGCGAGGTCAGCATTCTCGAGGCCGCGCGCACCGAGCACCCGGCGTGCGTAGGCGGGCAACTGCATGTGACTGACCAGCATGATCTCGTACATCTCGGGCGACAGTGGCCGCACGGTCATCTGGCGCACGAAGTCGTGGCCGTACTTGAGGCCGGCGGAAAGATCCGCGGGCGACTGCTTCATCATGTCGACCTGAGCCGCCCGCCCGGCCTCCTGCTGCGGCGTCCGGGGCATGCCGAGGCCCAGCCCCGCGTGGGAACTCACGAAGACGATGCCGGCCAGATTGGCCGTGGAGAAATGGCGCACGTAGTCCATGGTCACGTAGCCGGCGAAGGACCAGGCGACGACCACCGGGCGGTCCACCCGCAACTCGGCAAGCACTGCGGCCAGATCGTCGGCCCAGGTGCGGGATTCCCGGTAGGAATCCTCGTCCCACGGCTTGCCGGAGCCGCCATGGCCACGAAAATCCAGGCCGATCAGTCGGAAATCCCTGGCCAGATCGGACGCAAACTGGTGGCCAAACACCGCCTGGCTCTGCGAGAAGCCGTGCAGGAAGAGTATGGGGGGACCCGCCGGATTGCCCGCCTCGCCCACACACAGGGGCACGCCGTCGGGCGCAGTGACGAAGCGATAGCTTACGGCGGACGGCTGGCTCATGGAGTGTTTCCCGGGTGGGCGCTGGATTTTTGGGGTTTGCCGGTGGACCGCGCTGCCCCTTGCCTACCGGTCCAGGTATTGTAAATAATACAACCTTGAAAGCAATGGTCGGGCGTAATGACTGAATTCGGGATCGTGGTCGAGCCGTCGCCCGGCTACACGGCGAAGCTGGCCGTGGAGATCGAAGCCATGGGCTTCGACCTGTTGCTGTGCCCGGACACCCAGAACCTCTGCGGTGACGTTTACGGCCAGCTCAACCTCGCGGCCGCCCGCACCTCCCGACTGCGCCTCGGCACGGGTGTGACCAACCCGATCACCCGGGACGTCGCGGTCACGGCCAGCGCGCTGGCGAGCCTGCAGGTGGAGTCCCAGGGCCGCGCGGTCTGCGGCATCGGGCGTGGTGATTCCTCCGCCGCGCATGTCGGCCGGGCCAATGCCACCACCGCGCAGCTGCGCGCCTGCGTGCTGGACCTGCGGGCCTACATCGCCGGCGAACCGGTTCAGCGCGGCACCACGTCGTCCCAGCTCCGCTGGGTGGCGCCCACGGAGCTGCCACGACCGCCGGCTCCGGTCCCCATGGATATCGCCTGCACGGGGCCGAAGACCATTCGCATGGCCGCCGACGTGGCGGACCGGATCACGTTCGCCGTGGGCGGCGCCCCGGAGCGCATAGCGTGGGCACTGAAAATATTGCACGAGCGCCTCGCCGAGACAGGACGCGACCGTCGCACGCTGCGCGTCGGCGCCTACGTCAACCTGATCTGTGACGAGGACGAGCAGCGCGCGATCAATCTCGGCCGCACGATTTCCGGCCTGATTGCGCACTTCACCGGCATGAAGGGCGCGCCCGTTGAACAGCTGCCGCCGCAACTCAAGTCGCTCGCCATCAAGATGCAGACCGGTTACGACATGGCCCACCACGCCCAGGAAGAAGGCGAGCACCTGATCCACGTGGACGACGAGTTCGTCGACTGGTTCTCCATCTGCGGGCCGCCTGCCAAGTGCCGCGAGCGGCTCGGCGAACTGGTGGCACTGGGTCTCGATTACATCAACGTGCTGGGTGGCTCGCCGGTGGCGCATCCGCACGGCGAGCGCTGGGTCGCCATGGTCGGGCAGAACCGGCTGTTCGCCGAGAAGGTCATGCCGGCATTTCGCTGAATTACTGATGCTGAATCTGAGGAAAACGCGAATGAAATCCATCAACAGTCGGTCCCTGGCCTTCCTGGGTGTCCTCGCCGCAGGTGGCTTCGGCCTGGCGCTGCCGGCCCACGCCCAGGTTGCCGTGGCGATCTCCGGTGCGCAGGGCAAGAGCGAGGCCACCTGCACCCAGATCAACCGGCTGTTCGGTTCGGCTGACTGCACCTATGGTGGCACCAACCCCGTCGGCACCTCGCTTGGCGGGTGGACCGGCCCCAGTCAAGGTGCCGCGTACTACGCCCTGGGCAGCGCTGGTGATTCCATCACCTACATTCCTGTGCCCGGCGATGCGCGTATCAACGTGCCGATCACGGGCACGCTGAATATTACGGGCACTGGCGCCGGCGCCAGTGTTGACGGCACCCTCATTGTCGGTGCTGCCGCGCGTAACGTGCCGCTGAACCCACCAGCCCGCGCCGTGCAGCGCTGGTCGTCGATCACCCACACCGTGGCGAGCACCGCGGTGAACAGCGCCACCGCCAACGGCGCGGGCGGCTTCGACTACGTGATCGCCTCGCGGGGTGCGCCCGAACTGATCTGCCTGGCGGGCGGCGGCGCCTGCTTTGGTAACCACGAGTCCGGGGCGAATGAACAAACCGGACCCGCGGGTTTCTGGGGCGTCGCGGGCGTGGGCGGCGTCAAGCCCAGCTTCGGCGTTGAAAACGCCGATACCCTGGCGGGGATCCCTGCCACGGGAACCACGGACCAGAGAAATTTCGGCGCAACCACCACGGCCGTGGTTGCCGATCCCTCCTGCGATGCCACCGCGCGGACGCCACCGGCCGTGGCCTTCTGCAGTCCGGTTGGCGGCAACGTGAATCTGTGGGGGCCCACCGGGCCGGAGGACCCGGGCTACGAGAACCTGATCCTGCTCTTCTCGACGGATGCCGCCGGCAACATCACCGCGGGGCGCGCCTACTGGACGCAGAACTTCCGCTTCGGCCTGTTCCCCGGCCAGCCGCCCGGCGATGACTCGGAGCAGCTGGGCACCTTCACGTTTACCGGCAGTGCCGCGGCCGATCCGATGCCGGCTGCGCCTGACGCGCCGCTCGCGATCTCCACGCAGGGCGTGGCGCCGCAAACGGTAACGGGCACGCTCGATGTCGCGACGCTGGTGGGCTACGCACCCGGCGATGCGCCGACTGCTCTCAGTGTGACCCAGGGTACCAACGGTACCGTGTCCGCGACGGGTTCCACCGTGAGCTACACACCGGATGCCGGTGCGTTCGCGGGCACGGACACCTTTACGTACACTCTTGAGGACGGTGACGGGGACACGGACCAGGGCACGATCACCGTCGACACACCGGATCTCATTCCGGTGATCGCCAATGGCGCCATCACCACGAACCAGGACAACGCGTCCCTGCCATTTCAGCCGGCAATTACCGCCGGTAACGGTTCACCGGCACAGCACATTCTGACGGTGACTACCGATGGGACCAACGGCTCCTGCGCAGTGACCGCGCCCGATGCCTCGGGCCAGGTGGTGTACACGCCGGATGCCGGGTTCTTCGGCACGGATTCCTGCGTACTGACGCTCACCGACGGCAACGACGACACCGACACGGCGACGATCAACGTTACGGTTGAAGAAGCGGTCCTGGTGGTCTTCAACGGCGGCAGCAGCGCCGTGGATCCCTGGAGCCTGGCGCTTCTCGGCGGCCTGCCGCTATTGCGCCGGCGGCGCAGAGCCGCCCTGAAGGTGGCGGCGGTGGCCGCAGCCAGCGTGGCAACTGCGGGTGTGCTTGCGGCTCCGGCTGCGGCAGCAGAGGCCGATGCCAATAGCGGCCTCTACCTGGGCGCCGGAGTCACCGGCACCTCGTTGCAGTCAGACATCCTCTCCGCAGATCTGGCGACCCTCCTGAACGGCAGCGGACTCGTCGATCAGGTCGAAGACCTGCCGCTCGGCGTGCAGCTCTTCGAGGGCTGGATGTTCAACCGTAACTGGGGCATCGAGGGGCGCTACAGCGCCACCGGCAAGGCAAAATCCGACGTCTTTGTCCGCCGCGTCGTCAGCGGCACGGAGGACAGGGTCGGCTCGGCCGAGGTCAGCGTGAATGGCTGGACGGTCTACGGCGTGGGCAACTGGCCCGTGGCGCAGAGCTGGGACCTCTACGCGAAACTCGGCTACACCGATCAGACCCTCGATGCCGACGCCTCCGTCGATGACGGCGGCGAAGGTGTGGGCAGCGTGTCCGCATCCGAGAGCGACGGAGGCTTCGCCGCGGCACTGGGCACCCGCTGGCGCTTCACGGAGCACTGGGCGGCGACTGCCGAGGGCGAGTACCTTGGCGTGGATGTCGACGGCGGGCTCGATGAGCCGTGGCGCGTGGGTGTGAATATCGAGTATTGGTTTGGGCGGCGGTAGCTTGCGACCCAGGCAGGAACGACAAAGGGCCGTGTAGCTACGGCAGCGTCAGCCCGCTGGGTCCCGGCGGCGTGTTGAGCCGGCTGCGCAGGATGGCGAAGTCGGCCGTGGTCACCGTCCCGCTGCCATTCAGGTTGTCGGTGAAGGTCAAATGGCATTGCAGGTGCCTCTCAGCACCGACGACCAACTCACCTCCGCCAGCCGCGGCGATCAGCCAGCCCGCACTCCACTACCGGCCCGACCAGACACCGACTGCGAACTCCCCTTAAGCCGCGGCAGCTTCCGGATGTCCTTCCCGGCCGCCGACTCCGCCGCCCGCAGTTCGTAAACCTGCTGCAGGTTCATCCAGAATTCCGGGCTGTTGCCGAAAAAGTGCCCGAGGCGCAGGGCGGTGTCGCCCGTCACGGAGCGTTGTCCGTGCATGATCTGGGTGACCCGGTTGGTGGGAACACCAATCCGCCGGGCAAGCTCAGCGGCGCTCAATCCCGCCTCACTGAGTACCTGTGCGAGCTGGGTGCCCGGATGTATCGCTTCTCGTGGCATGACAATCCTCAGTGATAGTCAACGATCTCGACCCTGGCTGGCCCCGGTGCTCCGCCAGGCCAAATAAAACAGAGGCGCCACTGGTCATTGATGCGTATGGCGTACTGGTCCATGCGGTCGCCCTTCAAGGCCTCCAGGCGATTGCCGGGCAGAGCCAGGTCCGAGACGGTCGTCGCGGCATCAAGCTGGTCAAGCTTCAGAGACGCAGCATGACGAATCCCGTCGAAAGCCTTAACCCGCTCACCCGCCGCGAATCGGCGCGTTCGTTTGTCCCGGTAACTCTCGATCACGTGTATCGTGACGCTCGTTCCGCATGACGTCAAGCGTAACGAGCACGTCCTCGCCAAATGGTTGCGAGGATCATCACTGTGCCTGTTGCGAATGGGAAGGAGCGAATCTGGCGAGTTCGTGGAGAATTGACGGACGCCTCAGCCGATCTCCAGGCTCACAGACCCGCCGAATCATCCTTGCAATTTGCAAACCGGGTTTTGTATTTGCAAGGATGTATATGTCGTTTCGGAACCAGAAAGCTGCTGTTCAGTCATTCCCTCTGCGAACCTCCACCCCCACCGCCCCGCTCACCTCGGCCGCCCCCGCCTGCCCACGAAACGCACCCGTACCCCGCTCCCGGGCAATGCGCTCGGCCAGAAACACTTTCAGCAGGGACTGGTAGGGAATATCGCGCTGATTGGCCAGTGCCTTGAGCTCATCCAGCATGCTCTCCGGCAGGCGCAGCGAAATCGTCCGCGTCGATGTCCGCAGGTTGGGAAACCGCGTCCAGTGCGCCCGCTTCCAGTCGATGAAAGCGGCGGAATCGTTCCGCTGCCAGAAGGCCCGCTCGGCCGTCTCGCTACGGAACTTCGGGGGAGTGTTTCTGGGCTTCTGCATAGGTTTGCCTTTCCCCGCGACTCATGTCGCGCACCGAAATGATCCGGATCCGCTCGCCGCGCACCGTGAACACAGCGAGCAGTTGCCGCCCGGTGCTGGTTTCACCCAGGGCATGAAAACGAGATTCTGCATCGGAGTGCTGCGGGTCCTTGGCCACGAGGGGACTGGAGAAAAACATCTCCTCAGCCTCCGCCTGGGTCACCGCGTGCTTCATCTGACTCTTCAACCGGTTACCGAGGTCCCACTCAAACCCCGTGCATGCCGCCAGATCCACGCAACGCATGGATCATGTATACGAACTTAGTATACGGAGCGCAGCCCCGAAAACTGGTGACTTTGCACAGATTCCCGGCCGCTACGGGGCCAGCGAGAATCAAAGGTGGAATTGACCAGCGAGCCGCGCGATATTCCAGCGGCGGGGCTTACGTCTTGTGTGGCGGAGGGAGAGGGATTCGAACCCCCGTAAGGCGTTAGCCTTCCACTGATTTCGAGTCAGGGCCGTTCAGCCGCTCCGGCATCCCTCCGGGGCGGAATTATATAGAGAGTCACGCCGGCCGGTGTGTGCTGGGTGCTTCGATCTCGAGTTGCTCGGCAAGAATCGCAAAAAAGGCGCCCGGGCTGGTCAGCACGTTTTGTTCGATGGCCTCGCCCGTTGCCGAGCAGCCGCTCACCACACCGCCCTGCTGGTCGGGGCTCTCCGACTGCTTCTCCAGCCGGTAGAAGCGGAACCACTCGCTAAGGGTCAGGCCCCCGCCCCGCGGCGCCATGAAGTCCCGGTAGGCCCGGTACCGGCTGGACACCATCAGGAGTTCGGCCGGGTCGATGCCCGCCTCAAGGCAGCGGGTGCGCCAGGTCGGTACGGCTTTCGCGGGTGCGGTCATGGGGCGCTACGATAGCCGAACAGCACTGCACTCAGCGACTTAACAATAGCGACAAGAGAGTTGTGCAAGCTGTTGGTTTCCAAGGCTTCAGACATAAGGCGAGGCCACCGAACAGAGACCCCACGCCTGGAGTCGCCGGAAACTGGCGTGGTACGGTGGCGCTCTGTCGATCGGCCATGACGGAGGGTGCTTACCCAAAGCCACTGACCTATGAGACACGTGCTCATCATGCTGCTGGCCGCCCTGCTCACGACCTGCGGGGTCCGGCCCTCCCTGCTGGAAGAAGTCCGGGCACTGGGTGAATTGCGGGTCGTCACCCGCAACAGTCCGATTACCTATTTCATTGGCCAGGCCGGGCCCGAGGGTCCGGACTACGATCTCGTCAGCGGCTTCGCCGACTACCTGGGTGTGAAGCTGAAGATCGTGGAGGTCGACCGCTTCGGCGACCTGCTGGCGGAGGTCGAGACGGGCGATGCCCACCTTGCTGCCGCCGGTCTCACCGTCACCGCCGCGCGCGCCAGGCGGGTGGACTTCGGGCCGCCCTACCAGCAGGTCAGCCAGAGCCTCATTTATCGACGCGGCCATACGCAGCCACGTTCGCCCGCCGATCTTGCCGGGCAACGCATCGAGGTGATCGCCAGGTCCAGCTACGTGGAAACGCTGACGGCCGCGCGTGGCCAGTTTCCTGAGATGGCGTGGACGGAAGACCCGACATCAGACGCCGGCGAACTGCTGGAGCGCGTGGCGCAGGGCAAGACCGACTTCACCATCGTTGATTCGAATCTGTTCGCCATCTTTCAGCGCTTCCACCCGGAGTTGCGGGTCGCGTTCAACATGACGGAAGGCGATGCCCTCGCCTGGGCCTTTCAGCGGCGCGGTGATCGCAGCCTGATCGACGCCGCCGCGGCCTACCTGGCAGAAGTGCGCGCGTCCGGCCAGCTCGCCCACGTGATGGACCGCTACTACGGTGCCAAGACCACCTTCGATTACGCCGGCACTCAGAAATTCATGCGGGATTACGAGCAGCTGCTACCCCGCTACCGCCGGGCGTTCGAAGCGGCCGCGAAACGTGCCGACCTCGACTGGCGTCTGATCGCTGCGGTCGGTTACCAGGAAAGCCACTGGAATCCAGAGGCGATTTCACCCAAGGGCGCTCAGGGCATCATGATGCTCACGCCGGCAACCGCCTCGTTGATGAGCATCGACAACCCGATGGACGCCGGCCAGAGCATCATCGGCGGGTCGAAGTACCTGTGGCGCATGAAACAACGGATCGGGAAACTCTCGCCCGATATCCCTGATCAGGATCTCACCTGGATGGCACTCGCCGCCTACAACATGGGCTACGGCCACCTGCTCGACGCCCGTCGGATCACCAGCGAACGCGGCGGCAATCCCAACCGGTGGGTCGATGTGAAGGACACGCTGCCGCTGCTGACGGAGCGCCGGTGGTATTCGAAGGCCCGCTGGGGCTATGCCAAGGCCGGTGAAACGCGCGTCTACGTCCGCAACATCCGCAACTA
The DNA here is from genome assembly GCA_031395645.1 of Gammaproteobacteria bacterium. GTDB lineage: Bacteria > Pseudomonadota > Gammaproteobacteria > Steroidobacterales > SHZI01. The sequence continues at coordinate 68,484 of JANNJM010000049.1, read as the reverse complement.
CTACGACATCCTGGTGTGGCTGGAAGACGGCCCGGAAGACTATCGGGAACCAGGACAACCGGGCACACCAGCCGTGACGGCAGACGGAGGAAGTGAAGGCCAAACCGGTCGCGGTCGCGGCTGAAGCCACTCCTACGGGGCCGGGACCATTTCAAGCAGCAGGGCGCCTTCGTCTACCAGGTCACCGGCGGCGAAGCACACGCGGCTCACCACAGCATCGGCCGGCGCCGCGATAGCGTGCTCCATTTTCATCGCTTCGAGCACCATCAGGACGTCGCCGCGCCGGACGGTTGCGCCGGCCACGACGTGCACGACTATCACCCGTCCCGGCATCGGGGCCGTCAGGGGACCTGCTACGGCCAGCGCGGCACGCTGGCCATCGTCGGTCTGGTCACGCACCGCACGAAACTCCGCGGGCCCGTTGAGTCGCCAGCCGTCCGCGTGAGCCCAGGGATCACCAACAGCCACAGCAGGAATTCCTTCGGGTTGCATGAGCTCCGCCCGGTGAGCCGCGATGAAGCCCGTGTCGACAGCGCCCGCAACGAACACCGGATGAGACACGAGGGCTGCGAGGAAATCGAGATTCGTGCGCACACCTGCCACCTGCGTGTCGCGCAGCGCCGCCTGCAGTCGCCGCAGCGCTGCAGGCCGGTCCGCGCCGTGCACGATGAGCTTGGCCAGCAGGGAATCGTAGTGAATGGTGACTGAGTCGCCCGCCTGCACGCCGGTGTCCACCCGGATACCCGGTACCTCTGCGGGAAACTTCAGGAGTTGCAGTACGCCAGCGGCCGGCAGAAAATCCCGGGCCGGATCCTCGGCGCAGAGCCGCACTTCGATCGCATGACCGGAGAGGCTGATCTGCTCCTGCGTGAGTGGCAACGGCTCGCCTGCCGCCACCCGCAACTGCCATTCGACCAGATCCAGCCCCGTGATGAATTCGGTGACCGGGTGCTCGACCTGCAGGCGCGTGTTCATTTCCATGAAGAAGCACTGACCATCGGGGCCGGCGATGAACTCCACCGTGCCGGCGCCTGAATAGTGCACGGCCCGGGCCGCGGCGACGCCCAGTGCGCCGAGTGCAGCTCGCTGCTCTGCTGAAAAGCCAGGCGCCGGCGCCTCCTCGACGACCTTCTGGTGACGGCGCTGGATCGAGCAGTCGCGCTCGAAGAGGTGCACGAGACCGCCGTGCATATCACCGAACACCTGGACCTCCAGGTGCCGAGGTTGACGGAGGTACTTCTCCACCAGCATGCGGTCGTCGCCGAAGGCGGCGCGGGACTCGCGGCGCGCGGCTGCGAGGCACGCCGGCATGTCGCCGGCAGACTCGACCACGCGCATGCCCTTGCCGCCGCCACCCGCCACGGCCTTCAGCAGCACGGGGTAGCCGATCAGCGCTGCTTCAGCGGTCAGCCGCTCGTCCGACTGGTCCTCACCGTGATAACCGGGCACGACGGGGATGCCGGCGGCTGCCATCAGCGTTTTCGCCGCGCTCTTGCTGCCCATGGCGCGGATCGCCGCGACACTCGGACCGATGAAGACGAGGCCTGCATCCGCGCAGGCGGCGGCGAAGTCGGCGTTTTCCGAGAGGAACCCGTAGCCAGGGTGAATCGCTTCGGCGCCGGCGCGCCGGGCCGCCGCGATAACTGCCTCGCAGTTCAGGTAGCTCTCGCGGGCTTGCGCGGGGCCGATCGCAATGGCCTCATCGGCGAGCTGCACGTGCAGGGCCTGCGCGTCGACGCTGGAATACACGGCCACGGAGGCAACGCCGAGGCGTCGCGCGGTGCGGAGCACGCGGCAGGCAATCTCGCCGCGGTTCGCGATGAGGATCTTGCTGAACATCAGCCGGGCATCACATCCGGAACACGCCGAAGGTCGTGGCTTCCGGGGGTGCGTTCATTGCCGCCGAGATGCCGAGACCGAGCACCCGGCGTGTGTCGCGCGGGTCGATGATGCCGTCGTCCCACAAACGCGCCGTCGCGTAGTACGGACTCCCCTGGGTTTCGTACTGCTCACGGATGGGGGCCTTGAAGGCGTCCTCATGCTGGTCAGTGTCGCGTCTCACCTGGGCCAGGACGGTCGCCGCCTGCTCACCGCCCATGACCGAGATGCGTGCGTTGGGCCACATCCAGAGGAAACGCGGACTGAAGGCGCGGCCGCACATGCCGTAGTTGCCGGCACCGAAACTCCCGCCGGTGATCACCGTGAATTTGGGCACGCGGGCGTTGGCCACCGCCATCACCAGTTTCGCGCCGTCCTTCGCGATGCCACCGGCCTCGTACTTGCGGCCCACCATGAAGCCCGTGATGTTCTGCAGGAAGACGAGCGGCACGCGTCGCTGGCAGCAGAGCTCGATGAAGTGCGCCGCCTTCAGCGAAGACTCGGAGAACAGGATGCCGTTGTTCGCGACGATACCCACGGGATAGCCCTGGAGATGTGCAAATCCGCAGACCAGCGTGGGACCATAGAGCTGCTTGAATTCACTGAAGTCGCTGCCATCCACCAGCCGCGCGATCACTTCCCGCACGTCATAGGGCTTGCGGGTGTCGGCAGGAACGAGGCCCAGCAGGTCTTCAGCCGGGTAGCGCGGCAAAGCGGCCGGCCGGCTGGCCAGCCAGGAGGCTTTCGTCGAGTTCAGGTTTGCTACGGCCTGCCGTGCCAGTGCCAAAGCGTGCCGGTCGTCCAGGGCGTAGTGGTCCGTCACACCGGAGGTGCGGCAGTGCAGGTCGGCGCCGCCGAGGTCCTCGGCACTCACCACCTCGCCAGTCGCCGCCTTCACGAGTGGCGGACCGCCCAGAAAGATGGTGCCCTGCCCGCGCACGATGATGCTTTCGTCGGCCATGGCCGGTACGTAGGCGCCGCCGGCCGTGCAGGAGCCCATTACCACGGCGATCTGGGCGATACCGGCGGCTGAGAGGTTGGCCTGGTTGTAGAAGATCCGGCCGAAGTGGTCGCGATCGGGAAAGACCTCGTCCTGCAGGGGCAGGAAAGCGCCACCGGAATCCACCAGGTAAATGCAGGGCAGGTGGTTCGCAGCAGCGATCTCCTGGGCCCGCAGGTGCTTCTTCACGGTAAGCGGGTAGTAAGTGCCGCCTTTCACGGTCGCGTCGTTCGCAACGATGACGCACTCCCGGCCGGACACGCGCCCGATGCCCGTCACGATGCCGGCGCTGGGGACCCCGTCGCCATAGAGGCCGGACGCCGCGAGCTGGGAAAGTTCGAGGAACGGCGATCCTGGATCGAGCAATTCGCGGATCCGGTCGCGGACCAGCAGCTTACCGCGCGCCACATGCTTCGCGCGGGCCTGCTCACCACCGCCGGCGGCGACCGCCGCCACCCGGGTCTTGAGATCGGCAATGAGCGCCGCATTGACCTCGCGATTTCGCCCGAACTCCGCCGAGTGCACGTCCAGAACCGAGTCGAGGACGCTCATCGCGCCCTCTCCAGCAGCCGTTCAGCCTGCAAACGGTGCGGCCGGTCCAGCATCCGGCCCTCGAGCTGCACAGCACCGGCATCCGGCGCGGCTGCGAAGGCGGCCAGCACGCGTCTTGCGAACACCACCTGCGCCTCGGTTGGCGTAAATGCGGCATTGATGATCGGTACCTGGGCCGGGTGGACCGCCAGCATGCCGCTAAAACCATCCTCGGCAGCGCGCGCAGCACAGCGCGCGATTGCCGCTTCGTCCCGGTAGTCCAGGGTCAGCGTTTCGATCGCAGGCAGGTCCGCAGCCGCGGCGGCAATCTGGCAGAGGCTGCGCACCAGCTTAAACGTAAAGCGCAACTCGCCGTCAGCGTCACGATTCGCCTGCGCACCGAGATCCGCGGCCAGGTCCTCCGCACCCCAGGTCAGTGCCAGCAATCTTGCCGGCGGCCGCACGTAGCCGGAAAGCGTGGCAACGGCCAGTGCGGTCTCGGTCGCGATCGCGACGACGGGCGTCAGCGTGCGGCCCGGCGTCGCGGACTCCAGCTCGCCGAGCGCACGGTCGAGCTCCCGCACGTCGGCAATCGAATCCGGCTTAGGCAGCATGATCCCGGCGGGAAAAGCCGGCATCACGGCAGCGAGGTCGTCATGCATCAGCCCCGAGGACATTGCATTCACACGGACCCACAGCGGCGGGCCGGAACTGCCGGCATGCGCCGTGAGGAACGCGGCCGTCATCTGCCGGGCCAGTGCCTTGCGCTCCGGGACGACCGCATCTTCCAGATCGAGAATCACGGCATCGGCACCGGCGTCCCGCACCCGGGCCAGTTTTCGCTCGCTATCGCCGGGCACGAACAGCCAGCTGCGGGGCATCATGTGCCCGGTCTCCTGAGCAGCAGCGCGTGACGCTTGCAGCTTGCAACTTCCGCTCCGCCCTGATTAAAAGCGCGATGCACGAACGTGACGATGCCGGCGTTGGGTCGGGAGCCGCTGGGCCGCACAGCCTCAACCTCCGTTTCTATACGCAGCGTGTCACCCACGAACACGGGTTTCGGGAACCGCACGTCGTCCATCCCCAGGTTGGCAACGGCGGTGCGATGCGTGGTGTCGTGGACGGACACGCCGATCATCAGGCTGAGCGTGAAACAGCTGTTGACCAGCACCCGGCCGAACTCGGTCCCCGCGCAGTACTCGGCGTCCAGGTGCAGCGCGGCCGGGTTGTGGGTCAGCGTCGTGATGAGCAGGTTGTCCGTCTCGGTCACGGTGCGGTGAATGTCGTGGGTAATGACCTGCCCCACCTGGAAGTCCTCAAAGTATCGACCAGCCATCTGCAGCCTCTCCCGATCAGGCGGTGGCGTTGAACAGTTCGCGACCGATCAGCATGCGGCGGATCTCCGACGTGCCGGCGCCGATCTCGTAGAGTTTCGCATCGCGGAGCAGCCGGCCCGTGGGGTACTCGTTGATATAGCCATTGCCACCGAGGATCTGGATCGCGTCCAGCGCCATCTGCGTGGCCCGCTCGGAGCTGTAGAGAATCGCCCCGGCCGCGTCCTGGCGCGTGGTCCGGCCGGCGTCGGCGGCTCGTGCCACTGCGTAGACGTAGGCCCGGCAGGCGTTCAGCGTGGTGTACATGTCCGCCAGCTTGCCCTGGATCAGCTGAAACTCGCCGATGGGCTGGCCGAACTGGCGGCGCTCGTGCACATAGGGCAGCACCGTATCGAGGCAGGCCTGCATGATGCCAAGCGGACCGGCGCTTAAGACCACCCGTTCGTAGTCGAGGCCGCTCATCAGCACGCGCACGCCCTCATTGAGGTTGCCGAGGATGTTCGCCGCGGGCACGTGGCAATCGCAGAAAACCAGCTCGCAGGTGTTTGAGCCCCGCATCCCGAGTTTGTCGAGCTTCTGCGCGGTGGAGAAACCGGGGAACTGCTTCTCGATCAGGAACGCGGTGATGCCCTTCGCGCCCGCATCCGGTTCGGTGCGCGCATACACGATCAGCACGTGGGCATCCGGGCCGTTGGTGATCCACATCTTGGTGCCATTGAGGACATAGCCGTCCGCGCTGCGCTCCGCCCGGAGGCGCATGCTGACCACGTCGGAACCGGCATTCGGCTCGCTCATGGCAAGCGCACCGACGAATTCGCCGCTGACGAGGCCTGGCAGGTACCGGCGCTTCTGCGCGTCCGTGCCATTTCGTCGCAGCTGATTGACGCACAAATTTGAGTGGGCGCCATAGCTCAAGCCCACAGAGGCCGAGGCCCGGCTGATCTCCTCCATCGCCAGCACGTGCTCCAGGTAGCCCAGTCCTGCGCCGCCGTAGTCGGGCTCCACTGTAATCCCGAGCAGCCCGATCGCGCCCATTTGCTGCCAGAGTTCGTTCGGAAACTGGTTGGCGGCGTCGATCTCGGCCGCCCGCGGTGCGATCTCCCGTGCCGCGAACTCCCGCACCGTGTCCCGAAGCAGGCGCGTACCGTCATCGAAGCCGAAGTCTAGAAAATCCTGTGCCGTGGTGTTCAATGGCCCGCCTTCCTGACGTTAGCGTCAATCTTCAGCAGTTCGGCCAGGCACCGGGCCTCAACCTCGCCCATGGTGCCAAGGGTGGCCTCGATGTCCCGGAGCTTGTGCAGGAGTTCGGCCCGGTGCTCCCGGATCTTGTCGCAGAGGCGCAGCAACTGGCGGGCGCCGCCCGGCTGCTGCGGGTCGTACAAGTCGATGATTTCGCGGCATTCCTCGAGTGAAAAGCCAAGGCGTATGCCGCGCAGGGCGAGGCGCAGACGAGTGCGGTCGCGATCGGAATACAGGCGCGTCGTGCCGCGCCGTGCGGGTGCGATCAGGCCCTTGTCCTCGTAGAAACGCAGGGCGCGGGGGGTCACATCGAATTCCCGAGAGACCTCCTGGATGGAGTAGCGGTGGTCGGGCACTGGCTGGTTCCCTGATCGTCGCTATTGACGTATACGTCAACTATAGGCGCGGTCCGGCACCCGCAGCAAGACGGTCGTCACGCTTACCCCCGCCGGGCGCGGAAAAAATCCTGGAGGAGCTGACGGCACTCATCAGCGAGGACCCCGCCTGAGACCACCACCCGGTGGTTCGCCGCCGGGCCACTGAGCACATCGATGACGGTACCCGCGGCCCCGGCGCGCAGATCAGGAGTGCCAAAGACGAGGCGGCCGACACGAGCATGAATCATGGCCCCGGCGCACATCGGGCAGGGCTCCATGGTGACGTAGAGGGTGGAGCTGCCGAGGCGGTAGTTGCCGAGCTGGCGGGCCCCGGCCCGCAGCGCTTCGATTTCGGCGTGGGCGGTGGGATCGGAACTGCCAATGGGCCGGTTCCAGCCCTCCCCGACCACGACGCCATCCACAACCAGCACAGCGCCCACCGGCACCTCGCCGGAAAGCTCCGCGTTACGGGCCAGCTCGAGCGCCCGGCGCATGTAGTCAGCATCCTCGCGGTGCGCCGGCACACCGCAGGCCGGCACACCGTGGTCCGGAACCCGGGCCACGCTAGCGGGCGAAGTGCTCGTCGTAGCGGTGGACGTAGTCCTTGCCGGCCGCCGGAATGTGGCAGCCCCGGCAGCTGTTCGGGTCTTCCGGACCCCTGGCGCCGTCCGGCAGGTAGCTTGCGTAGACCCAGTTGCCGTTACGCAGGCCTTCGGGGACAGCCTGGCCCCAGTCCTGCCCCTTGCCCATCACAAAGACCCGCAGCAACTTGCCCTTGACGAGCTTGCCATCCGGGCCGGTCGCGAGCGAACCGTCCGCATTGGCTTGTGCTCCGTAATTCTCCATGACGAAGACCGTCCCGTTGGGAAACCCGCCAGCGGCCGTGGCAGAGGCGCCCGCCGGGTTCATATAGATCTCGCGGACCTGCCTGGCGTCCGGTCGTTGTACGGCAGAGAGAAACTTTTGCCAGGAGGCGTAACCGGCAGGCAGCGCCAGCTCGCCGTCGTTGAGCGGCTTGGGTGCCGTCACCGTGGCGCACGCACCGACCAGGAAGCTCATGATCAGGACCGGCAGCATCGTTCGCAGCATCATCTACTCCCGCGTGACTGAGGCCTCAATCCTACCAGTATGATAGCCAGCACAAGGAGTCCGCATGACACCACCCGCATCAAGCCTCGTCCTGCTGCTGGCACTGGTCTGGCTGGCAACGCCCATCAACGTCGCGCTCGCCCAGGGCTTCGACCCCGGCAAGGTCGACTGGGAGAAGCTCAGCAAGATTCCGATGCAGGACGGCTTCATCCGGCAGTTCAACGACAAGTGCGCGGCCTGCCACGGCGAGGACCTGCGGGGCACGACCCTCGGCAAGCCGCTGGCCGGCGTGGAACTCACGCACGGCGCTTCCGTCAGGGAGATCGCGAAGAGTATCGCGAGCGGCTTTCCCGAGACGGGCATGCCCGCCTGGTCCGGGACCCTGAACGAAAGCCAGATCTGGAATCTGGCCCTCTACGTCGCCGAGCAGCGCCAGGGCACGACGATCCTCGACAAGCGGGCCGGCATCGCCCTCACCCTGCCCACGGGGGCCGTCACGAGCGACCGCCACGCCTTCCGCGTCGAGGCCGTCGCGGAGGGACTGGATCCGATGCCGTTCTCCATCGCGCTGTTGCCTGACGGGCGCATCCTGCTGTCGGAGCGCATGCGCGGATTAAGCATTATCGGCCGCGACGGCAAGCAGTCTGCGCTCATCCGCGGCACGCCACCGGTATACGCCGACTCAACGACGTTTCTGGGCCAGGTCCAGGGCCTCGGCTGGATGCTCGACGTGGCCCTGCATCCGAAGTACAGGAAGAACGGCTGGATCTACCTGCACCACACGGATCGCTGCAGCGACTGTAACGACCTGAGTCGGCGCTCCCACCGCCCCGTGTCCATGAACCGGATCATCCGCGGCCGTATTCGGGACGGCGCGTGGGTCGATGAGGAAATCCTCTGGCGGGCGGATATCGCGACCTACACCGACACCTCCGACCTGGCTGCCGGCGGCCGGCTCGCCTTCGACGACGGGGGTCATGTGTACTTCAGCGTGGGCATGAAGGGGCCATTGGAATACATGGGCATCCAGGATCTCACCCTCCCCTACGGCAAGATCCACCGCATCCACGACGACGGAAACATTCCGGCGGACAATCCCTTCGTCAACACGCCGGGAGCGCTCAAGTCGACCTGGACCTACGGGCATCGCAGCGTGCAGGGCCTCGAATTCAATACCCGCACGCGGGAGGTCTGGAGCACCGAGATGGGCCCGCGCGGTGGCGACGAACTGAACCGCCTGCTCCCCGGCCGCAACTACGGCTGGCCGTTGTTCACCAACGGTGTGAATTACGACGGGCGGCCCGTGGACGTCGCCAAAGCGCTGAATATCAGGCTCGAGGCCAGGGACGTGGAGTTCCCGGTCGTCGACATGACGCCCTCCCAGGCCATTTCCAGCTTCGTCTTCTACCGGGGCAAGGCGTTCCCGAAGTGGCGGGACAACATAATCGTGGGTACGTTGCGGGCCACGGACCTGCTGCGCATGGAGGTCGTGGACAACAAGGTTACGCACACGGAAACCCTGCTAAAGGACCTGGCCCGCTTCCGTGACATCGAAGTCAGCGCGCGGGGCGAGATCTATCTCCTGCTGGAAAATGCCGCAGGATCGCGAATCGTGCGGTTGGTACCCTATTCATGAGCAGACAACAGTAGAATCACCCCGCACCCGACAGCTATGGATGGCGGTCAGCATGTCAACGATTGAAGACAATCTCTGGGCCCTGGAGCAGAAGTTGTGGCTCGAGGACGCCGACTTTTATGCGCGGCACCTCACGGACGACTGCGTACTGTTGCTGCCGCCGCCGGCAGGCGTGCTGGCGAGGGACGCTGCCATTGAGTGGATCAAGGCAACACCGCGCTGGGCCGGCGTCCGCTTCGGTGGGCGGCGTGTGCTGAGGCTCCACGACCGGATACTGCTACTGGCTTACAGCGCCACCGCCCATCGGCGGAAAGAACTGGGCACACACCGCGCGCTGGTCTCCAGCGTCTACGTCAACCGGGACGGCACCTGGAGCCTCGCCTTTCACCAGCAGACGCTGGACGAAGCATTCAGCGGCGCGACAGGGCGCTTCGAGCTGTTGAAAGAGCCTTAGCTCTATTCCCACTCGTTTGTTTCCGAGGGCCGGGAGCGCGCGTGGTTTATGGATTTCCTGATCCTCGTCATGGCGATTACCGTCGTTTTTACCGTCGGTGGACCACGTTGGCTTAGCGCATCAGAAGGCCCGGATATCGCGTCCCGCGCAACTCCTCGACCGCCGTGTCCCTTCCCTTCCACGGCTCGCCCGAAATTCGGGCAATCAGTTCCGTCCAGACCTGCTCGAAAGCCTTAACGGCCTCCCCAGTATCGAACCTGACACCCGCCGGAAGCAGCGGCGCGATGTCCTCGGTGAGGCTGTTGGTAAGCTTTTCCAGCATCCGCTGCTCGGCCATGGCCCGGTAGATGGGTGCGCCTTCGAGCGCCAGATAGTGATTGAAGCAGGCGACCACTTTGTCCGGGTCCAGTTGCAGCTCGTTGAGGCCGTGATGCAGATCGAACAGGTCGCGATTCTTGCGTCGCTGCAGGAGCGCACGCAGCTTGGTCCCGAAGATCTCTTCGGGCTCGAAGGAAGCGATTTCGGCTCTGCTTCGATACCAGTCACTTTCCACCGCAAACGGATACGGCTTGATAGCGAACAAGCCGGCGTGTTCGCGCGTGTTGATCTGGACCTTAAGCTTCAAGGGCGACTCCACCTCGCCCTCAGGCGTGAACCGAAACACCAGATGCATCGAGTGCTCCGCCCGCTCCGTGCGGCACTTTCCCAACCACGACAAGGCAGCGCGTATTGCATCCACGGTGGCGCCGATGGGCTCCGCCTGGACCTGCACGAGATCGATGTCTTCGGAATAGCGTAATGGCTGTTTGAACAAGAGCTTGTGGATTGCAGTACCCCCGCGGAAGGAAACCTTGCCTTTCAGGGCCGGCGCATTAAAGAGGTCACACAGCGCGCGGCAGATGATCAGGTCCTGCTCCACCTGTCGCAAAGTGGGCCAGGGCGCCGTTGAACTCCAGGCCTGGATGTAGGCGCCGGGAATCACGCGTCGAATTCCACAGGTTCATTTATCACCAGCTTCCAGCGGCGATTTTTTTCCTGAAGCCCAACAAGCGATCTGATCAGCGGCTTCGCGGACGGGTTCAACGGCACTGTCGTCTTGGCCCTCCTGGCGAAGGAAACCAGCGCCTCAGCCTGGCGCTCATGACCCGCCAGCTCCAGCAGATAGCCGAGCCGACGCACAGCCGAGTTCTCGTAGTCCGCGGCGGCCAGCGCCAACGTGCGGGGCGCTGCCTTGACCCCGATATCCCTGGCGATCTGCGCTACGCCGCTGATCCCACCGGCCTTGCGAAAGTATCGGGCGCAGTCCAGCAACGTGAGTTCGACACCGGCCACCCGGGCGAAACCGGTCTCGCTCTTCAGCTGGTCGAGTCGGTTAGGCTGGTTTACCCGCGCGAACGACTGGGGCGTCTGGTAGAGGAATTGAAGACGGTGGCGCCCGATCTCGAAATCACGCTGCTGCCGGGGGACAACCACTTGGAAAACCATCGCCGCCTGATGGGATGCACCGTGAAATGCCGCCGCCCGAAGCAGGGAGATGCGGTAATCGAGTTGCAGATGCTTCATCAGCGGGTCGATCCACCGGGCGGGATCCGGCGCACCGGCAATCCGGTCTTCGGGACGCAGGATGAGATAGAAACCGTGGCGGGGATTTGCCAGCTGGTGCTTCTTGATCAGTCTCGTTACAGCCGCCGCCAAGGCAGCCTGGGAAGTGTCGAGCGCAGCGCGCGCCTCTTCCCGGGAGAAGTAGCTGCGGCCGCGACCAAGCAGCTGGTCGAGATATTGGTCTAGGGAGGCCATGCCTGATCATATGCATAACTCGACAGAAAACCAAGAATTTTGCGTATGATTTGGGCTATTCCCACTCGATGGTTGCCGGCGGCTTTCCCGAAATATCGTAAGTCACCCGTGAGATCCCGGCGGTCTCATTAATTATCCGCCGCGAAACCAGATCGAGAAAATCGTAGGGCAGATGCGCCCAGCGGGCCGTCATGAAGTCGATGGTCTCGACGGCACGGAGCGCAATGACCCAGTCGTAGCGTCGCCCGTCGCCCATCACGCCCACGGAACGCACGGGCAGGAACACCGCGAAGGCCTGGCTCACCTTGTCGTAGAGATCGGCCCGCCGCAGCTCCTCGATGAAGATGTGATCGGCCTGGCGCAGCAGGTCGGCGTATTCGCGCTGCACTTCGCCCAGAATCCGGACGCCAAGGCCGGGACCGGGGAACGGGTGGCGGTAGACCATCTCCCGGGGCAGGCCGAGCTCGACGCCGATCCGGCGGACCTCGTCCTTGAACAGCTCGCGGATGGGTTCCACGAGCTTCAATTTCATGTTCTCCGGCAGCCCCCCCACGTTGTGGTGCGACTTGATGACGTGGGCCTTGCCGGTCTTCGTGCCTGCCGACTCGATAACGTCAGGGTAGATCGTGCCCTGGGCCAGCCACTTCACGTCGGAAAGCCTGCTCGCCTCCTCGTCGAAGATCTCGATGAACAGGCGGCCGATGATCTTGCGTTTGGCCTCGGGATCGGCGACGCCCGCGAGTGCTGCCAGGAAGCGCTCCTCGGCATTGACACGGATTACCGTCACGCCGAGGTGCTCGGCAAAAATCGCCATCACCTGGTCGCCCTCGTGGAGGCGGAGGAGACCGGTGTCCACGAAGACGCAGATCAATTGGGCGCCGAGCGCCTCGTGCAGCAGCGCCGCGACCACGGAGGAATCGACGCCACCGGAAAGGCCCAGCAGGACCTTGTCCCGGCCAACCTTGGCACGAACCAGCTTGATCTCCCGCGCGATGATGTTGCCCGAGCGCCAGGTGTCCGGGCAGCCACAGATCTCGCGGACGAAGCGCTCTATGATCTGCTGACCGCGCTCGGTGTGGGTCACTTCCGGGTGGAACTGCAGCGCGTAGAACCGGCGGGTCTCGTCAGCCATGCCGGCGAGTGGTGCATTTGCCGAACTCGCAATCGGCTTGAAGCCTGCTGGCAGGCGACGCACCCGGTCGCCGTGGCTCATCCACACGTTCGTCGCGCCGGTGATCAGCCCATCCAGCAGCCTGCACGGCTCGGCGGACCGGATGGTGGCCAGGCCAAACTCACGGTGCGCCGAGCTCTCAACCTCGCCGCCCAGCTGGGCCGCCATGGCCTGCATGCCGTAGCAGATGCCGAGCACCGGTATGCCGAGCTCGAAGACGAGTGGCGGAATGCTGGGAGTAACGTCACTGAAGGTCGCACCGGAAATGACGGACTCCGGTCCGCCCGAGAGGATCACCCCGGCCGGTGCAAACGCGCGGATATCAGCGGGTGCGGCGTCCCACGGCAGGATCTCGCTGTAGACACCCGCCTCGCGGACGCGACGCGCAATGAGCTGGGTGTACTGGGAGCCGAAGTCGAGAATCAGGACGCGGCTGAAAAACGGCCCTGAATCAGTTGCCGGGGCAGTCACGTCTCCGTCCGGTAATTGGGCGGTTCCTTGGTCATCGTCACGTCGTGGACGTGGCTCTCGCGCATGCCGGCGCCGGTGATGCGCACGAAATCTGGCTTGGTACGCATCTCGTCGATGCTGCCGCAGCCGGTGTAGCCCATCGCGGCGCGCAGTCCGCCGACCAGTTGCGTGACGATCGTCGTCAGGCTGCCTTTGTAGGGCACTCGCCCCTCGATGCCTTCTGGCACGAGCTTCTCGATTTCCGAGGAGGAGTCCTGGAAGTAGCGGTCGGAGGAGCCGTGGCGCTGGGCCATCGCCCCCAGCGAACCCATGCCCCGGTAGGATTTGTAGGAACGGCCCTGGTACAACTCGACCTCACCCGGCGCTTCTTCAGTGCCGGCGAAGAGCCCACCGATCATCGTGCAATGGGCCCCAGCCGCAATCGCCTTGGCGAAGTCGCCGGAGTAGCGGATGCCGCCGTCGGCGATCAGGGGCACGCCGGTGCCCTCCAGCGCCGCCGCCACGTCGGCCACGGCGGTGATCTGCGGCACGCCGACGCCGGCCACGATGCGCGTAGTGCAGATGGAGCCAGGCCCCACGCCCACCTTGACGCCATCCGCCCCGGCCGCAACCAGGGCCCTGGCACCCTCGGCGGTGACAATGTTGCCACCCACCACCTGCAGATTGGGGTATTCCTTCTTGATCGCACTGATCCGGTCAAGCACGCCTCTGGAGTGCCCGTGGGCGGTGTCGACGATCAGCAGATCAACGCCCGCCTCCACCAGTACCTTCACCCGCTCGCCGGTATCGCCACCGGTACCGACGGCGGCGCCGACGCGCAGCGCCCCCCGGCCGTCCTTGCAGGCGTAGGGATAGTCCTTGGCTTTCTGGAAGTCCTTGGCGGTGATCATGCCCCGCAGCTGAAAGTTCTCGGCTACCACCAGCACCTTTTCAATGCGGTGTTTGTGCAGCAACTCCAGAACCTCTTTCTTGTCGGCCCCCTCGCGAACTGTCACGAGACGGCTCTGCGGTGTCATCACCGACGAGACGGGCGCATCGAGGCGGGTCTCAAAGCGGAGATCACGGTTCGTGACGATGCCGACCGTGCGGCCCTTGTCCACCACGGGCATGCCGGAAATATTGTGGGCGTGGGTGATGGCCAGCACTTCACGGATGGTCTGGTCGGGGCTGACCGTGATCGGATCGTTGACGATGCCGCTCTCGTACTTCTTGACCTGGGCCACCTGGCGCGCCTGGTCAGCGGGGCTCATGTTCTTGTGGATGATGCCCATGCCGCCTTCCTGGGCGAGCACGATCGCGAGACGCGCTTCGGTCACCGTGTCCATGGCGGCCGAGAGAATCGGGATGTTCAGCGTGATGTGGCGGGTGACCCGCGTCTGCAGGCTGACTTCCCGGGGAAGGATCTCCGAGTACGCCGGCTTCAGGAGAACGTCGTCGAAGGTGAGAGCGTCTTGGGTGATCCGCATAAGACGCCTCATGGTACGCGGCCGGCCCGGACACGTAAACTGTGGCGATGGCCCGGACCCCCGACACGACAACCCATGACGGCAAGACCCCGGCCGCCAGGCAGGTCTACTCCGTATCCCAGCTCAACCGGCTGGCCCGGCAGCTGCTGGAGCAGGACCTGCCCGTGATGTGGGTCGAAGGCGAGATTTCCAACCTGGCGCGCCCGGCCTCGGGCCACCTGTATTTCTCGCTGAAGGACGACAAGGCACAGATTCGCTGCGCGCTGTTCCGCAGCCGCGGCGGGCGCACCGAGGTCGCCGCCGCCAACGGCCAGCAGGTGCTGGTGCGTGGCCGGGTGAGCATTTACGAGCCGCGTGGCGACTACCAGCTGATCGTCGAGCACCTCGAGCCTGCGGGTGAAGGCCTGCTGCGGCGGCGCCTGGAGGAACTGAAGCGCACACTCGCCGCTGAGGGCCTGTTCGACGAGTCGCGCAAGCAGCACCTGCCGCGCCTGCCCCGGCAGATTGGTGTCGTTACCTCACCCACGGGCGCCGCTATCCGGGACATCCTGCACATCCTGAAGCGCCGCTTCCCGGCCATTCCGGTCGTGGTTTATCCCGTGCAGGTGCAGGGCGAGCAGGCGAAGTTCGACATCGTGCGGGCACTGGCGACGGCAGCCGCGCGCGCCGAGTGCGACGTGCTCATCCTCGCCCGTGGCGGTGGCTCCCTGGAGGACCTCTGGGCATTCAATGAAGAGATCGTCGCGCGCGCAATTGCCGCCTGCCCGATTCCACTGATCGCTGGTATCGGCCACGAGGTTGATTTCACCATCGCGGACCTGGTGGCCGACGTGCGGGCGCCAACACCCTCGGGCGCGGCCGAGCTGGCGGTGCCCGACAGTCGGGACTGGTTGCGACGGCTCGAAGCGCTGGAACGGCGACTTGTGCTGTCGGCGCGGCGCAGCCTGGACGGGAGCCGCCTCACCCTGCGCACGGCAACGGCCCGCCTCACCCGTTGTCATCCCGGCTTCATGCTCCGCCAGAACGTCCAGCGGCTGGACGAGTTGCGCGGGCAGCTCGGTACAGCATTACGCAATCGGCTTACGCTGGATCACCTGCGGGTCCGCAGCGCCGTGGCGCGGCTTAAGGGCGGGTCACCCGGCGTACGGGTGCGTATGACCGCCGAACGCGTTGCTGGTGCGCGACGGCGCCTGGCGTCGGCGACGCGTGCGCGACTGACCATTCCGGGCACACAGATGGCCGTGCTGAGCGGCCGGCTGCACACCGTGAGCCCGCTGCGCACTCTGGAGCGCGGCTACGCCATCGTGCAGGACGCCGGCGGCAATGTCGTCCGCGGCCACACGCAGGTGCAACCCGGCGATGCGATCACCGCGCGGGTCGCCGACGGACTGATCAAGGCAACGGTGCGGTAGAAGAAATGGGGACATGCCTAATTTCCCTCGTCGGAAATCAGGCATGTCCCCATTTCTTCGCTGCCCCCATTTCTTCGCGCCTGAAGGCGCTCCTACGTCCCGAAGAACGACGCGAGCACCGGCCGAAAGCGGTCCATGTCCACCAGGAAGGAATCATGGCCCTGGATGGATGGCAGCTCGACAAGATGCACCTCGCGGCCCCGCGCATCGAGCCCGGCGGCCAGTTCGCGCTGCTGGGCAATCGGAAACAGGATGTCGGTCTCTACTCCGATCACGAGGAC
This sequence comes from Gammaproteobacteria bacterium, assembly GCA_031395645.1. Taxonomy (GTDB): domain Bacteria; phylum Pseudomonadota; class Gammaproteobacteria; order Steroidobacterales; genus SHZI01. The sequence goes on along the minus strand of JANNJM010000049.1, from coordinate 52,348 downwards.
GCGCTCGGCGCGCACTCTGGCAAGGCCTGCGGTTACAGAACCGCCGTGCTCGGCCACGTCGAAGAGATCACTCGCACGGGACAGGTACAGGTACGAATTGGCATCGAACTGGCCCAGGAATTTCTGCGCGTGAGCTTCCAGGTAGGCTTCGACCTCGAAGTCCTGCGCGAAGGCATTGCCGGTCTGCCGCTCCCCGGCCGCACGCTCCCGTCCGAAACGCTGCTCCCACTCCCGCGCTGAACGATAGGTCATCATCCCCAGTTTGCGGGCCAGCCGCATGCCAGTGATCGGGCCCGCCCCTTCACCGTAGCTGCCGCCTTGCCAGTCCGGGTCACGACGAATCATCTCCCGCTGCAGGGAACGTACTGCGATGGAGAACGGCAGTGCGCGGGCCGCCGTCGACAGCAGCACCAGGTTGCGGACCATCCCGGGATGCTGGATGGCAAACGCGAGCGTGGTCATGCCGCCCATGGACGGCCCGACGACGCTGTGCAGGCGCTCGATGCCAAACTGGTCGACGACGGCCTTGCCCGCATTGGCGACGTCTTCAAGGCTGAGCACGGGGAAGGAAACGCCGTAGCGCTGGCCGGTCGCCGGGTTATTCGACGCCGGGCCTGTGGACCCAAAGCAGCTCCCCAGGGAATTGATGCAGATCACGAAGAAGCGCCGGGTGTCGATCGGTCGTGACGGGCCGACGATTTCCTCCCACCAGCCTGGCGACGGATCTTCGGCCGAAGACGTGGCATGCGCCGATGGCGACATGCCGGTAAAAATAAGTATGGCGTTATCGCGGCCGGCGTTGAGCTGCCCCCAGGTCTCGTAGGCGACGACTGGCCGGTCCAGATGTCCGCCCCGGAGCATGTCGAACCGCCCGGGAAACTGGAAGAACTGGCGTGCTGCCGTCATAGGGCAGGAATTATGCGGCAACTATGCCCGCATCGCCGAGGGCAGAGCGGGCCAGAAGGCCATTAATTTGTTATATGGATATGGTTCAGTTGTGCTGCTTGCCCCGCGTCCGGACCCGCTCCCGCCGCTTCACCTGGCGCGGCGTGAGTTTGTTACGCCGGCCGGCGAACGGGTTTTTCCCGGTGCGCAGCTCGATACGGATCGGCGTACCGCGCAGGCGGAAGACCTTACGGAAGCAGCCGATCAGGTAGCGACGGTAGCTTTCCGGCAGGGCGCCCGTCTGGTTGCCGTGAATGATGATCAGCGGCGGGCGGCGCCCGCCCTGGTGGGCGTAGGTCAGCTTGATGCGACTGCGGTGCGCGAACGGCGTGGGATAGGCCTGGATTGCCTCCTTCAGCACCCGATTGAGATCCGGCGTCGGCAGATCGCGCAGTGCCGCGTCCGCCGCGCGCTGCCCGCTATCCAGCAGATCGTAGATTGCCGTGCCATGGAGCGCCGAGATGTAGTGGATATCCGCGAAATCGAGAAACGGCAGCCGCCGTTCCAGGTCACTGCGCACCGTCTCGCGCTGGTCGGTCGGCAGGTGATCCCACTTGTTGATGCCGATCGCAAGGGCCCTGCCCCGCTCCAGCACGAGCCCGATCAGGGAAACATCCTGCTCGGTGACGCTCGCCCGGGCGTCCAGCAGCACCAGCACGGCGTCGGCTTCTTCGAGGGCCTGCAGCGACTTCACGATGCTGAAGCGCTCGATCATCTCGTCCACGCGCGCCTTGCGGCGGATGCCGGCCGTGTCCACCAGCAGGTAGTCCCGGCCGTCATGGCTGAACTGCACCTGGATACTGTCGCGGGTAGTCCCGGCCTCGTCGGAGGTGAGCAGCCGCTCTTCACCGAGGTAGCGATTGATCAGCGTGGACTTGCCCACGTTGGGCCTGCCAATCACGGCGATCCGGGTGCCTATAGTCGCCGGAAGCTCGTCGGCACTGGCCGCTGCCGGCAACCCGTCCGGCAATTCAGCGAGGATCCGGGTGGCCAGCAGTGCGAGGCGGTCGCCCTGCAATGCCGAGATCGGCACGGGCTCACCGAGGCCGAGTTCGTAGAAGGCAGCGCCAAGCTGCAGCGGCTCGCGGCCTTCCGACTTGTTGATGGCCAGCACGGCGCGCTTACCCGCCTTGCGGATGCGCGCGACGATGGCGTGATCATCCGGCAATGGTCCGCCAGCAGCTTCCACCACGAGGACCACGACGTCGGCTTCACCAACCGCGTAGGCCACCTGGCGATCGATCAGAGCGCGGAGGCTGTCGTTGCTGCTGATGAGGCCACCGGTATCGATGACGATGGACCGCTGCCCGGCCAGCGTCGCGTACCCGTACAGGCGGTCGCGGGTGAGGCCGGAAAAGTCGGCGACCAGCGCGTCTCGGGTGCCGGTGAGCGCATTGAAGAGCGTGGACTTGCCGACGTTCGGGCGGCCGACTAGCGCAAAGACCGGCAGCACGTCAGGAAGCCGCTACCTGGCCAGCTGCCGGAAGGCCGTCAGGTCTCCGCCGTCGGTCTGCACATACAGCATGTCATTTACGGCAAGCGGTGGCGACGTGACGCGGTCGCGCCCCGCCCGCACGCGGGCCTGAGGCGTCCCCGTGGCCGTGTCGAAGAAATGCACATAGCCCTCGTAGTCGCCCACCACGACAGAATTCTTAAAGGCGACGGGTCCGGAGATATCGCGCATCTTCAGCAGTTCGTGCTTCCACAGTTCGCTGCCGGCCTGGCGCGACAGCGCTGTGAGTTCGCTTTTCGCACCCGACACGTAGACATTCTGCAGGTCGACGGCGAGCCCCTCGTAGCTCTGCACGTCCTGGGACCACAGGGTCTGGCCCGACTCGACTGCCACCGAGGTCAACTGGCCGCGATAGCCAACGACGTAGAGATCCTCCCCGATGGTCCGGACCGTCGCGTTGATGTCGGCCAGCCGGTCCACTTCGTTACGCCCGGCCGGAGGATCGAGCAGCACGTCCCAGCCCGGCGAGCCGTCGGCCAGCGCGTAGGAGGCCAGCTTGCCGTTGTCGAAGCCGCAGACCACGAGGTCCTTGATCACGACGGGGGCACCCGTGCCACGCACGGACAGCCGTGGCATCAACTGCTGAACAAACCAGCGCTGCCGGCCATTGATGAGGTCCAGGGCCGTGAGCTTGCCGTCGACGGTGCGACCAAGGACCAGCCCACCGGCAATCGCCGGGGCTGCCAGCACTTCGCTCGACACGCTGATACTCCACCGCTGCTCGCCATCGGCCGCGTTCAGGGCAATCACGTCACCGTTGCTCGACCCAAGCACCACCACCTCACCGTCCGTGGCTGGCCCGCCGGATAGGAGCAATTTTGTCTTCCGTCGCCACAGTCGCTTGCCCTTGACAGCCTCGAATGCAGACACCTTGCCGTCGTGGGCCGCGGCAAAGATGCGCGCTCCATCCGACGCGGGCTGGAGGGCCAGCCGCAGGGACTCACTCTCGCCGCCGAGACTGGCGTGCCAGATCTTTTTTACGCTAATCGTCGCCTTTAACCTGGCCAGCTCCGCCGGTTGCTCGACGTCATCGTCATCGCCGCCGAAGACGCTGCAGCCAGCATTTGGTAGGGCGAGCACGACCGCGAGCACGGCCAGCACGCCGGTCCGGACCCACGTTCCAGGGCGGCTGCCGTGGACCTGGCCGATCACGGGGCTGGAGAGCCGGGGGCGGCTGGGGCCGGGGCCGTCGGCGGAGCTACCGTGGCGCCACCAAGGTCATCCAGCTTGGCCTGCACGTAGTTCTTGTCGACTGCAGTAGCCGCGAGTTCCCCACTCAGGGCCTGTTCGTACTCACTCCGGGCTTCGGCAGACTTGCCCATCGCGTAGTACACGTCGCCGCGCACGTCGTGAAATGCCGGCGCAAAGGCCTTCGAGCCGGGATCCGAGAGGGCCTTCAGTGCCTCGTCGTACTTCTCCTGAAAGACCAGCACGCGCGCCAGCCGGAGACGGGCGATATTCGCTAACTCCGGCGACGCCGCCGTGCTGACGACCTGCTCAAGGAACCCGGCGGCCTGATCCGGCTTGCTCTGATCCAGGTAGAGCCGGGCCATGGCCAGCCGGGCCTGGTCCGTGTAGGGAGACGAACCGTAGCCGGTGGCGAGGGTGTTCATGCCTGCCTCCGCCTCCGAAAGCAGGCCTGCGCGGACCGCCACCAGGAAGACGTCATAGGCGGCAGACGCCGCCTCCGCCTGCCGCTGCTGATAGAGGTTCCACTGGTTCCAGCCAAACAGTGCACCGAGACCAAGGACCACGCCACCGACCAGAAAGAGGCCGTTCTGCCGCAGCCAGCCCTTGACCTGCTCAGCCTGTTGTTGTTCTGTCAGAAATTCATCCACGACTCGATCCCCGTCAAGGTTTCAGCACAGTGTAGGCGCAACGAGGTAGGGCCTGATGGCGCCAGCCAGCTCTGCCAGCGCAACCTTCTGCTGTTCAACCTCGGCACGCAGCGGCTTCAGCACGGCGGTATTGGTCGCCACTTCGTCTTCGCCAAGAATCACGGCTACCGCAGCCCCACTGCGGTCAGCGCGCTTCATTTGCACCTTGAAACCGCCACCGCCGCAGTTGGTTTCCACCCGCAGCGCCGGCTGGGCGCTGCGCAGGCCCTCCGCAATCCGGAAGGCAAGCCGCGTGGCGCCGTCGCCAACGGCAACGAGATACACGTCGGGCCACCGCGCCGGTGGCGGCAAGCCCGCCAGGGCGTAGAGCTCAACCAGCCGCTCCAGGCCGATGGCAAAGCCGATCGCCGGGGTTGACTCGCCCCCCAGGTGCGAGACGAGACCATCATACCTGCCCCCGGCGCAGACCGCCCCCTGGCTACCGAGGCGATCAGTGAGCCATTCGAAAACGGTGCGCCCGTAGTAGTCCAGGCCCCTCACGAGGCGCGGATTGACGGTGTAGGCAACGCCCGCATCGTCGAGGAGCGTGCGCAGTTCCGTGAAGTGGGCCTCGGATGCGCCATCCAGGTACTGGGTCAGCTGGGGTGCGCCGGCGATCAACGCCTTGAGGTCGGGGTTCTTGCTGTCCAGGATGCGCAGCGGGTTTCTTTCAAGGCGCCGCCGGCTGTCCTCGTCCAGCAACGCGAAGCTCGCGCGAAAATAGGTAGTGAGATCGGCGCGGTATATCTGACGGGACTCCGCAGTGCCCAGCGTATTGATCTGCAGGCTGACGTGTTCAATGCCCAGCAGGCGCCACAGGCGCGCGAGCAGGATGAGCAGCTCTGCGTCGATGTCGGGGCCCGCAAAGCCGATAGCTTCCACATCGAACTGGTGAAACTGCCGGTAGCGTCCCTTCTGCGGCTTCTCGTAGCGGAACATGGGGCCCGTCGTGTAGAACTTCTGGCGCTGATTGCGCAGCAGCCCGTGCTCCATGCAGGCCCGGACGATGCCGGCGGTGGCTTCAGGACGCAGGGTGATCGACACGCCGTTGCGGTCGTCGAAGGTGTACATCTCCTTCTCGACGATGTCGGTAACCTCGCCGATGGAACGCTTGAAGAGCTCCGTGCGTTCGACCAGGGGCACCCGGATCTCCTGGTACCCGTAGTCTAGGAGCAGGCCGCGCAGCGTGCTCTCCACGTGCTGCCAGATGGCGCTCGCAGGCGGCAGGAGGTCCTCCATCCCGCGGATGGCCTGCAGCGGCTCGCTCATTCGAAGCTGCTCACTGGCGCAGGCGGTGTCGCGTTCGGTGCAGTGGCAGCACCGCCGGGCGTGACGGGCGCGGGTTCAGGTTCGACGAACGGCACCGGGCCTGACTCTTCAGTGACGGCCGGGACGGTCTCGAGCACGGGCACGGTGTCCACGGTTGGCAGCCGCTCTGGTGTGGAAACCGCTTCCAGAGCAGGGGCTGCCGGTTCCTGCCCGGAGCTGAGCACGTAGAGCAGCAGCATGGCCAGAATGGCGAAGACCACGGCCGCCGCAATGGCCATCGGACCCGGAGTCGTGGTCAGCGGTTTTTCCAGCTCGCGCGTCACCTTGGGCGGCGCATCTGCATTGGGATCTGCGGCCCGATAGGCAGCGAGGACGAGCTCCTCTGACAGACCCAGCAGCTTCGCATACGCCTTGAGGTGCCCGCGCACGAAGACTCCGGCCCCCAGGGCCTCGTAGCGCTCGTCCTCGAGCGCCCGCAGCACGGACGCCTCGAGCCGCAGCGTAAAGGCGGCCTGCTCCAGGGTCAGTGCACGGGCCTTGCGGGCCGAGCGCAGCCGTTCACCCAGTCCCAGCGCCGTTTCCCTGTTGCTATCCGCCATGGTCCTGTCGGTATTAACGGCTCAGCCCTGGGACCGGCTGGTCTCGAGTAGCTGCCGGGTTTCGACAGCCTCCGGAAAGTCCCTGCGCAGCTGATCACCGTACCGGCGAGCCGCCCTTGCATCGCCGAGCGACTCCTCGATACGGATGCCAAGCCAGAGGGCGGACGGCGTGGGCTTCGCCGCGGCCAGGAAGCGCTCAAGGAAACCGCGCGCCTGCAGCGCGTTGCCCCGCTCCAGCGTGACTTCAGCCACCTGGAACAGAGCATCGGCAAACCGGGGGTCCTCCGCAAGGGCTGCGCGCAGGTAGTTTTCCGAGCGGACGAGGTCGAAACGCTTCGCGCAGGTTCCGGCATTCGTGTAGAGCATCGGACGATTGGCGGCATTGACCGACAACGGGATCGCGATGGCGCGATCGAAGAGCTTCAGGGCCTCCTCCGGTTTCTGCTTGCGGGAGCAGGTGAAGACCGCCAGCGCGTTGAGGTTGTCGGGATCGGTGCTGTTCAGATCAACGGCACGCCGGTAGTGCCGTTCCGCCCCCGAGGGATCCTCGAGCCGTTCAAAGACCATGCCGAGCGCGGCATGGGCCGTGGCCAGGTCGGGTTCCTGCTCAAGCGCTTTCTCGAGCTTGTCCCGGGCGGCCTGCAGGTTGTTCTGGCGAAGGTAGCTGACGCCAAGCTGCATGTTGTACTGCGCAGCGTCCTCGCTGGACGTTCCAGGTGGTGCGGGTCGGGAAGAGGACCTGATGCAGCCGGCGAGGGCAAGCGCCAGGCCGCCCAGCAGGACGGCGCGCGCGACTGATTCTGGCACCGATCTGCGCATCAGTTCTGCCACCGGATCTCGTGCAGGGTGGCACTGCTCGTGTGGAGTTTTTTACCGAGCGAAGCCCGCACCCGATTGCTCACCTGGCCTGCAAGCTGGCCGCACGCCGCAGCGATGTCGTCCCCGCGAGTCCGGCGGGTCATCGTCATGATCCGGTGGTCGAGCAGCACCTGGCGAAAACGCGCGAGCGCTTCCGGCGTCGAGCGGCGATAGTCGCTCCCCGGAAAGTGATTGAAGGGAATGAGGTTGACCTTGGCGGGGCGATTGACGAGCAGTTTCGCGAGGTCCCGTGCCTGAGCCTCGGCATCGTTCACCCCGGACAGCATGACGTATTCGAAGGTGATACCCACAGCATTGGTGGCCTCGGCGTAGTCCCAGCAGGCCTCAAGCAACTCGGCGATGGGATGGCGCCGATTAATCGGCACGAGCACGTTGCGGAGATCGTCATCGGGCGCGTGCAGGGACACGGCCAGGGCCGCATTGCTCTCCTGGGCGAGTTTGCGGATCTGGGGCACCAGCCCCGAAGTGCTCACCGTCACCCTACGGCGCGACAGCTGGAAACCCAGGTCGTCGATCAGGACCGAGCAGGCCTGAACCACTGCCCGGAAGTTGGCGAGTGGCTCGCCCATGCCCATGAAGACGACATTGGTGATCCGCGAGCGGCCGGCCACGACACCGAGCTCGCGATTGGCGAGCATGACCTGGCCGATAATCTCGGCGGCCGTCAGATTGCGATTAAAGCCCTGTCGCCCCGTCGCGCAGAATGAACAGTCGAGCGCACAGCCGACCTGCGAAGACACGCACAGCGTGCCCCGGCCCTCTTCGGGAATAAAGACGGTTTCGATGAGCTGGCCCGCACCGACCGCGAGCCGCCACTTGGTTGTCCCGTCGGTCGACTCGTGCGCGGTGTCGATGGCTGGCAGCCTGAAGTCGGCGCGTAGTGCCAGTGTCTCGCGCAACACGCCCGACAGGTCGGTCATCGCGACCGGATCGAGCACGCCACGCCCGTATACCCAGCGCATCAGCTGCCGCGCCCGGAACGGCTTCTCGCCCAGGGACGCGAAGAGCTCCTCGAGTTCCAGCCGCGGCAAACCCAGGGGCGCCAGGTCCGGTTTACACCCGACGGGAGAACCTGTTTCGGCCAGAAGCAGCTCGGGTGTGCCGTTCATCAAGTTACCGGGTGCGCGGACAGACGTCGGCCTGGGCGAAGAAGAAACTGATTTCCTGCCGGGCAGTGTCCACAGCGTCGGAGCCGTGCACGACGTTTTCCTCAATGCTGGCGGCAAGGTCGCGGCGAATGGTGCCGGGGTCGGCCTTCTGCGGATCGGTGGCGCCCATGATCCTGCGGTAGGTTTCGATGGCGTTCTCCCCCTCCAGAACCTGGGCGATCACGGGACCGGTCGTCATGTACCGGACGAGGTCCTTGTAGAAGGGCCGCGCGCGGTGCACGGCGTAAAACGCCTCCGCCTGCGCGGTAGTGAGATGCAGCATGCGGGCGGCAATGATCGTAAGCCCCGCCTGCTCGAAGCGACGATAGACCTCGCCAATTAAATTCTTCTGCACACCGTCGGGCTTGATGATGGAAAGGGTACGTTCGATGGCCACAAAAACTCCTGGAAGAAACAATACTAGACAGTAAAACTCTCGCCGCAACCGCACTCGCCCTTGGCGTTTGGATTGCGGAAGCGGAATGCCTCGTTAAGGCCCTCGCGTACAAAGTCCACGATGGTCCCGTCGATCACCAGCAATGCCTGCCGGTCGACGACAATACGCACACCGTCCTGATCGAAGACCACGTCGTCGGCCGTTACCAGACCAGCGTGGTTGACGACGTACGCGAGACCGGAGCAGCCCGTGCGTTTGATGCCAATCCGGAGGCCCGTATTGCCATCGGGGGTTCCACCCGGGAGCGTCGCCGAGCCAAACGCGCGCACCCGATTCAAGGCGTTTTCGGTCAGTGTGACCGCCACCGGCGTCTCCTTATGTCAGCATGTTACGGGGGTCGACTCTGGAGCCTATTGTCCCAATCCGCCAAGCAGTTGCGCAAGGCATCTTGAATGATTAACAGCCGGGCCGTCTTTTCCGTCGGAATTTCCAGGTCCACGCCCAGAGCCAGCGGCTCGAGGGTGCCCAGGCCGGCCACGGGGCCTCCAGTCAGCAGTTGCGCGGCCCGGTCGCAGGCTGCCTGGCTATCCGGGCACCCGTAAACCTGCGCCGCGAGCCGGGACACACGCCCGTCCTGAACCCAGGCCTCAAAAACCACCCAGGTCCCCACCTCCATCGAACCGGCCTCGCCGCGCGCCAGCAGGGCGCCCGGCAATTCGCCGCCAGGCGCCAGTGGCGGTCCTGGCTGCGGCGCCCGGCGGCGCAAGCGGGCAACGGTGGCACCAAAGATCTCTGCGGCCCGGTCGAGGTCTTCGCCGCTGGTCGCGCGCCCGAATGAAAAGCGCACGGAGCTGCGGGCCAGGGCAGCGGACCGGCCGAGTGCGCGGAGGACGTAGGACGGCTCGTCGGTCAGGCTGCTACACGCCGAGCCGCTGGCCACGGCGAGCTCCGAGAGTCCGGCATGCAGGCTCTCGCCCTCCACGCCCTCGACGCTGACATTCAGGATGTGGCCGGTACTGCGCTCGAGCGGGCCGTTCCGGAGCACACCGGGGATGCCCGCGAGGTGCGCCCACAGTTGATTGCGCAGACCCGTGACGTGCAGGCGGTCTGCCTCCAGCCGGGGACCTGCCATCGCGAAGGCGGCTCCGAGACCCACAATCTGGTGAGTCGGGAGCGTGCCGGGCCGCAGCCCCCGCTCCTGGCCGCCGCCAAACATCAGCGGCTCGACCCGCCGCACGCGCTCCCGGTCGATGAATAGTGCGCCAATGCCCTTGGGGCCATAGAGCTTGTGACCCGAGAGCGAGAGCAAATCGATGTTGAGCGCCCGGACATCGATCGGCAGACGGCCAGCGCTCTGGGCCGCATCCACGTGCAGCAGCACGCCACGCTGCCGGCACTGACTGCCGATGGCAGCAACGTCGTGCACTGCCCCGGTTTCGTTGTTCGCGTGCATGAGCGAGACCAGGACGGTATCCGGCTCCAGCGCAGCCGCAAGAGTCGCCGGGTCGACCAGGCCGTCCGCATTCGTCTTGACCCAGGTCACCCGCCAGCCCTGGGTCACGAGGTAACGGCAACTTTCCAGGACGGCCTTGTGCTCGGTCAGCGCCGTGACCAGATGGCGGCCCTGCGCCTGGCGGAAGCGGGCGGTGCCGATGATCGCAAGGTTGTCCGCCTCGGTGGCGCCGGAGGTGAAGATCACCTCTTCCGGTGCCGCGTGGATCAGGTCGGCGACCTGCTGACGCGCCAGCTCGACAACGGCAGCCGCGCGTCGACCCGGCCCGTGCGTACCTGCCGCCGGATTGGCGGCGAGTTCAGGCGAATTCAGCGCCGCGGTCATTGCGTCCACCACCTCGCTGGCCACCGGGGTACTGGCCGCATAGTCAAGATAGATCGGCGGTCGCATGCTGGGCTCCGGTAGCGCTCAGTCGCGTTTCGGGTTGTCGCCTGAGCCAGGCTTAAGGCTACTCAGGATGCCCCGGAGGATGTTCAGCTCGTTCTCGTCGAGGCGCGTGCGATTGAACAGGCGCCGCAGACGACGCATCAGGTGGCGGGGGTTGCTGGGGTTCAGGAAGCCGCTGGCAAGCAGGATCCGCTCAAGATGCTCGTACAACAGCTCCAGTTGCGCAGGTCCGGCGAGCGGCGATTCAGGCGGCGGCACATCGCGCTCGAGCACCTGCTGCTGGCGAAGCTCATAAGCAATGATCTGCACGGCCTGCGCGAGATTGAGCGACGTATAGTCCGGGTTTGCCGGGATGTAGACGATGGCATTGCACAGATCGAGTTGCTCGTTGGCCAGTCCGGATCGCTCAGGACCAAAGAGAATCGCTGCGGTTCGGCTGCCCGCCTGACCCATCAGCTCGGCAGCGCACTCACGGGGATTCAGTTCCGGACAACCGATCCGGCGATGCCGCGCGCTGGCGGCCAGCACGAGGCCACAGCCGGCTAACGCCTCCTCCAGAGTGGTGACAACCCGGGCGCCCTGCAGGACGTCCTGGGCACCGGAGGCCAGGGCGCGTGAGTCCGTGCAAAACCACTCGTCCGGCGGATTGACCAGTACCAGCTCGTGAAAGCCCATGGTCTTCATGGCGCGGGCCACCGAACCGATGTTGCCCGGATGCGTGGGTTCAAAAAGCACGAAGCGGATTGGCGCGGCAACGGTCATGGTGTTCTCGTCCTCTGCATAGTATGCCGGCCGCTGGTAGCGACCGTGGCGCTCTGTACAATGGCGCCCCCATGCAAGCCCTGCTCAACACCGCTATCCAGGCCGCCCGCCGCGCCGGGGACATTGCTGTCCGGGCCCTCTCCCGGCTCGATCAGCTCGAGATTCGCGCCAAGGCTCGCAACGACTACGTCACCCAGGTGGACCAGGCGGCCGAGCAGGCCATCCTCGAGAGTATCCGCAAGCGCTACCCGGGCCACGCCTTCCTGGCCGAGGAGTCCGGCCACTCGTCCGGCCACTCGTCCGGCCAGGCGGCGGGAGACAACGAATTCCTGTGGATCGTCGACCCCCTGGACGGGACCACGAACTTCCTGCACGGCTTCCCCACCTTCTCGGTGTCCATCGCACTGCGCAGGAAAGACACACTTGAAGTGGGGGTCGTCTACGACCCGTGCCGCCAGGAGCTGTTCACGGCGATGCGCGGTCGCGGGGCCCAGCTGGACGGCAAGCGCATCCGCGTCAGCGAGCGCACAGAGCTCGAAGGGACACTCATCGGAACCGGCTTCCCCTACCGCAGCAACACACCCTGGATGAAAACCTATCTGCAGATGCTGGGGAGTGTCATGGAGGTCACCGCTGGAGTGCGTCGGCCCGGCTCCGCCGCCCTCGACCTCTCCTACGTTGCCGCCGGTCGGCTCGACGGATTTTTCGAATTCGGCCTGGAAATCTGGGATACCGCAGCGGGCACGCTGATGATCCAGGAAGCAGGGGGCATCGTGACCAATCTCACCGGCAAGGCGTCCCACCTCGAAAGCGGCGACGTGCTGGCTGGCAACCCCAAGGTGCACGACGCGCTACGTGCGCTGCTTGCGCCGCACCTGAACAAGTCACAGTAGGAGCGCCTTCAGGCGCGACCGGCCTTTTTCGACGGCTTTTTCCGAGCGGGAAGGGTCGCGCCTGAAGGCGCTCCTACTCAGCACTCCTGTGCTCAGGGCAGCGCGTCGATCGCGTCCTTGTCTTTCTTCGCCGGCATCATGTCGCTGGGCCCGGCCTTGAGCGCCAGCGCCGTTGCGCTCGCGATGTAAATCGACGAGTACGTACCAACGAAAATTCCGATGCACAGGGCTATCGAGAAGCCCCGCAGCGTTTCGCCGCCGAAGAGCAGCATGGCAACGACCACCAGCAGGGTAACAACGCTGGTCATGATGGTGCGACTAAGCGTTTCGTTGACCGACAGGTTCATGATCTCCTCGGGCGTACCTCGCCGGACCTTCCGGAAATTTTCCCGGATGCGGTCGAAGACCACGACCGTGTCATTCACCGAGTACCCGACAATTGCGAGAATTGCAGCCAGCGAGGAGAGGTCGAATGGAATCTGAAAGAGCGCGAAGATACCGAGAGTGATGATCGGATCATGGAAAGTGGCGACCAGTGCGCCGACGGCGAACTTCCACTGAAAGCGCAGCGCCACGTAGATGCCGATCATCAAAAAGGCAAAGAGGCCAGCCAGCGCGCCCTGTTCTGACAGTTCATCACCAACCTGGGGACCGACGAATTCCGTGCGTCGCAGCTCAACGGAAGGATCCCCAGCGCGAAGTACGGCGAGGATCTGGTTCGCTTCCTGCAGATTGTCGATCCCCTCGCGGGGCAGCACCCGGATCATCACATCCCGCGCCGTACCAAAGTTCTGCACTTGCGCATCACCAAAACCGCCCGCGCCGAGCCGGGCGCGAATATCGGCCAGATCAGCGGGGCCGGCGTACCCGACCTCGAGAAGGACGCCCCCGGTGAAATCGATACCGAAGTTCAGTCCCCGCACGCCGGGAATCAGGAGAACCAGCGATATCCCGATGAGAATCACGGAAACGATGCCCAGCGAACGCCGGCGCCCCAGAAAATCAAACGAAGTCTTCTTGCTGAAGAACTCGAGACCGGTGAATCGTCGCATTGGAGGCATCCTGGCTTCAGACCGAAAGCTGCTCGATATTCTTCCGCTGACCGTACAGCAGATTGATGATTGACCGCGTGCCCACCACGGCGGTGAACATCGAGGTCAGGATTCCGAGACACAGGGTTACGGCAAACCCCTTGACTGGCCCGTTACCGAAGACGAAAAGCACGATGCCGGCGATCAGCGCGGTGACGTTCGAATCGGTGATGGTGGCGAGGGCCCTGTCATAGCCGGCGCTAATGGCCGCCTGGGGACTGTTGCCGTTGCGCAATTCCTCGCGAATGCGCTCGTTGATCAGGACGTTGGCATCGACGGCCATGCCGATCGTCAGCACGATCCCCGCGATACCGGGCAGCGTAAGGGCCGCCTGGATCATGGCCAGCAGCGCCATCACCATGACCACGTTCATCAGGAGAGCCAGATTGGCCACCAGGCCGAAGACCCGGTAGTAGGCCACCATAAAGACTGCCACCAGGGCAAAGCCGATAACAAAAGCCAGGACGCCCTTGTCGATATTGTCCTGGCCAAGGCTCGGTCCTACCGTCCGCTCCTCCACCTTGTAGATGGGGGCGGCCAGTGCGCCCGCCCGGAGCAGCAGCGCCAGGTCCCTTGCCTCCAGGGACTCAAGCCCGGTGATCTGGAAATTGCTGCTGAAGACGCCATTGATGGTGGCAATGTTGATGACCTCGCGGGATTCCCGCGGGACTTCGATCTTCTGGCCGTTGCGCTCGATGGTCTCGCGCTTCTGCTCGACAAACACGACAGCCATCGGCTTCTGGAGGTTGGCCTTCGTGGTGTCCAGCATGTTGCGCGCGCCCTTGCTGTCAAGGCGCACGAACACAGCCGGTTGCCCCTGATCGAAGCCCTGGCTGGCATCCACGAGCTGATCGCCGGTGACGATCGTGCGGCGCTTCAACAGCACCGGTTCGCCGGTCCGGGCCTTGAACAGTTCACAGCCGAGCGGCGCGCGGCCTGTGCGCTCGGCCTCAATGGCGTTCTCCGCATCGCAGACCAGGCGAAACTCGAGCGTGGCCGTGGCACCCAGCACCCGTTCGGCCTGGGTGGGGTCCTGGACACCAGGGAGCTGCACCACAATCCGGTCGAGGCCCTGGCGCTGTACCACCGTTTCGGCGACTCCGAGCTCATTAACGCGGTTGCGGAGCGTCGTGGTGTTCTGCTGAATTGCAAAGTCCTGGCGCGCCTTGATCTGCTCCGGCGTCATGCGCGCCACGAGCACCACGCCCTCACCGGCATCGCGCCGTTCGAACTGAAGATCGGCATCCATGTCCCGCAGCAGCTGTTCGGCGCGGTCCGCATCGGCACGTTCAGGCAGGCTCACCCGGACCTCCTGCCCGACCACCGCGACACTGCGGCGGATGCGGTTCTCGCGCAGTTCCCGGGTGAAGTCGGCGGCATAGGCATCGAGCCGCTGCCTGATCGCGGTGGTCATGTCGACCTCAAAGAGAAAGTGGACGCCGCCCCGCAGATCGAGCCCCAACGGGACGGGACGCAGACCGGTACTGCGCAGCCAGTCCGGCATGGTCGGCGCCAGCGTCAAGGCCGTGGTGTAGGTCTTGCCGAGCGAGCCGCGCAGCAAGTCCGCGGCCTTGATCTGTGCGTCCACCGTCGGGAAACCGACCGTCACTCGCCCGTCTTCCGTGTAGAGCGTGGTGCTGGCAATGTTCTTTTCGGCCAGGACCTGCTTCACACGCTCCACCCCACTGCCCTCCAGTGGCTGGCCATTTGTCAGGCTGACCTGCAGGGCGGGTTGCGGACCGAAGAGGTTGGGCAGGGCGATAAAGGCAGCCGCTGCGACCAGAACTGCGACGAGGAGGTTTTTCCAGAGGGGATAACGATTCATGACCGGTTCAAGAGCCGAAGGAGGGGGATCTCAGGCGTTATTCTTCAGGCGTTCTTCATCGTACCTTTCGGCACGACGGCACCAATGGTCTGCCGTTGCACCTTGATCTGCACGCCGTCGGCAATCTCGACATGCACAAAGGACTCGCCGACTTCCGTGACCTTGCCCAGCACTCCGCCGGCGGTGACCACTTCGTCACCCGTCACGAGCTTCGAGATCAGGTCCTTGTGCTCCTTCTGGCGCTTCTGCTGGGGCCGGATGAGCAGAAAGTAGAAGACGACAAAGATGATGACCAGCGGCAGCATGCTGAGCCAGGGGTCCGAAGCGGTCGCCGCGCCCTGCGCCCAGGCGTCTTGAATGAAAAAGCCCATTATTCGTAGTAGTCCCGGAAAAAAGGCGCGCCATTATGGCACAGAAGCTTCCGGGTGCTGCCGGGCCAGGAAGGCCTCGGAAAAAGCCTTAAGCTCGCCCCGCTCTATTGCCGTGCGGAGGCTGGCCATGAGCTGCATATAGAAGAACAGGTTGTGCACTGTGTTCAGGTGGGAACCAAGCATCTCGCCACACTGGTCCAGATGGCGGAGGTAGGCCCGGCTGTAGTGCCGGCAGGTGTAGCAACCGCAGCCCTCCTCGATCGGGCGGGGATCATCCCGGTAACAGGCATTGCGGATGCGGACCACGCCATCTGCAACAAAGAGAGTGCCGTTCCGCGCGTTCCGGGTGGGCATCACGCAATCGAACATGTCCACGCCGCGCAGCACGGCCCGGACGATATCGGAGGGCGTGCCGACGCCCATGAGGTAGCGCGGCATGCCCGCCGGCATCTGCGGCAGCGTGTGCTCGAGGATACGGCGCCGATCCGCCTCCGGCTCGCCGACCGACAGGCCGCCGATGGCCAGCCCGTCGAAGCCAAGGTGCAGAAGCCCGGCCAGCGACTCGCTGCGCAGCGCCTCGTGCATGCCCCCCTGGACGATGCCGAAAACGGCAGCACCGCGCCCCGGGGCAGTGCCAGCATCGAAGGCCGCGCGACTGCGGCCGGCCCAGCGCAGGGAGAGCTCCATCGAGGTGCGGGCCTCGGCTTCGGTGGCCGGGTAGTTGGTGCATTCGTCAAAGATCATCTGGACGTCGCTGCCCAGTTGCGCCTGCACCTCCATGGCGCGCTCCGGTGACAGAAATGCAAGGCTGCCGTCGACTGGCGCCCGAAACTCCACGCCGTCCTCGCTGACCTTGTTCCGCGTCTCGAGACTCCACACCTGGAAGCCGCCAGAGTCGGTCAGGATCGGCTTCTGCCAGTGCATGAAGCCGTGCAGACCCCCAAGCGAATGCACGACCTCACCGCCGGGCCGGAGCATGAGGTGGAAGGTGTTGCCGAGGATGATTTCGGCACCGAGCGACTCGAGGTCCTCCGGCGTCATGGCCTTGACGGTGCCGTAGGTTCCGACCGGCATGAAGACCGGCGTCTCCACGGTCCCGTGCGCGAGCGTCAGACGCCCGCGCCGGGCCGCGCCGTCGGTGGCGAGCAGCTGGAAAATTCCTGGTGTCATGGATGCTTCGTAGGAGCGCGCTCCAGAAACATCGCGTCGCCGTAGCTGTAGAACCGGTAGCGGCTGGCCACCGCGTGCGCGTAAGCCGCGAGCACCCGCTCCGTTCCGCCGAACGCACACACGAGCATCAGCAACGACGACTCCGGCAGGTGAAAGTTGGTGAGCATCGCATCCACGATCCGGAACGGATACCCCGGCCGGATAAACAGACTGGTCTCGCCGCGCAACGGCCGCAATTCGCCAGAGACGCCCGCCGTCTCGAGAGCACGCGTGGCGGTCGTGCCCACGGCAATCACTCGACCACCTCGCACGCGACACGCCACTACCGCCGCGCAGAGTTCCGCCGACACCTCGACTTGCTCCGCGTGCAGCCGCCCGGTCTTCAGCTGCTGCGGACGAAGCGGCGCAAAGGTGCCCGCACCCACGTGGAGTGTCAACGTCCGAAACTCGACCCCCCTGCCGGCAAGCGATTCGAGCAGGCGTTCGTCGAAGTGGAGACCGGCGGTCGGCGCGGCAACGGAGCCCGCCTCCCGGGCAAATACTGTCTGGTAGCGCTGCCGGTCGCCCGGCGCATCGTCCCGCCGGATATAGGGTGGCAGCGGCACGTGCCCGAACTCGGTCAACACAGGCTCAATCGCCCGGGAGAACCGCAGCACAAAAAATTCCTCACGCCGCCCAATGACCTCAGCGGTCACCTCCGGCCCAAAACTGAGTACGGCTCCCGCTTTAGGCGCGTGACTCGACCGGAGCTGGACCAGCGCCTCGGTCACGCCGAGCACGCGCTCAAGCAGCAGTTCGACTTTGCCGCCCGATGCCTTCAGGCCGAACAGCCGGGCGGGAAGCACGCGGCTGTCGTTGGCAATCAGCAGGTCGCCGGCACGCAACAGGCCGGGGAGTTCCCGGACGGACAAATCGTCGCACCCGCCGCCGGACCCTGCACCAACATGCAGCAACCGGCTGGCCGAGCGCTCTGGCAGCGCCTGCTGCGCGATCAATTCGGGTGGCAGGTCGAAATAAAAGCCGGCGGGATCCATATTGGTGACATCGGGAACGAGCGCTAGTATTGCTCACGAGGCCCCGAACCACCCACACCGGAGTTAACGCTGATGCAAACGACTCTCGTTCCCGCCATCGCCACCGGTATTGTGGTGCTGCTAACAGTAGCGTCCACCCCCGCCGTGGCAGCCACCGGCACCACGAACATCCCAACCTTTCTCGAGGGCCCACGACAATTGAAGGTCTACAGGGTGCCGAACGTCCCGGAAGCCGCGGAGCCGTACTACGGCTCCGACAACACGACCCTGATTGCGCAGGTTCAGGACCCAACGGCGGTCAAGGCGAAGATTGGCGCCTCGGGCGGCGCGCTGACCTGGACCTTCACCGACCGCGGCGAGAACCTTCGCCGCATCAACCCGACAGGCCAGGACGCCTGCTCCTACTTCTTCCCCGATATGAAACACCTGGTCTTCACCTCGATCCGCGACAACCTGGATCTGCCTGTCGGGAACTGGTCGGACCCGCGCGATTACCCCATCGGTTCGGATCTCTACCTGGCTGACATTGATGGCAAGAACGTCAAGCGACTGACGAACAACAAGGTGTATGACGCCGAGATTTCGGTGTCGCCGGACGGCCAGTGGATCGTCTTCGGCCGCCAGGAGAACGGCAACATGGACATCTGGCGCATGCGTGCCGATGGCACCGGCGAGCAGCGGGTGACCAACACCACGGAGTGGGAAGAAGGCCGTCCGATGTACCTGCCCGACAGCGAGACGATCATGTTCCGGGCCTGGAAATACGCTGACTTCGGCAAGAAGCGGCCTACGCCGATGACCGTGTTCACCATCAGGCATGACGGCACGCAACTCACGCCGCGCACCTTCGACGACGGCATGAACTGGAGCAGCTACCCGGCGCCGGATGGCCGGCACTTTTTCGCCGTCCGCATCATCGAGAATAACAACTGGGAGATCTTCCTGTTCGACATGCAGGAACCCGACAAGGCGCCGGAGCGGATCACCTTTAACGACAGCTTCGACGGCTTCCCCTCCGTGTCGCCCGACGGCACGAAGCTGGCCTTCGCGCGCAGCCTGGGCAAACGCTTCATGAGCGACAACTTCGTGCACATCATGGACATCAGCTCGCTGGGCATCGGGCCCAAGCGGAGCGCAGCGGCCCCATGACCGGCGCAGCGACTCGTGTAAACTGACAACGCTGCCGGTGTGGCGGAATTGGTAGACGCACGGGACTCAAAATCCCGCGACCGCAAGGTCATGGGGGTTCGACCCCCTCCACCGGCACCAGACGTCCATCAGGGGGCCGTTCCCGCCGATCGTTATTTCGCCATGCGGCACGCTGGCGTAGAGTAGTGCTGAAGGGCCGCGGGGGCCCCGGCACTGCAAGGAGCGTTGATGAACAAGCTATTGGCCGTGGTCTTACTGGGGCTGTTGTCCAACGCCGCCAACGCGGCCGGCTCCTACGTCCTCAGCGCTGTGACCTCCTACAACCCGTTCTCGCCCACCGGCACGGCGGTACTCACAGGCCCGGTACCGACCGCCGGGTCGGCCACGGTTGACGCCCTGGGCAACGTGGCCACGTCGGGCATCGCACACTCGTTTGTCAACGTTAACTCCACTTATAACTACACCGCTGGCGTCTGGGCGGCGGTCGTGGGCGGCACCTCCATCACCCACACGGAGACCTGCACGGAGTCTGCCGGCACGCCGTGCACGGGCGCCGTGTCGGGACTAAACGGCATCTGGAACAGCACGCAGCAGAGCGGCGGTGCGGCCTCCAGCGCCTGCAGCGCAAGCACGTTCTTTCCTGCTGGCAACTGTGACCAGGTGTCGATCGTGGAAGTACCTGGCGTCTCGCTGACGATTATCGAACAGTCCGAGTTTGCTATCGTCGGCCTGACATCTGGCTTCGTCTATCGATTCATCGCCGCACCAGTGCCGGCCTGCGCCGACTTCGCCGCCCAGGTCAATTCCGGGAGCAGCAACAACTCCATTGAGGCCGCCTCACAGTGCACCAACTTTGCGGCGGCGGTGACACTGTCGATCCCGACGCAACCCGCCAATGGCTCAGCCAGCGTCAACGGCGCTAATATCATCTACACGCCGAATGGCGACTTTGTGGGTACCGACACCGTGGGCTACGTGGGCTCGCAGGGTGCGGACACAGACGCCGGGGTCCTGACGATCACCATCGTTGATGCCACCCCGGATTCCTTCCTCTTGAATGATCAGCCGAATGCGGCGATCAGCACCGTGGTGACCTCCAATACGATCACCGTGGCGGGCATCGCAGTACCTGTGGCCATCTCGATCACCTCGCTGGCGACCGGTGAGTATTCGATCGACGGCGCCGCCTTCACGGCGGTAGCAGGCACGGTCAGCAACGGCCAGACGGTTGCCGTCCGGCAGACCACTTCGGCGGCATTCGGCACGGCCACCAATGCCACGCTGACGATCGGCGGGATTTCCGACACGTTTACCGCAACGACACTGGCGGCCGACACGACGCCGACCGCATTCTCATTTACCGACGTCGTCGGTGCGGCTCTTAACACCGTCCAGACTTCAAATGCGATCACCGTGGCAGGCATCAATGCACCAGCGGCAATCAGCGTGACCGGCGGTGAGTACTCGATCGCTGGTGGCGCGTTCACCGCCGCAGCCGGGACCGTCAACAGCGGCCAGACGGTTGCCCTCCGGCACACGAGCTCGGCGAACAATTCGACAGATACCACCACGACACTGACGATTGGCGGCGTGGCCGGGACGTTTACGAGCGTTACGGTCGCCCCGGCTGGCAACCCTCCGCTACCGGGTGGCCGTGGCGCCGTGGACGGATTGAGCCTGCTCGCTCTCGGCCTGGTCGGCTTGCTGAGGCGGCGGAAAAACCGGGTCTGAATTTCCTGGCAGGCTGCAACGGGAGGCCCGCTTCGGCGGGTTTCTTGTTTGTGGGGTGGGTGAAACCTCAAAATCCGGTCAAACGGTCGCGCAGCCCCCTGGCTCCGAAGTAGAACAACGGTATCGCCCCGATCTGGATTACGTGATACACGTCGTTGTGGTTGAAATTGCGGTGCAGGTCGAAACCGCTCGCCTGCACGGCGGCCGCGAGCAGCGAAACGGCCACTCCACCGAGCATCCAGAGGGACGCGCGGTCCCGGGCGCGCAGCGCAGACCAGCCGTGCAGCGCCGCGACGATGGCCATCGCGGTGCCGGTGTCCGCAATCACGTAGATGAAATCGTCGTGATCAAGCGTCCACACGGCGTAGAGGCCAAATTGAGCCGCCGCGAACGCGAGCAGAACCTTGCGCAAGGTGCCAACGGTTACCGCCGTCGCGGAGCCCGCCACCATGCCAAAGCTCGCCGTACCAATGACAAGGGCTGTGACGGTCCAGAGCCCGAGCAGGAAGCGGTCGTCGAGTGAATTGGCAAAGCCGTGGTAACTGCCGCCCAGTGCCGCGGCGAGGGCGGACGCGGCGAACACGAAGGTCCAGTAAGAGCGGGCCGCCTGACCCTCCCGCGCCCGGTACAGACGCCAGCCCAGCCACCCGGTCACCCCCGCCATGAGGTAATCGGTGATGAGGGTTGTCGGTTCGGCGATCATCAGCCGCCCCTTCGTTCGGCAACAACGATCATCTCGCCTCGCGCGAGGGTCAGGTCTTCCCGCCCCACTGGCCTGAGGTAACGAGCGCGAAATGTCTCTGCGGTGGCGAGACTCAGCAGACCGAACCCGAAGCCGTCGAGAAACCGGGCCACATCATCGCGGCGCAAAGACGACTTGAAAGGCTCACTCCAGTGAGATAACAGCCGCCGGACCAGCGGCGTTGCATTGTGAAAGGCCGACCGTGCATCCGGCGTAGGCTCCATCACCGTAAACACTAAGCGTCCCGACGCGAGGTTGACTGCGCTCAGTGACCTGAAAACCCCAGCCAGATCATCGTCGCAGAGGTACATCAACAGACCCTCGATGACAAATATCGACCGCGCGTCCGGGCGGAACCCTTGGCCGGCTGAAAGCACGTCCTGGAGACGTTCGCGCGCAAGGTCCGCAGCGATGAACTGTAGATTGCCTGCCTGCCCTCCCTGCTCAACTGCGAGCCGTTTGCATTTCTGGGTAGCGGGATGATCGATCTCAATGAAACGGACACGAGGGAACTCCACGCACAGGCGTAATGCCAGGGTGTCGAACCCGGCGCCGAGAACGACCACCTGCTCGCATCCGTCTTCGAGGCCCGCGCGAGCCGCTTCCTCGATCCAGCGCTTGCGCAGCATGAAATGTGCCATCAAGCCTGGCACGGTCAGGCGTTCCGCCAGCCTCGGCACCCACCGCAGGGCTGGATGAGAGACCGCTCGGACGGCATTCAGGACTGACGGAGACAGGGCTTCCAGGCAATGCGCACACCACATCGCCGCGCCTTCTGGCACCAGGTCCGACACACGCGAATCGCGCGCGAGAAACACAGTCGCTGCAGCAATTATGGCGGCCGTCGAGCTGGGAAGGTCCTCACGCACGACGCAGATTCAGGCAAACATTCTTCGGTAGTGGCGGTACCAGTCACTCTGGAATACCTCCGCTGAATCGTACTTGCGTTTAAGCTTCAGAAATTCCGGGAACTGCGGGTAGCAGGTCTCCACCTGCTGGCGCGTGGCGTACTTGTGGTAGGTGGGGTAGTAACTGCCGCCATACTTGATTCCGATGTCGATGAGTCGGCGAAAGGCCTCGGCCGCGTGACGCATACCTTCCGGCGTGTGGCCCACATGGAGGTTGACGATGACGCAGGCGTAGGGTTTCTTTGCCCACGCGAGGAAGCTCTCCTTGTCCTGCTCAATCAGTCGGATCGTGCCGTAGATGATCTCCACCTTATTGCGACGGGCATCTTCGCGCACATCGGCCATAAAGCTCTCCAGCGACTCGCGCTCGCAGTAGATTTCAGTGATGACTTCCGTCGCCTTGTGCTCTGCCTTTAGCTGGCGGTCAATATTGCGGTGGTAGTTGTCCGGGTAGATGCTCATCTGGTGTTCGTCGGACCAATACACCTGCCCATTGGTCGTCAGGTAGTAGTCGGCATAGCGTTTGAACGCGTCCGCCTTCCTGGCGTGCGCCAGGTAGAGCAGGTCGGTCCAGTCCTTCTCGGCAAGTTCCTTCTGGACCTCCGGGATTGGAGTTGGGTCTGGAACAGGCCTGTAGCAGGAGAACACGCCCTGGCGAAGGAATCCGTCTGACTCGGTGTCAATCGAGTATTGGAAGTCACCATAGAGAAAACCATCGCGGATACGTTCAGCGAAGGCCGCTGCGATCCCGTCGATGTTCCGGACCTCGACGATGCGCTGGACCTTGCGCCGTGGGACCAGCCTCATCGTGACGGAGTAAATGAGGCCAAACAGCCCGTAGCCACCGATCGCCAGTCGGAACAGGTCTGCATTCTCCGTCCTGCTGCATTTGAGCAGTTCGCCGCGCGCGTCAAGCAGCGTGAACGATTCGACATCGCCTACGAAGGGCGGAAGCGTGAGGCCACGCCCGTGCACGTTGGCCGAGAGGCAGCCGCCCATGGTTAGCCTGTCAGCCCCGGTCTGCTTTTGGGCAAACCCCCATTGCTTCGCACGTCCTTGCTGGGCTGAGGTGAGTTTCGACAGAAGCTGCGGCCATTGCATGCCGGACTCGACTTCCATGAGTCCGCGTTCGGTATCGAATGCAAGCACCTGATTCAGCTTCCGGATATCGATCATGACGCCGTCCGTCGCAAAGGCCTGTGAGCCCATCGCGTGACGGCCCCCGGCGATGCACACTGCCCGACCCTCGCGCCGCGCCATACTCAGCGCACTACGCACCGCATCGAGTGTCTCGGGCTGCACAATGCGATGGACCCGGGTCGCAGTGAGCTGGGAATGGACGTCGTTCACGATGACGCCGGACGGTTGCGCCGCCTCGGTGACATGTGGCCAGACGGCAGTCAGGCCAGTGATCTTTAGGAACTCACGGCGGTCGATCATGTTCTCTCGCTTAGTCAAATCGGGCGTCGTGGCAAGCGAGTGATGAATGGCGTGAGCAGAGGAATATTACGCCAGCGTCAAAGAAGTTCCTGGAGCTGCTTCCGGGAGAGCTTGGCGTCCCGCAGGATGCTCGCCAATAGTCCGGGACCGATCGTCTCGCCGGAGTGGACCGG
The DNA here is from genome assembly GCA_031395645.1 of Gammaproteobacteria bacterium. Lineage (GTDB taxonomy): Bacteria > Pseudomonadota > Gammaproteobacteria > Steroidobacterales > SHZI01. The sequence goes on along the minus strand of JANNJM010000049.1, from coordinate 28,532 downwards.
CACGACGGTTGCACGACCGTCCGGGTGGCGAAAGAAATGATGGCTGCCCTTCGTTCGGATCAACTCGAAACCCGCTCGTCCCAGGGCAGCGGCGAGGTCCTTGCCCCTGACTGCCGGGAAGGATGTCACGCGCCAACCGTAACGCGCTGCACTCCCACGAAGTCCAGCCGCTGCAGGGGTGCGCCCTGGACCTCAAGACACAGCTCGATGGCCTCCTTCACCCGAAGCATCAGTTCATCGAGTGAGTGCGCCTGAGTGTGGCAGCCGGGCAAGGCCGGAACCGTGGCCACGAAAAAGCCTTCCGAGTCCTTCTCAACGACAACATCAAATTCCTGGGTCATGGCTACCTCCACGGCCGATTCTACTCGCTGCCGGGGCAGACGCCGCAACTACTGCAGTCGATGTCTGATTGGAATTCAGTCGCCCCAGCGCTGCCCGATGTCATAACCCGGTGTGACATTTCCTCTATGGTGCAGCGCTGCTGCCGGTACCCACTTTTATCCACGGCACCGGCCCGGCCGCCCTCAAATCCTCGCCGCCAGCTCCGACGCCTGCCTGATCGCCCGCTTGGCGTCGAGCTCCGTGGCCACATCGGCGCCACCGATCAGGTGCGTCGTCACGCCTGCGACCTTCAGCGGCTCCAGCAATTCGCGCAACGGTACCTGGCCAGTGCACAGGACGACGTTGTCGACGGCCAGCACCGAGCGGACGTTGTCGATGCTGATATGCAGGCCGGCGTCGTCAATGCCGTCATAGCTGATGCCGGAGAGCATCTCCACGCGCTTCATCTTGAGTGCCGCCCGGTGGATCCACCCGGTGGTCTTGCCAAGCCCAGCACCTGGCTTGCCAGCCTTGCGCTGCAACAGGTACACCTGGCGCGCCGGCGGTTCGATGTGCGGCTGCACGCCCGCGACCCCGCCGCGGGCGATGGCGGGATCAGTAACGCCCCACTCCCGTAGCCACGCGGCAAGATCGAGCGTCGGTGAGTGGCCGTCGCCAACCAGAAACTCGGCCACGTCAAAGCCAATGCCACCGGCGCCAACCACCGCGACGCGCTTGCCGACCGGCCGGTTGTGCAGAATGACATCCACGTAGGACAGCACCATGGGATGCTCCTGCCCGGGAATGCGCGGACTGCGCGGTGTGACGCCGGTCGCGAGAACGACCTCAGCAAACTTGCCGTGGACAAGCTGCTCGGCGGTTGCCCGCGTATTGAGCTGCACCCGCACACCCAGCCGCTCCAGCTGGCTGCCGAAATAGCGCAGCGTCTCGTGAAATTCTTCCTTGCCGGGAATCCGCTTCGCCATGTTGAACTGGCCACCGATCTCTGCCGCTGAATCAAAGAGCTGTACCGCGTGCCCTCGCTCCGCCAGCACACACGCGGCGGCCAGGCCCGCGGGACCGGCGCCAACGACGGCGATGTTCTTTTTCACAACGGTCGCGACGTAGTTCAGCTCTGTCTCGTGGCACGCGCGCGGGTTCACGAGGCAGGAAGCCAGCTCGTTCCTGAAGGTGTGGTCCAGGCAGGCCTGGTTGCAGGCAATGCAGGTGTTGATTTCTGCCGCGCGGCCCGTGGCCGCCTTGTTCACGAACTCGGGATCGGCGAGCAGCGGCCGCGCCATGGAGACCAGGTCCGCGTCGCCATCAGCGAGAATCCGCTCCCCGACCTCGGGTGCGTTGATGCGGTTGGTGGTGCACAGGGGAATGCTCACCTCGCCCTTCAGCTTGCGCGTCACCCAGGCGAATGCCCCGCGCGGCACCGACGTGGCGATAGTCGGGACCCGCGCCTCGTGCCAGCCTATGCCGGTATTGATGATCGTCGCACCGGCACGCTCGACGGCCCTGGCGAGCAGCACAACCTCGTCCCAGCTCTGGCCGTCGGGAATCAGGTCGAGCATGGACAGCCGGTAGATGATGATGAAGTCCCGGCCCACCGCCTCCCGCGCCCGGCTCACGATTTCCACCGGCAGCTGCATCCGGTTGGCGAAGCTGCCACCCCACTGGTCCGTGCGCTGGTTGGTGTGCGTCACCAGGAACTGGTTGATCAGATAGCCCTCCGAGCCCATCACCTCGACGCCATCGTAGCCGGCCTCCCGGGCCAGTGCGGCACAGCGGACGAAGGCCCGAATCTGTCGTTCCACGCCGCCAGTGGACAGCGCGCGCGGCTTGAACGGTGTGATCGGCGATTGGATGCCCGAAGCGCCGACGGTCAACGGGTGATAACCGTAGCGGCCGGCGTGGAGAATCTGCAGCGCAATCTTGCCGCCGGCCGCATGCACCGCGCCCGTGATCGCCTGATGGGAACTGGCGGCACGGTGGGACGCCAGGCGCGAGGCGAATGGCAACAGCCAGCCCTCGATGTTGGGCGCGAAACCACCCGTCACCATCAGGCCGACGCCACCGCGGGCACGCTCGGCGAAATACGCGGCCAGTCGCGGGAAGTTGCTGGCGCGATCCTCGAGACCGGTGTGCATGGAGCCCATGAGCACCCGGTTGCGTAAAGTCGTAAAACCGAGGTCGAGAGGTGCGAGGAGGTGCGGGTAGGACACGTTCAGCCTCCTATTCGGCGCGGAACAAACGGCACTTGCGGTTCACCAGGCCCACGGTGCGCATTACGCCGAACCGCAACCCGCTGGTTCTTGGCTGCCAGCACGCGACGCTGCCATTTGCGCTCGGCAGCCAGGGCATCAGCCTCGGCGACGTGCCAGCTTTCCTGCAGCAGGAACTTGGCGGCGGCCACCGCGTCCGGTGACCGGCCGGCAATTTCCGCCGCCAGCGCCCGCGCCATCTCGAGAGGAGTTTCGGTCACGTGGGTCACCAGCCTGAGGGCGTGGGCCTGCGTTCCCGTGAGTATCCGGCCCGTCATGGCGAGTTCCTTGGCCACGTCGATCGACACGAGCTCGCGCAGCAGCGCCGCGCCGCCCATGTCGGGCACGAGGCCCCACTTCACTTCCATCACCGACAGCTGCGCGTCGGGTGTGGCCAGGCGGATGTCAGCGCCCAGCGCCAGCTGGAGGCCCGCGCCGAAGCAGTTGCCATGAATCGCGGCAATCACCGGCGTCGCCACGTCCCGCCAGGCCATGCTCCAGTCCTGGAAACGATTGCGCGTCGGGGACAGCAACGAGGCGAGGGCCAGTGCGGCGACGGCAGGTTTGCCCAGCACGGATTTGACGTCGAGCCCGGCGCAGAAGGACGGTCCTTCGCCGTACAGGATCACGGCACGCACGTGCCGCTCCCGCCGCAGATAGCGCGCAGCGCGGCGGACGGCATCGAGCATCCGTAAATCCATGCCGTTGTGCCGTTCGCCCCGCGTCAGGCGAACGAGCGCGACCGAGCCGTCGATGTCGATCCGGACCCGGTCGTCGCTCCTGAAATGAGGCATGTCCCCAATTGTCCTAGAGGCGCTGGCCGTGTTCGCGCGTCGCGTGAAAGCCGATCGTTGGCCAGCGTTCCAGGGTGAGCTTGAGGTTGTACTTGTTGCTCGAGAGAAAGACCGGGTTGTCGTCGACGTCTTTCGCGAGCGACATCGCCTCGTCCTTCTCGAACTTCTTCCGTGTGACCTCGTCCGGGTACGTGAGCCAGCGGGCCGTGTAGATGTCCACGTTGTCGTAGAGCGCATCCACGTTGTACTCGGAGGACAGGCGGTGTGCGACGATCTCGAACTGCAGGCGGCCGACCGCGCCGAGCAGTGTCTGTGCGCCCTGGCGGGCGGTGAGCACCTGGATGGCACCCTCCTCCCCTAGTTCCTGAAGACCCTTCTGTAACTGTTTGCTTTTCATAGGGTCTCTGGGGCGCGCGGATCGGAACAACTCGGGTGCGAAATACGGAATCCCCTTGAAGACCAGCGGCTCGCCATCCGACAGGGTGTCCCCGATCTGCAGCTGGCCGTGATTGAAGATCCCGATGATATCGCCAGCCACGGCGCCCTCGCTGGTGACCCGCTCGTTGGCCATGAACGTCAGCGCGTTAGCGAGCTTCATGTCCCGGCCGCTGCGAAGGTGGCGAACCTTCATCGCCGGCACGTAGCGTCCCGAGCAGATCCGGAAGAACGCGATCCGGTCGCGATGCTTCGGGTCCATGTTCGCCTGGATCTTGAATACGAAGCCGCTGAAGGCCGGCTCCGTCGGAGCGACGAGCCGGGCACCGCCATCGCGGGGCTGCGGCGGCGGCGCCCAGTCGACCAGGGCCTGGAGAACTTCCTGCACGCCGAAATTGTTGATGCCGGAACCGAAGAACACCGGCGATTGCCGGCCCGCCAGGAACTGTGCCCGGTCAAAGGGCGTGCTCGCCTCGCGGATCAGGCCAACGTCGGCGCGCAGACTCCCAACCTCATCGGGGAACAGCGCATCGAGCTGCGGATTATTGAGACCGTGAATCTCCTCGACGCTGCTGCGCTTCTCCTCGCCCGGCGTGAATCGCAGCAGGCGATCCTGCAACAGGTGGTAGACACCGCGGAACGTCTTGCCCATGCCGATGGGCCAGCTGATGGGCGCGCACTCGATCTTCAGCGCCGCCTCGATCTCCTGCAATAGCGATAACGGCGAGCGTACCTCGCGGTCCATCTTGTTGACGAAGGTGATGATCGGCGTGTTCCGCAGCCGGCAGACTTCGAGAAGCTTCAGCGTCTGCGCCTCCACACCCTTGGCCGCATCGATCACCATCACGGCTGCATCTACGGCCGTCAGCACGCGGTAGGTGTCTTCGGAGAAATCCTCGTGGCCCGGCGTGTCGAGCAGATTGATGGTGTCGCCCGCGTATTCGAACTGCATCACGGAACTCGTGACGGAGATGCCGCGCTGCTTCTCGACCTCCATCCAGTCGGAGGTGGCGTGTCGCGAACTGCGTCGCGCCTTGATCGTGCCAGCCAGCTGGATGGCGCCACCGAAGAGCAGCAGCTTCTCGGTGAGCGTCGTCTTGCCCGCGTCCGGGTGCGAAATGATCGCGAACGTACGGCGCCGCGCGACGTCCTTCGCGAGGTCGTTTGCTACGGCAGATGTGGCTGTTGCAGTCATATGCGGCCGCGAAGGATAGCACCCGCAGGAGCGCCTTCAGGCGCTCCTACGAGGCGCTCCTACAGGGGTTTCCGGAAGCGCAGGACCACCTGGTCGGTACGCCCCTGGACTGATGGATCGAAGGCGGACTTCGTCCGGTCATCACTTGGGTTTATGAGGATGTCGCTCTCGCCGTCCAGCACAAAGCCGGCGGCTGAGATCTCGCGTTTAAGCAACGCAGGATCGATCCGGTGCAGGGTGCCGCCGGTTGCCGGCGGTGCACCGGGCAGTGCCGCGTGATCCACCACACCGAGCACGCCGCCCGGCTTCAGGCTCTGGATGACTTCAGCCAGCAACTGTGGTCCATCGATGCGCGGCCAGCCGGCCTTCTCATCGACGAAGTAGATGTCGTGGTACACGTTGGTCATCAACACCGCATCGAAGCTCGCGGCGGGCAACTTGAGGGCGTTGTTCTCTGCCAGCAGGCGTTCAACGTTTGGCAACCTGCCTGGCGAAAAGCGCCCCGGCAGATCCGCCTTCGCAAATTCCAGGTACGGCGTGTTGTTGTGCGCTACCACGTGCCCGTTCGTGCCAACGACGTAGGACAGGAGTTCGGTGTAGTAACCACCACCGGAGTAGAGATCGAGCACGCGCATGCCGGGCGCAATGCGGAAGAAGCGGAGCACAGCCGCGCTCTGGCGTGGCTTGTCGCGGACCCGGTCAGACGCGGGCCGGTCAGGGTTCGCGACAGCCGCAAGCACGGCTTTTTCGACCGGGTCCATCGCCTTTGGTCGCTCGCCCGGCCGCTTAACAGCATCTTCGGAACGCAGTTCCGGGCCAGTCGTGGTGGACGCCTGGGTAACGCTGCCCGCCAGGTCGGCAGACCGGTCCGGATCGAGTTGCAGTCCACCGGCACAACCGAGCAGCAGCAGGGCCAGCGGAATACAGAGTGGAATGCGGAGCGCCATGGTCATTCTCCCTCTCAGAACTTGAAGCTGAAGCTTTCCCGCTCCAGTTGTCGTTGCCAGGTGACCTCGTGAGGCGGCTTGAGCCACAAGTGCCAGGTCTGCTGGTTTCGGCGGTAGGGCTCCGGTACCGCCCGAAACACCGCAGGTGTCAGGACGGCGAGACAGTAGCCCGCCGGGTGCCGGGCCGACTCGTAGCGTAGCAGTCCGATCACCGCCGCACGCGCCTTTGCGGCCAGGGCCTGGGTGGCCTGATAGTCGTTGCGATCCGTCCAGCGCTGCCGGTCCTGCACGAGCGGCTTGCGGGTCAGGTCCAGCGCCAGGGGCGTGGCACCGTGAAACTCGAAGAGGGTGAGTTCGAGGGCCGCGGACTGATCGGCGAGCCCCGCGCTGTCCAGCCAGAACCGGAGCCGCCAGTAGCCCGCTTCCGCGCACGCCGTCTGCCGGTCTTCTGCTCCATAGAAAACGCCGGGATCATCCGGCCGCCTGAATCGCGAACCCGTGGCGAGCGGCCGGTAGCGAAATGGCGTGCTGAGCAGCCAGTGCAGGCGCTGCAACTCGTCGGACACTGCCGGCTTCGCTTCTTCGAGAATGCCCTCAAGCATGGTCTGGTCAGCAAGATTGCCGCGGACGAGCCGCAGGCTTGCCACCTGATGCTGCGCCTCCACGGCGCGCCAGCCACTGCCCTGCCAGGCGCGGGCCTCAGACGCGAGCGCGGTGGGCGTCCACGTAGTCGCAGGCATGCACCAGTCCCTCCACGCTCCGGATCGACTCGAGCGGTGTGCGCCCGCCGAAGGCCTGATTCGCCGACTGGAGCCAGCGGCGAGCCAGTTCGTCATCGCCGCCGACCATGGAAGACAGCGAGCGGTAGAGGCGCACGAGGTGGGCGGCGAGTTCCCAGGGCTTGCCACCCTCGGCCAGCAGGAACTTGCCGTTCAGCAGACGCGACGCGGTGGGCTGGCTGACGCCAATGATGGCCGTGAGCTCGGTGGACTTGAGCTTCAGCCGGCGGGTCGTTTCACCCACGGCCAGACTCAAGACCCGGGCACGGTCGGTATCGGATCGTGGTGGCAGCCGGGATTGGGCCTTGAGCATGAGAATAATTCTATAGAATTAAAAGTGGATTTCAAGCTTAGTAAGAATGACTTCGACCGCCTTATGGTAAATCAAGGTGCTGCGCGCGCAACTCGTAGACCGTGCGCTTATATTGCCCGGGCGCCCCGCAGGAACCAACCAATGCACGCCCAGTCTGCCCCGGACCCCAGCCTCCCGATACTCGGTCACTATATTCAAGGCGTTGCCGTTGCCGGCCAGTCCGGCCGTTCCGGTGCCGTCTTCAACCCCGCCACGGGAAGGACTCGCCTGCACGTTGCCCTGGCCAGTCGCGCAGAAACCGAGCGCGCCGTCATGGTGGCCGCCGCGGTGCTGCCCGCCTGGGCGGCCACGCCGTCGCTCCAGCGCGCCCGGATCCTGTTTCGCTTCAAGGCACTCATCGAACAACACCGCGACGAACTCGCGGCACTGATTACAGCCGAGCACGGCAAGGTGCTGGCCGACGCGCGGGGCGAAGTCACGCGGGGACTGGAAGTCGTCGAGTTCGCCTGCGGCATTCCGCATCTCCTCAAGGGCGAGTTCAGCGAGAACGTCGGTTCGGGTGTGGACAGCTGGTCGCTGCGTCAGGCAGTCGGAGTCTGCGTCGGTATCACGCCATTCAATTTTCCGGCAATGGTGCCGCTGTGGATGTTTCCGATCGCCATTGCCTGCGGTAACACCTTCATCCTGAAGCCGTCAGAGAAGGACCCGTCCTGTCCGCTGCGGCTCGCGGAATTGCTGACCGAGGCCGGCTTGCCGGCCGGCGTGTTCAACGTGCTGAACGGTGACCGGGAAGCGGTGGACGCCCTGCTCAGCCATCCGCAGGTCAGTGCCGTGAGCTTCGTGGGCTCAACGCCGGTGGCGATGCACGTGTACCGGACTGCGGCCGAATACGGCAAGCGCGTGCAGGCGCTCGGCGGCGCGAAGAATCATATGGTCGTGCTGCCCGATGCCGACGTGGAACTGGCGGCCAACGCCCTGATGGGCGCAGCCTACGGCTCGGCCGGTGAGCGCTGCATGGCGATCTCGGTGGCCGTCGCGGTTGGCGACGCGGGCGACAGGCTCGTGACGGCGCTGAAGCCGAAACTGGCAGCACTCACGATCGGCCCGGGCACGACGGACGTGGACATGGGACCACTGGTCACCAGCGAGCACCGGGAGCGTGTGCGTGGCTACATCGCTACGGGTGTCAGCGAAGGTGCAACGCTGGTCGTGGACGGGCGGTCGAGAACAATTGCGGGCGAAGGCTTCTTCCTCGGGCCATCGCTGTTCGACCACGTGACGCCTTCCATGCGCATCTACCGGGAAGAAATTTTCGGACCGGTGCTGGTCGTCGTCCGGGCCGGATCCTTCGCCGAAGCATTGCAGCTCGTCAGCGCGCACGAGTTCGGCAATGGCACATCGATCTTCACCCGCGACGGCCGCGCCGCCCGCGACTTCGCGCACGGCGTGGCCGCCGGCATGGTTGGCATCAACGTGCCAATTCCCGTGCCAATGGCTTTCCACAGCTTTGGCGGCTGGAAACGCTCGCTGTTCGGTGACCTGAACGTGCACGGCCCGGACGGCGTGCGCTTCTACACGCGCCTGAAGACGGTCACCGCCCGGTGGTTTGCCGCGGATTCCGTGGGTGGAGCCGACTACAAGATGCCGACGATGAAGTAGGCGTCGTTTCCGGCTAGGCCGCCCACCTATTTCTCAACGGAGTCGACAGTTTTTCCGGTAGCATTCATCTCAATCTGAGATTCATGCTACGCTCGTGCATGTGCTCTCCCGAAAACGGCTGCGAGACTTCACGGCCCTGCATCCCGATGCCGGCCGTCCCTTGATGGCCTGGTATCGGGTGATGTCGCGAATGGACTTCGCCTCCTTCGCGGAATTGCGGCGCGCATTTGGCTCGGTGGACAAGGTTGGAAAATTCACCGTGTTCGACATTGCCGGCAACCGCTTCCGGCTGGTCGCGGCTATTCATTACAACCGGCAGCGGGTCTATGTGCGCCATGTACTGACTCATACGGACTATGACCGGGGGAACTGGCTCGATGACTGAAGCGGCAGTGACTGATGCAGCAGTAATGGGCCGTGCAGTCCGGCAGTTCGAGCGCCTGCAGCGGCTGGTGCCGCTGGGTAACCTGCGGACGCGCCGCGACTACCTGCGGGCCCGCCGGATGCTCGACCGGATCATCGACTCCATCGGCAACGACGGGTCGGGGCCGGCGGCAGATCTCGCCGAGACCCTGGGCATCTTTATCGACCGGTACGAGGCGCGCCATGTCCGGATGCCAAAGGCGAGTCCGTCGGACGTGCTGCGGCTGCTGATGGATCAGCACGGGCTGGTCCAGAGCGACCTGCCCGAAGTTGGCAGCCAGGGCGTCGTCTCGGAAATCCTGCGCGGCAAGCGGCGGCTGAACGCACGACAGATCCAGGCGTTGACGCAGCGCTTCGGAATTGCCGCGGACCTGTTCCTGAGCGCCAGCCGCTGACCGGACCTTGCGGCTCCGTACGCGGATCTGCTACCGGGCAGGCTTTGGCAACCGGGCCCGCGGCGGCTTGCTCGAAACTGACTGCCCAAGCATCAGCTCCAGTGCTGTCTCCAGCCGGATGACCCGATGGGTCAGGTCCTCGACGGTCCGCTGTTGCTGCGTGACCTCGCGTGCCAGCCCATCGAGCCGGTCGTTCAGCCGGATGACGCGCAGGAGGCTGCCGACTACATTTTCCAGCACGCTCATCGGTCGGACTTCGTCACGGCGGATTTGTTGAGTCTCGAAAGCCGCTTGTTTGACGCTGCGATGGCAGCCAGGGCAGTATCCAGCGACCTCTCAGCCCGGTCCGTGCTCGCATCCAGTTCCTTGAGCACGGCAGCAATCTGCTCCTCGATCAGGGCCTCCGGGTCGAAGGCCCGGAGTGCCCGGCGGGCGTACTCATTGACGGGGATACCGGCTGCTTTGGCCCGACGACCCAAGGCTCGCTTCTCCTCCGGCTCCAGCTGCAAGGGAATACGTGCGGTCAGTGCCATGGGGCACTCTCCATGTCCATGATATGGACATGGTACGCCGAAATGGAGTTTCAAAACTGGTGAAAACGCCGGGATTCCCGAATCTAGGCCGCTTCGTACACCCAAAGCGAATTGGCATCCGTACGCCGTCGCGCCAGCCCGCGCCCAATAAGACAATTGAGGTGCGCCAGCGACTCACCCGTGGCGAAACCCAGCAGGTCGTCCGTTACCAGCCGCGGAAACAGGACGGGAAATAACTCGAGCACGCCACACGGCCCCTGCCGCAGGCGCTCGGCAACCCGAAGCAGCGCCGCCTCGTGCCCGTCAATCAGTTCCTGAAGCCGCGCGTGGGCGCCGATGAAGGGCTCATTGTGGGAGGGCAGCACGAGCACGTCCGCCGGAATCTCCCGCTGCAGACGGGCGCAGGACTCGAGCCAGTCGCTGAGCGGGTCGGCGTCGGGTTCGGTCGGGTGCACCGAGACATTCGACGAGATACGAGGCAGGATCTGGTCACCGGAGATGAACAGATTCAGGTCCGGACTAAAGAGGCAGAGGTGCTCGGGTGAATGACCGTTGCCGCCGAGCACGCGCCACTGACGCCCACCGATAGCCAGTTTCTCGCCAGCCGTGACCCGCCGGAAGGAATCGGGCATCGGCGCCACCATCCGGCCAAAAGCTCCGAAGCGCTGGCGATAGTTGCCGAGTGCGGCCTCGTCCCAGCCAGCAGCCCGGTAGAAATTGACGCCATCCTCCGGCGCTGCCCTGCCCGTGTCTGCCACGAGCATCCGGCAGATCACGTACTCCAGACGCGACATCCACAGCGGGCAATTGAATTCGCCCGTGATCCAGCCGGCAAGTCCGACGTGATCCGGGTGCATGTGCGTGCACAGCACACGGGTTACAGGCCGGCCCCGCAGCGCAGGGCTCGCAAAGATCGTGCGCCAGTGCTGGCGTGACTCGTCCGTCGCAACCCCTGTATCGACCACCGTCCAGCCGTCGCCGTCGTCCAATAACCAGAGGTTGATCCAGCGCAACGCGAAGGGCAGCGGCATGCGCACCCAGAGCACGCCCGGTGCAATTTCCTTCGTCTCGCCGGCCGCGGGCGGGTCGCCGCAGGGGTAGTCGAATTTCACGGCTGGTGGCCTAGCGGGGCGCCGCCGCCATGAAATCCAGCTTGCCGATCTCCACACCCAGATGACGAAGGATCAGATACGTAGTCGTGGTATGAAAATAGAGATTCGGCAGTATGAAGTGCTGCAGGAAATTGATCCGCGTGAAGACCCTCTCCTCCTTCCCCATCGGCACCTTGATCTCCCCGTCGGGATCTGCATCCATCGGGGCAGATGGCAGGTCTTTGATGTGGGCTCTGGCCTTTGCGACGCGGGCACGCAGCGCCTCGAAAGTAGTCTCGGTATCCGGGAAACTGGGGAGGGCAGCCCCGGCGAGGCGGGACAGCCCGCGCGCCGGAATCTCGGTGGCGAACTGGACCTGACGGGTCATGGGCAGCATGTCCGGGGCGAGGCGCCAGTTGAGGAATACCGCCTCGTCAATCTTGCGCGCGCTGGCATGGGCGGCGCCCTTCTGCAAAACCCCGTCGAGGCCCGCAAACATCTGGTCAGTGGCCGTGCGGGCAACTGAGGAAATCGTGACAGTCATGGCATGCAACCCTTCTGAATGAGGTGGTGGTCCTTAAGTGTCAGCATACGCGGCGGCCGGGGCCAACCCAACTTGAGGCACAATAGCGCCCCGCCCGCCAGTCCACTGACCGATGTCCGCTGACACCCCCCCGACGACCTTTCTGGATCTGGCCCTGCCCGAAAACCTGCTGAAGGCGCTGGCAGACGTCGGCTACGAGTCCCCATCGCCCATTCAGGCAGAAACCATCCCGCCGTTGCTCGCCGGCCGGGACCTGGTGGGCCAGGCCCAGACGGGCACCGGGAAGACGGCGGCCTTTGCACTGCCGATACTCGCCCGGCTGGATCTCCGGAAATTCGGCCCGCAGGCCCTGGTGCTCACGCCCACCCGCGAGCTCGCAATTCAGGTGGCGGAAGCCTTTCACAAGTACGCCAAGCACGTACCCGGATTTCACGTCCTGCCCATCTACGGCGGGCAGGCCTACGGTCCCCAGCTCGGCGGACTGCGGCGCGGGGCCCACGTGGTCGTCGGCACGCCGGGCCGGGTGATCGATCACCTGAACCGTGGCTCCCTCGACCTGAAGGGCCTGACCACCCTCGTACTGGATGAGGGCGACGAAATGCTCCGCATGGGCTTCATCGACGACGTCGAGCTCGTGCTGGAGAAGTCCCCGTCGGGCCGCCAGGTCGTGCTGTTCTCCGCCACCATGCCGCCCGAGATTCGGCGTATCGCCAAGAAGCACCTGAAGGATCCGGCCGAGATCACCATCAAGAACAAGACCAGCACGGCGGCCAACACCCGCCAGCGCTACTGGATGGTCAGCGGCCTGCAGAAGCTCGACGCCCTCACCCGCATTCTGGAAGTCGAGCCCTTCGACGCCATGATCGTCTTCGCGCGCACCAAGGTCGCCACCGAGGAAATCGCACAGCGACTCGAAGCGCGGGGTTTCGCCGCTGCGGCGCTGAACGGCGACATGGTGCAGGCCCAGCGCGAACGCACCATCGCCCGACTCAAAAACGGCGATCTGGACATCCTCGTTGCCACCGACGTGGCGGCACGCGGCCTCGACGTGGACCGGGTCAGCCACGTCCTGAACTACGACATCCCCTACGACACCGAGGCCTACATCCACCGCATCGGCCGCACCGGGCGTGCGGGTCGCAAGGGCGAAGCGATTCTTTTTGTGGCCCATCGCGAACAGGGCATGCTGCGCGCCATCGAGCGCGCCACCCGCCAGCCCATCGAGCCCATGAACCTGCCGACGGTCGCCGCCGTCAACGACCAGCGCGTCGCGAAGTTCAAGGAGAAGATCAGCAAGGCACTGACGAGCGCAGACCTGGCGACCTTCCGGGGCGTGATCGAGCAGTACGAGCAGGAACACGGCGTGCCTACTCTGGATATCGCCGCGGCCCTGGCCCGCATGGCCCAGGGCGACACGCCGTTGCTGGTGCCCGACGCTCCGCGGGCGCCAGCCCGGCCCGAGCATGCGCCGTTCCAGAAACCAAGACCTACTCCAGGTTCGCCCTTCCAGCGCGCGACCCGCCCGGATCGCCCCCCCGTTGGCGGCAAAAGCCCGTCGCGGCCGCCCGACCAAGGCTCAGTGCGCTACCGGCTTGCCGTTGGCCACGCCCACGGCGTCAAGCCCGGCAATATTGTCGGCGCGATTGCCAACGAAGCGGGTGTGGACAGCAAGCGCATCGGCCGGGTGGACATCCGCGACGATCACAGTCTGGTGGACCTGCCAGCCGGCATGCCCGACGGAATCCTGCAGCACCTGAAGACCGTGTGGGTCGTGGGACAGCAATTGCGCATCGTCCCTGACGGGCAGCCCTTCGACCCGCCCCGGAAACCCGGTAAACTTGCGCTGGCCAGCGACAAGCCCCAGCCCGCTAAACCAAGGTTCGATAAACCCCGGTTCGATAAACCCAAATTTGTTAAGTCCAAATTCGTAAAACCCGGCTTCGACAAGAAGCCCCATGCGAAAGCCAGGGGCAGCGCGGCCAAACCCAGACCCAAAACCCAGTAACCCCCCCTTCAGAGGACCCCCATGAACCAACGTCTCGCGCTTGCCGGTTGCACGGCATTGATACTTGTGATTTCAGGTTGCGACCAGCTCGGCAAGCGGGCGTCCACGCCCGACGAAACCAATGCCGTGTTTGAGGCCTTCTCGAAGGCCGTCGCACGCAAAAGCGCCGCGGAACTGACGCCGGACGAACTGAAGGAGGCGGTCAACCAGTTCATTGGCATGCAGGTCGCCTCGGAAGCCGCCACCGTGGCAGGACTCGAGAAGGATCCGCAGATCAAAAGCCAGATCGACTTAGGCCGCACGAACGTCCTCAGCGAATCGCTGCTCCAGCGCTACCTGGACGCCAACCCGATCGTCGATGCTGATATCCAGGCCGAATACGACACGCAGGTCGCGGGAACGCCGCCGGAATACCGCGCCCGCCACGTCCTGGTCGACGACAAGGCCCTTGCCGAGGCCATCATCGAGAAGCTGCAGGCCGGTGGTGACTTCGCCGCCCTGGCCAAGCAGTACTCCAAGGACGGTTCGGCCCAGAATGGTGGTGATCTGGGCTGGTTCAGCCCGCAGTCGATGGTCAAGGAGTTCTCGGCAGCCGTGACCGCCCTGGAAAAAGGCAAGTTCACGACGGCGCCGGTCCAGTCCCAGTTCGGCTGGCACGTCATCCAGCTGGATGACAGCCGCGCCGCCAGTCTGCCGCCGCTCGATCAGGTCAAGGATCGCGTCAAGCAGCTTGTCCAGCGCAAGAAGGTCGCCGCGCACCTGCTGGAGCTCCGCAAGACCTCAAAGATCGACGCGGACAAGCTGACAGTGGCGCTGACAGCCTACGCGACCAAGCCGAAGGAAGCTCCGGCGGCAGTTCCGGCCGCAATTCCGGCCGCGCCTGTTGCCGACGCGCCGGCGGCAGCGCCAGAGGCGGCTGCCAAGCCCTGAGGACGTTTCCCAATCAGGTCGCAAAAGTAAAGGCCCCGGAAGCTGCGAAGCTTCCGGGGCCTTTGTCGTTAAGATTCAGAACTTGTAGCTGGCCCGGACCCCAAACGTTCGGGGTGGCGGCAAGGTGCCGAAAAACTGCGTGACACCGAGGCCCGCTGAAAAGCCCAGCTCCAGAACCTGCGCTCCAAAATCTGGGCCGCTGCCGCCGGTCTTGATCGTGTCGTCGTCGAGCAGGTTGTCGACGTAGAGCAGGATGTCCAGTCGTTCGCCGAGCAGGCCGATGCTGGTGTCCGCGAGCCAGTACTCGTCGAGGAACGTGGTGTTATCGGCCTCGAGGAAGCGCTTGCTCTGGTATGTGGCGCCAACGTCCCAGAACCAGCTGAACGGCGTGTCCATGAACGGCCGCGTCAGATTCACCCCCAGCGCCACCGCGTGCCTCGGAGTACGCTCCAGATCGTTGCCCGACAGGTGCAGTCGACAGAAAGGATTGCCATTGGTCGGGTCAGTCAGATCGCCCGGGTTGGCGAGATTCTTGCCGCCCTTGTAGACGACATCGCAACCCTCGCCGATAGCCGCCGCGCGCAGGATGTTGGTGCTGTCGTCGTCGAATTCCGTGTAGACGGGATCCAGGTAGGTGTAGGCGCCACGAAGCGTCAGGCCCGCCAGGAATTCCGGCGCCCAGGTCGTGTCGAACTCGATGCCCCAGACTTCGGCAGCCCCGGCGTTGACCACCCGGGGCTGGAGGACGTCCTCCACCAGCACCTGGGTGCCGACCTGCTTGTCAGTGTAGTCCTGGAAGAAGCCGGCGAAATTCAGGCGCAGATCCCCTGCCGCCTCCCAGTCGGTCTTCGCACCCAGCTCCCAGGCCGTCATCTTTTCCGGATCAAACCGATCCTCGCCGATCGACACGGGGGAACCGCCGCCCGGGGTCGCCGCGATCCCGCCCGGCTTCTGGGCCTTGGACCAGCTGAAGTAGAGCTGCACAGCGTCCGTCGGCAGCCACTGCAAGGTGACCTTGGGCGTCGAGAAATGGGAGGTCGTGCTGCCGCGGTTGAACCGGAAGCCGGGCGTACCGCTGAGCGCGGGTGGCGTGTTCGGGATGTTGAAGTCGGGATCGGCGCTGAGTATAGCCTCCACCGAACAGACCTGGTCATTGATCAGTTCCCCAGTGTTGGCATCGAAAACTTCCTCCACCAGCACCGCCTGCCCCGGGTTGGGCCCGAAAAACTGGGAGCACGAACTCTGGTTGGGCTTGGTGTAGTCGAAGGTCTCGGACACGTAGCGGTCTTCGAAAGTGAGCGTCCAGTCTTCCGTCATCTTCCACTCGAGCACGCCGTAGAAGGACCAGCTGTCGGTCTCGGCCCGCCACTGGCTGCCGATCTGTGGTTGCAGCTGCCGGTAGTAGTCCTGCCAGTTGTCCAGGCTGCCGCCCTGGCCGTCGCAGAATGACCGGGTGTCCGTGATGATGGCGGTTTCCGCAGGGCCGCCACCCGCCCGCCTGGTCAGCGTGCAGAAAATGATCGAGGCCCGGTCCTCGAACGTCCGGGTTTCGCTCCAGAACAGCGTGCCCAGGGTGAACTGCAGCGGTCCGTCAAGCTGACTCGCGAAGCGGAACTCGTTGCTGAACTGCTTGGTGTTCACGACCGAGTTGGAAATGGTCGAGCCGAGGAGGGTGTCGGGTCGGCCAACGGCCTGCCAGTCCTGGTCGTATTGGTCGGCGCCGTCAAAATCCGTGAAGCCCGTGTAGACCGCAAGGGAGCCCACGCCAAGGTCCAGCGAGGTTTCCAGGGCCACCCGCGCGGTTTCGAGGGAGGTGCCATCCCAGTCCCGGCCGGTCAGGGGATTTTCGCTCTGGGCCACCACCTTGCCCTGGGCGCCGCCGTAGCTTTGGGGCAGACAATAGCCGGGGCCCTTGCTGGGGTCCTTCAGTTCGTCGGGGCAGTACTGGCCGAAGTTGATCAGCGCCGTGCTGGTTGAGGCACTGGTGGCATCCCAACCGGACGGGCCGCCATTGACGCCGGGAATATACTGGCCGTTCCGGCCCAGGCCGGCGTCCAGCGCCGCCTGGGGGTACTCGTAGAGCTTCAGGTTAAAACCACTGCGACCACCGCCCAGCCGGACATTCGGCAGCGGGCCCACATCCTCCTGACTGTACTCACCGCGCAGCTTGAAGCGCAGCTCGTCTGTGGGCGTGAAGACGGCGGTGAGGGCATAACCTTCCCCGTCCGTGTCGTTGAGCGGCTCGCCTGACACCGAGTTGGTGTAGAAGCCGTCATTGGCGTACCAGATGGACGAGAAGCGCAGACCCAGTTTGCCATCGATGACGGGTCCGGAAAGGGCCACGCCGAACTGCTGCTCGCCGTAGTCCCCCAGCTCCATGTTGGCCTTGCCCTCAAACTCGTCGCCGGGATTCTTGGTGATGTAGCTGATGGCGCCCGAGAAGGCCGCGCGGCCGTACAGGGCGCTCTGGGGACCCTTGATGACCTCAATCCGCTCCACGTCGGAGAGCAGGCGGCGATTGGCCAGCAAGCCGGAACCCGCGGCGTTCAGGTTCTCCGTCGTGACATCGATACCGTCCACGAGGAACGCCACGTTGGAACGGCCGCGCGTATTGGACAGGCCGCGAATCGTGATGCGCGTATCGGCCGGACCGAAAGCGGTATCGAACAGGACGCTGGGATCGAGATTGGCGACGTCGTCGAGGCTGTTGATACCCTGGCGCTCGATCTGATCGGCGGTGACCGCCGTGACCGCCAGGGGCACCTCCTGGAGGTTCTCCTCACGTTTGCGGGTCGTGACGGTGACTTCCTCGATCTGGGCATAGCCCGGCGTGGAACAGACAAGGAACAGCGGGGTGGTGCCCGCCAGCAGTGCAGCCAAACCTCCGGCCAAGCGGAAAATACGACGCGTCGTGGACATCCTTAGAACCCCCAGTGGTGATGCTTGGGCACGCAGCGGTCTTTCCGCGCTGGCTATACCCCCGCCGGCTGACGGCACGTCCTCCAGCCAGCGGCCGATAATAGCAGAGGAAATTTCTCTGACTATCGGCGGGGGGCGGCTCGACGCGGCACGTTCACCTGTTGAGCAGCGCGACAGTCAGGCATCACCGGGGACGGCCCGATGCATGGCAACGCGAATTCCGATTCGCTATAGTCCCCCGACAAACCCAAGGCCTGCCCCGGGAATAACATAGTCACACAGGGCACGCTCAAGCCACCCCAACGCCGCCCACGGAGACCGCACGCTTATGTCCCAGTTCAAGCAATGCTGCCTGGCCGTTGTGGCAAGCGCCCTGCCGGCGACGGCGATGGCGGATTTGAGCTACTACCTGGGAACCGGCGTCGGTGGCTCCCGCGTGGAGCGGAACGACATTAGCCTGAACTTCCAGGAGAACACCACCGGCACGCAGCTGCCGGATGCGCTTGGCGTACCCCGTACCGAGGCGCCCTACACCAATTGCGACCCTGCCTGCCGGTACGACCTTGGCAGTGTCCAGGACCCTGCGGGAACCGACTTCGCCTTCAAGGTGTTTGGCGGGGTCCGGTTCGGCAACTACTTTGGTGCCGAGGTCGGGTACATGAATCTTGGGGAAGCCACCGACGGCTTCAACCTGGAGGTGCCGGCCATCTTCAGACTTGTCGCCCCACCGGCGGGGAGTCCGCCCGGGACGCCACCCGTCCGCGGCGCCGGAGTCCGTCCGCTCCAGAACCGGCAGATCGATGTGGAAACCAAGATCGACGGCGTGCAGGCCTACGCCGTCGGGTACCTGCCGCTCGGTGAGACCGTCGAGCTTTTTGCCAAGGTTGGCCTGCTGGCCTGGAACCAGGACACCCGGATCATCGACGAGGTGGGCAGCATTACGCCGGTGGATCAGCCGGGCATCCCGGAGCTCCTGCTCGACTCCGAAACCCCGGACGGCATCTCGTTCCAGTCCATTGAGAGTTCCGACAGCGGCACCGACCTGGCCGCGGGCGCCGGCGTGATCCTGCGTGCCTCCGAGCACGTGAGCATGCGGGCAGAACTGGAGTGGTTCGACATCGAGAACACCAGCCTCACGTGGGCGGGCACTGTTTCGCTGGTCTTCGATTTCTGAAGTTTTTCGATTTCCGTGGAGGATTTTCGCATGAAGAGCGTTAGCGCTTATCGGGGCGCGGCAGCGGCCGCCCTGCCGGGACTGTGGCTGCTGGGACTGTCGATGCACGCCCACGCGACACTTATCGACGTCACCATCGACGCCGGCGTCCGCACCTCCAACACCGAGAGCCAGTGCCTGTTCCCGACCCCGGGGTTCACCGGCCACGATTGCTCATATAACGCCACGGATCCGTCCGGAATTTCCACCACCAAGTGGGTCGGGCCCGTCTACACGGGCGGATTCTTCCCGTCGGGCGGCGCCCCGCAGAGCACGGAAGACGATTTCAAAAATCCCACCCTTCCGGGCGACGGACGAATCGGTGCTCCCCTCTCCGGCACCATCACGATCAACGACCAGGACAATCCCGCGGCCTGCAGCACCCACAGCATCGGCGGCGTGATCCAGATGGGGCCGTTCTCCCGGAACTACGGGACCCAGCCCAGCATTCGCTTCATTGACGACTTTCCGAACGGCATCACCCAGACGATTGCCGCCCAGGTCGTCAATGGCGGCACCGCGAACGTTGCGGGTGGCTGCGATTACGTGATTGGCAGCGTTGGCGTGCCCAACGTACTCCTGACGACTGCCGGCGTTCCCGTGCCCAACGATCCCTTCCCCGGTCAGGTCTCCCACAACATCACCCCGAGCGCTCCCCGCGGTTCTGGCAGCACAGAGTGGATCCAGCCGCCGGCTGGCACCCCCGGCATCGCGCGCTTCGAAGGTAGAGCTGGTGCACCACCGAATCTCGGCCTGGTCGCGGTCGCCACGCTCGGCGCCGGCTACAACTGCCTGCGACTGAACACCGACCCACTGGCGACACCGTTCCCCCCCGTCGCCTGCGCGAGCTTCAGCGGAACGAGCTGGAACAACGCCGACCAGGCCAGCTGGGACAACATCGTTGGCAGGATTTCGACCGACAGCAGCGGCAACATCACGAGTTCCCTGCTGTTCTTCGTCCAGGAGGTTCCCGTGGCGAGCGGCGCCAGCTGGATGGCCTACACGGCGGCCATAACCGGCACGGCCCCCGGCGCCCCGGCGGCGGCGGTGGACGACTCCGCTTCGACGCTGCCGAACGTGGCGACCAGCATCAACATATTGGCCAACGACACCAACTTTGCAGACCCGGTCACCGTGTCCATCAGCGTCCTCTCCGCCAACGGCGGCCTCGCAGTCGTCGTCGGCTCGCCGGGCAACGCGGCCGGTATCTCGGTGACCTATACTCCGCCATCAGGCTTCAGCGGGACGGACACCTTCCAGTACACAGCGACGGACGGCTCCGGCGGCAACGACACGGCCATCGTGACGGTGACAGTGGCCAATTCCCTGCCGGTGGCTGGGCCGGGCGCCATCAACTCCATCTCCACCGCGGGTTTTGATCCCGCGACCCGGTCCGGGACCATCAATGTGGCTAACAATCCAGTCGGCAATTCACTGGGAAACGTGCCGGCGGTGGTCACTGCGACCGGCGCCACGAATGGCACGGTCAGCGTGAACGGCTCGACGGTGACTTACACGCCCCTCGCCTCGTTCTTCCAGGGCACGGGTAGTTTCAGCTACACCATCACGGATGCGGACAGTGAGACTGCAACGAACACCGTGACCGTCACGATCCCCGACGTGACGCCGACGGTTGCCGGCGGCAACGCCACGGGAGACCGGAACACAACCCTGAACACTACGGGTGCGTTCACTCCCGGCAACGGCTCGCCGACTCAGCATGCGGTCAGTGTCCCGGCCCAGGGTACCAACGGTGATTGCGTAGCGACCCTGACCGCCAACACGGTCGCCGTGGCCTACACGCCCGATGCCGGCTACAGCGGGCCAGACACCTGCTCGGTCCGCGTCACCGACGGCGATGGTGACAGCGCGGCCGCCGATGCCACCTTTAACTTCACCGTGGAGGGTGGCCTGGAACTGCCGGGTGGCCCGGGCTCACTCGACCTCTGGAGCCTGACGCTGCTGGGCGCCCTGCCCCTGCTGCGCCGCCGACGTCGCGTGTAGACGAGCTCTGCCTGATGACAGAAAACCCCGCTGCGGCGGGGTTTTCTTTTTGCGGATCCGGCAATTTTAAGAGCGGTCCCGCAGGGGCGTACCCCTGAGCATCCGCCGCAGCACGTTGTCCTTCAGGGCCAGGTGGTGCCAGAGGGCAGCAACGATGTGCAGGCCCAGGACGCCAGCGCCGAGGCGCCAGCAGAACTTGTGAATGACTTTGTAAAATTCGTAGGGCGCGTGGGAGCCGTCGATGGCCTGCGGCACGATTCGCGGGACGTGCTCCCAGCCGAAAAAGAAGATCGGGAACTCGCCCTCGTAAGCCGACAGCGCTGACCAGCCCGACAGCGGAAACGCAAACAGCAGCACGTAGAGGAAGACGTGGGTCAGACGTGCCAGGAACCGCTGGTAGCTCGCCAGTCCGCTGGGTATCGCAGGCGTCGGATTCGTAGCCCGCCAGGTGAGACGCAGGGTGGCCAGAATCAGGATCAGGAAGCCGTTGGTGTGATGCAGCTGCGACACCTGCAGCAACCGGGAGTAGTCATCGCTGCGGGTGGCAATCAGCTCCTGGTAGACGCCGTTCATATAGAAGCCGAGCGGCACCTGCACGGCGATCATGGCCGCGATCAGCCAGTGGAAATTGCGGGAGATGACTCCCCAGCTCGTGGCGGTGTTACGCAGCATCCAGCGTCCTCTGTAGGAGCGCCTTCAGGCGCGACGGTCGCCTGTCGCGCCTGAAAGCGCTCCTACAGAGGACAGACGGTCGAGGACCTCGATCAGCGCCTCTGGCGACTGGGCACCGGACACCGCGTACTGCCCGTTGAAGATAAAGAACGGCACGCCGCTGACGCCCAGCTGGCGGGCGTGCTCTATCAGGGCCTGCACCCGGTCCTCATCCTGACCGGCACGCAGCCCGGCCTCCACCGTGGCGGGATCCATGCCCACCTCACCCGCGATCCGGGCCAGGACGACCGCGTCGCCCAGATCCTCGGAATGAGTGTGATGGGCCGCGAACAGCTTCTCCGCCAGGGCATCCTGATCAACCCCCGCGGCCCGGTGTTCCGGAAGAGCAGCCCAGTACAGGAGCACGTGGGCCGACAGGGTGTTCGGTGACCGCGCGCCCGGCCCGGCCGCAAAGTGCAGGCCATCCGCCAGCCCGGTCTGGCGCATGCCGTCCATAATGGTGCGGGCCCGTTCCGCACCAAAAATGGTCGCGTAATGGGCTTGCCGGTCCTTGCCCTCCCGCGGCATGTCGGGGCTCAGCTGAAACGGCAGCCAGCTCAGGTCGACTTTGAGGGCTGGCCGGGCGGCCAGCGCCCGCTCGAGCCGGCGCTTGCCCACGTAGCACCAGGGGCACACCAGGTCAGAGACGATTTGAATTTGCAGTGATTTGTCCATGGAAGGGAGTGTAGGAGCGCCTTCAGGCGCGATTCAACCCGTTCGCGCCTGAAGGCGCGATTCGACCACCGATCGCGCCTGAAGGCGCTCCTACGGCTTCCGCCAGCCGCCGCCGACACTTAAACTGTGTAGTCGTGGGCTGCCAGTCGTGGCCCCCGTTTTAGACCCCGGGACTGAATATGGACAACCACCAGAGCGGTGGCGGGCTACCCCTGCCCCCCGATAACCAGCGGCCTGCGGCCACTCGCGCCCCGGGCAAGCAGGGTTTGTATGACCCGGCCCACGAGCACGACGCCTGCGGCGTCGGCTTTGTAGTGGACATCCAGGGGCGCAAATCCCACCAGATCCTCGCACAGGCGATTCAGGTGCTGCGCAACCTCGATCACCGGGGTGCCTGCGGCTGCGAAGTGAACACCGGCGATGGCGCTGGCGTGCTCCTGCAGATGCCCCACAAGTTTCTGCAGAAGGTCGCGGAGAAGGACGGCTTTGCCCTGCCCGCGCCCGGCGAGTACGGCAGCGGGCTGCTGTTCCTGCCCCGCAATGCCAGCAAGCGGCGCAAGCTCGAGGAAAAGTTCGAACAGATCGTGCAGTCCGAGGGCCAGAACGTTCTGGGCTGGCGCACGGTACCCACCAGCAACAAATCCCTCGGTGAAACCGCACTCGGTTCCGAACCGTTCGTGCGCCAGGTGTTGATCAGCAGGGGTACGTCCAGCAGCGACCCGGCGGCAGACGAGCTTGCCTTCGAGCGCAAGCTCTACATCATCCGCAAGCGGGCCTACAGCGAGATCCGAACCTCCACACTTGACGGTGCGGACTTCTGGTACGTGTGCAGCCTGTCCTGCAAGACGCTGGTCTACAAAGGCATGCTGCTGACAGAGCAGCTGACCACCTACTACCCGGATCTCCTGGACCCGGCGATGGAAACCTCGCTCGCGATGGTGCATTCGCGCTTCAGCACCAACACCTTTCCGAGCTGGGACCGGTCCCACCCCTACCGCTATCTGGCGCATAACGGGGAGATCAACACCCTCCGCGGCAACATCAACTGGATGCTCGCCCGGGAAGCGCTGTTCGAGTCGGCTCTCTTTGGTGAGGACATCGCCAAGATCCTGCCGATCGTGAACCCCAACGGCAGCGACTCCGCCATGTTCGACAACGTGCTGGAGCTGCTGGTGCTGGCGGGCCGATCGCTGCCACACGCGATGATGATGATGATTCCGGAGCCGTGGTCAAACCACGCCAGCATGGACGACGACAAGCGGGCGTTCTACCAGTTCCACTCCAGCCTGATGGAGCCGTGGGACGGTCCGGCATCCATCGCCTTTACCGATGGGAAGATGATCGGCGCCGTGCTCGATCGCAACGGCTTGCGCCCCTCCCGCTACTACGTGACCAAGGATGATG
The DNA here is from genome assembly GCA_031395645.1 of Gammaproteobacteria bacterium. Lineage (GTDB taxonomy): Bacteria > Pseudomonadota > Gammaproteobacteria > Steroidobacterales > SHZI01. The sequence goes on along the minus strand of JANNJM010000049.1, from coordinate 4,975 downwards.
TCGTGGTCCTGGCTTCCGAGGTCGGCGTGCTCGACATCGCTCCGGAGAACGTGCTGCGCAAGGGCCGGTTGCAGCCCGGCCGCATGTTCCTGGTCGACACCGAGCAGGGTCGAATCATCGAGGACGATGAGATCAAGCGACAGATTGCCAACGAGCGGCCCTATGCCCAGTGGCTCAGCGAGCACCTGGTGTACCTCGACAAGTTGCCCCCGGCTCCCGAGGTGCCGGCCCCGGATCACGACACACTGCTCCAGCGGCAGATTGCCTTCGGCTACACCTTCGAGGACCAGCGCATCATCCTCACGCCAATGGCGAGAGACGGCGTCGAGGCCGTAGGTTCCATGGGCAATGACACCCCGCTAGCGGCGTTGTCCAGCAAGCCACGACTGCTCTTCGACTACTTCAAGCAGCTGTTCGCGCAGGTCACCAACCCGCCGATCGACTGTATCCGCGAGGAACTGATTACGGCGGCGGAAGTGTGGCTGGGCTCCGAAGGTAACCTCCTGGAGCCGCAGCCCGCCGATTGCCGACGGCTGGAGCTGAAGGGCCCGATCCTCACCAACGAAGAGTTCGCCAAGGTCCGGCGGCTCGAGCTGCCCGGCCTGCGGGTCGGTGTGTTGTCGAGCCTGTTCCGCAGCGCCCGGGGAGAGAAGGGCCTGGTCGGTGCGCTGGAGGACCTGTGGAGCACGGCGCGCCGGATGATCGACAGCGAGAGCATCAACGTCCTCATCCTGAGCGACCGGGGCGTGAACAAGGAGTTCGCGCCCATTCCGTCGCTGCTCGCCGTCTCGAGCCTGCACCACTACCTAATCCGGGAAGGCCTGCGCACACGGGTGAGCCTCGTCCTTGAGACTGGCGAAGCGCGCGAGGTGCATCATTTCTCGCTGCTGATCGGCTACGGCGCAAGCGCGATCAACCCGTACCTGGCCTTCGAAACCCTCGACGGGATGATCATCGACGGACTGCTGCCCAACCTCGACCACAAGACGGCGTGCAAGAACTTCGCCAAGGCCGCTACCAAGGGTGTGGTGAAAGTGATGTCCAAGATGGGCGTCTCGGCCATCCAGAGCTACCACGGCGCCCAGCTCTTCGAGGCCGTCGGCCTGCGCCAGGACCTGATCAACGAGCACTTCACGTGGACGGCGTCGCGCGTGGGTGGCATTGGCATGGACGTCGTGGCGCGCGAGGTGTTGCTGCGTCACCAGGCCGCCTACCCGGACCGGCCGCTGGCGGGTCAGGCACTGCCGGCGGGCGGCCAGTACCAGTGGCGTGCCAACGGCGAGCACCACCTGTTCAGTCCGGAAGCCATTCACCGCCTGCAGAAGGCCGTGCGTACCGGCAGTTTCCCGACCTACAAGTCGTACGCCAACCTGATCGACGACCAGGCGGGACACCTGTGTACGCTGCGCGGCCTGCTCGAGTTCAAGCCCGGCAAAGCCATTCCGCTGTCGGCCGTGGAGCCGGCCGAAAAGATCATGCTGCGCTTCAAGACGGGCGCCATGTCCTACGGCTCCATCAGCAAGGAGGCGCACGAAACACTGGCCATTGCAATGAACCGCATCGGCGGCAAGAGCAACACCGGCGAAGGCGGCGAAGACCCCGAGCGCATCGCACCGCTTGCCAATGGCGACTCGAAAAACTCAGCCATCAAACAGGTAGCATCCGGGCGCTTCGGCGTCACCAGCGAATACCTGGTCAGCGCGAAGGAGTTGCAGATCAAGATGGCCCAGGGCGCCAAACCCGGTGAGGGCGGCCAGCTGCCGGGCAGCAAGGTGTACCCGTGGATTGCGAAGACCCGGCACACCACCGCCGGCGTCGGTCTCATTTCACCGCCGCCCCATCACGACATCTACTCCATCGAGGACCTGGCGGAGCTGATCCACGATCTCAAGAATGCGAACCGGGAGGCGCGCATCAGCGTCAAGCTGGTCGCGGAAGTCGGCGTGGGCACCATTGCTGCGGGCGTCGCGAAGGCGCACGCGGACGTGGTGCTGATCAGCGGCTACGACGGCGGCACCGGTGCATCGCCACAGACCTCCATCACGCACGCAGGCCTGCCCTGGGAACTTGGCCTTGCCGAGACGCACCAGACGCTGGTGCTGAACAATCTTCGCAGTCGCATTGCTGTGGAAACCGATGGCCAGCTCAAGACTGGCCGGGACGTGATCATTGCGGCGTTGCTCGGTGCGGAGGAGTTCGGTTTCGCCACCGCGCCTCTCGTGTCCGTGGGCTGCATCATGATGCGGGTCTGCCACCTCAATACCTGCCCAACCGGCGTTGCAACCCAGGATCCCAAATTGCGGGAGAAGTTCACGGGCAAGCCCGAGCACGTCGTCAACTTCATGCGCTTCATAGCAGAGGACATGCGGCAGCAAATGGCGCAGCTCGGCTTTCGTACGGTCGAGGAGATGGTCGGTCGTGTCGATCGCCTCGAGCCGAAGAAGGCCATTGACCACTGGAAGGCCAAGGGTTTCGACTTCAGTAATATCCTCTACCAGCCGGACGTGGGTCCGGAGGTCGGCCGCTTCCGGCAGGTGGCGCAGGATCACGGCCTGGAGAAAGCCCTTGACGTCACCACCCTGCTGGAGCTGTGCAAGCCCGCCATCCTGCGCGGTGAGAAGGTCGCGGCCGAACTCCCGATCCGCAATGTCAATCGCGTGGTCGGCACGATCACCGGCAGCGAAGTCACGCGCAAGTGGGGCGCGAAAGGCCTGCCCGAGGACACCATCCACCTGAAATTCAACGGTTCCGCAGGCCAGAGCTTCGGCGCCTTCATGCCCAGGGGCATGACCTTCGAACTGGAAGGTGACGCCAATGACTACTTCGGCAAGGGGCTGTCGGGCGGTAAGGTGATCGTGCGGCCGCCGGCCAGGGCCACCTTCGTTGCCGAGGACAACATCATCATCGGCAACGTGGCCCTGTATGGCGCGACCGGCGGTGAAGCCTTCATTCGCGGTATGGCTGGCGAACGCTTTGCGGTCCGCAACAGCGGTGTGGATGCGGTGGTCGAGGCCGTGGGCGATCACGGCTGCGAATACATGACCGGCGGCCATGTGGTGGTGCTTGGCCCGGCTGGCCGCAACTTCGGCGCCGGCATGTCGGGCGGGGTCGCCTACGTGCTGGACGAAGGCGGCAGCTTTGCAGGCAACGTCAATATGCAGATGGTGGTCACGGAGAAACTCACAGAGTCCGTCGAGATCCACCGGGTGAAGGCGCTGGTCGAGAAGCACCTCAAGTGGACGGACAGCAACAGGGCGAAACAGGTCCTGGCTGACTGGGACAAGAGCGTGCAGCACTTCGTCAAGATCATTCCGAAGGACTACCAGCGCATGCTGGCCTGTATCACCCGCGCCCACGACCAGGGGCTGACGGGCGACGAGGCCATCATGGTGGCCTTCGAGGAAAATGCGCGGGATCTCGCCCGCGTCGGCGGCAATTGATGAGCATGAGCTGAGATGGGCAAGCCTACCGGATTCATCGAATACCTGCGGGAACTGCCCGTGGACCGCACCCCGCGCGAGCGGCTGCGCGACTGGAACGAGTTCCATCACCACATGGACGAGAAGCGGCTGCGCCAGCAGGGCTCACGCTGCATGGACTGCGGAGTGCCGTTCTGCCAGACCGGCAAGATGATCAGTGGCGCAGCAGCAGGTTGTCCGATCAATAACCTGATCCCGGAGTGGAACGACCTGGTCTACCGGGGTCTGTGGCAGGAGGCGCTGGTTCGCCTCCACCAGACCAACAATTTTCCGGAATTCACGGGCCGGGTATGCCCGGCGCCATGCGAAGGCTCGTGCGTACTCGGCATCAACAGTCCGCCAGTGACGATCAAGAACATCGAAGTGGCGATCATCGATCGCGGCTTCGACGAAGGCTGGGTCGTGGCGGAACCGCCCAGGGTGCGAACCGACAAGAAAGTCGTGGTCATTGGCTCTGGCCCGGCCGGCCTCGCGGCCGCGGCCCAGTTGAACCGAGCTGGGCACCGCGTGACCGTCCTGGAGCGGGAGGACCGTCCGGGTGGACTGCTCACCTACGGCATTCCGAACATGAAGCTCGACAAGCGTCTGATCGTTGAGCGGCGGCTAAAGCTGCTGGAGGCCGAAGGCATCAAGTTCATCTGTAACGCCAACGTGGGCGAAAACGTCGAAGCCGAACTGCTGCTCAAGGATTTTGACGCCACGGTGATCTGTACTGGCGCAACCCAGCCGCGGGATCTCAACGTGGAGGGCCGTCAGCTCAAGGGGGTGCACTTCGCGATGGACTACCTGACGGTCAGCACACGCGCACTCCTCAAAAACCAGCCAGACCAGGCGCCGATCCACGCCAAGGGCCGGCACGTGGTCGTCCTTGGCGGCGGCGACACCGGCACGGATTGCGTCGGCACGGCCATGCGCCAGGGTTGCAAATCACTCACCCAGCTGGAAATCATGCCAAAGCCACCGATGGACCGGGCCGAGGACAACCCCTGGCCCGAGTGGCCAAAGGTCTACAAGCTCGACTACGGCCAGGAAGAGGCAGCGGCAAAGTTCGGCGCTGACCCGCGCGCGTACCTGACCACCGTCAAGTCTTTCGTCGGTGACGCCCAGGGCGCCGTGACCGCGATCGTTACCGTTGAGATCGGCTGGGAAAGGAACGACGCCGGTCAGTTCGTGCCCAAAGAAAAGCCGGGCAGCGAAAAGACCGTGCCCGCAGACCTGGTGCTGCTCGCCATGGGCTTCACGGGCCCCGAGGAATCCTTCCTGAAGGATCTGGCGGTAGACCGCGACGCCCGCAGCAACATCCGGGCGGAGCACGAGCAGTACACGACCAGCGTGAAGGGCGTCTTTGCGGCCGGCGACTGCCGGCGTGGCCAGAGCCTGATCGTCTGGGCGATCAACGAGGGGCGCGGCGTGGCGCGCGAAGTGGATCGCTACCTCATGGGGAGCACGCAGCTGCCATGAATAATTGTGGAATCGCGCTTCACCTCCAAGGTGCC
>JANNJM010000047.1:0-45993 GCA_031395645.1 Gammaproteobacteria bacterium | reverse complement strand
ACAACTAAAGAATCCCAACAACTAAGGTCCGGTACCTTTCAATTGACCGACTTCGTTGCGGCGCATAGAATGCCGCGGCTAAACGGCGCGGGATGCCTGTCCCATGGGACACGATGCCACTATTGGCCTTCGTAACCGGGCACTTCGCACGGTCCTCGGGTGGCAATTGCTAGCCACCGCTGCCCTTGCCGGCATCTCCGCTCTGGTCGCAGGCCAGCACGGGGCGGTGTCCGCAGCGCTGGGCGGGCTGGTCAGTTTCGTCGCCGGGCTGGGTTTTGCCGGGGTGGCGTCGGTGTCCAGAAAGGACTCTGTCGGCTTGGCGATGCTGGCCGCGCTCCGGGCAGAAGCGGTCAAGATCGTACTGATTATCGCGCTGCTCTGGGTCGTGCTGTCTATCTACAAGAGTGTGGTGATCGTCGCCTTCATCGGCACGTTTATCGTTACCACCATCGTGTTTGCGCTGGCGCTGTTCGTGCGGGAAAACTAGGTAAAAGCTGACTCAGACCATGGCCGCCGAAGAAGCCCTCACCGCAACCTCCTACATCCGACACCACCTGGAGTTCCTGGCTGAGCCGGTCGGGCCGGGTGGCTTCTGGATGCTGCATGTCGACTCGCTGGTGATGTCCATCCTGCTCGGCTTCGTCGGCATTGGCACAATCTGGTGGATCGGCCGCGGCGCCACCGCCGGTGTGCCCAGCAAGCGCCAGGCATTCGTCGAAATTCTCTTCGACTTTGTGGACGAGCAGGTGCGCGGCATCTTCCACGGCGACCCGAACAAATTCGTCGCCCCGGCCGCGCTCACTGTTTTCCTCTGGGTGCTGCTGATGAACGCCACGGCGTTCCTGCCCATCGATATCACGACCAAGGCCATCCACGCCGTCGGCCCCGAAGAGTTCCGCCTCACCCCCACCGCCGACGTCAATACCACCTTCGCGCTGGCCCTCTCGGTCTGGCTGCTGATGATCTACTTCTCGATCAAGGTGAAGGGCCTGGGCGGCTGGATCCACGAGTTGTTTTGCACGCCCTTCGGCAGCAACCCACTGCTCTGGCTCTTCAATTTCCTTTTCAATCTGGTCGAGCTGGTCTCCAAGCCGCTCTCCCACGCGCTCCGGTTGTTCGGCAACCTCTACGCCGGCGAAATCATCTTCCTGCTGCTGTGGCTCTGGGCTGCGACGGGCCTGGTTGGCGCCGTCGGCGGTGCCGTGCTCGGCCTCGGCTGGGCAATTTTCCACCTGCTGATCGTGCCGCTACAGGCCTACATTTTCATGATGCTGACCATCGTCTACATCTCGATGGCCCACGAATCGCACTAAGAATCCCACTCGATCCAAAACCCAACCACCACGTACTTTCGCTGAAGAGAAAAGGACACCACCATGGATAACGTTCAATACCTCGCCATGATTCAGGCCTACACCGGCATTGGCATTGGCCTGATGATCGGCCTCGGGGCTGCCGGCGCCTGCATTGGCGTGGGCATCATGTGCAGCCGCTTCCTCGAAGGCGCCGCCCGCCAGCCGGAACTGGCTCCAATGCTCCAGGCCAAAGTCTTCCTGCTTCTGGGCCTCATCGACGCGTCCTTCATCATCGGCGTCGGTCTTGCCATGCTCTTCGCCTTCGGCAATCCGTTGCTCGCTGTCGTCAACGGCGGCTAAAGCAACCGCATCGCGGGGACCGGGATGAATATCAATCTCACGCTGTTTGCCCAGGGCATCGCCTTCTTTGCCTTCATCTGGTTCACGGTGAAGTTCGTGTGGCCGCCGATCCTGGCTGCCATCGAAGAGCGCCGCACCAAGATCGCCGACGGCCTCGCGGCCGCTGACAAGGGTGCCCGTTCGCTGGAAGACGCCCAGGTGAAGATCGCAGGCATGGTCGAAGAAGCGCGCAGTCAGGCCCGCCAGATCCTCGATCAGGCCCAGACCCGTGCCAACGGTCTGGTAGACGAAGCACGCGTCGGCGCGACCCAGGAGCGCGAGCGCATCCTGCAGTCGGGTCAGGCTGAAGTCGTCCAGCAGCTAAACCGGGCCCGGGACGAACTCCGGGCCCAGGTGGCTGGCATCGCTGTGGCTGGCGCCGAGAAAATCCTGGCACGGGAAATCGATCCCCGTGCCCACCAGGATCTCCTCGACAAGCTCGCGGCGCAGATCTAGGGCACTGGAGAAATGGCTGACCACGGCATCACCGCCCGACCCTACGCCCAGGCCGTCTTCGAGATTGCGCGGACGGACAACCAGCTGGGTGCCTGGTCCGACTTTCTGAAGCTCGCCGCCGAGATCAGTCTCTCGCCCGATGTCCAGCGCCTGCTGTTCACTCCCCGGTCAGACAGCTTTGCACTCGCCGCCGCGATTGCCGACATCTGCAGCGGGCAGCTCGCTGGATCGCAGCCTCTGAAGGACGGACCGAAGTCGGTCGGCGCCGGCTTTCTGAAAGTGCTCGCTGAAAACCAGCGCCTGGGCGCGCTGCCCGACATCGTCGCGCGCTTCGAAGTGCTGAAATCCGAAGCCGAGCGCACACTGGATGCCGTGCTCACCTCGGCGTCCGCCGTCAGCGAGGCACAACAGCAACGCATCATCGACTCGCTCAGCAAACGCTTTGACCGGAAGATCCGGCTGGCCGTTCGACTGGATCCCACGCTCATCGGTGGCGCAAGCCTTAAGGTGGGTGACCGGGTCATCGACGGCTCCGTCCGTACCGGACTCGACAAACTGGCAACCGCCCTCCGCGCCTAGACGCTAGACGAAGGAACGACATATGGCACTTAAAGCCTCAGAGATCAGCGAGCTGCTGAAGCAGCGCATCAAGAACTTCGAGAGCGCCGCGGAAGCGCGGGACGTGGGCACGGTTATCGCCGTGACCGACGGCATCTGCCGCATCCACGGTCTTGCTGACGCCCAGTACGGCGAAATGCTTGAGTTCCCCGGCAACTCCTTCGGCCTCGCGCTGAACCTGGAGCGGGATTCGGTCGGCGCCGTGGTCCTCGGCGACTACAAGCACATCTCGGAAGGCGACACGGTCAAGACCACCGGCCGCATTCTTGAAGTCCCTGTCGGCGAAGGCCTGCTTGGCCGCGTCGTCAACGCGCTCGGTGAGCCGATCGACGGCAAGGGCCCGATCCAGGCCACCGGCCGTTCGCCCATCGAAAAGGTGGCGCCGGGCGTCATTACCCGCCAGTCGGTCAACCAGCCTGTGCAGACCGGCATCAAGGCTATCGACGCGATGGTCCCCGTCGGCCGTGGGCAGCGCGAGCTGATCATCGGCGACCGGCAGACCGGCAAAACCGCCGTCGCCGTCGACGCGATCATCAATCAGAAGGGCACCGGCATTAAGTGCATCTACGTGGCAATCGGGCAGAAGGCCTCGTCCATCGCCAACGTGGTGCGCAAGCTCGAAGAGAATGGCGCCCTGGCCCACACCATCATCGTGGCGGCCTCCGCTGCCGATTCACCTGCCATGTGGTTCCTTGCTCCCTACTCCGGCTGTGCGATGGGCGAGTATTTCCGGGACAAGGGCGAAGACGCGCTGATCATCTACGACGATCTCACCAAGCAGGCCTGGGCCTACCGCCAGGTGTCGCTGCTACTGCGGCGTCCGCCAGGCCGCGAGGCCTATCCGGGTGACGTCTTCTACCTGCACTCCCGCCTGCTCGAGCGCGCGGCCCGCGTCAACGCGGAGTACGTCGAGAAGGTCACCGGTGGCAAGGTGAAGGGCAAGACGGGTTCCCTGACGGCACTGCCGATCATCGAGACCCAGGGCGGCGACGTATCTGCCTTCGTGCCCACCAACGTGATCTCGATCACCGACGGCCAGATCTACCTGGAAACGGATCTGTTCAACGCCGGTATCCGCCCCGCCATCAACGCCGGTTTGTCGGTGTCCCGCGTCGGTGGTTCCGCCCAGACCAAGATCATCAAGAAGCTCGGCGGCGGCGTCCGCCTCGCCCTTGCCCAGTACCGGGAGCTGGCGGCGTTCGCCCAGTTCGCCTCGGATCTGGACGAAGCCACCCGCAAGCAGCTTGAGCGCGGCCAGCGCGTGACGGAACTGATGAAGCAGAAGCAGTACTCGCCGCTCTCCGTCGGACTGATGGGGCTGTCGCTGTACGCGGTGAACGAGGGCTTCATCGACGCTGTCCCGGCCAAGTCCGTCGTCGCCTACGAAACCGCCCTGCATGCCCATGCCAGGTCAAAGTTCGGCGCGGTCATCGACAAGATCAGCGAGAAGGGCGACTACAACGACGAGATCGCTGGCCAGCTGAAGCAGATCTGCGAAGACTTCAAGAAGAGCGGAGCTTATTGACGTAGGAGCGCCGTCAGGCGCGAATTGTTCAGATCGCGCCTGAAGGCGCTCCTACGGAAAACGCACGGGAAAGAAGATGGCTGGCGCGAAAGAAATCCGGACCAAGATCAAGAGCGTCAAGAGCACGCAGAAGATCACCAAGGCCATGGAAAAGGTGGCAGCCTCCAAGCTGCGCCGGACCCAGGCGCGGATGGCCGCGGCCCGGCCCTACGCCGACAAGATTCGCCAGGTTATCGGCAACCTCTTCCAGGCGAATCCGGAGTACCGGCACCCGTTCCTGGTCGCCCGGCCTGTGAAGCGCGTGGGCTACGTCGTGATGTCCACCGACAAAGGCCTCTGCGGCGGCCTCAATGTGAACGAGTTCCGCAAGCTGATCCCCGAGATTCGCAAGTGGGAAGAGCAGGGCGTCGAAGTCGATCTCTGCCTGATCGGCGCCAAAGCCGTGCAGTTCTTCCGGCGCCTCAAGGTCAATGTAGTTGCCGCCACGACGAACCTGGGCGAGAGCCCGCAGATCAAGGATCTCATCGGCGCCGTCACGGTGATGCTCGACGCCTACAAGGAGGGCCGTATCGACCGGCTGTTCCTGATCTACAACGACTTCATCAACACCATGAGCCAGAAGGTCGATTTCCAGCAGCTGCTGCCCGTCGAGGCTGTGGATGCCAGTGAACTCCAGCAGACCTGGGACTACATCTACGAGCCTGGTGCGGTGGAACTCCTGGATGACGTGCTGACCCGCTACATCGAGACTCAGGTTTACCGGGGCGCCGTCGAAAACGTCGCCTGCGAAATGGCGGCAAAGATGGTGGCCATGAAGTCCGCCACGGACAACGCCGGCAAGCTGATCGAAGAACTGCAACTGGAATACAACAAGGCACGGCAGGCCAGCATCACCCGGGAGATCTCGGAGATTGTTGGCGGCGCCGCGGCTGTGAGCGGCTAACGAACGAACAGTAGGAGCGCCTTCAGGCGCGATATCAATTGATTGCAACGAACGGTCGCGGCTAACGCCGCTCCTACGACGCAAGAGGAAGGCAAATGAGCAACGGTAAGGTAGTACAGGTCATCGGCGCCGTGGTGGACGTGGAGTTCCCGCGGGATGCGATTCCGAAGATCTACGACGCGTTGAAAATCGCAGAGGCCAATCTGACCCTCGAGGTGCAGCAGCAGCTGGGTGACGGCGTGGTGCGCACCATCGCCATGGGCGCCAGCGAAGGGCTGAAGCGGGGTATCAGCGTTACCAACACGGGCAAGGCGATTTCCGTCCCGGTCGGTCCCAAAACCCTCGGCCGCATCATGGACGTGCTGGGCCTGCCCATCGACGAAGCCGGTCCGATCGACGCCGCCGAACACTGGCCCATTCACCGGGCGGCCCCCAGCTACGAAGACCAGGCGGGCACCACGGAGCTGTTCGAAACGGGCATCAAGGTCATCGACCTGATCATGCCGATCGCCAAGGGCGGCAAGATCGGCCTCTTCGGGGGTGCCGGCGTGGGCAAGACGGTGACGCTGCTCGAACTGATCCGCAATATCGCGGCCGAGCACTCCGGCTACTCGGTGTTTGCCGGCGTCGGCGAGCGCACCCGGGAAGGGAACGATTTCTACCACGAGATGAAAGACAGCGGCGTGCTCGACAAGGTGGCGCTCGTCTACGGCCAGATGAACGAGCCGCCCGGCAACCGCCTGCGGGTCGCCCTCACCGGGCTCACGATGGCCGAGTACTTCCGCGACGAAGGCCGCGACGTGCTGATGTTCATCGACAACATCTATCGCTACACCCTGGCCGGCACCGAGGTGTCCGCGCTGCTCGGTCGTATGCCGTCCGCGGTGGGTTACCAGCCGACGCTGGCCGAAGAGATGGGCGTGCTCCAGGAGCGCATCACGTCCACGAAGAACGGCTCGATCACGTCCTTCCAGGCTATCTACGTCCCGGCCGACGACCTGACTGACCCGTCCCCGGCCACCACCTTCGCCCACCTGGATGCCACCCTGGTGCTCTCCCGGAACATCGCCGAGCTGGGCATCTACCCGGCCGTCGATCCGCTCGACTCGACCAGCCGCCAGCTCGATCCCAACGTCATTGGCCAGGACCACTACGACACGGCCCGCTCGGTGCAGGCCGTGCTCCAGCGCTACAAGGAGCTGCAGGACATCATCGCGATTCTCGGCATGGACGAGCTGTCCGAAGAGGACAAGCAGACCGTCACCCGGGCCCGCAAGATCCAGCGGTTCCTGTCCCAGCCCTTCTTCGTGGCGCAGGGCTTCACGGGCCAGGAGGGCAAGTATGTGTCACTGAAGGACACGATCAGAGCCTTCAAGGGCATCGTGGCGGGTGACTACGACAACCTGCCGGAGCAGGCTTTCTACATGGTCGGCACCATCGAAGAGGCCGTCGCCAAGGCGAAAACTTTGCAGTAGGAGCGGCTTTAGCCGCGACCGACGCCGGTCGCGCCTGAATGCGCTCCTATAGGGAACGACATGGCAACCATTCGAGTCGATATCGTGAGTGCCGAAGGCGCCATCTGGGCTGGTGAAGCCAATCTGGTGGTCGCCCCGGCGCGCATGGGCGACGTCGGTATCGCCCCGCGTCACGCGCCGATGATGACGACGCTCCGTCCCGGCGATCTGCGTATCCAGCGCGACGGCCAGGAAGAGCTCTACTTCTACGTTACCGGCGGCATCCTGGAAGTGCAGCCAAAGCAGGTCACGGTCCTGGCTGACACGGTCCTCCGCGCCGAGCAGATGGACGAGAACGCCGCCGACGACGCCCGCAAGCAGGCCGAGGAAGCGCTGAAGGGCGCCACCAACAAGGAAGACCTGGCCCACGCTCAGGGTCAACTGGTCGAGGCGGCGGCTCGTTATCGCGCCGCGCAGAAGCTCAAGGGCAAGCGCGGCTCCTGAGGACGGTCTCGTAGGAGCGGCTTCAGCCGCGACTCGCCCCGGCGCATACTGCCAACTGCGCCTCTACGGAGCCTGGTCGCCGCGGTGAAATACGCCGAGGAGCGGGGCGCGGTGGTTTTTGAGAAGACCGATTCCGCCAGTGAAAAACTGCTCTACGTTTATCGGCTGCTCGTGCACGACAAGAAGATTGCGCCACTTCCGGAAGAACAGGTGTCGGAGAAGGCCCTGAGGCACCGCCTCGCCATGTGGTATGCGCACCAGCTGCCGAAGGATCACCCCCTGCTAAAGGACTAAAACCAGCTGGCATCGCTTCCCCCGTCATCCGGATAGCTGCGGACACTGACGCAAGTCAACTAGAATGGCCTCATGCCAACGACCGTCATCATCCTCGCCGCCGGCCAGGGCAAGCGCATGCGCTCGGACCTGCCCAAAGTCATGCACCCGCTGGCCGGTCGGCCCCTTCTGCAGCACGTCCTCACGGCCGCGAACTCTCTGGTACCCCGCGAGATCCGCGTGGTCCACGGGCACGGCGGGGGGCAGATTCAGGCTGCATTTGCGCGTCAGCCCATCAGCTGGTTTCACCAGGCGGTCCAGAAGGGCACGGGCCACGCCGTGCAACAGGCTCTTCCAAAGATCCCGCCGGGCGATGTAGCTGTCATTCTCTACGGCGACGTGCCGCTCGTGCAGCCGGCCACGCTGAAGAAGCTGGTCGCAAGAGCCGCCAAGGGCCAGGTTGCGGTGCTCACTGCGGAGATGGCCGACCCGAAGGGCTATGGCCGCATCCTTCGGGGTGGGCGCGGGGCCGTGGTCGCCATCGTTGAGGAACAGGACGCCACACCGAAGCAGCGCGAGATCCGCGAGATCAACACGGGCCTGCTAGCCTGTCCGGCCGCCAAGCTCGCCAAGTGGATTGCCCGCCTGCAGCCAAACAATGCCCAGAAGGAGTACTACCTGACCGATGTGATTGCGCTCGCGGTCAGAGACAAGGTGCCTGTCGCTGCAGTGCGCGCCGAATCGGAAGACGAAGTGCTCGGTATCAACGACAAGACGCAGCTGGCCGCTGCCGAAAAGATCCTCCGGCGCCGACTGGCCGGCGAACTCCTGGCCGCGGGTGTAACCCTGGCAGATCCGGAGCGCATTGATATCCGTGGCGAACTGGTCTGCGGCCGGGATGTGGTCATTGAACCCGACGTGATCTTCGAGGGCGTGGTCCACATCGGTGATCGCGCGCACATTGGCGCGTTTACGCTAATCCGTAACACGCTGGTCGGTGCCGACACAGTGGTTCATCCGCATTGCCTGCTTGAAGACGGCATCATAGGCCCGCGCTGCGAGATCGGTCCCTACGCGCGAATGCGACCGGGCGTCGAAATGGCCGAGGGCGCCAAGCTCGGCAACTTCGTCGAGGTGAAGAAGAGCATCATCGGGCGCGGCAGCAAGGTGAACCACCTCAGCTACATCGGCGATACCACCATCGGCGAGAAGGTCAACGTGGGCGCCGGCACTATCACCTGCAACTACGACGGCGCCAACAAGCACCGCACCGTAATTGGTGACGGCGCTTTCATAGGTTCCGGCGTCGAGCTGGTCGCACCGGTCGAGATTGGCGCCGGGGCAACCATCGGTGCCGGCTCGACCATCACCAAGGCCGCCCCCACCGGCGAACTGACCATCGAGCGGGGCAAGCAGCTGACGATTCCAGGCTGGAAACGGCCCGTAAAGAACCCGTAGGAGCGGCTTCAGCCTCGACCGGGTTGCCGTTTGAGGACGCGAAATGGGGACATGCCTCATTTCCCAGCGCAACAAGAACCCGCCGATGCTCGTGCCGGAAATGAGGCATGTCCCCATTTCGCGAACTGCGTTACAGCTTGGTAACCCTGATTGCGGCTAAATTCACGCCCCGAGCCGCCTCATAAGAGTACTTTAAGAACATGTGCGGAATAGTTGGAGCCATCGCCGACCGCGACGTCGTACCCATCCTGATGGAGGGACTGCGGCGCCTCGAATACCGCGGCTATGACTCGGCCGGCCTGGCAGTGCTGACTGGCGGGCACCTGCGCAGGCAGCGCCGACAGGGCAAGGTGGCGGAACTCCAGTCGGCCCTGGATGCCGATCCACTGAACTCGACCATCGGCATTGCCCACACCCGGTGGGCGACGCACGGCGTCCCCAGCGAAAAGAACGCCCACCCCCACATCTCGCACGACGGGCTGGCGATCGTCCACAACGGCATCATTGAGAATCACGAGCAGCTGCGGGACGAACTCAAGGCCCTCGGCTACAAATTCACCTCAGATACTGACACCGAGTGCATCGCGCACCGTATCCACTACCACCTGAAAAAGACCCCGAACCTCTTCGAGGCAGTGCAGGCCACCGTCGCTGAGCTGCAGGGTGCATACGCGCTGGTAGTCATGAGTGAGGCCAATCCGGGGCAGCTGATCCTCGCCCGCTGCGGGTGTCCGGTGGTCGTCGGCCTTGGGGAGGGCGAAAATTTCGTTGCCTCCGACGTGTCCGCGCTCCTGCCTGTTACCCGTCGTTTCATCTTCCTCGAGGAGGGGGACGTCGCCGAAATTCACCGCAGCCACGTACGGGTTGTCGACAAGTCCGGCAAGCCCGCCCATCGACCGGTTAAGGAGAGCGAGCTCTCCGCCGACGCGGCCGAGAAGGGCCAGTACCCCCACTACATGCTGAAGGAGATCCACGAGCAGCCGCGGGCCGTAGCCCAGACGCTCGAGGAACGCGTTGCCAACGGCAAGCTGCTTGAGGCCGCCTTTGGCCCCCGAGCCACCGAGATTTTCAGCCGGACGGAGTCCGTGCACATCGTGGCCTGCGGCACGAGCTTCCATGCGGGCGCCGTGGCACGCTACCTGATCGAGCAGGTCTGCCGCCTGCCCTGCCACATCGACATCGCCAGCGAGTACCGCTATCGCAATCCCGTGGTGCCGAAGAACACCCTCTTCGTCACCATCTCCCAGTCCGGCGAGACGGCCGACACGCTGGCGGCGCTGCGGTTGGCCAAGGAGGGCGGTTACCTGTCCTCCCTGGCAGTCTGCAATGTGCCGGAGAGCTCCCTCGTGCGGGAGTCCGAACTCGTGATGCTCACTCGTGCGGGCCCCGAGATCGGCGTGGCCTCCACCAAGGCCTTCACCACCCAGATCGCGGCGCTGACCATGCTGGTGATTGCGCTGGCCAAGCACCACACCGCCGACGCGGAGCGGGAGCGGGGGCTCGTAACGCGCCTCATCGAGATCCCTGGTCTGATCGAGAAGACGCTCGTCCTCGATCCGGTGATGCAGAAGCTTGCCGAGCGCTTCGTAAACAAGCACCACGCGCTGTTCCTGGGCCGCGGCATCCTCCACCCGATCGCGATGGAGGGCGCGCTGAAACTGAAGGAAATCTCTTACATCCACGCCGAGGCGTACCCGGCGGGCGAGCTGAAGCACGGGCCGCTGGCCCTGGTGGATGCCGACATGCCCATCATCACCGTGGCGCCGAACAACGACCTGCTGGAAAAGCTGAAGAGCAACCTCATGGAGGTCCGCGCCCGTGGCGGTGAACTCTTCGTGTTCGCAGATCCAGACTCCGGCTTCGAGTCCAGCGACGGCGTGACTGTGATCAAGATGCCGAAGCACGTCACCTACCTGCAGGCGCCGATCATCTACACGATCCCCCTGCAGCTGCTCGCCTATCACGTCGCCATCCTGCGCGGTACGGACGTCGATCAGCCGCGAAACCTCGCGAAGTCCGTAACCGTCGAGTAGGAGCGCCTTCAGGCGCGACCTTTCTTCTTGCAGCGCCACAGCGGTATCTCACCTGGGCGCGCCGTCCGCATCCTGGCGTAGTGCTATGCTCCAAACCGATGGGGCGCCCGTACGCCCAGACGAAGATCTCCAACAAAAAAACGCCAGATCTACAGGGAGAATCACCATGTCATTCCGTTCCCGCTTGGCTGCAGTAGCCTGCATCGCCGTCGCTGCGGCGCCCGCCCACGCCATCACCAAGAACTGGAGCGACGACAACGAGCACCCGTTCGTCGGCCTGGTCGTGTTCTACGATGCCAGTGGCGAGTTCAGTCACCGCTGCAGTGGCTCCTTGATCAGCCCGACAAAGTTCGTCACCGCCGGTCACTGCTCCGGCGCGATCACCGGCGCCGTCGCGGCCCGGGTCTACTTCCAGCAGGATGCCGGCGCCAACTTCGACCCCGCGCTCGGCGTTGACCCGGTAAGCGGCTATCCCGACAGCTGCGCGCCCGGGACGCTGGGCGTCGTGTGCGCCACGTCCGACGAGCTCTATGATTTCGACTACACGGGACTCACGGTCCCCAATACCCACGACGTCGGGCTCGTGATACTGGATCAGCCTGTATTCCTCAGTGAATACGCGACGCTGCCGCAGCCGGGCGTGCTGAATGCGCTGGCGAAGACGCGCCGCAACGGCACCCAGTTCACGGTGAGTGGCTACGGCCTGACATTGCGCGTGCAGGAGCATGCCGCCATTGCGAACATTTCGTTCCGCTCGCGCCTCATGGCGCTGTCGACGCTCACCAACCTGGGCAGCGCTCTCACCGACGGCTATAACCTGCAAACGCAGGGCAATGGCTCAGGCCGTGGCGGCACCTGCTCCGGCGACTCGGGTGGCCCGGTGTTCCTCGGCGGTTCGAGCTCGAACGCGATCGTGGCGGTGACCTCCTTCGGCCTGAACGCGCTTTGCCGCGGCACCGATTTCGGCTTCCGTCTCGACCGTACGGAAGTGCTCGACTGGATCAACAGTCACGGCGGCAGCTGATCGCACCCCTTGGCAAGGGACAAGCGCTAAAGGCCCCGGCGCACTCGGGCTCGACCTTTTTTTCTGCAGCGTCATATTCTTGCGACTTCAATTTGAAGCCGCAAGATTTTCGGCCGAGCTACCTAAGACATCGCTCTTTACATCAATTGTCGCTTTCCATGCGACTTGTCTGCCCACAATGCGGCAAGCCACTTCACAACCGGCGCCTGCGCTCGTGCACAAGCTGCAAGGCAACTCTCCCGCCTGAGCTAGTCTTGTCGGCCAAGCAGATCGAGACGCTTGATGGGGAAACGGCAAAATCACGAAAGGCAGCTGATGTATTCAGAAAGAGAATGGCCGACACGAGCAAAACCTCCTAGCAGGACGTTTGGTTAGCGCTAACCCACTTCTACTCGAATGGCTAACATGTGGTACTTGCTCGCCAATATGAGCTACAAGCAATACCGGCAAGAGCGGGACAAGATCCATGTCAACGCCCAATGAGGTAAGCACACCATGAGCCCCGTAAAATCCTCCTCCTGGTTCACCCGTCTCGCCCGCGGGACATCGCGGCTCATGGGTCGTCCGCCAGCCTTCGCGCTGGCCGTCGGAGTGATTCTCGTCTGGTGTATCACGGGGCCGCTGTTCAACTACAGCGACACCTGGCAGCTGGTCATCAATACCGGGACGACCGTCATTACCTTTCTTATGGTGTTCCTTATCCAGAGCACCCAGAACCGCGACGCCGAGGCCGTGCAGGTCAAGCTTGACGAACTGCTCCGGGTCACGGCGGGGGCACATAACGCGCTGCTCGACCTGGAGGAGCTCGAGCAAGCCGAGCTCGACCAGATCCGGGCCAGCTACACGCGGCTCGCCGCCCGCGCCCGGCAGAATCTCAGTAGCGGCGGCATCGATACGGACAGTCCCGATGTCACGGGGAAAGGTGACGGGGTATGACGGGCAAGCCCAGCTCGGTCAACGCCCAGGGGCTCTTCGAGCCGTTCCACATCGACAGTGTCCCCAGCGAGGACTTCTCACAGGGTCAGCGCTTTGCCTCGCGTTTCAGGCAGCTGGGCGAATTTGGTGGAGCGGCCCGCGTGGGTGTGTGCATGGAAACCCTGGCACCCGGCAAGCAGGCCTGTCCGGCTCACTATCACATGCTCGAGGAAGAGCACCTGCTGATCCTGGAGGGCGCGCTCACCCTGCGTCTCGGTGACCGGACCTACGAGATGTCTGCCGGGCACTACGTCTGCTTTCCTGCGGGGCAGAAGGCTGCTCACGCCCTCATCAACCAGGGCACTGCGCCCTGCCGCTACCTGCTCATCGGCGAGCGCAACCCCAATGATGTCATCGTCTACCCGGATTCCGGACGTGTTGGCGTGCGCCTGACTGGCGAGGGCTACCGGAAATCGGCGACCATGGACTACTGGGACGATCAGCCGACCTGACAAAAGTATCCTTGGCCATGTTTGCCTACCTGTGCCTCGGCACCAACGACCTCCAGCGTGCCATCCGCTTCTACGATCCGGTCATGGCCGCGCTTGGGGCCCAGCGTTGCGTGGTGGTGGATGAGCATGACTGGGCTGGCTGGGCCGGGTGGGGCACCTACGAGGACCATGGCGCGCGGGAACTGGCCCTCTGGGTCTGCCCGCCCTTCGACAAGCGCGCCGCAACCGCAGGGAACGGCTCGATGATCGCGCTGCGTGCGACCGGCTGGCAGCAAGTCGACGACTTCCACGCGGCCGCTCTGCGCTTCGGCGGCAGCTCGGAGGGCGCCCCAGCCCTCCGGCCCCAGTACCAGCCGGACTTTTACGCCGCCTACGTCCGGGATCCAGACGGGCACAAACTGGCGGCGGTCTGCCGGGGCTTCACATTAAGGGCGAGCGCAGGAGACAAGACATGAAACAGGAATGGCCCAACGATGAAACCGGCGAGCTACTGCGTCTGATGCAGGAGCAGGGGGATGATTTGTCTCTGCCACGGGACATCGACTTCTTCCTGATCTTTGAGACCAGGGACGAGGCAGTTGGTTTTGCCAATCAAGCTGATATTGGGCGGGAGTTCAGGGTAGAGACATCCCGGTATGAGAAAACGAGCAAGTGGCAGGCGCGGTTGACGGCGCACCTAGTGCCCGTGCATGCCGAAATTGTCATGCTTGAGAAGCAGGTGGCCCGCCTCGGCAGGGAGTACGGTGGCGAGCCGGATGGGTGGGGGTGCGCGCCGGCGCCATGACCGTCACCACGACCTACCTGGCGATGTTTGCGCCAGACCAGCTCCGGCCCAGATATGCAGACGACGAGTGGTTCCAGGTGCAAGCCGTCGATCCACCGGACTGGCGTTTCAATCGGGAGATGTACTGCACCGTGGGCGAGACGTTTGGCTGGCGGGACAAGCGCAGCTGGACGGACGAGCGGTGGCGCGAGCGTGTCGAGACGACCGAACTCCGCACTTTCCGGGCGCTCTGGGGCGCTGAAACGATCGGCTACTTCGAACTTCGTGATGACGGCCTGAGCGGGATCGAGATCGAGTACTTCGGTCTGTTGCCGGGGCACTACGGTCGCGGCCTCGGTGGGGCGCTGCTCACGCGCGCCCTGCAGGAAGCCTGGCAGCTGTGCCCGGAACGGGTGTGGGTGCACACCTGTACCCTCGACCACCCGGCCGCACTCGCCAACTACGAGGCCCGCGGGCTGCGAATCTATCGCACCGAAACGGAAGCTCCAGACGCGTAGGAGCGCCCGTACGAGCGCCTTCAGGCATTTAGGCGTCGAGGCAGGCCGCGTGGTGGCGCAGGTGATCCTCGATCATGCTGCTGACGAACCAGTAGCCGTGGCCGTAGCCGTCGTGACGCCGGAGCGTCAGCGGGTAGCCTATGCCCCGGGCGGCGGCCTCGAACAGCTCGGGCTTCAGCTGCTTCACCAGGAACTCGTCATCCATGCCCTGGTCGATCAATAGTGGCGCACGTCCGGCAGCAGAGCTCAGGTCGCTCATCAGTTCCGTGGCGTCGTACTCTCGCCAGCTGTTCGTATTGGGACCGAGGTAGCGAGGTAGTGCCTTCTGTCCCCAGGGGCACTGGGTGGGCGCAACGATGGGAGCCAGCGCCGAGAGACTGCGGAAGCGCTCGGGATGCCTCAGGCCGATGGTGAGTGCGCCGTGGCCACCCATGGAATGACCGAACAGCCCGATGCGCTCCGGGTCCACCGGAAACTGGCTCGTGACCAGGTCTGGCAACTCCTGCGCGACGTAGCTGTACATCCGGTAGTGCGCCAACCAGGGGGCCTCGGTAGCATCCAGGTAGAAGCCGGCGCCCTGACCGAAATCAACCGCCTCGTCGTCGCCCGGCAGCTTCACGCCGCGGGGACTCGTGTCCGGGGACAGCAGGGCGAGCCCCAGTTCCGCCGCCACCCGCTGGGCACCAGCCTTGATGGGAAAGGTTTCCTCGTTGCAGGTCAGTCCGGCGAGGTACACCACGAGCGGCACCCGCTCGTGCTTTGCCTGGGGAGGCAGATAGAGGCCAAAGCGCATTTCGCAGGCAGTAGACGTGGCGGGGTGCCTGAAGAAATGCTGCCAGCCGTCGAAGCAGCGGAAGCGATTGGACAGGGTCAGGGTTTCTGGCGGATTCATCGGTCGATCTCCAGTAGGCTTTCGGCATCTTCTCATTCGAGGATGTGCAGATGTACCTGGACGCGATGCAGGCCACGGTGGCCAGCTTTTCCCGGCGGGGAGTGCTTGGCCTGGGACTTGCCGCCGGACTGGGTGCCTGCTCCGGGCTGGTTCCGGCGACTTCCGGCTCCCGATCGCGGCCCCTCGACCTCACGACGGCGCAAGACAATATCTACGCTTACGCGAAAACCTGGGGCACCCTCGGGGACGAGCCGGTTTTCGGTGGCCACGAGGGGGTGTTCTTCGCCGTGGTCGGCAACCGCAGGGCCATCCCGCTGTTTGGCTACGTCGGCTTCGGCAGCCTGCAATTTCGTATTCTGCCGAACGGTGATGCCGAGTACCGGGGCAAGGACGCCACGTTCTACACTGACCTGAAGACTGGCGAGTTGCTCGAGACCTGGCAGAACCCATTTACGGGCAAGACTACGCAGGTCTATCCCTACCTCAACGAGCAGGTCACCACGACCCTGCCCGCCCGCTACCCGGCGGAACGCATGGTGACTGACGCCTATCGCTGGGAGATCGCGATTGGCAACGCGGGTAGCCGGAAAGAAGATGCCGCCACCTACCGGGGCGATCGCGGCGAGTCGGGCGAGACGGTGCCCTTCGTGCTGCCCTGGCGGCGGGTCGGCAACCAGTACCTGCTGAGTTGGGACTGGCTGCTGGAGGTCGCCAACCCGGTGACCCCGCAGGGCTGGCCGGAGGCATCCACCGGCCCCGTGATCAACCCGTCCGAGCACTTCGTATTCTTCGTGCCGGCTGACGAGCTGGAGGACCGGGGCCGCCCCTGGGCCACGATGACCGCTGGCTTTTTCCGCCAGTGCCCCTGGCTGCCGTGGATGCGCATGGGCCAAAGCGGCGTCGAAGGGCGGATGTTCGCCAATTCGCACAGCTACAAGATCACCGGTGGTCTGGACAATATTCCGCGGGTCGTCAGGGCCCGGCTTGAGCGGGACCACCCCGACATGCTAACGCCGCCGAAGGACTGGTCTCAGCACCCGGTCGGCTCCAGCTGGGGCTACTACGCCAAGGTCGCGCCGAAGGAGGTGCCCTAGCAGGCATGGTAGGAGCGCCTTCAGGCGCGACAGCTAGCGCTCGCGCCTGAAGGCGCTCCTACAACAATGAGGCATGTCCCCAATTCCGCTACAATGTTGAGCTCGCAGAAGGCCTTGATAAATAGTCGGTTTGACGTGACATGTCTACATACTGTTAAGTAAGTGACAACAATCTGACTTATCGAGAAGCCACCCCGCTCAGCCAGGAGACGCAGCCGTGGAAGTCGACATCATTCTGGAGCCGGATCTGGGCCCCACCCAGCTCGTGGAGCTCGCAACGGCCGCCGAAAAGTACGGCATCCGGGCCCTCTGGACCTCCAACTATTTTGCCCACTGGGACCCTTTCATCAGCCTCGTGCCGGTGGCCCAGGCGACCCGCCGGCTGAAGCTCGGTGCGCTCGCGGTCAGTCCCTTCGAGATGCACCCGCTGAAGATTGCCAACGCGCTGCTCAGCCTCAACGAGCTGTCCGGCGGCCGGGCGATGGCCGCCATCGGCGCCGGCGAGGGCAATCTGGACGCGATGGCCCTGCACAAGCCCCAGAAGATAGTGATCGCCGTGCGGGAGGCGCTGGAGATCGTGATTGGCGCCGGTCACAAGAAGCTGGCGAAGGACGGCTACAAGGGCGAAGAGTTCAACGTCGCCTACCCCTGCGCTTACGACTGGCTGAAGGCGCCGCCGCCCTTCGTCTACGGCACCGCCTACCGTCACATGATGATGCGCATGGAGGCCCGGGTGGCCGACGGCGTGTTCATCGGCTGCACGCCGACCGAAATCATTGAACCGGCAATGGAACAGGTCCGGGTGGGTGCTGCGAAGCGTGACCCTGCGATGCAGCCGATCCGCGTCAACGCCTTCTGGGCCTGGCACGTCAAGACCGACCGCAAGGAGGCCTACCGGGAGTCCCGTCGCGAACTCGCCTGGCGTGCCCGCAAGCTCGACGCCGATCTGATCAAGCTCTGGCTTTCCCCCGAGGAGGTCCAGACCGTGGTGACCAACTTCGACAAATTCGTGGCGGCCTGGTTTGACCGCTCCGGCAACGTCCAGGGAGTCTCAGAGGAAATGTGCAACCGCCTCTGTGAGGGCCTGACCTCCACCGGCGGTGTTGAAGACCTCGACCGGGAGATCGACCGCTTCAGGAAGTTCGCGCAAGCCGGCCAGACCGAGATCGCACTTCGCCTGCACGACAACCCGATGGACGCGCTGAAGATCATTGGGGAAAAGGTGGTACCAGCGCTGCGCTGAGCCGCGTAGGCGCTCCTACAAGGCGCTGCGACGTCAGACCCCGAGCGAGGCGGCCGGCGAGTTCAGGCTGGCCAGATGACGGCTGACAAGCGCGCCCACGGTCTCCGTGGGGTTCGGCAGTACAGTAAAAACCGGCGGTTTGCGCCGCAAACTGCCGGTGTCGCCGGCCTCCAGGAGCCGGTCCAGGTGGCGAAGGTTGTGGTCGATGGCGAGCAGGTACGGATTCTGGCCGCCGAATAGGGCCTCCATATTCCGGTAGGCGCGGTTGAAGCTTTTCTCCAGACGCGAGCGGGCAGACAGCTCCCAGAAGCCTGGCGTTTGCCGGAGCAGATCCGTACCTGAGGAATAGCGGACAACACGCTCCCGCGGACTCTTCTGCTCCACCGCGATGCCCGCCAGCACGAACTCCCCGTACAGCCGGTCACGGCATTTCTCCAGGTAGCAGCGATCTGCCATCTGCGCCAGCATGTCGGCTGTGCCAAGCAGATGCCCGACGGTACTGTCTTTGGGATCCTCGAGCTCGATCTCGTCGAGACTGATTTCGTAGCCGGTGAAATGGACGACCTGGCGCGCGACCGGGACCCACTGACCGAGACCGATGCCCGGCAGGTATCCCGCGAGGAATTCGGCGCTGCGGGAAATATGGTACGGCGTGAACTCAGCACCGTTCCGGTGCCGCTCACCGACGCGACGTATGTACCCCGAGTCGTGAAACAGGGCGCAGATCAGGCCGATGCTGGCGCGCTCGTGCCCCAGCCGGTCAGCTTCCGGCGCGGTCTGCTCATATCCCGCCAGCAGTCGCGCCATGGCGAGGGTGACATCCAGTGAATGCTGCTGATCGTGATAGAGGGTGTCGCAGCCCACGAAGCCATCGGTCTGGCCGCGGAACAGCCGCCGGAAATCGTGAAAGGCCAGCCACAGCTGGTCGAAGCTGGTACCCGGCCAGGCCAGAAGAAAGAGTTCCTGGCAGGCGCTGCGCACATCGTCGACAGAGCTGACGCAAACGCTATTCGTCACGTCGTAGTCGTTGCGACGATGGCGCGGGTCGAAATGGAATTCGGCAACGTCACTCACAGGAGAATTCTTGCACGCCTCAGCGGGGCGCTCAAACGCAAAAACCCGTCCTTTCGAGCAGTTTTGGCCCCGGGGAGGGCTTTTCGCGCGAATCCGCTACCATGCCGGTCCCGCAACCCAGCAGATTCGGCCGAGGTAATAGCCCATGACGACTCACACTGTTTGCCGCGTCGAGGAACTCCCGGTCGGCCAGCACCGCCTGTTCGCAGTGGGCGGCACCAATCTGGTCGTCTACCACCTCGACGACGGCTTCTACGCCACCCAGGCCAGCTGCACGCACATTTTTGCGCCACTCGCCAAGGGCAAGATCGTGGATGGGTGCAAGATCCAGTGCCCGTTCCACCGGGCGCGCTTCGACATTCGCACGGGCAAGGTCATCGACTGGGCCAACTGGCCCCCCGGCATCGTGAACGTGCTCAATGCCGTGCGTGGCGAGAAGGACCTGCAGACCTACCCCGTGCGTGCGGCCGGCAACCAGGTTCAGGTGGAGATCGCATGACGGTTGCGCCACCACGCGCGCTCACTTTCATTCTGATCACGATCTTCATCGACACCGTCGGCTTCGGCATCATCATCCCGGTGCTGCCGGGACTGCTGATGAATCTGCTGGACGGCTCGCTGAGTACAGCTGCACTCTACGGTGGCTGGCTCATGTTCCTGTTCTCGGCGCTGCAGTTTTTGAGTGCGCCGATACTCGGCAACCTGAGCGATCACTTTGGCCGCCGTCCGGTACTGCTCGGGTCGCTGGCAGCCTACTCCGCCGACTTCGTCGTGATGGGTCTGGCCACCACGGTGGGCTGGCTGTTCCTGGGGCGCGCGTTGTCGGGAATCTTCAGCGCCACCTATCCCGTGGCCAGCGCCTACATCGCCGACCTGACCGCCCCGGAGCAGCGGGCCCGCAGCTTCGGCCTGATGGGCGCGGCCTGGGGCATGGGCTTCGTGGTAGGCCCTGCCATTGGGGGTCTGCTGGGTGACGCCAACCCGCGGCTGCCATTCTTCGTCGCGGCCGGTCTGGCCGCAGCGAACGTGTTGTACGGCTATCTCGTGCTCCCGGAGAGTCTCCCGCCCGACAACCGCAGACCCTTCGTGCTCGCCCGTGCGAACCCCATCGGTGCCTTCCTGCAGATGCGGAAGTACCCGCTGGTCATCGGGCTCCTCGCAGCGCTCTTCCTCTATCACATCGCCCACGACGCAAACCCGGCTACGTGGACCTACGTGACCATGGCCAAATTCAGCTGGACGCCCCGCGATGTGGGACTCTCCATGAGCTTCGTCGGCGTTTGCGCGGCCCTGGTGCAGGGGCTGGCCGTGGGACCGCTGGTCAGGCTCCTTGGCGAACGCCGCGCCATGCTGATTGGCTTTGCGCTGTTTGCGATCAGCTTTCTGGGCTACGCCTTTGCGACTGCAGGCTGGATGATGTACTTCTGGATCGTGCCATTCGCTTTTGGCACCATCGCCAGCGTGGCCGCCACGGCGCTGATGTCCCGGCAGGTGCCTGCCAACCAGCAGGGCGAGTTGCAAGGTGCGGTCTCGAGTCTCCGCAGCATCACCGCCTGTATCGCGCCCCCGCTGATGACGGGACTGTTCAGCTACTTCACCTCGGCGGCAGCGCCCGTGCAGTTTCCCGGGGCGTCGTTTCTTGCGGCGGCGGGGTTGACGTTCCTGGCGCTGCTCATGGTGGTCAAGGTGCTTCGTCACCGCGCAGCGCTGTAGGAGCGCCTTCAGGCGCGACCGATTCTGTTTCGCGCCTGAAGGCGCTTCTACAAGACCGCGACGACCGGGGCGTGGTCGGAGGGCTTCTCGAGCTTGCGGGGTGCCACATCGATGCTGGCGCCCGAGCACTGGGCAGCCAGCGCCTTCGAGGCCAGGATCAGGTCGATGCGCAGTCCGCGGTTGCGCCTGAAGCCCATCTCCCGGTAGTCCCACCAGGAGTACACCTTTTCGGCCTGATCAAAGAGGCGGAAGGTGTCGATGAGCCCGAGGCTCATCAGCGCTTTCAGCCGGTCCCGCTCAGGGCCGCTGCAGAGCACCTGATCGCGCCACAGATCCGGGTCGTGCACGTCGCGGTCTTCGGGGGCGATGTTGAAGTCGCCCACGATCGCGAGGCGCTCGTGGCGTTTGAGCTCAGCTGTCAGGTAGCCAATCAGGGCATCCAGCCAGTCCAGCTTGTACCGGTACTTGTCGGAGCCCACGCTCTGGCCGTTCGGGACGTAGACGTTGATCACCCGCGTACCGTCGTAGGTGGCGGCAATCACGCGACGCTGCTCGTCACTGAAATCGGGAATGCCAGTCGTCACATCGGCAGGTTCGGCCCGCGAGAGCAGCGCAACGCCGTTGTAGGCTTTCTGGCCGTCCAGAACGCAGCGGTAGCCGGTCGCTTCAATCTCGGCCAGCGGGAACTTGTGGGCCTCGGTCTTGAGTTCCTGCAGCGCCAGTACGTCGGGTTCGTGAACGTTGAGCCAGTCCACGACGTGAGTCAGGCGCTGGCGGATGGAATTGACGTTCCAGGAGGCGAGTTTCAACTGGCAATGCCCGACTGCTTCAGCAAGGCGTCCACGTGCGCAGGCCGTCCGCGGAAGGCGACAAAAGCTTCGCCGATATCCCGGGATCCGCCGATTTCCAGCACGTTTTCACGGAAGCTGCGGGCTAGGTCGGGGTTGAACAGTCCAGCTTCGTCGAAGGCCGCAAAGGCGTCGGCGGCCAGCACCTCCGCCCACTTGTAGCTGTAGTAGCCGGCCGCGTAGCCGCCGCCAAAGATATGCGTAAACGCATGGGCGAAGCGGTTCCAGTCCGGGTGGTGAATGACTGACACCGCATCACGGACTTCCGCCAGTATGTCCATGACTCGTGCCCCGTCATTCGGACTGTACTCGGCGTGGATACGCAGGTCGAAGAGGGAGAATTCGACCTGCCGGACCATTTGCAGGGCTGACTGGAAGTTTTTCGATGCCCGTAAGGACGCGAGTACTGTCGCCGGCAGTTGCTCATCCGTCTGGTAGTGGCCAGAACACAGCGCGACCACTTCAGGCTCCCAGGCGAAGGTTTCCATGAACTGGCTCGGCAGCTCCACCGCGTCCCAGGGCACGCCGTTGATACCGCCGACGCTTGGATAGTCGATCCGCGTCAGCAGGTGGTGCAGGACGTGACCCATCTCGTGAAAGACCGTGACCATCTCGTCATGGGTGATCAGTGACGGCATGTCTCCCGATGGCTGCGAGAAGTTGCAGACCAGGTGTGCCACGGGCACCTGGAGATCGGCGGTGTTCCAGAGCCGGTTCAGGCACTGGTCCATCCAGGCACCGGAGCGCTTGGTTGATCGGGCATAGAAGTCGGTAAAGAAGCCGCCTACTTCGCGCCCGCTGCTGTCAAAAAGGCGGTAGAAGCCGACGTTGGGCTCCCAGGCGTCGACTCCGGTGACTGGCAAGATGCGAATCCCGTAGAGCTTCTCCACGACGCTGAACAATCCCGCCAGCACCTTCGGGAGCGGGAAGTACGGGCGCAGTGCCTCGTCGGAGATCGAGTACTTCTGGTCCCGCAGCTTCTCGGAGAAGTAGGCGATGTCCCAGGGTTCCAGCGGGCGGCCGGCAAACGACTCCAGTTCCTGGAGTTCGCGCCGCGCGGCGTTCCGGGAATGCCGCAGCAGTTCGATCAGGAATTCCCGCACCTCGTCCACTGACCTGGCCATCTTCGTTGCCAGCGAATAAGCCGCGAAGTTCGGGAAACCGACGATGTTGGCTGACTCGTGTCGGAGTGCGAGGATCTGTTCCATGCGGGCGCTGTTGTCATGGCCGGGCGAATACTCGGCCTGGTCAGACGCCCGGGTGACCCACGCGCGGTACACGGAGTTGCGGAATTCCTGGTTGTCCGCGTGGGTGACGACCGCCACGTAGGTTGGCTGATCCAGCTGGAACAGCCAGCCTGACGCGTTAGCGGTACGCGCCCGCTCGGCCGCCGGCTCGAGCACGAGCGCCGGCACGCCCGTCACCCGGGAAGCGTCTTCGATATGCAGCGACCAGGCAGCGGCGGAGTCGAGCACGTTTTGCTCGAAGCTCGCTTCCGCGGTGGACAGCTCCTCCATAACGATCTTGAAGCGCGCCTTTTGGTCGGCCGGCAGGTGGACCCCCGACAGACGGAAGTCCCGAATGGCCAGCTCGAGGAGGCGCCGTGCGCCCTCGCCCCGTGCGCCGTCCGGACTCTCGTCGAGGCGCTTGTACAGCTCGTACAGCCGGTGGTTGTGACCCATCTCGGTCTCGTAGCGGGAGATTGCCGGCAGGCAGGCGTTGTAGGCAGCCCGCAGTTCCGGTGTGTTGGCGACCGACTGCAGGTGCTGGACGGGCGCCCACACCCGGTGCAGCCGGTCACTCAGCCGTTCGATGGGCAGGATGGCGGCGTCGAAATCCAGGTCAGTCTGCCCCGCGGCCGCCAGCAGCTGATCCAGCTCGGCTCGGTTGGCATCGAGCGTCGCGAGCACGGCATGCTCCACGTGTTCCGGGCGGATCCGGTCGAAGGCCGGGAGGCCGGCTTCGGCAAGCAGTGGGTTGTTGTGCATCGGGAAAGCCTAACGGAAAAACCGGCCTGGCCCCAAATGGCGCCCTTGCTACACTCGCGGCCCCGATCTGAAGAGCCGCCAGCATGACCGAGCATTTCGACCTCATTACCATCGGCGGGGGTAGCGGCGGTCTCGCTGCCGCCCAGCGCGCCGCCGACTACGGTGCCCGGGTGGCGCTCATCGAACCGTCGCCGCTCGGCGGCACCTGCGTCAACGTCGGTTGCGTGCCAAAGAAGATTACCTTCAATGCCGCCAGCCTGGCCCATGCGCTGCACGACGCCCGCGACTACGGTTTCGACGTGACGGTGCGCGGCCACGACTGGGCCGGTTTCGTGGCGAAACGCCAAGCCTACGTCCAGCGGCTGAATGGCATCTACGAGCGGAATCTGGCGAAAAAGGGCATCGCTCACATCGCCGCGAGAGGTCGTTTTACAGACCCACACACCGTCGAGGCGGGTGGCCGGGTGCTGACCGGCAAGCACATCATGGTGGCCACCGGTGGCCGACCATCGGTTCCCGGGATACCTGGCCACGAACTTGGTCTGGTGTCGGATGATTTCTTCGGGCTGAAGACCCGGCCGCAGCGGGTGGCCATAGCGGGCTCCGGTTACATCGCTGTGGAGTTCGCCGGCGTGCTGCGTGCGCTCGGCTCAGAGGTCACGCTGCTGGTTCGGCAGGACAGCGTGCTCCGGCACTGCGATACGTACCTGCAGGAGGGCCTGCGCAACGCCATGGCCGACGACGGGATCCGCCTGGTTGGGCAGGCGACGCCGTCGGCGCTGACCCGCACGAGCGCGGGACTGTCGCTGGCAACCGCCGATGGTCGCAGCCACGGACCGTTCGACGCCGTGATCTGGGCGGTCGGCCGCGAGCCCTGGACGGCCGACCTGAACCTCGCTGCTGCCGGGGTAGAAACTAACCCCAGCGGCTTTATCGTCACAGACGATTTCCAGGTGACCAACGTGCCGCACATCTACGCACTGGGGGATGTCACCGGCCGCGCCGCGCTTACGCCTGTCGCCGTTGCTGCCGGCCGCCGGACGGCGGATCGGGTCTTTGGCGGCATGGCCGGTCGCCACCTCGATTACACCAACATTCCCACCGTGATCTTCAGTCACCCGCCGATCGGTACCTGCGGCGTCAGCGAGGCCACGGCCCGCGAGCGCTTCGGTAGTGGCGTGAAGGTCTACACCTCGGAGTTCGTCTCCCTCTACAACAGCATTACCGACCACAAGCCGAAGACCCGCATGAAGCTCGTGACGGCCGGAGAGGACGAGAAGGTAGTGGGCTGCCACATCATCGGCCCGGGAGCCGATGAGATGCTCCAGGGCTTCGCGGTCGCCATCCATATGGGCGCCACCAAACGCGATTTCGACGATACGGTGGCGATCCACCCCACCGCTGCAGAGGAACTGGTGACGATGCGGTGAATAATGGGGACATGCCTAATTACCCCCGGACGAACCGCGAGCCCTGTCACTCGTCGGGAATCCCCATCATTTCAAGGGATTTGTGGAGTGAACAGCCGAAATGATGCCGCTAGTCTTCAGCGATGCCAAGAACGTCACGCTCCATCGTCAGTGGTATCTACTATCACGTCCTGAATCGCGGCAACAATCGCTCCACAGTGTTCTCCGAGTCGCGGGAGTTCGACGCATTTGTTGATTTGATGAGGCGCGCCCAGGACCGGCAACCCGTAGAAGTTGCGGCGGTTTGCCTCATGCCAAACCATTTCCACTTGTTAGTGAGGCCGCACGCTGCAGCTGACTTGGCCTCCTGGCTCCATTGGATACTGACCACCCACGCGTCGTGGCACCACCAGAAGTGCCACTCCTCCGGGCGAATCTGGACAAGTCGCTTTAAAGCCTTTCCTGTCCAGGACGATCGACATCTGTTGACGGTCGCGCGGTATGTCGAGCGGAACGCATTGCGCGCAAAGCTGGTTGAGCGGGCGGAGGCGTGGCCTTGGGGCAGCTTGCATTGGCGACTCGCCAACCGCCCCCCGATTGCACTTTCGCCACTGGCTGTTTCACTGCCAGCGCAGTGGCTCAAGTTTGTAAATGCACCGCAAACCGCTGCCGAGCTTGCCGACCTCCGGCGCTGCGTGAACTGGGGCAGACCCTATGGCGAGTCCAGTTGGGTCCAGCGGACGGCTGCGGATCTCCGCCTTACTCATACCCTTAGACGCCCCGGACGCCCAAAACAGCTCTCTTTGTCGGCGTCTCCTACGAGTTCGCGGGTTGATCCAGCGACGAAATGAGGCATGTCCCCATTTAGGCCAGCCGTTTCTTCATCGTGTCTGTCGCGCCGGGCGATCCCGGCAGCTTGGCAATCACAGGCCGGGTATCGGGACGGACGCCACGCCAGGCGTAGAACGATTCCGCCGCCTGCTCCACCAGCATCCCCCAGCCCTGGGCCACCCGGCCGGCGCCGTGCTCCTTTGCCCACGAGACAAAGGGAGTGTCCTGCATGGAGTAGGACAGGTCGTAGCACAGGGTTTCCGGGCCGACGATCGATGCCGGGAACGGCGGTTTCTCACCTTTCAGGCCGGCCGAGGTGGCATTGATCACCAGGTCGAAGCGCTGGCCACCAAGCTCCTGAAACTGGCAAACCAGAATCTTGCCCAGCATCCGGAAATCGCTGGCCAGCACCTGGGCGCGATCCAGCGTGCGATTGGCGATCATGATGTCCCGCGGATTGGTGTCGAACAGCGCGGGGATGATGCCGCGTGTGGCGCCCCCGGCTCCAAGGATCAGCACGCGGGTGCCGGCGAGGCGCGTGCGCAGATTCTGGCGCAGGTCGGTCACGAGGCCGGCGCCATCGGTGTTATCGCCTCCGACGGCGCCGTCGGGGTACATGATCAGCGTGTTCACCGCGCCCGCCAGTTCGGCACGCGAAGTGAGTCGCGAAGTGAGCTTCAGCACAGCGGTCTTGTGGGGCACCGTGACGTTCAGTCCCCGATACCCGTCGGCAAACAGTTGCCTCACGCGGCTGGCCAGCTGCTCTGGCGGGATGTCGATCGCTTCGTAGGTGAGATCCTGCCCGGTCGTCTCGGCAAACAGCCGATGGATGACCGGTGACTTGCTGTGGGCGATCGGATGGCCGATGACCCCGTAGCGGTCCGTCATGTGCTGCCCCGAATACCGTGCCGAAGCCGTATCATTTTCCATAATGCCGCACGCTGTCGAGGGGCGCGCGGCCATTTGTGGGCATTCTGGCCAGAAAGTCGCCTGGCAGCCCCGTCGCGTGTCCGGCTAAGGTTGCTTCCTATGATCAAGTCACTGTCGCGTTGCCCGTGGTCTGAGGGCGTCAGCCCGGCCTACCTTGAGTACCACGACCGGGAGTGGGGTGTGCCCGTCCACGACGACCGGAAGCAGTTCGAGTTTCTGATCCTCGAGGGCGCGCAGGCCGGCCTGTCCTGGTCCACGATCCTCCACCGCCGCGAAGGTTACCGGCGAGCCTTCGCTGATTTCGATCCCATGAAGGTCGCGCGCTTCACGCCGGCGCGCATCGAAAAACTGTTGCAGGATACCGGCATCATCCGCAACCGGCTGAAAGTAGAGGCCACTGTCAGTAACGCCCGGGCATTTCTTGAGCTTGAGGCGGCACTCGGCAGTTTCGACGCCTATATCTGGGGCTTCGTGGGCGGCAAGCCCCAGCGCAATCAGTGGCGCAGCCAGGCCGAGGTGCCGGCCACAAGCCCGGTGTCTGATGCTCTTAGTAAAGACATGAAGAAGCGGGGATTTCGCTTCGTCGGCAGCACCACGCTCTACGCCCATCTGCAGGCCACCGGCCTCATCAATGATCACCTGGTGAGCTGTTTCCGCCACACGGAGTGCCGGAAGCTGGTCTGATACACGGATGACGAAGGCCCGTTCAGCCCCTTTGCCCCGCGGCGTCGTCGCGCTGGGTCTTGTTTCCCTGTGCATGGACGCCTCGTCGGAGCTGGTGCACAGCATCCTGCCTGTGTTCATGGTCACCGTGCTTGGCGCCAGCGCCCTGACCGTCGGTATTCTGGAAGGTATTGCCGAGGCGACGGCGGCCATCACCAAGGTTTTTTCCGGCGCTCTCAGCGATCGGTGGCAGCGGCGCAAGGGCCTCATCGTGGCCGGCTACGGCCTTGCGGCGCTAACCAAGCCGCTGTTTCCGCTGGCCGAGTCTGTCAGCTGGGTACTGACGGCCCGTTTTCTGGATCGAATCGGCAAAGGCATCCGCGGCGCGCCCCGAGACGCTCTCATCGCCGACCTCGTGCTTCCCGAGCAGCGCAACGCGGCTTTTGGCCTGCGCCAGTCCCTGGACTCCGTCGGTGCCTTTCTCGGACCACTGCTCGCGATCGGTCTGCTGCTCGCCTGGCAGAACGACCTGCGGGCGGTATTGTGGGTCGCGGTCGTGCCCGCAGTGGCTGCGCTTGCGCTGCTTGTTTTCGGCGTGCAGGATCTTAGGCCGGCGGCGCGGCCAAGGCGCGGGCCGCCGTTGACGCTTGCGAGTCTCGGTGCGCTGGGCCGTAGCTATTGGATCGTCGTGGCGCTCGGCTCAGTGATCTCACTGGCGCGGTTCAGCGAGGCCTTCCTCGTGCTGCGGGGTCAGCAGGTTGGGCTCCCACTGGCCTGGATCCCCGCGATCATCATGGTCATGAGTCTCGTCTACGCCGGTTCTGCTTACCCGGTTGGACTGGCGGCCCGGCACTGGTCGCGCCGAACTCTGCTGGCCTGGGGTCTGGTAGTCCTGATTCTCGCCGATGTCGTGCTCGCGACCGCCGACACTGTGGCTCCGGTTCTGGCGGGCGCCGGACTCTGGGGGCTGCACATGGGACTGACCCAGGGGCTGCTGTCTGCGCTCGTGGCTGATGCGGCCCCCGCGGAGCGCGCCGGAACAGCGTTTGGCTTTTTCAACCTGGTGACCGGGCTGTGCCTGCTACTCGCGAGCAGCCTGGCCGGTCTGTTGTGGGACAGGCTTGGTGCGCCGGCCACGTTTCTCGCCGGTGCTGCCTTCAGCATGACTGCGCTGGCGGGTCTCATCCTCTATCGACGCTAGGCAGCCAGTGCGTGCTGCATGCGCTCAATGTCTGCCTGACTCACGGCGATCAGGTCCATGAATGAGCCTTTGCCCAGGTTCACGCTGTTCAGCAGGAACTCAGCGTCGGGGTGCTGCACGCGAAGTGCGGGTTCCGCGTCGAGCCGGTAGCGCAGCTTCGCCGCAGACAACAGGCGCGTGAGTGGTTCGAGGTCGGCCGAGCCACCGGCGAGGAGGTAGTCCTGATTCTCCACGGCCTCGCAGATGCGCTGGGGCAGCCCCCAGGCTTCGAGGATGGCCTTCCCAATCACCGGCTGCCAGGTCTCGAGAGTTTCAGTAAAGGACGGGTCGTCGCGCATGGTGGGGTCGTTATGGTGGGCGTGCATCAGGATGTAGAGCCTGCCGATCGAATGCAGGAGTCCCGCCATCATGGCTTCATCGGGCTGGCGGCCGAAAGCCTGCTTGGCCACCGCGTAGCAGATGGATGCGACCTCGTTACTGGTCTTCCAGACCTGCTCGAGGTCAGGACGGATGGACGCCAGCGAACTGTCGCGACTGAGCTGCCGAAGGGCAAAAGCGGTGGATACGGTTCGTACGAGGTTGAAGCCCAGCCGGTTGACGGCATTGTTCAGGCTGGCGACTGGCGTACCGCCGGGGTTCATGGCTGCCGAATTGGCCATCTGCATGAACCGCGCGCTCAGCACCGGTTCAGACGAGATGATGTTGACGATGTCCTTGATGGTAGTCTGGTCGGCCACCAGTGCGATCTGCAACCTGCGTACAACCTGCGGAAAAGCTGGCAGATCCAGTTCTGGCTTCAGGTTGACCGCCAACTGCTGTACGAACTGAAAAGTCCGCGAATCCGCCGTCATCACCGCCCCGCCTCTGATGCCACTGCAAGAACGCAGTATGATCGGCAGCCGGGTCAGGGAGCGGTGACCTCGATCACGGTCTGGTCGAGCGTGGTGGTGCCGTCGGTGTGTGTGATCAGGCCCAGGTTCAAACCAGCTGCCAGGTTCTGCCAGTTGGTGGTGAGTGTGTCGTCCTGGCCGGCCGTTAAGCTGGCCGGCGCGACGAGGCTCGCGTTGCCCCGGTTCGCTCCGACGGTCCAGACGAAGACCTGAAAAGTGGCAGCTCCGGCTGGCGCTTCATAGCCGTGCACGTCAACGAAATACTCGCCCGGCGTGACGAATTCCGCTCCATCGTCCGGTATCAGGTTGATGACCTCCTCAGATGAGTCAAACTCTACGCTCGGTATCGCTTCCTGGGTGCACTGGCCGAAGCCGGGGCAGGAATAGAGGTAAAGGTCGAGGTCGGCCCCCAGGCTGCTGTTCTGGTTGAACAGGGCCACGCGCAGGTAGCGCGTGCCCGCCGGCACGATGATCGGTATGCGGCGCACATTATCGGCTGGCACGCCGTCGGTCGGCTGCACGAAAACATACTCGTTATTCGGATCATCCAGCACGCTATTGGTCAGCTGGGCCCGGATATCTGGCGGCTGGCTCTGCCCCGTCGTTTCGAGGCCACTGAGGCTTGCCTCGTATCTGCCGGAATAGCCGACGCGCAGTGTGGCATCGGCCGTGCCGGCCGTGCCCGAACCGGACAGGAGCACTGGCGCCGCGAAGCGCAACGCGCGAATGGCCAGCGGCGCCCGGACAGTTGAATTCGCACTGGACCAGTTCAGGGCGCCAAACTGCCAGGCGTCGAAGGTGGTGCCATCGGTGGTCAGCCGGACTTCGAATTCAGAAGTCTCGCCTGCCGCCAGCGAGAGCACTGAGGGCGTTACCGCCACGTCAATCGTGGTCGGTGCTTCAATACTGGCAGTGAATTCGGCAGCCGCGCCGACGTTTGTCACCCGGCGCTTCACGCGTTGCTCGCTGACGAGTTCGGTCACTGCAATGGAGGGCAGGTTCAGGTCACTGCCGCCGAAGGCGAAACCTGCTGTTTCCAGCGCCGCGCAGTCGACTCCCGAACGTTCTTCCCCGCGACCGCAAAGAAAGGCGTCGAAGTCGCTGGTACCTGCGTCGTAGACGAGACCGGGCGCAATGGCCAGGTTTGGCTCAAGGTGCCCGCCACCAAAGTCAAACGGGTCGGCGGCGGTGCTGCCGTCTTCCTTGCGGATACTCTGCCTGGCGGTCGTGATCAATGCCGACCTGAGTGCCGCCGGACTCCAGTCCGGGTGGGCCTCCTTCAGCAGGGCCGCCGTGCCTGCCACGTGGGGTACTGCCATCGAACTGCCGGACAGGTACTGAAACAGTTCACCACGCACGTTGTTGGCAGCGTCCGGTGTGTGGCCAGCCAGGATGTCCTCGCCCGGGGCCGTCAGATCGGGCTTCAGGACGTTCGGCTCCCAGATGCTGGGACCGCGCCCGGAAAAACCCTGCATCTGGTTACCCTGGTCCCGTACGGTCAGGAACATGCGGCTGTCCAGCGTCACTTCAACGGGGTCCTCGTCCACCAGTCGCTCCCGGAGCAGTTGTCCGTCTGCCTGGCCGATCATGAGTGCCGGGATCCTTATGTTGTTGCGATTGCCAGTCATCAGGATCGGCTCGCCCTGATCGCTGAAGACGACGACTGCGGAGGCTCCCGCGGTCTGGGCGTTGCGAATCTTTGTCTCAAAGGTACAACCGCCGCGCTGGATCAGGGCGATCTGTTTGCTTAACTCCAGTTTGTTCACGATGGCTTCGCAGCCGTCAAAAGTGGTGCCATTGCGCCCGTCGAACGTGCCAATGGTGGCGTCGTCCGCCAGGATCAGACGGAGCGTCAGGGGGCCCGCTTTGCGCAAGCGCGGGGTGAAGGCAGCCTCCAGAGCCGGATAGTCCTTCTTCACCGAGGCCGGACTGTTCACGCGAATGGCTTCGCGGAAGCGGTCGCCGCGCCGGCTCGAAGCGCCGACGGCCAGTACCCATGGCGCCGCGGCCGGTGAGAGCACAGTACCGGGCCTGGGGCCGTCGTTGCCGGCGGCGGCGACGGTCAGCACGCCGGCGTCGGCAGCGGCCAGCAGCGCCAGGTCGTCGGCATCATTGATGTCGTCGTTGCTCCCGACCGAATAGTTGATGATGTCGACGCCGTCGGCCACTGCGTCCTCGATGGCGCGGGCGAGGTCCGCCGTACTGCAGGTTGCGCGCAACTTGCCCGGCTCGAGCCAGCAGGCTTTGTAGACCGCGACGCGTGCGCGCGGCGCCATACCTGAAATCTTTGCCACCCGAGCGCCGGCGAGCGTTGCCTGGACGGAGTTGCCGGCCGCCGTTGACGCGATGTGGGTGCCATGCCCGTCGGCATCCCGCGGCGAGATGAACTCGTTCTCATCCAGGTCGTACTGTTCCCGATAGCCATCGATGTAGTACCGGGCGCCAATCAGCTTGTTGTTGCAGTACGTGGTGAGAAAGCCATCACCGGCTTCGCACTGGCCTTGCCAGCCGGGGAGCGGACTGTAGACCAGCGTCGACGGACGGACCTTGAAGCGGCGGCAAAGCCAGCGGCCAAGCAGGGACGTCTCAGCCCATTCGGTCCTGCACACCCGCGGACGACTCGCTGGCTCCTTGTCACTGAGGCTCGGGTGGCCGGGCGCGATGCCGCTGTCGATAACACCGATAACAATGTTCTCGCCGCGCAAACCGAGGTCACTGCGCAGACCGCCGTTTTTCGACGTCAGCCCGAGAAAGCCGGGGCTGTCGTTGGTCTCGATGAACTTGGGCCGGTCCTCCCAGACATTATTGACGTCTCTCCGCGCCCGGAGTTTCCGGGCCTCCGCAGGAGTCAGGCGCGCGGCGAAACCGTTTAGCGCGTAGCGGTAGCTGTAGAGTTTGCCGTTGTCTGCTCCTACCGAGGCAAGCACCTCGTCGTGCTTCGCGGTAAGGCGGTCCGTGTAACGGCGCACCGCGGTATCCGAGGCGTCGAAGCGGCCTCGGCGATGCTCACGAGTCCGCTCGCCGCCGGCGCCGGCGGGCCGAGCCTGGATGGTTCGGGTCGGCACCGGGGCGGCGTTTGCCGCGGCGGCCCTGAGCGACGGTTCCTGCACCGCTGCCGGCGCCCTGAACTGGACGATGTAGACACGCGTTGCGGAGTCGCCGGTCGATGGCTCCAGAGCCTGCAGTCGGGTGCCGAGGACGGTGCGTGCGCCAGACGCAGGCGCCGGTACCAGAACGGCGGCCAGAGCCAGGATCAGGCACAGTGTGGGGACGGGGCGCACTGGAAAAGACTTTTAGGTTTCTTATTGCCCAGCAGAGGCTTAGCAGATTTTGTTAAGTGCTTAGACTAGCACAGCTCCCTTGAGTCAGAGAGTTGTCCTATTATTAGCATAAAGTCATCAGTAAATTGACACTCCAACCGGAGTCACCCCGCCCGGATCACCTGCCCGGAGTCCGCGTGCCGGATTTCCGTGGGGCCGGCGGCCCCGCCCGTGGAGCCTCCCACGATCAGATCCAGGCAGTGTCCAAAGCGGCACCGGACGCCCAAAGAAGACCGCGCAGCGGGCTTGCCCCTCCGGTTCGCGCTAGTGGACACCAGCGGGAGCCCGCTGGCGAGGCAAAGGCCGGCGGCGACCGGATGCCGGGTGACGCGCACGGCCACCGTGGTCCGGCCGCCGGTAATCCAGTCGGGCGTCATTGGTCCCGCCGTGACGATCCACGTGACCGCACCGCCATTCGACTCGGACAGCGGACGAGCCTCCCGCCGGGTCGGCGCAATCCAGCCGTCGAGCTGATCCAGGCTCGCGGCGATCAGGATCAGTCCAGCCGCTACCGGCCGGTCTTTAAGTTTGAGCAGACGCTGGACAGCCCGCCAGTCGTCCGGCCGGCAACCCAGCCCATACACACCCTCGGTGGGGTAGGCGATGACTCCACCGGCGTGGAGGACAGCGGCTGCCCGGCACAGCCTCGGGGCGAGATAGTCGATGGCCGACACAGCGATGCTCGATGTGCGCGGGCGGTAGCGCCCTAACCAGCAGTCGGGTCAGCCGTCCCGTCCTTGGCCGGTCTGCCCGTGACCTTTTTGGCACTGGCCTTCTTACGGACCTTCTTGGCGACCTTTACCTTGCTGGCCACAGCACTCCCCGCGCCGTTGCCCGTCGTGACCGGTTCGCTGGCTGCCGGCCCGGTCTTTTTTGGCGAATACTTTCTTCTGGACTTCTTCGCCACTTTCTTTTTGACCACCGGGCGGCCCCAGCGCCGCTTCGGAATTGGGGCGTTGGCAATCAACTCCCGCGCTTCCGCCAGGGTGACGGTCTCCGGCTCGCGATCCTTCGGCAGGCGCGCATTCTTCAGGGAATCCGTGAGGTACGGCCCCCAGCGGCCGCGCAGGATGCGCAGATTTTCTACGCCAAAATCCTTGATCAGCTTGTTGGCATCGGCTTCCTGCTTGGCACGGATGACCTCGATCGCCTCTTCAAGGGTAATCTTCAGCGGCTCGTGGGCCACCAGCGAGACGTACTTTTTCTTCACCTCACCTGAGGCGACATCGACGGTTTCGTACTGCACATAGGGGCCAAACTGGCCTGTATTCGCACTAACGGGCTCGCCCGTGGGCAGGTTGCCGAGGGCGCGGGGCAGCTTGAAGAGTTCCAGCGCATCCGGCAGCTGGATGGTGAACATACTCTGGCCAGGCTGGAGGCCCTTCCAGCGTGGCTTCTCCTCATCCTCGCGCGTGCCAATCTGGATGAACGACCCGAAACGCCCGAAGCGCGCAGACACCGGCCGCCCCGAATTCGGGTCCGTGCCGAGTTCGCGCACCTGCGCCGCCTGCTCGCGGGTCACCGAGGCTTCCTTTTCCTTCAGCAGCACCGCAAACGGCTTCCAGAATTCCTCAAGGACCGGGACCCAGTCCCGCTCACCGCGCGAGACTTCGTCGAGTTCATCTTCCATGTGGGCCGTGAAGTCGTAATCCACATAGCGGGTGAAATTTCCCGTCAGGAAGCCGCTGACGATCCGGCCACCGTCCGTGGGCTTCAGCGCCCGGCCCTTCAATTCGGCGTACTTGCGGTTTAGCAGGGTCGAAATGATCGTGGCGTACGTGGACGGACGGCCGATGCCGCACTCCTCCAGGGCCTTAACGAGGCTGGCCTCGGTGTAGCGGGCGGGCGGCTCCGTGAAGTGCTGCTCCGGCTTGACCGCGGCGAGAGGCAGCAGGTCTCCCTGCTGGACAGCAGGCAGTTTGACGTCGGTATCGTCGTCACCGCCGTCGTCCCGTCCCTCGAGGTACACAGCAATGAAGCCCGGGCTTACGAGCGTTGAACCCGTCGCGCGAAAGCGGCCCGTCTCGGCGCGCAGTGAAGGCACCAGATCCACAGCCAGCATGTCGTAGACCGCAGGTTCCATCTGCGATGCGATGGTGCGCTTCCATATCAGGCTGTAGAGCTTGAACTGTTCGTCCGTGAGGTAGCTGCGGAGATCGTCAGGAATCCGGCGAATGCTGGTTGGCCGGATCCCTTCGTGGGCTTCCTGGGCATTCTTCGCTGACGTCTTGTAGACATTTGGCTCCGCCGGGAGGCTCGCCTTGCCGTAGCGCTCGACGATGAGGTTCCGGATATCGTCCACGGCTTCCCTGGCGAGGCCAACCGAATCCGTGCGCATGTAAGTGATGAGGCCTACCGTGCCCTCGGGGATCGTGATGCCCTCATAGAGTTTCTGGGCAATCTGCATGGTGTTGCGTGCCCGGAACCCAAGCTTGCGTGAGCCCTCCTGCTGCAGCGTGGACGTAATGAACGGCGGGGCCGCCCGCCGTCGTCGCTGGCTGCGTTCCACAGCCTTGACTCGCAAGTGCCCGCCGGCTGCTGTCTCCAGGGCCTGTTGCGCCTCCGTGGCCTGGGATGCGTTCTGGAAAGTAAAGACCTCGGGCTTTTCGCGATTGAAGGTATCGACCACCTTTCGGCCAGCGTACTCCACGAGGCGCGCTGCGAAAGAGCTGGGTGGCGTGCCGGTGGCTGCCTCGATGGACCAGTACTCCTGACTGCGGAAGGCCTCGATGGCCTCCTCCCGCTCGACGAGCAGGCGCAGCGCGGGGCTTTGCACCCGGCCGGCGGAGAGCTTCGGGCTGATCTTCCGCCACAGCAGCGGCGACAACTTGAATCCGATGAGGTGGTCCATCGCGCGGCGTGTGCGGTACGCGTTGACGAGGTCCATTGAGACCTCGCGCGGCTGCTGAATCGCTTCGCGCACCTCCCGTTCCGTGATCTCGTAGAACACAACCCTGAAAACCTTGCGATCTTTCAGCAGGCCCCGTTCGCCAAGAATCTCCTGCAAGTGCCAGGAAATAGCCTCGCCCTCCCGGTCCGGATCGGTAGCCAGGTAGAGCGTGCCGCCCTTCTTGAGGGCGCTGGCGATAGCCGCTATGTGTTTCTCCTTGTCCTCCGCCACGGCGTACTTCATGAGGTACCCGTGCTCCGGATCGACCGCGCCGTCCTTCTCAAGCAGATCGCGGACATGGCCATACGAGGCCAGGACCTTGAAGTCCTTGCCGAGGTACTTTTCGATGGTCTTGGCCTTCGCGGGGGACTCGACGATGACGACGTTGGTCATTCCACTCTCTATAAACGACGAAGCCGCGACACTGGCGCGGCTTGATAAATGCCTAGGGCTTTTCGACGATCAATTGATCGCGCCGGTGCTCTCCTCGAAGACCAGATCTTCCATGCGCGAAAAGGCGGTTTCCTGCCCAGGCTGTGCGAACAACACCATGAGGACGACCCACTTGACCTGCTCCTTGTCGACAGTTCCGGAACCCAGCGCCATCAGCCGGTCGATGACCAACTCGCGCTGCGCGGGCGACAGGATACCGATTTGCTCGAGGTACAACAGATAGCCCCGGCACTCGAGGTCGAGCCGCCGAATTTCCACCTCGTTGTAGACCCGGATCGACCGGTCACCGGGCACACCGGCAAACGGAGCGCTGGTCTCGCTGAGCCCGTCGAGCCAGTCCAGTGCGCTGTCCACTTCAGGCTCGCCGAACCCGGCCCTGAGCAGCTCCTCGCGCAGCACGTCCTGGTCAGCGGCCCCGGTCCTATAGTCGGGGGGCTCTTGTTCCGAGTCCGAGTACGTCTCGAAGAGGTAGAGCAGGACGTCGAGAACGGTATCGCTCATGGGTCGACGCTCCTTTTTTTACCTGCTCTTTGATAGCGGCCACCGGAGAGTGCCCGCACCGAACCCTGCAATTCGAGCATCAGAAGCATGGAGGAAACCTCCCCGATCGTCAATCCGGAGCGGGCGACAAGGCTGTCCGCATCCACCGGATCCCACGCCATGACAGCGAGCAACTGGGCATATTCATCGTCGACAGCCGGCGACGAGTGCGACCCGACCTGCGCGCCGGAGCCCGGCGCGGGCGACTCGGGCAGCTGCATGCCGGCAAGCAGGCCACCCAGCTCCTCGACAATGTCCGTCGCGGTCTCCACCAGTTTTGCGCCATTGCGTATGAGGAGGTGGCAACCCCGCGCGACCGGATTATGTATGGAACCCGGAATCGCGAACACTTCCCGACCCTGCTCCATGGCGTGGCGTGCGGTGATCAGCGCGCCGCTGCGCACGCCCGCTTCGACGACGAGCGTACCTACTGAAAGGCCGCTGATCAGCCGGTTGCGACGGGGGAAATTGGAGCGCAAGACCGGCGTGCCGGGTGCGAACTCGGACACGATTGCACCGCCCCCGGCGACGATGTCGTCTGCCAGCCTCTCGTGGTGGCGTGGATAGACGATGTCGGGCCCGGTACCGCACACCGCAACCGTGCGCCCCCGGGCGTTGAGCGCGCCGCGGTGGGCAGCCGCATCGATGCCTTCGGCGAGCCCGCTGGTCACGCAGAATCCCCTGGCGG
Organism: Gammaproteobacteria bacterium; assembly: GCA_031395645.1. Classification (GTDB taxonomy): domain Bacteria; phylum Pseudomonadota; class Gammaproteobacteria; order Steroidobacterales; genus SHZI01. The sequence continues at coordinate 8,636 of JANNJM010000047.1, read as the reverse complement.
CAAGGTGCGATGCGAAGTCGTGGGCAGTCTCTGCACCGGCGGGTGTGGCGTTGCGGCTGCCAACGATAGCGAGCTGCGGGAGGGCCAATGCCTCCAGGCTGCCGCGGACGAACAACTGTCGCGGTGGGCCGGCGATCTCACGAAGGAGTGCCGGGTAGCCGGCATCAGCCGGCGTCAGCAGGTGAGTATCGGGCGTGTCCAGCCAGCTGTCGGGGGGCACCATACATCCTGTGGCGAGCCGGGGCCCGCCACAGGCGCCCCTCTGAAGTCAGAGGGCTTGGTGGCGGGCAGATCAGCTCGGGTTGCGGACCTTGTCGAGCGTGTGAATCGGCCCTTGCGCCTGCATAACCAGCGCATAGCTGAGACGATCGTAAGTCTTGAACACCATTAGAGTCCCCGCCCGTTCGTCCGGCAACTGCACTTTCCGGCCAAAAAGCCCAGAATCTACGCGGTCCTCGACCTTGGCGCCTGCCTGCCACACTGTGAGTACGTGGCCGGGCGCAAGCCCATCGCGGGCGCCACGGTTAATCACGATGACCTGGTACTGACCAATCTGCGTTACCCCGTCGACGACGTGAATAATGCGGCCCGCAACCGGGCGGTCCGGTGCACGCGGTTCGAACTGCAGTGGCAATAGCTCCGTCTGAGCAACCAACCGGTCGCCCTGCATCGCCTCCCGCTGGGAGTTGTTGAGTTCCAGAGTGGCCGGATCGCCCATCCGGCGCACACGGCCGTCCGCGACATAGATACCCTCGAAGCCGAGCACGTCGCCGTCGTCCGGATCCACGAGCTTGTCGCCAATGCGGACGACGCTGTAGGACGCCTCGGCGCCGGAAACCTTGCCCCGCACGTACGCATCGTTGCCTGAAGCCCCGACCAGGTGATCGTCCCGCAGTGCCACGACATGGGGCAGGCCCCTGATCTCGTCCTTCTGCAGAACCATACCTTTGCTGAGGAACGGCCCTATGACCTCGTAGGGAATCGTATCCACGGCCTCGGTCAGCTGTTCCTCCCGAATCCGGGGCGAGAGCCGTTCCGTGCCGCTGGCGGCCGCGGTGCTGCCACGGGAACTGCGAATCTGCGGCTGCCCATCCACGTAGACGAGGGTCAACACGTCTCCAGGGTAAATAAGGTGCGGATTCTCGACCTGGGGGTTGACGTACCAGATTTCGGGCCAATACCAGGGATCGCGCAGGAACATGTTGGAGATGTCCCAGAGGGTATCGCCCCGCTTCACGACGTAGGTGTCGGGGTGCGCGGGATTTAACGCAATCCCGGCGCCCTGCTGTGCAAGGAGGCCGCCTGCCCCGGTCGCAAGCGCCAGGGAGACCAGCAATACGGCGGCCGGCCGGCCATTTTTCCGGAAGATTTTCATGGGGACTCCATGCTTTAAACTGTGTGCCCAGGAAACCCAATCCCGGGCCCCAAGTCAGACGAGAACTCTGAGGCCAAGCGGGAGCAGATGTAGCATAAAATCAAGCCACTTACATAGCACTTATGGCCAAACTGTGAAGGACGCACCATGCCGGTCCTGAAAATCCTTGAGTACCCGGATCCGCGCCTGCGGTTGCGGGCTGCGCCAGTTCCGGCGGTAACTGACGAGATCCGCCAGCTGGCCGCCGATATGCTGGAGACAATGTACGCGGCCCCGGGCGTTGGCCTCGCGGCCACCCAGGTAGACCGGCATATCCGCCTGGTCGTGCTTGACCTGTCCGAAACGAGGGACCAGCCTCAGGTCCTCATCAATCCAGAGATTCTCTCTCGCGAGGGCGTTGAAAACAGTGACGAGGGGTGCCTGTCCGTGCCAGGAGTAACCGAAGGCGTGGACCGGGCGGCCCGCATCCGGTTCAGGGCAATGGACACTCAGGGAAAGATCATCGAATCTGATGCAGCCGGGCTACAAGCCGTGTGTATCCAGCACGAGCTGGACCACCTCGATGGCAAACTCTTCGTCGACTACCTCTCTGAATTGAAACGCCAGCGCCTGAAAAAACGGGCGGAGAAAAGCCGGCGGCGCGACGGTGACTTGGGGCTGTCGCCCGCGAGTGCCTCGCGAGACCGGGCGCCCCTGATCTGAACGGGCGTGTGGTCTTTGCGGGGTCGCCGGCTTTCGCCGTGCCCACCCTGCAGTGCCTGGCGGATCTCGGCCACCGGCCCGTGGCGGTGTTGACGCAGCCGGACCGGCCCGCTGGCAGGGGTCGTGCGATCGGCGCGGGGCCGGTGAAGCAACTGGCTCTCGAACTCGGTATCCCGGTCCTCGCGCCCGTCACGTTGAAGACTGACGCGGCGCAGTCTGAGCTACGCGACCTCAGACCAGATCTGATCGTGGTCGTGGCCTACGGACTGCTGCTGCCACCAAATGTCTTGTCCATGCCAACTCTCGGCTGCGTAAACGTGCACGCCTCGCTGCTACCGCGCTGGCGTGGCGCTTCGCCCATCCAGGCGGCCATCCAGGCGGGCGATGCCGAGACCGGTATCAGCATCATGCAGCTTGAAGCCGGGCTGGACACGGGACCCGTGTACGCCACGACGAGACTGACGATCGGCCGCGACGAAACCGCTGGCGCGCTCGAGGCCCGGCTTGCCCGACTGGGCGCCGATACGCTGGGAGGGCTGGTCACAGCCCTGCTTGCCGCCCAGCTGACCCCGACCCCCCAGGCGACGGAAGGCGTTACCTACGCGGGACGTATCAGGAAAGCAGACGCGCGCATCGACTGGCGGGAGCCAGCCCTCGCGATCGCGCGCCGCATGCGTGCCTTTAATCCCTGGCCTGTTGCCGATACGATTTTGGACGGGCAGCAGTTCAGATGCTTTGCGAGCGAAGCTCTCGGTGCTTCGCCGCCTGACGGCGCAACGGAGCCTGGTCGGATTCTCGCGACCAACGCGGAGGGCATCGAGGTGCAGACCGGCGCTGGCCGGCTGAGGCTGCGATTAGTCCAGCTGCCCGGTCGTCAGCAGATCGCAGCGGCGGATCTCGCCCGCGGGCGATCCATGGTCGGCAAAGTGCTCGGTTGAAGGCAGGTTCAGGATGAGTGCGGGTGGCCTTACCCGCGCGCTCGCGGCGCAGGCTGTGGCGGTCGTGCTGGCGCGTGGCCAGACTCTCGACGCGGCCCTCGAGTCGATTCTGGCAGGCAGCAACGGCCTGGACGTCCGTCAGTTGGCCGACCGGGATCGGGCCCAGGTGCAGGCACTGGCGTTCGGAGCGTTGCGGGGGCATCACCGCCATCGGGCCCTGCTCCGCGAGTTGCTCGACCGCCCGCTGAAGGGCACCGACCGCACGCTCGAGGCGCTGCTCTCGGTTGGCCTGTTTCAGCTGGCAGATCCCGAGCAGCCGGACTACGCGGCCGTGTCCGCCACAGTCGAGGCCTGTCGGCTACTTGGCCAGGAACGGGCAGCGGGGCTTCTGAATGCCACCCTGCGTCGCTATCAGAGGGAGGCGCCCGGTTTGCTGGAAAAGCTGCAGGCCGATCCCGCTGCGTGGTTCTCGCATCCAGCCTGGCTGCTTGATCAGCTGCGCACAGACTGGCCGGACAGTTGGCAGGAGATCGCTGCCGCCAATCAACGGCTCCCGCCGTTTTGGCTGCGAGTGAACCGTAATCGGGCCGGCATGACTGAATACACCGCCAGGGTAGCGGTGGAACTCGGCTTGCAAGCCACGCCGCTGGCCGGCTTCCCGGACGCACTCAAGCTCGATTCTGCAGTGCCAGTGCAGAAGCTGCCGGGATTCGCCGACGGGCTGGTGAGCGTGCAGGACGCCGCGTCGCAACTTGCCGCGCCGCTTCTGGCGCCCGAGCGCGGGATGCGCGTGCTCGATGCCTGCGCGGCGCCTGGGGGCAAGACCACGCACTTGCTCGAGTCAGTTGCGGGGGAGATTGACCTCACCGCCGTTGATGTCTCCGGGGCGCGCCTTGGCCTGATCGAGAGCAACCTGCAGCGACTCGGGCTGCGGGCGACCTTGCTCGTCGGGGATGCGACCGAGCCCGCCGCATGGTGGGACGGCCGGCCTTTCGATCGCATCCTGCTGGACGCGCCCTGTTCCGCGCTTGGCGTGATCCGGCGCCATCCGGACATCAAGTTGCTCCGGCGGGCCGGCGATGTGCCGGCGCTCGTCGGCCGCCAGCGCCTGCTGCTGGAGCGGCTCTGGCCCTTGCTGCGCCCAGGGGGCAAGCTGCTTTACAGCACGTGCTCCGTGCTGCGCGCGGAGAACCAGGACCTGGTAGCGGCATTCCTGGCAGCGGGAACCGCCAGGCTCCAGCCCAACACCCCGGCCCCTGGGTTGCAGCTACTCCCTGGGGAACGGGATACCGACGGGTTTTACTATGCTTTAATGAGTTCCGCGACCATGGGACTGGTACGCGACTGAACCCGTCCTCCTTGTTGCGCCCGGGATACCACCGACGTGGAGAAAAGCAACAACCGCCATCCCGGCGTCCTCGCGGCGCTCACTGCGCTGGCCGGAATGCTGTGGGCAGGAGTCCTGTCCGCCCAAGAGACGGGACTGGAGATTCGCAATGCCAGCACGGCCCTCGATGGCGGTGTCTGGTATCTCTCAGCCGCTATTGATTACCGCCTGAACCGGGACACCCTGGAGGCTCTCCAGAGCGGCATCCCGCTCACGTTTGAGTTGCAGGTGGAACTGTCGGAGCAGCGACGCTGGCTGCCCGACGTGGACGTGGCCGCCCTGCGGCAGTACTTCGAGCTCTCCTGGCAACCGCTCTCGCGCGGCTATCTCGTGCGCAACAAGAACAGTGGTGACCAGCACGCGCACAGCACCCTCTTTGCGGCGCTGAACGACCTCGGCCGTATCGCGGCTTTGCCGCTCATTGATGCGGACCTCATTGCCGAAAATGAGAGTTACGAAGTGGGTCTGCGAGCCGTGCTCGACCAGCAGCAACTCCCGGGACCGCTGCGCATGCTGGCCTTCTGGGATGACGACTTCACCCTGGAGAGCGAGTGGTACCGGTGGAACCTGCGGAGCGGGCAAGCCCAGTGAACGCGCAAAGCAGTCGCCGACTTCGGCGCTATGTGGTTATTGCGGCCACCGCGTGCGGCGTGCTGATGGGTATCGCGGCGCTGCTCTTGCTGGGCCGCTATGCGTCGAGCCTGGCCGCCTTTGGTCGACGGCACGTGTTTATCCTCGCGATCAACGCCGTGGCGGCGGTCGTCCTGCTCGGCCTTATCGCCATCAACCTGTTCCGTCTTGTCCGGGACTACCGGCGGCGAGCGCCGGGAGCGCGGCTTCGGGCGCGACTGGTGGCGATGTTCGTCGGCCTCACGCTGGCGCCCTTGCTGGTTGTGTACTTTTTCGCCCTGCAGTTCGTCAGCGGTGGCATCGACAGCTGGTTCGACTCTGATCTTGAGCAGGAGTTGTCATCGGCACTGCGCCTGAGCCGCGAGTCGCTTGAGGTGCAGGAGACTTCCCGGCTGTTGCAGACAGGCGCACTCGCTGGGGCGCTCGGCAATCTCGATGGCGAGGCGCTGGCACGTGCCCTCAGTGTGCTGCGAGCTGATGCGGGCGCCGATGAACTCACGGTATTTACTAAGGAGTTGCGCATCGCGGCGTCCAGTTCCCGTACGGATATGCTGCCGCCGAGTTTGTCCGAGGACGCGCTGAACCGGCTGGGCCAGGACCAGCGGTTTGTCGCTCTGGAGCCCCTGGGGGGTGCGCGCTACCAGGTCCGCGCGGCGGTGGTGATCCCGGGCGAGATGCCGGGAGACACGGCGGAGACAGGCCAGCGCTACCTGCAAGCGGTGTTTCCGATTGGCGACCGGCAGGGGCGCCTGGCGGATGCTGTCCAGGACACTTACACGCGCTACGCCGAGCTGCGGTTCCTGCGCGGCCCGCTCAAGGACAACCTTGCGTTGACCCTGTCACTGGTTCTGCTCCTGTCGCTGCTGTCCGCGGCGACCGGCGCTTTCTACCTCGCCCGGCGCCTGGCGGCGCCCATCGAGTCCCTCGCTGCCGGTACTGAGGCTGTGGCCAAGGGAGACTTTGACACGCGGCTGCCGCCTGGTGCAGCGGACGAGGTCGGATTCCTCATTGAGTCCTTCAACGGCATGCTCGAACGCCTTGGCCGCGCGCGCGAAGAAAGTCGCAGCAGCCAGCAGCAGCTGGAACGTGAGCGGGCCAATTTGGCCACGATCCTGGGCCGGCTGTCCACGGGAGTCATTGCCATCGGCCCCGACGGCCGGATCCGGATCGCCAACGACGCGGCCGGTGCCATCCTGGGCGTCGACCTCGCCTTCCGCGCTGGCGCGTCGCTGGATGAAATTGCGGCGGCGGGCCCCCTGCCAGCCCAGTTTATTGCTGCCTGCCGGCAGCACCTGGCGGGCGAACAGCGGGAGTGGCGGGCCCAGATCGTCCTGCGGACCGATAGCGCGAGGCGCATACTCAACTGTGCCAGTTCCGGGCTGCCGGGCGACGTTTCCGGTGCCGTGGACCCGGCGTCCGACCAGTTCCCTGCCGGTGCCATTATCGTCTTCGATGATGTGACGGACCTGCTGGTAGCCCAGCGCGAGGCTGCATGGGGGGAGGTCGCGCGCCGCCTCGCCCACGAGATCAAGAATCCGCTGACGCCGATCCGACTGGCCGCTGAGCGCATCCGGCGGCGTTACCTGCCCACCATGGCTCCAGACGAAGGGCAGGTGCTGGATCGTTCAACACACACGATCGTCCAGCAGGTCGAAGCGATGCGTGACATGGTCAATGCCTTCAGCGAATACGCCCGGGCGCCGGCGGTCAGCATTGCCCGGGTAGACCTCAGTCAGCTGATTCGCGAGGTGGCCTGGCTGTATCGGGCGCAAGAGGGCCAGCCGCTTGTGCAGCTTGCTCTGGAAGACGGACTGGAGGTGGAGGCAGACGCCGTCCGCGTCCGGCAGCTGCTCCACAACCTGATTCGAAATGCCCAGGAAGCACTTGAAGGGCAGGCCGGCGGCGTCATCGAGATCAACGCACGCCACGCGGCTGGCGGTGAGCGGCTGATTGCCGAGATCACCGTGACGGACAACGGCCCCGGAATCGAACCCGAGGTACTGACCCGCCTCTTTGAGCCTTACGTGACGAGCAAGAAGAAAGGGACAGGTCTCGGCCTGGCGATAGTTAAGAAGCTGGTTGAGGAGCATGGGGGCACTGTCGCCGCCGAAAATCTGCCAGAACGGGGCGCGCGCCTCATCGTGCGATTGCCCGTTCGGGCCGTCGTCCGCGATACGTTAAGCGAGGCGCGGGTGGCCCGTCTCGAGCAGTGGAGGGAAAGAGCATGACTGCAGCACGCATACTCGTAGTGGATGACGAAGACGACATTCGCAACACGATCAGCGACATCCTGGTGGACGAGGGCTACTCGGTCGGCCTTGCCGCAGATGCCGCTGCGGCCCGTGTCGAGGTCGGTCGCGAGCGTCCCGACCTCATCCTGCTGGATGTCTGGATGCCCGACGTGGATGGCATCACGCTTCTCCGGGAGTGGGCGCGTGATGGCGCGCCGCGCTGCCCTGTGGTGATTTTGTCCGGCCACGGCACCGTCGAAACCGCGGTTGAGGCCACGCGTCTCGGTGCGGTGGACTTCGTGGAGAAGCCGCTGTCGCTGGCGAAACTCCTGCGTACCGTTGAGAAGGCCCTGGATAAAACCCCTGACGCGCGCCGGCCCGGCCCGCGCACGCTCCTGCCCCAGCGGCTGGCTCCTGGTGGCCGCAGTGCACTTATGCGCGGCCTGCGCGAGCAGGCCGCGTCGATTGCGAGGCGCCAGGAACCGGTGCTGATTGTCGGCGAGAGCGGGTCCGGCAGAGCTGTGGTCGCTCGTTACGTGCATGACCTGGGAGGGCAGAGCCAGCTGCCCTTTGTCGTGCTGGTCGGCGCCGCGCTACCGGAGGAAAATGCCGCGACGCTGCTCTTTGGCAGCTTCACAAACGGCAAGCCCCAACCGGGCGTGCTCGAGCAGGCTGCGGGCGGAACCTTGTTCCTCCGCAATCTGCAGGATCTGTGTCCGGGCGCCCAGCGCCTGTTGGCCGGAGCCCTCGAGCAGGGAAGTTTCGCCCGGCTGGGCGAGGCCGTGGCCGTGCCGCTCGATCTGCGCCTGATCGCCTCGCTAGCCCCTGAAGGTGCCGGTCGCGTCCGGCCGGATCTGCTCGCGCACGTCGCTGTGCTTGAGTTGCGCGTACCCCCGCTGCGTGATCGGCACGAGGACGTGCCGGAGTTGCTGCGCTACGCGGTCGACCGGTTGGTGGAGGACGAGAAGCTGCCCTTCAGGCGTTTCGGTCTGGCCGCCCAGAATCGGCTGCGTCATTACCCGTGGCCAGGAAATGTGGGCGAACTCACCAGTCTCGTGCGGCGACTGCTGGTGGCCGGTGGTGGGGAAGAAATCAGCCTTGCGGAGCTGGAAAAGGACCTGGCTCCCACCGTGGGTGGCATGGAGCCGCTGGTGAAGCAGGATTTGCTGGGGCTGCCCCTGCGGGAGGCCCGCGAGAAATTCGAGCGGGCCTATCTCACACAGCAGTTGGCCTTGTGCGGCGGCCGCGTCGGGCTCCTTGCCAAGCGGGTTGGCATGGAGCGCACACATCTCTATCGCAAGCTGCGATCCTTAGGCGTCGACTTCCGGCAGGTTCCCGAGGAAGAGTAGGAGCGGGGGGAGGGGGGGGCGCGG
>JANNJM010000033.1:0-30885 GCA_031395645.1 Gammaproteobacteria bacterium | reverse complement strand
CCCCGAAACTCCGGCCTTCGACCTGCAGCGGGCCTGTGGCACGAGCCTCGAGGCGGCGATCCTGCTGGGCAACAAGATCGCGCTGGGGCAAATCGACTCAGGGATCGCAGCGGGCACCGACACGATCAGCGACGTGCCGATCGTCTACCCGGACGAGTACGCACGAGTGTTGCTCTCGAGTGCGAGGGGCCGGAGTGTCGGTGAGCGACTGAAGCCCTGGCTGTCCTTAAGGCCTTCGATGTTCAAGCCGGTGGCGCCGGACGTCAATGAGCCGCGGACCAAGCTCTCCATGGGCCAGAGCACGGAGATCACCGCGAAGCAGTGGGGTATCACCCGGGCTGATCAGGACCAGCTGGCGTTCGAATCACATCAGAAGGCAGCGAAGGCCTGGTCCGACGGGTTCTACAAGGACCTGGTGGTACCGTTCTCGGGCGCGACCTCGGACAACAACGTCCGGGCCGACACCTCGCTGGAGAAGCTGGGCAAGCTGAAGCCGGTCTTTGACCGGGGACCGCAGGGCACGATGACGGCAGGCAACAGCACGCCGCTGACCGACGGCGCGTCGGCGGTGCTGCTGGCCTCGGAAGAGTGGGCGAAGGCGCGCGGGCTGCCGATCCAGGCGTACCTGCGCTACGGAAAAGTGGCGGCAGTCGACTTCGTTAAGGAAGAGGGGCTGTTGCTGGCACCGGCCTATGCCGTGTCGGCGATGCTGGCGGACGCGGGGCTTGGACTGCAGGACTTCGATTTCTACGAGATTCACGAGGCATTTGCTGCGCAGACGCTCGCAACACTCAAAGCCTGGGAGTCAGCCGAGTTTTGCCGGGACAAGCTCGGACGCAATCAGCCGCTGGGGAAGGTTGATCGCTCGAAGATGAATGTGATGGGCGGGAGTATTGCGATCGGGCATCCGTTTGCGGCGACCGGGGCTCGGATCGTGTCGTCGCTGGCGAAGATGCTCGAACAGCGTGGATCAGGGCGCGGGTTGATTTCGATTTGCACGGCGGGGGGGATGGGGGTTACGGGGATTGTGGAGCGGTAGGGCACTAACCCGGCCTGCCGTAGAGCATCAAGTCCATGTCAAGGGTTCGCGACGAGGTCAGGCCGCAATGCGACCGACGTCGAAGCATGCCTTCACGTATTCCATGTCGGACTCGGTGACGCCCGCTTCTGCGAAAAATGTCCGCCACGATCCGACGACCGCATTGACCCGGCGGGCGATGGCCTTGGCATCGTCCTCATTCAGCATAAAGTGCGCAACCGCGCTGAGCGCGTTAGCGAGGTTCGACTCCTGGCCCTGCAGGCCGACGATCATCGCTTGCCGATACGTCGTGCTCACCTGCGGCATCGGCACCAGATCGAACGCTGGAGCGAGGCGGTAGGTGGTCTCGGCCACGTGGAGTACGCCGTGATTCTTGGCGTGATCGTCGCGGTTGCCGGTGGCGATGTTGAACAGCATGCGCCCGAACAACTCATGGCAATCCCTGGCGGGCTGGTCTGACCACCGGCGCAGCTCGTCCGCGAAGCCCGGATAACTTCCGACCTCGGTTTCACCGTACTGGCCGAGCAGCGTCTTGGCGCTGAGGTAGTGTCGCGGGTAGTACTGGCCCTTGATCCGCTCGCGGTCGAAGCGATGGACGCCGAGCACGTTGGTGTCGTCAACCTGGACGAACTCACGGGCCGGTACCTCGAAGCCGCAGGCTGCTGCCATGTCGAGCATCGCCTTCTCGGCGCGCACCTGATCGAAGCGGTCGTCGTGCCGCCCGAACTTCAGGATCATCGAGGCATGAGGATCCTGGTAGGCCGATTTCGGGCGTGCGCCGCCGAGCGAGCCGGTCAGCAGATCGCCCTGGGCCTCCGTCACCGCCCGGCCGGTTTCCACCGCGTGAATAGCATCGGCCAGTCCCAGCATGGCGATGCGGGTCGGGAGTGCGGGCGGCGTACCGGTGCCTTCGGTGAAGGCGAGCGCGCCGCTGCGGTCGCCGGAGGATTTGAGCAGGTACTCGAGCTCCGGCAACTCGCCGAACTCGTTGTACTGGAGCGCGGCGTGACGCAGCTCCAGCACCTTGCGACCCCAGCTGTCCGGCGCAGCGTCGCGGATGGCGCCAAACAGGTAATCGGCCTTGAAGCCGGCCGCCTTCAGGGGCAGGTGTACCGGATCCAGCGCAATGGCGTCCTCGCGGGAGAGGTATCGGGCGCCGTAGCTGAATTCGGCATTCGTGTTCCGGCCCGCCTGATCCACGGTCAGGGCGCCGCAGGGCACGGGGCCCACACCGCCTGGGAGGTAGATCCAGACGACGCAGCTCCGTTCAGAGGTCACGGAGTAACTCGCGATGACGGCTGGAGGTCTTGCGGTTGCGGCGGAGTTCCAGGCGCAGCCCTTCCTCGTCGGTCCTGGGGTCGGCGATATTGGGCAGTAGATTCATGGCCCACAGCACGCACGCGACGTGCGCGAAGGCGACGCCGGGCTCGCCGCGCTCAATCCGGTGCAGGGTGCGGACGCTGACACCGGACCTCGTAGCGAGCTGGGCTAAGGACAGCCGCCGCCGCTGGCGGGCCGCTCGAATGTTTTCGGCGGTCACCCGCATTTGGGCCTGCACAGCAATGGGTGGCGTGGTGATCGTCTTCATCGGTCATATCTGGCACGAAACCGGCACTAGTGTGCCATATATGGCCGATAAATAGAACCGGGGAGGACGCTCAAGGTGCGGACACTGGCGGCCTGACCGGGCCTGCGCCCTCCTCCGGCGGCCGCACGTGCTTAAAGCTCCACAGCAGCGCCACGTCGTAAACAATCTTGAGCACGCCCGCGAGGATCAGCGGTAGCGCCGCATAGCCGGCGGCGTACAACGCACCAGCCAGTGCCGGACTCAGGGCCGCGGCAAGACTGCGTGGCACCGAGGTGAAGCTGGCCGCGGCGGTGCGCTCGGCGGGCGTGACCACAGCCATCACGTACGACGACCGCGCGGGCACGTCCATCTGTGACAACAGTGAACGTACCAGCAGCAGCCCGATTGCCACCCGCAGGTTCGGCGCAAGGGCGGCACCGATCAGCGCGAGGTTGGCCGGGATGTGCGTCCAGACCATCGTGTTGACGAGCCCGATGCGCGCGCCAAGCCAGGCCGAAGCCGGTTGCGACAGCGCCGCGAGAAGCCCAGCGACAAAGAAGAACGTGCCGGCGCTCGAAAGCGACAGCCCGTGCGTGTCGAACAACCAGAGCGCCAGCAGCGATTGCACGACGAAGCCGCCGGCGAAGGCGTCGACGCTGAACAGCGCGGCGAGCTTGAGCACGATGCGGCGCGAGGGGCCCAGCGCGGCAACCGAAGGCATGACGCCGGCCGCGTCGGCGACCGGCGCGTCGCGGGGCAGACCGGCATAGATCAACCCGGCGGCGACGCCGAGCAGGGCGTAGAGCCAGAACATGGCCTGAAGTGCGCCTAGTTCCGATAACCCGGCGCGCTCCAACACCACCGGACTGCCCGCCGCCAGGGCACCAACCGCAGCCGCCAGCGCGCCGACCAGGCTGTATATGGCAAAGGCGCGCGTCCGATCGCGATCGGCAACCGTGCGCGCGAGCACCGCGTGCTCGAGCGGCACCAGGATCGACACGGTACCGGCCGATGGGTTGATCGTGCCGAAAAACGCGATGAGCAGCACGAGGCCCACAACGTCGGACGCTGCAAACGCCACACCGGTCGCCGCCATCAGCGCCGATGAAAAGATCAGCAGTGCTCGCTGGCCGAAACGCGCGCCGACCAGGCCAATACCGAGGGTCGTCAGCGCGGAGCCTAGCAGCGCGAGCGTGGCCGTGAGGCCGATCTGGAAAACATCGAAGCCGCGCGCGGCGAGGTAGACGGGCAGCAGCAGAGCGACGAAGCCGTCGGCGAAATCGCGGAGGGTGCGGGCCAGGTAGATGCGGGTGGTTGGAGAGGTGGGGGGCATGAGACTAGAGAGCGTATCGTGAGTTGGTGGCAGGGTTGTGCCCACAACCCTGTAACGACCTGGCTGTCCGAATCGCCAAGAGTCACTTTCAAGAACCCGAGATTTTCCGTCGTAGCTCCGCTACGACGGGATACAGCTGATCGCCTGGGCAACTCGTGTCCAGAAAGTCCCGATGCGTCGCGATTCGCCGTGGATCGACGGAATACGCGCTGCATAGAAATCGCAGCAATACCTCTAGCGTCTGGACCGCGTCGACAGACGGTATGTCATTGCAGTTGGGTTCTGGTCGATGGAAGCAGCCCAACAAACAGATTCCGACTTTGCCAGCATTCTGGTTCTTCACATGCGCCCCCATGGCGAAGCGCGGCACTTGAACGATGCTCCGACCAGACCAATATGGACGGCCCTGGTATACGTTTCCGACACCATCAACTAGGAAGTGGTAACCGATATCGGCCCACCTTCTTACGTCCTGATGGAATACTTGGATCTCGCGGGCACGGCGCTTGCCGTCGTCCAAGGACTGCGCCGAAGAACCTGCCGCGTGATGCACGACGACATCCCGGACGCTACCTAGGCTTTGTACCGTCCCATTGAATGGTCTCGCACCCCAATCCGAGCGCGTTACGACTAACAGCGCATGGTTCGTTCGGGCCTTGGCCGCAGTTCGGGCCATCAGTCGATCAGCCCTTGCAACGCTTCTGTCAGCGTTGCCGAGAGGTCACTTTCCCCAAATGTCAGGAAACTCTCGAGCGCCTCCAGGACTGCCGGTGGCGGAGACGTCTCAGCTATCGTGACCGAAGTCGCCACAATGCCGGGCGAGTCCTTCGCGGATCGGCCGGGGAGTGGCAATGCAGGAAGTTGCAGCCAATCGGCTGGATTTGTACTGACAGACACCGGCTCCATCTTCTTCGGATCAGTCGAGCACGCGGCAACCGGCACGTCAGCCTGTAGCAACTGCTGATCGAACGCTACGCCAGACTGACCGACAGCTCCTTCTGACCAAACGGACTTCATCGATACGTGTGCAGAAATGCTCACTGGCGCCTCCTCACCGGCGCGTTTGGTGGTGACTCTGCTCATGTAGTACCCGAGCGGTCGCATGCGGAGTGCCTGATCGGTGCGGAGATACTCTCCAAAGAGGATCAGGTCGGGAGCCTTGCCGTCGACACACTTGCTCCCTTCAATTTCTTTCGCTGTGCAGCTGATGGACGCGGCAACGAAGCAGGACCGCAGCTGATCTCCCTCATTCAGGCAAGGGACGGATGGGTCGACGGCCCAGCGATCGGATTCGTAGAAGGATTCGTATCGCTCTTCGTTCACATACTGGGTCGAGTACTCCAGGATCTGGCTGGCGACCCAGTTCTTTGCGCCCTTGATGAACCGGCCAGCGATCCACCCGGCGATAATGGGCACGAGAACTCCACCCCTTGTTGTTGCTGGCGAGACGGGCGGGATCAGGCCGCACTGGTCGCGGGCGGCCTCCGGCACTTCGATGTTTTCGACCAGTTTCAGTTCTCGCTCCCCGGGAGCGGCGAAATGCGCGTAGACAAAGGTGCGCGATACGACATCCGACTGGGAGCTGGTGGGTCGTACGCTGCAGGCCGCCAACGCCGCGGCAATGACGATCATCGCAAGGCGTGGGATTCTGAGGCTTACCGACATCGAAATGCCGCGACGGTTGCTGCTGTCTCGTTGATGGTGCGCGCGTTGTCCGAGAGCGTCGACACGCCCATAGGTCGGTTACAGCCTGGAAGGTTTTTCGTTGTGTTCGACCAGTATGGACGGGGCACGCAGTCGCCACAGTAGGTTCCATAACTCATCACGGTCATCCACGCAGAGCAACCGGAAGTGACTGCCGCGTCCGGATCGATGTAGCCGTGGTTGTACGGAAATACCCCTTCCCGGCCCTCCGATGACGCCGGATCATGGTCAGCACCAAACAGATGACCGACCTCATGGGCAAACAGATAGGGCCAGGTCAGAACGAAATCCGGTACGACCGCGAATGCCGATGCCGCGAACGACTGATTGGACAAATGTTCCGCCGCCAGCAGATAGGCCTGCCCTCCAGTCTGATGACTCGTGACCAGGACTACCAGGTCCGCGCCAACCGCATCGCGCCAACCATGAACTTCGTCCATATAGCCGTCGTTCGAACAGCGCAGGCGGCCCAGATCGGCCTGAATGTTTGACTCGACGTGCTGTGTCAGCCGGCTGGCGACGACCTCCAGCCGCGCATTGACGCCGCTGTTGGCAAGGGCCGCATTGACGGTCGCCTCTGCAATGTCGATTCGACTCCGCATCTCGGGTTCCCCGCCAGCGAGCTTGACGGCCGCTGGCGTGTAGATCACGAGCATATCGATGACTGGAGTGGTCGCCGGCAGGCACGGAGGACGTTTGCTGACCACCAACGGCCTCGTTGGCGCGACAACGGGTGGCAACTCCGGTGGGGCGCGATTCGGGACGAGTCTTTCGATGACCGGCCCGTCTTCGGGATTCTCCCGCAACTGAAATATTCGTCCTTGCGGAGTGACGACTAGACCGCTCAGAGCATTGTCAACAACGGACAACGTGACGTTGGCTTTTTGATCCCCCGCTATGGTTCCGGTCCACATGCGGGGTTTCGCGCCTGCCTTCTGTTCCCGGTAGGCGACAAGCGGAGCATCGAGGTCGGGGAGGTTGAGCGCGACTGATTCCGAGGAGATGGCCGGGGACAGTCCCGACCGGATCCTGATCCGCCAGCACAGGGGTACGCCGTCGCCAGGGACCCTGCTGCACGATCCCAGAATCTGCCACAGCGCCGGCGGTCCAGCGTCGGCCGCATACGCAGCCGACGCCGAAATCCAGCCAACCAGTAGCAGCAACACCTGCAGCCGCACGCGAGTCGGAAACGTATCGGTGTACATCTGCTGCCGGCGCAACTACGGCATCGTGCAGGCGGTGCAGGTCGGCGCCGATTTTGTGCACCCAGGGGTGCCGTAGCTGCCCGACTGGGGCGGGACGTTACAAATAGCACGCGCCTTGCAACTCGTTGGGAAGGGCGGGCTGCAGGCCGGAACCGGGTCAGCATTGGGAGTAAACGTTATCGCAAGTTTCTCGCCGGTCTGCGAAGCATTCACGTCCGAGAAGCTTGTCACTATTGCTTCGAGAATCGCGAGGTTCGCCTGGGGAAAGACCAGCGTCAGTTTGTTGTCATCTGGCCTGGGTGCAAAATCCGGAATACCCAGTTCGGCGCACATATCGCAGGTAAGTCCAACAGGGTCCACCTTCTTCGTGCTCATGCCATTCTGGACTCCAGCCCAGAACGGCGCGAGGAGCGACTTCGGGTCCTTCGCTTTGGCTTCCACGGTCACGCCGAGATTCGATGTGGCACAACCCGTCACGCCCAAAGCAACCACCGCGACCATCGTGGCCACGAACCCAACACTGCGAACCTTGATCTCGTCATTCATCGCCTTCGCCCCTTTTTCTCTGTTAATTAGTCGCAATAAATCTAGAACCACAGACTGAATCCCCCGGTTACGAGGCGCCGGGTCGCCACTCGCGGACTGAGCGGATCGGACTCAAGCAAATCGAGCTTCGAGTCAAAGACGTTTCGGGCGGTCAGCGAGAGGATGCCCCTGCGCGCTGGCAGCCGATACTCTACGGAAGCGTCGGTCACCCACGCGTGGTCGCGTTCGCGAAAAATCGGCTCGAATGTATCCAGAGAAAATCTGCCCGATTGGCTGACGAAGCTCGTGGCCAGACGTGCCGTCAGCCCGCGTCTACCGAATAGCGAGACCCCGAGTGGGACTCGCAAAGTTTCAAGGTCGAGGATGGCTTCCGGACCGCTAAAGTCTTTCGGCCGGGTTTGCTCTTCGTACTCGATGGTCAGTGAAAGCGATGCGTTGACCGTCGCGGAACCTCCGGCTGATCCTTCACTTCCCAAAGTCTTATAGAGATACCCCCGGAACGACCGCTCCCGCCAACTCTTGTCGGACTCCAGAATGATCGAGGGGACATCGACCTGGCGCAGTGCGCCTTCCACCCCGGCGAAGAGCGAAGGGGAGACAACCTGGTCCAGGCCGAGTCCGACGCGTCTCGACACCGCGCCAACCGGGTCTCCGTAAAACTGCTCAATACCCGTGAAGAACTGATTGAAGCCGGCAATCTGTGTAGGCTCCAGCGTCTGGCCACCGATCAACGGCCTTCTAACCGAAGCGAATCCGGCTGCCCGTAGCGTGGTGCCATCGCGCGGCGACCAGATTACGCCGATTTTCGGACTGACTTGCGTACGATCAACGTCGTCGTAACTGATTTGCGTGTAGTTCTCGTTGTATTTCTCGACGACGAATCCGCCGATCAGCTGCAGACTGAGATTCGACGCCGACCACTGAGCGTACGCATATGCGCTGGCGTCGTAGGTCGGCAGAAGATCGGCCCGAACATAGGACAGTCCCGAGATGACCTGAAAGTTGCCATTGGAGTCGAGCCGCTGAACCTCCCCGACATAAGTGTCGATGGCGGCCCGGCCAAGCTCCAAGTCGAGCGGCTGAAAATTGACCACGAGCTCGCGGTCCTCAAAACCGATCGTCCAGACAACATTGCTGCCTTCACGTTTGGCGTAACGCCCGTTCAGTCTAAATACGTCCGTTCTTTCTATGGTCTCGGTCGGAGTGATGCTGACTTCGTCGAATGCGTAATAGTCATAGCCAACATCGAACTCCGTGTGGATAATCCCGGCTTGCAGGGTTGTTGTCGAGTTGAGCTCGGACTGCACGAACGCGGAATAGACATCCTTCTCCGCAGCTCCGTTTGCCGAAAAGCCGTCGGTTTCGTAGTGCAGCTGACTCAGAGCGAAGCTGAACCGATCGACGAGGCCGCTTGCTACGAACTGATCACTAAACGTACCCCGGGAGCCAACTGCTCCATCCACCCTTATTCTCAGTTCGTCGCTGTTGAATAGTGTGTTGTATTCGTTCACTCCGACGCGGGCCGGGCCGATTCCTTGCAGAATCCCGAGTCGGTCAATGCTGTCATCGAGGCTGATTGGCGGGGCAGTCAATGGCTGGCGAATCTGCGCCTGAAAAGCTTCGCTGACCCGTGAGATTTCATAACGCGGAATGCTGCCGTAGACGCTGGCGAGGAGTCGGTGCGCGGACGAATTGCCGAAGCTTTCCGTGACTGCAACGGTTCCCTGCAATGCCGCGAGTGATTCGAATCCCAGCTCGTTGAACGCCGCAGAGACGCTGGCGTTCCTGGCTGCAGCGTCGTCGTCCAGCAACAATCCGGATCGGTAAACGGCGCGACCGTCATTCAACTCCGTCGACTTGCGCAGGCGAGTCAGCGCACCGACGGGATCGTTCGTGGTTTGCTTCCTTATCGCATCATAAAACCAAGGCGTCGGATCATTCGGATCCAGCTCCTTCGCAATCGCCAACTGCGACTCCGCCAGCTCGTCCCTCTTCTCCTCGTAATACGCCTTGCCCATGTAGCTCCGGACCAGAGAATTGTTCGGATCCAGGATCACGGCGGTCTCGATCTCCTCGCGGCCGGCAGCGAGATCGCCATCGCGGATCTTCGCAAGCCCCAGGCCAAGCCGCGGCAGCGGCGCATTCGGCTCCAGCCGGATCGCCTCATTGAACGCCGACCGCGCCTCTTCGAGCTGCACCCGCGTCAGCTTCGCGAACCCGAGGATCGACTGGGCAAGCCCCAGCGTCGGGTCCGCAGCGACCGCGGCCTTGGCGCTCGCTTCGCTGCGCTTCACATCACCTGAGGCCAGGTACAGCTCGGCCAGGCGCGCGCGCACCAGGGCGTTGTCGGGGTGGTCCGCAGCCGCCGCCTCAAGTGTCGCCACCGCCCCCGGCAAATCAGCCGCCGACTGCCGCGCGTAGGACTGGGCCAAGCGGGCAGACACAGAGCCTGGCGTCGTGGTGACGGCGCGATCCACCAGCTCCGTCGCCGTAACCGCGTCGTTGCGCGTCAGCGCGATCACCGACTGCCGCGCCAGCACCTCGGCACTGCCGGGCTCCAGCTTCAGCGCCTCCGCCAGATCGGCCTCGGCCTCAGTGATGCGGCCGACGGCGAGGCGCTGTTCGGCGCGGGTGAGGAGGTCGGCGAGAGAGGTTGGGGTCGCGGCTGAAGCCGCTCCTACGGGAGGAAGGGATGACAACGGGGGGTAGTACAGCGTCCATACCACCTGGTCTCTCGGGCGCACTACCTGTTGCAGCACCGGCGCGCTGACCGCAGTCGCCAGCACGCTCTGCCCGCTGCCGGCCGTCGCCTCGCCCAGCGGGTTCGCGACCTTCACACTGCCTTCATAGACCAGCACCAGCGCGGTATCGACGTCGACGCGCACCAGGAACTCCGTGCCCTCGATGCCGGCGTTCGCAAACGGCGTGATCACGCGCAGCGCCCGCGGATCGCGGCTGATCACGTGGATGACGCCCTTCAGGATATCGAGCCAGGTGCGCTTGTCGTCCTGCGGAGCCGCGAAGGTCACGATAGTGCCCTGGTCCAGGCGCACCACCGTCTGGTCCGGCAGCTGGATGGCCGCCCGGCTAAATGGCCCGATCTCCAGCACGTCGCCGACGCAGAAGGTGTCGTTGAGGCGGACGCTCGCCAGCTGTATGCCGGACGCCCGGCGGCTGGTCAGCGTGCCCTGGTAGGAAACTAGCCGTGCGGCCCAGGGCTCGCAGCCCGGGTTCGGGGACTGTGCCAGTGCGGGCAACGACAGGACCACTGCACCCAGGACGAGCACAGCGTGCAGGGATCGGCGCCAAGGCACCATCGAGACGGCCTCCCACTAACGGCAGTGAGTCTTAAGGCGGTACGGCGCGATTCCCCACGGATCTCACCATTGTTTGTTCTTGTTCTACTCAACAGGAACGGCTTTGAGTCTACGTGCCGCCTCATGACAGCGCAATCACGGGCGATCTGTACTCTGTCTAAGTCACTGCGTTCAAATTCGGACGACGCCCGACTGAACGCCGTCAGGTCAGCAAGGCGCTTGGGTCGCGCCATGCCCAGGAACAATGGGTTTACCCGTATTGTTATAACCGTTATAATGCCGTTATGAAAATAGCCATCCGCCGCGTCGGAAACTCCCTGGGCGTCATCCTGCCCAAAGCTACGCTGGACTCCTGGAAGCTCGGCGAGGGCGACCATCTCGAGCTCTCAGGGCGGGGCATTCGCCCTGCTGCGAGCAGGATGTCTGCTCACGAGATTCTGGACGAGCACAAGCGCAAGCTCGCCGTCGCGGTGGTCTCGCGTTTCGCCCCAAAGCTCATCCGCGCGCACAGCCTTGCCAATCTGTATCGCTGGAAAAGGAGCGGGGCCTGGGTCTCTGCGTATGCTGAGTGGCAGCGGATTCTGAAAAGGACTGACGACGGCGAACTGTTCGCCGCCATGCTCGGATCCGACGACCGCTCCAACCGGCTGCGTCAATCTCCTCCCTATGTGGGCTTGCTCCCTCGCGAGATCGTGGAGGCTC
Organism: Gammaproteobacteria bacterium; assembly: GCA_031395645.1. GTDB lineage: Bacteria > Pseudomonadota > Gammaproteobacteria > Steroidobacterales > SHZI01. The sequence continues at coordinate 19,472 of JANNJM010000033.1, read as the reverse complement.
TCAATGAAGAAGCAGCAGCTTGATCATATATTGCGTGCGGCGGGCGAGATCACCGGCGAAAAGCAGTTCGTCATTGTCGGCAGCCAGTCTTTGCACGGGAAGTTTCCCGACCTGCCGGATGAAATCGTCCGCTCGGCGGAAGTTGATTTATATGTGAAGCATGGCGGTGACCGCACCGAGTGGCTGAATGCGATCGGCCAGGACTCTCCGTTTCACGTCACTTTCGGCTACTACGCAGACCCGGTGGACGAGACCACCGCAAAACTTCCGAAGGGATGGAAAGGACGCCTCGTGAATCTTCCGGTCGGAGACACTGGCGGGGTTCGTGGGTTGTGCCTTGATCCTCACGACCTCGCGATTGCCAAATATGTGGCACGGCGTGAGAAGGACATCAGCTTCAATCAGGCCCTCGCGACCCGCGGCATTGTCAGCCGGACGCAACTTCTCGAGTTGCTCGAGCAAACGTCGGTCGACGAAGCGACCCGCGAGAGGATTCGCGGCAATATAGAGCACGACTTTCGTTTGAGCGGAGGGTAAGGCGACTAAGCACCCCTACTTCGTCGAAATCCTGACCACGCCCTGTTCAACGCTATCCGGCCCGTGCTCGAGATACCGGGCGCAGAGCTCCACGTAGAACTGCACCGCCCGGTCGTCGGGACCCGCTCCCAGCAGCGCATCGAACTGTTTGCCAGCACTGGCCCACTCCCCGGTCCGGAATGCCGCCAGTGCGGAGTGAAAGCGTTCTATCCGCGCCATGACAGTAGTCGGCACAGAGCCAGCTACACCCAGCAGTTCGTGGATCACCAGTGGCGTCGATTTGCCCGCCAGCAGGAACGTCCCCAGTTCCCGCGTGACCAGGCCCGGCACGTCGATCAGCGTGTCGGCGGACACCAGGATGCGCGTGCCCAGCAGCTTGTTGAGCCCCTCAATGCGGGAGGCGGTGTTCACGATGTCGCCGACGGCGCGGAACTGCACGTGCTTCGCGCCACCAATATTGCCGAGGCGGATCGGTCCGGAGTGCAGGCCGATGCGGGTGGGCAACTGCGGTTGGCCCGGACGTTGATTGAAGCGCGCGACAGTGGCATTAATCGCCAGTGCCCCGTGACAGGCACGGCTGCGCAACGCGCTGTTCGGTGTCGCGGTGGCCCAGATCGCCATCATCGAGTCGCCAACCACGTCTGTAACCACGCCGCCGGCCTGCTCGACTTCCGCAAACAGCACTTCGTAGTAGTCGTTCATCAGGGCGCCGAGCTCGTCCGGTGTCAGCGACTCGGCCAGTGCGGTGTACTGCTCGCCATCCGTCGACAGGCAGGTACCGTGCAGGAGCTGGGCGTTGGCCTTCAGGTCGCCCAGGTTCTGCATTAGCCTCTTGACCGCCTCCGCCGGCAGAAACGACCCTAGCGCCTGGGTCACCAGCTGGCGTTGCTGCTGGGTCTGGCGGTACTGGGCGAGCAGGCCAACCAGCAGCGCGAATGGCAACTGCGTAAGCAGCGGAATCGCGACCGGGAGCCAGGTGTTCGTACGGTCGAAAACCCATGCCGCCCAGCCGAGATACAGCGGCAGCGCCGCGACGGAGAAGGCCACGGCCGTCAGTGGGGTGAGCAGGCGGCAGAGCGCCCCCGTGAGCAGACCCCAGAGGCCCAGCACCAGCAGCTGAGGGCCAAGGGTCAGCGGTTTGATCGCCGTGCCGTCCAGCATATTGGCAACTGCCGTCGCCGCGATTTCGACGCCGCTCAGGTCGAGGCCGCTGTCGTCGGTGAACACCGAGTGGAAGCCGTCCTTCTGTTCCGGCTGGAACTGCTCCGAGAAGCCCACCAGCACGATCTTGCCAGACATGCTGAGGCTCTTGCCCCGGAGTGCCTGGTGGTACGGCACCGTGATGATCGAGCGCGGCGGCCCGTAATAGTTGAGGTAGCGGGTCTCCGCGCCCTGATACACCTCGAACAGCGATCGCAGGCTGCCGGGATTCAGGTCCGTGCCGGCGTTCAGGCGCAGCCCCCAGCGGTCCTGGGTGGCAAGCGCGGAGCCTGGGTTGGCGAACAGGCAGGCCCGTGCCTGCTGCGCCAGTTCCCCGACGCGACGCATTTCGAGCACGGCAGACTGAGCGGCAGGAAACCCGCGCTCGATGCCCGGACAGGCCTTGCGGAGATCCTCGTACCAGCCCCCGGACTGCCGGAGCATCCACGCCTGAAAGATCACAGTCGGAAAGGTTGCGATGCCGCCGGCGCTCGCCTTGTAAGTCCAGAACTGGCTGACCTTCACCGGGACCACGGGCAGGGGAAATGGCGCCACGGCCAGTGCGCCCGCGGCGACGGATTGAATCGGTGGCACCAGCTGCTCAGCCGTGATCGCGACAGTACCGTCCCGCGTGCTACCGACAGCAGACTTGCGGAGAAAGGCTGTGAGCACCACGTTGCCTGCCGACTGCAGTGCGGTGCCGAAGCGCGCATCGCCCGCCGTCTCGTCCGGGTCGTCGAAGAGCACGTCGAAGGCAACGACCATCGCACCTTCGGCTGAAAGGCGCTCCAGCAGCTCGGCATGCAGCGTGCGTGGCCATTTGGAAGGTTCGTTGGGCAGGCCGAAAACGTCGCTGGACGCCTTGTCGAGGCTCACGACCACCACTTCCGCCGGCGCTGGCCGCGGTCCGCGCAGCTGGAATAGCGCGCCGAGGCCTACGTTTTCCTCAAAGCGGAGCACGGCCGGGGCGGCACCGGCCAGCATGCCGAGCACAGCGGCTGCCAGTCCAAAGAGCAGCCCCTGCCATAACCGGTCGAGCATCAGTCCGGTTCGTCCAGGACGCTACGGATGCCAGCCGCATCCTTGAGCACGATTCGCCCGCGACCGAGCTCGATCCACCCGCGCTTGCGCCACTGCTGCAGGTACTGATTCACGATCTGGCGGGACACGGTTATGAAACCGGCGAGATCCGCCTGGGAAATCCGCAGCGTGACGACGCCCTGTTCCGCGGTGCCGTGCTCGTCGGCCAGCTTCAGCAGACGCCGCGCGAGACGGCCGTGCACGGACAGGAATGCGGCCTCCTCGATGAGCTCGCTGGTCCAGCGCAGGCGCTGACACAGCAGCGCGATCAGATGGGTCGCGAGCTTCGGTTCTCTCTCAATCAGCGACACCAGGTCAGGGCGGCGCACTACGAACAGTTCGGTATCCAGCAGTGCCTCCGCGCTGGCCGTGCGGAGATTACCGTCCAGGACCGCGATCTCGCCGAAGCTATCGCCGGGCTCCATGAGGTTCAGGAACACTTCCTTGCCCGCGGGCGTGGTCACGCTGATGCGCACCTGGCCCGAGATCAGTCCGAGCAGGGAATCGCCGGCGTCGCCCTGGGAGAAGATGCGCGTACCGCGGCGGACTGCGCGCCGAACCGAGAGCGCGGCGAGCTTGTCCAGTGCCAGGTCCGGCAGGTCCCGGAACAGCCGGTTGGATTTCAGTACGGCGCGGGCCGTGAGCGTCATGCCCCCGACTTCCAACTAATTGCGGCGTTGTGTCAAGTGGTTGACAGAACGCGGCCCTGAAAGCGCCCACAGTCGATGCGCAGCCGGGAGATCGATGCGTCGGTGGGGAGGGCTCACCTCGGCGGGACGGACCCCACGCCAGAACGGCGGGGTGCCAACCCAGCGCAGGGATTTCTGGAACTTGCTTGGCCGGCCCGGGCGCGCTGTAACCCGTCACCCATCCTCCAGGGGGGAGATAGAAGCCGGCCAAGTATCACGAAGTGAACTCCTTTCTCTGTTTTCGCCCCTCCCCAACCTGATGCGTCCTTAACCCTCGCCACAGCGGCTGTTTCCGGGTTTTGAATATCTCTCCAGTTGTGTCCGATTGCTGACAAAGCGCAGCGGGCGAGGCGTTCAACATCACTCCCGACCCGATCACAACCACTTTCAAGGAGCACGACCATGAACAAGCTAAGCAACATCGCCGCCATCAACGCCGGCATCCGCGGCCTGCTCTGCGCGGGCCTCGCCACCGTCATCACCGCTTCCTTCTCCTGGAGCTTCGTCGCCTCCACGGAGAGCCTCAACTGGATGGGCAACCGCGCGTCGGAGACGACCATGATCCACGGGGACCACGGCGGTTCGAGCCAGCTGACGCCGGTCTGACTGCGGGAGCGCCTTCAGGCGCGATCATGAATGGTCGCTGGTCGCGCCTGAAGGCGCTCCTACGGGCGCTCCTACGGGAAGATCTCGTCGGCCAGTGCCAGCGCGGCCGTCAGGCCGGGAGACTCAATCCCGTACAGGTTCACGAGTCCCGGTATGCCGTGTGCGTCTTCACCCTGGATCACGAAATCTGCCGCGGGTTCGCCTGGGCCACTGAGCTTCGGGCGGATACCGGTGTAGCTCGGCTGCAGGCGGGCGTCATCCAGTTGCGGGTAGTAACGACGGATCGTGGCAGCGAACCTGTCGCGAGTGTCCGGGTTGAAGCTGTAGTCGATCGCGTCCAGCCACTGCACGTCGGGACCGAAGCGCGCGGTGCCGGCAAGATCCAGCGTGACGTGAATGCCGAGGCCACCCGTCTCGGCCACCGGATAGACCAGCCGGTTGAACGGCGACTTGCCCGAGAGCGTGTAGTAATGACCGCGGGCAAGGTGCCGCGGCGGAATGCTGGCGGCAGACAGCCCCTCGATCGTGCGGGCCACATCCTGGGCGTGCAGACCGGCGGCATTCACCAGTTGCCGGCAACGGATTGCGGGCACCTGCGAGTCACTGGTGGTAATTTCGAAGACGGAGCCCCGGCGGCCGATTCCCGTGACGCGACTGTTCAGCACCACCTGCCCGCCATTTGCTTCGAGGTCTCCCTGCAGCGCGATCAGGTACTCGTGGCTGTCGATGATGCCCGTGGACGGCGAATGCAGCGCCCGCACGCAGCGCACATGAGGCTCCAGCTGTGCGGCTTCGGACTTCTCGACCCAGGTGAGATCGTCCACGCCGTTGGCGCGGGCCTGGGCGAGGTACCTCTCCAGGGTCGGAAGCTCGGCGTCGCTTGAGGCAACGATCAGCTTGCCAATCCGGCGGTGGCGGATACCCCTTGCCTCGCAGTAGTTATAGAGGAGCTGGCGGCCCGCGACGCACAGCCGGGCCTTCAGGGATCCCACCGCGTAATAGATGCCCGCGTGTATCACTTCAGAGTTGCGGCTGCTGGTTTCCGTGCCGATGGCACTCGCCGCTTCCACCACCACGACCTCCTGGCCACGATTAGCCAGGGCACGACCGACCGCCAGGCCAATGACCCCCGCGCCAATGACGACGCAATCTACGGAGTTGGGGTCGGGCTTCACTGCAGGAGCGCCTGAAATGGGGACATGCCTAATTTCGCTCGCAAGTCCTGAATGACCCTTTGGCTAGCGCCCCGAAATTAGGCATGTCCCCATTTCAGGCGCTCCTACGAGGAGCGGTTCTTCACGAAGGAGCCGGGGGCGTCTTCGAGGACCGGCAGCTTCGCGTCGCCCGGCTGGCGCGCCGGCACCATCTCACCGGACTGCGGGGCCAGCCAGGCGTGCCAGTCGGGCCACCAGCTGCCGGGATGCTCAACTGCACCGCGCAGCCAGGGATCGATTTCCCAGGGCTCGGCCGGGTTCAGCCAGAACTGGTACTTTCTGGCGTCGGGTGGGTTGATCACGCCGGCAATGTGCCCCGAACCGGACAGGACAAAGTGCACCGGTCCCGCGAAATTGTGCCGGGCCTTGAACACCGATCGGAACGGCGCGATGTGATCTTCGCGGGTGGCCTGCAGGTAGACCGGGACGGTGACTTTCGTGAGATCGATCGGCACGCCCGCAAGGGTGACGGCCCCGGGCTTCACCAGGTTGTTGTGGAGGTACATCTGGCGCAGATAGAACAGATGCATCTTGCGTGGCATCCGCGTCGCGTCTGCGTTCCAGTGCAGCAGGTCGAAGGGCTGAGGCTCCTTGCCGAGCAGGTAGTTGCCGACGAAGAACGACCAGATGAGGTCATTCGCCCGCAGCATGTTGAAGGTGGTGAACATCGCCTGGGCTTCCAGGTAGCCCTTCTCACCCATCATCTGGTCGAGGCTGTCGAGCTGCTTCTCGTCGATGAAGACCGCGAGGTCGCCGGGCTCGGAAAAATCCACCTGGGCGGTAAACATCGTCGCAGTCTTGAGCCGCTGGTCGCCGATGCCCGCGAGGTAGCCGAGCGCAACGCCGATCAGCGTGCCACCGATGCAGTAGCCAAGACCGTGCACCTGATGCTCGCCCGTCGCGGCCTCGACGGCGTCCAGCGCCGCGATGATGCCCTCGGTGAGGTAGTCGTCAAACTCCTTGTGCGCGAGCGTCTCGTCCGGGTTTACCCAGGAGACCACGAACACCGTATAGCCCTGGGCAACGGCCCAGCGCACCAGGGATTTCTTCGCGGTAAGGTCGAGGATGTAATACTTGTTGATCCACGCCGGCACCATGAGTATCGGCGTGCGATGCACCTGCTCCGTCGTCGGCTGGTACTGGATCAGCTGGATCAGGTCGTTCTGGAACACCACTTTGCCGGGCGTCGTGGCGAGATTGCGCCCGAGTTCGAAGGCATCGGGATCGCTCATCGTGATCCGTAACTGGCCGTTCCCGCGCTCCATGTCCCGCTGAAAATTACTGAAGCCGGTCCGCAGGTTCTGGCCCTGGCTCTCGAAGGTCGCGCGCAGCACCTCGGGGTTGGTCCAGACGAAATTGCTGGGTGAGAAGGCATCGGCAAACTGGCGAGTGTAGAAGTCCACTTTCTTCGCCGTCTGGGCGTCCAGGCCCGCCACCGTGGACATCGTCTCCACGAGCCAGCGCGACGTGATCAGGTACGACTGCTTGATGTAGTCAAAGAGCGGGTTCTCGTTCCAGTCCGGGTGATTGAAACGGCGGTCGCCCTTGTCCGGCCCTGCTACCGGTGGCATCGCCTCCCGGCCCAGCGCGGCACCCGTGAGCGATGAGGACATCTGCTGCCACAACAGCATGTGCTGCTGCCAGAGCTGCAGGTTGGCCTGGACCAGCTTGGCTGGGTCCATCATCAGCTGCTGGGCCGCTGCCTGCATGGCGGGCCCCGCGTTGAGCGGATCGGGATTGGGGGGTGGCTCCAGGCCGAACGCGGCCCGCGCGTTGGGGGTTTTCAGTAGCTCCGCGAACATGGCCTGGGCTTTGTTGGTGAGCTCGGTGAGTTCCCGGGCGAAGGCTGCCGGGTCTGGCGGCGGGGGCGGGAATTGCGGTTCAGTGGCTGACACGGGGAAACCTCAGTCCTTGGGCGGCTCGCCGCCACCACCGCCGCCTGCCGGACCCGTGCCGGCGCCGGTGCGGGGGTTCAGCATATCGAGGAACGACTTCTGGAGCTGACCCCAGGCTTCGAGGTTCTTTTGCGCGAGGCCCTGCATGGCGCCCATTGGCGTCGTACCCAGAGGTGACATGCCCATGGTCTTCTGGATCTGGTCCTGAAGCACCTTCTGCTGACTCATGAAAACCTCGACGCTGCGTTCCAGGTAACCACCCATCATGTCCTGAAGCGGATTGCCGTAGAAGCGGATGATGTGTTTCAGCATCTCCGCCGAGAGAATGGGCCGGCCGCCGTGTTCCTGCTCGGAGATCACCTGCAGGAGAATGCTGCGCGTGATGTCCTGGCCTGAGGTGTCGTCCATCACCACCACGTCTTCTCCACTGGCGACCAGCTGACGGATCCCGTCGAGCGTGACGTGCCGGCTGGCCTCGGTGTCGTAGAGCCTGCGGTTGGCGTATTTTTTTATTGTTCTTGGCATGACCGTCCCTGCTGACTGATGGATGGCTGTGCGGAGAGTAGTTCTGCGCTGCAAGAATACTACTCCCCGAATCGCAGGAGCGCTGGTAGGAGCCGCAGGTAGGAGCGCCTTTAGGCGCGACCCCAATTTAACGATAACCGGGGGGTCGCACCTAAAAGCGCTCCTACCAGCCAAAGAAAAGGGGCGGTGACCGCAGGTCACCGCCCCTTCAAGGGCGCGTTAAGACTCTTTGAGCGTCGCCGTCAGGCTGCCTTGGCCTTCACTACCGTGCCCTGGGCGGTGGCCTGGGCAGTAGCCTGGGCCTTGGCCTGGAAGGCACTCATGATTTCCACGTATTCCTGGGAGCGGCGGACGAGCTGCTCGCCAAACGTGCGGGCGTGCTCCATCTGCTTGGCGAGGTACTGCGTGTAATCGGCTGTCTGGACGGGCAGGCGGGCCTGTTCGACGGCGAAATTGATGTAGTCACCGAGGACCGCGTAGTTCTGACGGGAGAGACGCTCGAAGGCGTCAGCGGCAACGCCGTTGGCGGCGCGCATTGGCTCAAGGGCTTCCTTCTGGAAACCGGCGAAATTCGCGTACACATCGTTCTGGGTCGTCATGTGAGTCACTCCTTGGATAGGCCATTTGCCCACTCGGGCGAGGGAGATAGTAGGGGCAGACCTTGTGCGATGCAAGAGAAATCTCCATGAATCTGTACACTATTGATAATAATAAACTATATCGTGCATCTACGTCCTTAAATAGCTCTCATATTGTGCGCCGCCAACGGAAAATCCTGACCCAAAAGTGACATCAGTCTGTCATTGCCGTGCAACGGCACGCGGAGACAGTATCACCGTGGATGCCGCCCGACTCTGTCCGGGCCGGCCCTGACAAGGAGACTCCTGGTGAAGTCGCTGATTCGTGGGAACGGAAGCCCCAGGTGGCCGGAAGCCCTCCGCCGGGCGGCACTACCGGGGCCAGACGCCTCAATTCCAGCGCCAGACCGGGTCTGGCGCGCCTGCAAACTGGAGAACTTAGTCTATGGAACAGGAGCTGCTTCACTACCTGCTGGCTGCGTTTCCGAAAAGCTCGCCGACCTTCTCAGCTGAGGACGACGCCACCGGCGACTACCTCGTGATTTGCGGCTACCGGGTGCCCTTCGAATCACCGGTGGCAACCGATCCCGGCTTAAGCCGCTCCCTACAGGGCGGCCGGCAGCGCCAACAGCAGTAGCGCCGGCAGCGTGGCGAACGCGACCAGTGTCGATATCACGATGGCCCCGGCGATATCCTCCGGGTGCCGGTCGTAGCGGGCAGCCAGCAAGTAATTGAAAACCGCCACCGGCATGGCGCTCTGGACCAGCACTACACCACGCTCGATTCCCGTCAGGCCGAACGCCAGGGTGATGGCGTACCCCACCAGCAGGCCGAGCCCGAGTCGGCCCGCAGCGATGCCCGCTGCCACCGGCAGCCGTTGCACCTTGAAGCTGCCGAGCGCGTGACCTAAAGCCAGCATCATGAGCGGGATCGCAACGCCCGCCAGCAGCTCGACAGTGTTACTGAGCCACTGTGGCAACGTGGCGTCGGCAGCGAGCAGGCCGACGCCGAGTGCCGCGGCGTAATTCACTGGTGTGGTGAGCAACGTGCGCCAGACCGGCTGGCGGCCCTGGAACAATGGCCCGACGAGGAACTGGGACACCGAGCCAACCAGATAGAAGCCGATCGCAAGCCCCAGCCCCTCTTTGCCGAATGCGAACAGGCACAGCGGCAGACCCAGATTTCCGGCGTTGCCGAAGGCGATCGGCGGCAGGTAACTGCGCAGCGGCAGACCCAGCAGTCGGAGGATCAGGGTGCCCAGCAGCGCGCAGGTCCCGAGCGCCAGCAGCGCATAGCCGATCATGGACAGAAACAGCCCGGCGTCGGCCTCGAGGTGCACCGTGCCGTTCAGAATCAGGCAGGGCACGCCGATGTTCATCACCAGGGCGGTGAGAAAGTCCCGCTGGAACGGCACGCCAAGCCGGGCCCAGCCGTAGCCTAAGAGCGTGATGATGAAGACCGGGGCAAGGATCGGGATCAGTTGCGCGTACATGCGTCGGTTATGCTAACGGAATGAGTGCGACGCACACCTATGGAAGCCTGGCCCGCGCTTTCCACTGGACGATCGCGGGCCTGCTACTGGTTCAGATTCCGCTCGCTTTCTTCATGGTCGATCAGCCTCTCGGCCCCGACAAGCTCGGCAACTATGCCACCCACAAATCTATTGGCTTGCTGATTTTTATGGTGACCGCCGTCCGCCTTGCGTGGCGCCTTACGCACCCAGCACCGCCACTCTCTGGCGGTATTCCAGGGTGGCAGCGGGTCGTCGCCAGAGTCACCCAGTTTTTCCTTTACGCGCTGCTCTTCCTGATGCCGCTGACGGGACTGCTCCGGTCCCAGGCTGCAAATTTCCAGGTGAACTTCTTCGGTCTTTTCAGGGTGCCAGCTTTCGTGAGTGCCGACCAGGAGTTGTCGAAGAACCTGGCCGCGGCTCACGAACTACAGGGCGAGATACTGCTCGTGCTGATCGGCGCGCACGCGCTGGCCGCCCTTTATCACCACTTCATCCGCAAGGATGACGTGCTGCGCTCAATGTTGCCGCTCACCGGGCGCGGCCGCGCGTGAACAGACGATCTATAGGAGCGGCGGTAGGAGCGGCTTCAGCGGCGATTCTGCTCGCCGGGGTCGCGGCTGAAGCCGCTCCTACAGCCACTCCTACAGCCACTCCTACGGCGGCTTCTACAGCCACTCCTGCGTTTGAGCTGGAGCCCAGCGGCAGCTCCCTGAGATTCACCGCGGTTCAGCAGGGAGCGAAATTCGAGAGCCGCTTCGAGACGTTTACGGCCCAGGTCCAATTCGACCCGGCAAGGCCGGAGACCGGCCGGATCCTGGCGCGCATCGAGCTGGCTTCGGTCGACACCGGCAATCCCGAGCGGGACGAGATACTCAACACCCCCGACTGGTTCGGTGTGAGCCAATGGCCCGAGGCTACTTTTGCGGCTAACAAGATTGTCCGCGCCACGGACGGCTACTCTGCGAACGGTACCCTCGCGCTCCGGGGCGTCTCACGACCCGTCACACTGAGCTTCCGCTGGACGCCCTCGGCGGGCGGTAAGCCAGCCCGGCTGACCGGCTCCGCCGCCGTCGAGCGGCTGGCATTCGGGGTTGGCCAGGGCGACTGGCAGGACACAGCCTACGTGGGTGACGCGGTGGCGATCCAGGTTGATATCCGGCTCCGCCCGCTTCAGGCCACTGTCAAATCAGTGCCAATAAAGGACGCCGCGAAGAATGCCCGGTAAAGTGATCAAGATCAAAAGCTTGGATGGCCATATCCTGGATGGCTACCTGGCTTCGCCGGCCGGCCCTCCCAGGGCCGGGCTGCTGGTCCTGCAGGAGATCTTTGGCGTTACTGCGCACATGCGCAAGGTCACGGACGAGTTTGCCGCTCAGGGCTATCTGGCCCTGGCCCCGGCACTCTTCGACCGGTTACAACGCGGCATCGAACTCCCCTACGCCCGCTTCGCCGACGCCCGCGCCCTGATGCAGCAGCTGGCCACTGATGACGTGGCCAGGGACCTTGCAGGGTCAGTGGCCGCGCTCCGCACCCAGTTGCCGAGCGGCGCCAGGGTGGGCGCCGTCGGCTATTGCTGGGGCGGTGCCATTGCTGATCTCGCCGCCTGCCGCACCGACGTCAGCGCGGCGGTGTCGTACTACGGTCGGGCGAACGTCAACTGGCTGGACGAGCAGCCGCATTGCCCGGTGCTCTACCACTTCGGCGCGAAGGATCCCGTGATCCCGCCGGAAATCGTGCAGCAGATTCGCGCCGGGCGGCCGGACGCTCAGGCCTGGATCTACCCGGATGCCGGGCACGGCTTCAGCTGCGACGAACGCCCCGAGTTTCACCAGCCGAGCCACACCCTTGCGCTGGAACGCACGCTGGCCTTTTTCGACCAGCATCTCAGCCCGTAGTCCGATCAGCCAACCGACCAGGAGCCGCCGCATGCCAGATTCCAAGACGCCACCCAACCCACCGGTCGGAGAAGTCCTCGACCGGCGCGAACTGCTCACAGCAGCCGCAGGCCTGGCAGCCTCCCTCGGAATTTCTGTAGCACTACCGGGCGAAGCGCGGGCGGCAGGCAAAGCGCGCAATCGCGCGGGGGTCGGCGTTGGCCCCTTCGACAGCTTTCGCGACTATGTGCGAGCGCTGGAAGACCGCGGCCTCGTCATGCGCGTGAAGCGCCTGGACCAGGACCAGTACGAATTGACCGCTCTCACTTACAGGTTGATGGACGAATTCGGCTGGTACGGAGCGCCCGCCGTGCTGGTTGAGGAAATCAAGCAGGACGGCCGCTGGCTGCAGGGCCCTGTGATCACCAATCACCAGGGCCACTGGGACACCGAAGCCATCATCTGGGGGCGTGAGCCGGTACCCAACAACGGGCCTGAAACCTATCGCGAGACCATCAAGTTCCTCTACGACGGCATCGAAGGACGGCTCGGCAAGACGCCGACCATTCCCACCAACCCGGTACGTGCCGACCAGGCGCCCGTCAAGGAAGTCGTCCTCAAGGGCGACCAGTGCAACCTGCTCGACTTTGCCTTCATCAAATCCAATCCCGCCGACTCAGCCCGCTACGTCAACACCGGCTCCGTGTTCACCGAGGACCAGGACCTCGGCATGAATTTCGGCACCTACCGGTGCGAGATCAAGGGGCCCCGCAGCCTTGGCGTCAATTCTGAAGACGGCCAGACGGGCTGGAAAATGTTCATGAAAAAAATCGAGCGGGGTGAGAAGCGCTGCCCGATCGCCGTCGTGCTCGGTAACGACCCCATCGGCTGGTTCATCAGCTCCTCCGTCATTTCGAAGGGCGGGGCCGATGAGCTGGCAATCGCCGGCGGTTTCCGCAACAAGGCTGTCGACGTCGTAAAGTGTGAAACCAACGACATGCTGATCCCGGCCAATGCGGAATTGGTAATCGAGGGCGAAGTACTGCTGGACGAGATGCTGCCGGAAGGGCCCTTCGGCGAAATGTACGGCTATCTCGGCCTGAAGAAGGCCAAGAACTTCGTGATGAACGTCACGTGCATCACGCACCGGAAACAACCCTGGATCCTGAACCAGTTCACGGGCGTCACGCGGGGCTTTTGCACGGCGCCACTCGAAGCGTTCTCGTTCTACCGCCTCAAGAAGGTCGTACCCAACGCGATCGCCTTCCATTCGCCCGTGGAGTGGACAGGGATCGGCATCCTGTCCATCGACAAGACGGGGCCGAAGCAGGGCCTGGACGCGGGCAGGAAGATTGCCAACCTCGTGCCCATCACCAAGGCCTGCATCGTGGTCGACCAGGACGTGGACGTGCTGAACCGGACCGAAGTGATGCAGGCAGTGGGTGCCCGCTGGCAGCCCTATCCGGCGTCCGAGGTCATCCGGGAGGCCCGCGGCATGGCGCTGGACCCCAGCTCACCGAAGCGGCCGCTGAGCAGCAAGATGGTGATCGATGCTACGCGTCAGCTACCGGAAGAAGGGGGACCGCAGGTGTACCCGGAGCGCAACCGGGACCTGCTGACGAAACTAGCGCCGGAATCGTTCCGGATCGTGGACCGTAACTGGGCGCAGTACCTCAAGGGCTGGAAGCGGGACGCTTAGCGCGGATCGAAATGCTCGGCGAACGAACCCCAGATCTGGGGCCAGTACTCACGTCGGGATTCTTCGGACGCCTGGCTGGCGAGTTCCCTGAGCAAGCGGTGATGCGTGGAGGTTAGCCGGGTGTGTTCCGGCCCGCTTACGAGCGCAAAGGCTTGCAACGTCGGCTGGTCCTGCACTGGAGATGCCCTGCTTAAGCTCGTTACCCGCGCGAGCTTTTCTTAGGGACAGAGACTAGCACCGCAGCAGGCCGGTTTTCCACCTTGCAACCGCGCAACGTGTCTGCCGGCGGACGCTCAGTCTCCCAGGTAATAGTCCACCGTCGTGACCACCCGTACCTTCTTGAATTCCGGGGAAAACTGGTCCCGGTCCTCGATGGAGAAGAGGCCTTGCTGGGCGGTGCGGATGGCGCCGACCTTGCTGCCCGAGTCCTTCGCGAACTGCTCTGCCGCACGCCGGGCATCCCTGGTGGCCTCCGCAATCATCTCTGGCTTGATCTTGTCGAGCTCGGTGTAGAGGTACTGGGTGTTGTACTCATAGCTCCGGATCACGGCGACGCCCTGCTTCACGAGCTCCCCGCTGCGCTCGATGGCTTTCTTCGCCACATCAATCCGGTCAGTACGCACGGTCACGGTAACTTCAGCGGTGTAGCGATCGAGTCGGCGGCCGTCGCCGGTCACGCCCTGGGCTTCACGATCCTGCACGCGGGGAGCCGAAACACTGATCTGTTCCGCCGGAAAATCGGTGGCAAGGAACGCGCGCACTTTAGCCACGCCCTGGTCGGCGCGTTGCTGCAGTTCGCCGAGCTCATTGGCCGTCACGCTAAAGACGATCGGCCACAGCGCCAGATTGGCGGGCAGCTCCCGCTCCGCAAGACCGCGGACCGACACCGCCCGCTGGCTCGAGCGGGCCTGGATCAGGGCTTCGCCGATCAGGTAGCCGGCGACGACGATCCCCAGCGCAAGGGCAATCGCGGGGAGGTTGTTGCTGGAGTTTCCGTTCATGACGTTTCAGGCCTCATCGACGACGTGGTGCCCAAGTATACCGATGTCGCTGATCTCCACTTCGACGACATCGCCGGCCTTAAGCCAGCGCGGCGGCGTGCGCGCGGCGCCGACCCCACTGGGCGTGCCGGTCGCGATGATATCGCCGGGATTGAGCAGGCAGAAACTGGAGCAGTACTCGATGATGCGTGCAACGTCGCAGCACAGGTCGCTGACGGGGGCCGACTGCAGCACCTCGCCGTTCACGCGGGTCAGCAGGTGAAGGCGGGCCGGATCGGGGATTTCGTCCGTGGTAACGAGCCAGGGCCCGCAGCCACCGGTGGCGGGAAAGTTCTTGCCGGGAATGAACTGCGTGGTGTGCCGCTGCCAGTCCCTGACTGAGCCGTCAAGGAAGCAGGTGTAACCCGCGACGTAGTCGCGCGCCTCTACAGCTGGCACGTAGCGAGCCGGTTTGCCGATGACGATGGCCAGCTCGCCCTCGTAGTCGAACTGGCTGGAGACGCGAGGCCGGACGATGGGTTCGCCATGACCCACGATGGTGTCCGCGAAGCGCGTGAAGAGCGTTGGGTAGCCAGGCATTTCCCAGCCCATCTCGTGAATATGGTCCCGGTAGTTGATGCCCACGCAGAGGATTCGCGCGGGGCTCGGGATCAGCGGAGCAAAGCGCAGCGTCGACAGGTTGCAGAGCGTGACCCTGCCCAGCTGGCGGGGAATCTCCTGAAGCGCTTCGGCTGCGAGCACGCTGCGCAAGTCGGGAAACCGCGTACGGAGCGCGGCTGGGGCCAGCCGCACGCCGGCAGTCTCGACCAGTCCCCACGTGCCGCCATTATCGTCACGGAAACTTGCCAGTTTCATTGACGTATCATTGCACGCCATGTTGCAGCTCACCGATCCCAATCTGTTCCGTACCCGGGTCTACGTGGCCGGAGAATGGATCGTTGCGTCGGGCGGCGGCACTGTGCCCGTGACCAATCCGGCGACGGGCGTGCAGCTCGGTACCGTGCCCGATTGTGGTGCCGGGGAAACGCGGAGAGCGATCGAAGCCGCGGAAGCCGCACTGCCTGGCTGGCGAGCCCGGCCGGCCAGGGAACGTGCGGGCCTGCTGCGCAAACTCCACGATCTCCTGCTCGCCAATCAGGAAGACCTCGCGCGGATCATGACAGCCGAGCAGGGCAAGCCGCTGACCGAGTCGCGTGGCGAGATCGCCTATTCCGCCAGTTTTCTCGAGTGGTTCAGCGAGGAGGCGAAGCGCGTCTACGGTGACGTGATCCCCGGCCACGCGCAGGACCGGCGCATCGTCGTCATCAAGCAAGCGGTCGGCGTGGTGGCGGCGATCACCCCGTGGAACTTTCCGTCCGCAATGATCGCCCGCAAGCTGGCGCCCGCGCTCGCGGCCGGCTGTACGATCGTCATCAAGCCGGCATCCCAGACGCCGTATTCGGCACTTGCTCTGGCGGAACTGGCGCACCGGGCCGGTATTCCGGCCGGGGTGGTCAACGTGGTGACGGGCAATGCGCGCGCGATCGGCAGCGAGATGACCGGCAATTCACTGGTTCGCAAGCTCACGTTCACCGGCTCGACGGCGACGGGAAAGCTGTTGCTCGCCCAGTGTGCGCAGACGGTGAAGAAAGTTTCGATGGAGCTGGGCGGCAACGCGCCCTTCATCGTCTTCGACGACGCGGACCTGGATGCGGCGGTGGCTGGCGCCATGGTGAGCAAATACCGTAACTCAGGCCAGACCTGCGTCTGCGCCAACCGGCTGCTGGTACAGGACGGCGTATATGACGAATTCGCCAGCAAGCTGACTGCGGCGGTCGCCAGGCTGCGGGTGGGCGATGGCCTCGCGGGCGAGCAGGACCAGGGACCGCTGATCGACGCGGCCGCCGTCGCCAAGGTTGAGGAACACATTGCGGATGCTCTGGCCCACGGCGCCACGGTACTCACGGGCGGCAAGCGGCATGCGCTTGGTGGCACGTTTTTCGAACCCACCGTGCTCGGCGGCGTGACGCCAGCGATGCGCGTAGCCCGGGAGGAAACCTTTGGCCCGCTCGCGCCGCTGTTTCGCTTCAGCACCGAGGCTGACGCGATTCGGCTTGCTAACGATACGGAGTTCGGCCTGGCCGCCTATGTCTACACCCGGGATCTCGGCCGTAGCTGGCGCGTGCCGGAGGCGCTGGAATACGGGATCGTCGGCCTCAACACCGGGCTGATTTCGACGGAGGTCGCCCCGTTCGGCGGCATCAAGGAATCCGGCAATGGCCGCGAAGGCTCGAAGTACGGCATCGCCGACTATCTCGAGATCAAGTATCTCTGCATCGCTGGCGTAGACCAACCGTAGGAGCGGCTTCAGCCGCGATCAGATCCCCCAATGAAACCATCGCCAGGCAAGGGCGCCCGCCTCACGGAAGGCCCCGTCAGCACAGCCATTTTCTCCCTCATGTTGCCGATGATCCTCGGCATGCTCGCGATCGTCGTGAACAACGTGGCGGGTGCCTTCTTCATAGCCCGCGTCAGCACCGAGCAGCTTGCCGCGATCAGTTTTACCTTCCCCGTGAGCTTCATTGTGGGCGCGATCGCCATGGCGCTTGGCATTGGCACGTCCTCGGTGGTGTCCCGGCTCTTCGGCGCCGGCAACCGGGACGAAGTAAAGCGCATCACTGCCCATGCGATGTTGCTGGCCGTCCTCTGTGGCGCCGTGATGCTGATCATCGGCCTCAACACCATCGACCCTGTGTTTCGGCTGCTCGGTGCCAGTGAACAGATCCTGCCGCTCATCCACCGCTATATGAGCATCTACTACTGGGGCGGCATTTTCCTGGTCGCGCCGATGATCGCGAATTCGGTGCTGCGGGCGTCGGGCGATGCGAAGCGTCCGGCCATGATCATGACGACAGCAGCGGTGCTGAACGTACTGATTGATCCGGTGCTGATCTTTGGCCTGTTTGGCTTCCCCCGCATGGAGCTCGCGGGCGCTGCGCTCGGGGGCGTAATCGCCAACGCCATCACCCTGTGCGCGTCGGCCTTTTTCGTGGTGTACCGGGAGCAGCTCGTGGACTTCCGCAGGCTCGCGCCGGAACTGATCCTCGATTCCTGGCGCCGGATCCTGCACGTGGGCCTGCCGTCGCTGACCAGCAGCCTCGTGGCGCCCGTCACCACCGCGTTCATAACGAGCCAGATTGCCAGCTTCGGCCAGGCATCCGTAGCCGGCTTCGGCATGGCGTCCCGGCTGGAAGGAATGTCGATGCTGGCCATGATGGGCTTGTCCGCCGCCATGACGCCCTTCACCGGCCAGAATTTCGGTGCGAAACGCCTGGACCGGGTCCGGGAGGGCGTGAACTTCGCCTACAAGTTCTCGCTCGTGTACGGCATCAGCATTGCGCTGTTCATGCAGCTGTTCGGTGGACTCATCACGGACCTCTTCGGTCTCGTCGGCGACGCCAGGGAAACGGCGCTACTCCACATGCACATCGTGCCACTGAGCTACATAGCGCTCGGTTGCGCGATGACGGTGAACGGAGCCCTGAACGCACTCGGCAAGCCGATGGCAGCCATGTGGGTGTCGCTGTCGCGCACGATCGCAGTGTATGCGCCACTCGCGTGGGTTTTGTCCCACTTCTTCGGGATCATCGGGATCTTCATTGCGGCGGCCAGCGCCAACTTTATCGCCGGCGGGATCGGGACGCTGTGGCTACGCTTTGCGCTGAGGGAGCAGATCAGCCGACAGGCATCGGCAGAGGAACCGGCAAAGCAGACCGCCTGAAGGCGCTAATTGTTTAGTCGTCAGTCGGCGGCGGAGTGGCGCCCTTCTTCTTGCGGCCGGGGCTCAACTGCACACGGCCAGTCTTGCCCCGACGGCGTTCATTCAGTCGCTCGACAATCTCGAGGACGGCGCGTTCCGTGTTCGCCTTGCTGCCCTGCAACTGGCCGACGATGGTGTTGTGACCCTGGGTGATGACGTAGCGGTGCCAGTTCTCAGAGTCGACTCCCACCGGCGGCTCAGACTTGGTAATGGATTTGAGGGTGAAGGGGTCGTCGTCCAGGGGGTTGGGTTTGCGGACGACTGCAGCTGCTGTTGTTGGGACCATTCGCCACGATACGCCAGTTCCGGGGCGGAGGCGATTCCGAGGCCCGGAAACGCCCGACGGCGGCTCTGGGGCCAGTGGATACCCCGCTAATACTGGCCTCCAGAGCTATCCTTGACGCCCGGCACAGACCAGTCCGCGCGGTCCATTTAACCTTTTCTATGCCATGGAGCCACCACGCAATTACTATCTGATCCTGCACGTCCAGCCGGACGCGCCGGCGGAGATCATACGCGCGAGCTACCGCACGCTGATGACGAAGTTGCGGCGGCACCCGGATCTCGGTGGTGACCACCACATCGCCACGCTGATCAACGAGGCCTATGCCGTGCTCAGCGATCCCGCAAGACGGGCGGCCTACGACCATGACTGCCAGTCAGCCGCGTCCGGACCGACGGCGGCTCACGCACATTCCGCGACGACTCCGGCACGGGAGCCTGCGTCAGTCTGCCAGTTCTGTGGCGCTGCCCATGGATTCGCGGGTCGCATCCACGCCACCGCGACCTGCACTACCTGCAACACGCCACTGGCGCCTGCCGAGCCCGCCCGACTGGACGCCGGCCAGCGTGCGGTTGGCCGCGTGCCACGGCGTCTTCGTCTCAATTACTTTACCGGCTGGCCCGGCCAGGGCCCGTTCCCCGCCGAGACGAGGGACATGTCCCTCAATGGTCTGCGCTTCGTGGCGCAATCTGAACTGAAGGTGAGCAGGCTCCTGAAAGTGGACTGCGAGGCGCTGATCGCACTGGTCCGCGTCGTGGCGTGCGACGACCATAGCGAAAGCGACTGGCGCTGGCTGATCCGCGCCGAGTACGTCACTGTCCGCTTCCGCCGCCCCCAGGGCGGCTTCTTCACCACGCACGCGTAGGAGAAATGGGGACACGGCGGAATGGGGACATGCCACATTTACGCAGCGGTAATGAGGCCTGTGCCCCTTTGTCAATTTGTCATGTGAAGCAATGTCTGGGCGGCAGAGTCCAAG
>JANNJM010000005.1:0-46978 GCA_031395645.1 Gammaproteobacteria bacterium | reverse complement strand
CTAATTTCCAAGGGGAAATTAGGCATGTCCCCATTTCCCGCTCAGCATCGCCGCGA
This sequence comes from Gammaproteobacteria bacterium, assembly GCA_031395645.1. Lineage (GTDB taxonomy): Bacteria > Pseudomonadota > Gammaproteobacteria > Steroidobacterales > SHZI01. Next base: position 46,922 of record JANNJM010000005.1, on the reverse strand, counting down.
GCGCGGCCCGGGCAGGGTCAAGACCCAGCCTTGAGGTCGCCGAGAACAGCTGCACGTTGACCCTGAGATCCTGCAACTCGCGCTCTGCCGCAACGAGGGCCGCGGCGGCCTCCTGACGCGAGAGCTTGTCGGCCTTGGTCAGCAGCACGTGAAGCTGACAGTCCAGGGCCCGGCCCCAGTCCAGCATCTGCAGGTCGAAGTCACCGACGCCACGACGACTGTCCACGATCACCATCAGTCCGGCCAGCGACGCACGGGTGTCGAAGTAATCCCCGAGCAATTCCCGCCAGGACTCCCGCATCTCCTTCGAAACTCGCGCGTAGCCATAGCCCGGCAGATCCACGAGCCGCTCGGTTTCGGTCAAGGCAAAGAAATTGATGAGCTGGGTACGTCCCGGCGTCTTGCTGGTCCGCGCGAAATCCCGGCGTCCAAGGATGGTGTTGATGGCGCTGGACTTGCCCGCATTCGACCGACCTGCAAACGCCACCTCGGCGCCCTCATCCGGGACGAACTGGACAGCGCGGGCCGCGCTCGTCAGAAAACGGGCCTCGGGGAACAGGGACATCGGGTGGCTCGGCTGGAGCGCTGGTGTACAATTCCGCGCGGTTGGAGTTTAGCACGGTGCTAGGCTCGATTTTCCCTTACAGAACAAGCGCTATGGATGACCTGAAACCAACATTTTCGAAGGCTCTACGCGGTCCTTTGCTGAGCCTGATGTTCGCCGTCACTCTGGTCTCGATGGCAGCCCCGCTGGCGGCATTGGCAGCGGATGACACGTTGACCGCGTCTGCAGAAGCCGGTCAGGCGAAGTCTGTGACTTGCGCCGCCTGTCACGGCATGGACGGCAACAGTCTCAATCCCGAGTGGCCGAGTATCGCGGGGCAGCACGAGAGCTATCTCATCAAGTCCCTCCAGACTTTCAGGAGCGGCGAGCGCCAGAATGTCCTGATGAACGGCATGGCTATGCCGCTTACGGACGAAGACATCAGAAACCTTGCGGCCTACTTCGCGACACAGACGCCCAAGGGCAACGTGGCCGATCCAGCCCTGGTCACGGCCGGTGAACGCCTGTACCGCGGTGGCAACAAAGACACCGGCGTGCCGGCCTGTCTGGCCTGCCACGGGCCCACCGGGCTGGGTAATCCAGCTGCCGGCTGGCCTTCGATCGCCGGTCAGCATGCAACCTACGCGGCCGCCCAGCTGATGGCCTATCGAAGCAGGCAGCGCGCGACCGACGGCGATACACAGATAATGCGTAACGTCGCTTCGGCACTGACTGATGACGACATCAAGGCAGTCACTTCTTATATTCAGGGCCTGCGCTGACGCGCAGCAGTTATGAGGGAATCTCCATGACCCGAGTTCGGCTTCTACTACTGGCAACCGCCCTCAGTGTTGTTGTCGCGTGTGGCAAGGCGCCCGAAACCCAGGCGCCTGTCGCAGCTCCCGAGGTTCAGGCCACGAGTGCAGTACCAGCGGCTATTGCAGCACCGACCCCGGCCCCAGTTCCTGCCACTGACCCTGTAAGCACTGCTATCGAGGAGTCAGCGGGAGCGCAAGCTGCAGCGCCCACCAGCGCCGGCGCGCTCGGCAAGGACATCGTCCTGGCCGGCGATCCGTCAGGCAGTACCGCCACTACTGCCTGGCAGTACCAGGAAGGCAAGCACTTCAATTCTCTGCCCACGGCGCAGGGCACCAGCAGCTCGCCCGGCAAAATCGAAGTCGCCGAGGTCTTCTGGTACGGCTGTGGTCACTGCTACAACCTGGAGCCGGATCTCAGTGCGTGGGCGAAAAAGCTGCCCGCCGACGTGAGCTTTGTGCGCATTCCGGTGATGTGGAACCCCACCAATGAAATTCATGGCCGCATCTACTACACAGCTGAGGCCCTGGGCAAACTCGACCAGATCACGCCGGCAGTGTTCCGGTCAATTCACGTCGACAACCGGCCGATGACAGACGAGAAGGATATCCAGCAGCTCTTCGAGCAGAATGGGGTGTCGGCAGCTGACTTCAACAAGGTATTTCGGTCCTTCTCCATTGAAAGCCAGCTGAAGCGCGCCAAGGACCTGACCTTGAAGTACCGCGTAAAGGGCGTCCCGCTGCTGGTAATCGATGGCAAGTTCACCACCGATGGGCCGGAGATCCGCAACCACCAGGATCTGCTTGCCGTTACAGACGAGTTGATCAAGCGGGAGCGTCAGCGGGCCGGACCTCGCAGTTGATCCAGCCGGAGTCACCCGCGGCGTAGTGCTCCTTCTTCCAGATCGGCACTCGCGTCTTCACCTCATCGATGATGTAGCGGCAGGCGGCAAACGCCGCATCCCGATGGGCGGCAGTGACCCCCACCCACACCGCCAGGTCACCGATGGCAAGCACCCCGAGGCGGTGTACGCAGTGGGCCTTCGCAATCGGAAACCGCGTGAAGGCTTCCGCAACGATCCGTTCACCCTCCTTGACCCCGAGAGCCTCGTAGCCCTCATACTCGAGGCGCACGACGCCGCGACCGTCATTGTGGTTGCGAACCCAGCCCTCGAAACTCGCATAGCCGCCCGCCACAGGATCCGACACCAGCGCACGGTAGTGCTCTGGGGTGCATGGCAGACGACTGAAGGCGAAGTGACTCACCCGCCGGCGACAGGTGGAATGAAAACGACGAAGTCGCCGTCCTGCAACGGCGCCTGCCAGTCCCGGAACTCGTCGTTGACCGCCACCTTCACCCGACCAAGGGCCGGGAAGGCGTAGCGGCGCTCCAGTTCTGCGAAGAGCTCGGCGACGGTTGTGGCCGTGGTGCTGACCTCTTCCTGGGCACGCCCCACGTGCTCACGCAGCACAGCGAAATATTCAATGCGGATCCTGATGCCGATTTGCGCCATGGCTCATTGTGCCGGAGCCGCTTCCAGTCGTGCCAGATCCTCCGGCGTGTCCACGTCCAGCGCGGCATGGGGCATGACTACCGCCGTGTGCTCAGCGTGCCATTCCAGCAGGCTGCGCGCACCCTGATCGCCGCGGAGCGCCGCGAGCTGTGGCCAGAAGGCTCGCGGCATGATCACGGGCGCACCCAGCCGGTCACTAAAGCTGGCTGCAGCAATCAGCTCCGGTTCAACCTGCCAGGCGGCAATCAGGGCATCCAGGTCTTCGGCCGTAACTGCCGGCTGGTCACCGAGCAGGACAAGGACGGCGTCGACCGACGGCGGCAGTGACGCCACGCCGCGCGTGAGCGAGGTGGACAAGCCCCTGGGCCAGTCCGGGTTATCGACGAGTGTGACCCGCTCTGCCTGCAGTGAGGCCCGTACATCATCTGCGGATGCGCCGACGACCACGTGTACGCCACCGGGACAACGCGGACCGAGCAGATGGACTGCGCGGCGTACGAGCACTTCTCCCCGGTAGTTAGCCAGTACCTTGGGTGAACCGAAGCGCGTCGCCCCGCCCGCCGCCAGCAACAGTCCTGCCAGTGTCATGCCGCGTCTCCAGCTTTCTGCCAATCGTAGGGATCCCAGGCTACCTTAGCGGACGTCAGCGCACCTTCGAGCTCCAGGAGGAATGTATCCAGGGGAATTGTCGATGGCGATCCGTCCGGTCGATGCAGGCGCGGCGCCGTGCCGGTTGGATCCTCTGCGACCCATCCACGCGACTTCTCAAGCTCATCGAGGCGCCCGGCGAGATCATCGAGTCGAACACGCGGCGCTACCCGGCGGGTCACCAGCTGCACCCAGCTCTCGTAGCGGTATTCAAACTCGTAGTGGTCCCCCTGTACGCGCAGTATCCGGGAACATGCCGTCGCGCTATTGATCGCGAACGGATGCACCGCCGCAGGCTCATCCACGAGGTAGCGCCGGGCAGTCCGCCGCCGGAGGTAGGCTGGAATTCGCACGACGACGAGATCCAGCGCCGGCGCTTCCACCAGGGTCACGATGCCGTCGGCCAGCAGCGCCCGGCTGGTTTCGAGGTGCTCATCCTGAAGGGCCCAGAGATCGCCGTAGCGGGGCCAGCCAGCGTGATAGTCGCGTAACACGGCTGGCAGGGATTCCAGCAGTGCCATGTAGAGCGCTGACACCCTGTCGGATTCCGCGAAAATTTCTGCGGGGAGGGGCGAGACGTCAGGATCGGTAAGGGCCTCAATCGCGAAACACAGCCGGGCTGCGTCCCGACTGGTAACCACGCCGAAGTCCCCCGCAAAGGATCCGGCAGTCAGGAGCGCCCGATCCTGCAGCGCCCGTTCTGGCTCGGCCACGGCATACATGCTGAACAGGCCGTCCTCGTCGAAGTGGTTATTGGTGACCCACGGCACGTCCTGATGCTGATCGGTCGCGTCGAGGTAGGCAAACGCGGTGGCAGTCGACGTATCGCGCCGGAGCGTGAACGGCGACTGATTGTTCGGCCAATGCGAGAGCGTCAGCACGGTGGATGGCAGAGGCGGCCCGTCGACCACGATGTTGGGCAGCGCACGCGCCGCCGCGTAGGGCGTGAATCGCGCGGGGCGGGGCGTCAGATGCGGCGCGCGATCAGGCACCCGAGCCACGCCACGACACTGAGCAGGATTACGCCCATCAGCAGGTACTGGGGAGCCGCGATGTACTCGGCGCCAGGTGCCACTGCCGCGGGCACGACCGCCCGGAACAGGTACCACACAGACCCGAGCGCCGCGGGAATCAGGGTCGGCCACAGCGCGACCCCCTGCCCCTTGCCGGCGCGATTCGCGCCCCGGAGCAGCAAGGCCGAGACGAGCCCGCCGATCAGCATGGGCACAAGATTCAGGATGAAGACGGTAATCAGGGCGGGCTTGTCGGTGCCGAACACGATCAGGCCAGCCACCGAGGCCGCGACGGGCAGCAGCAGCATCCCCAGCAGATTGATCGTGCCGTATCTTGTCATCGAAGCGCTCCTGTCGGATTAGCCTACCACCCGGAACTCGGCCTCGTCAGCCGGCCAGCCTCCCTCGAAGCAATAGGCCTCCAGCACGGCCAGCCGGCCCCCCCGGACTTGCAGCAGGAACTCAGCACGCTCCGTGAGATGCGGGTGCGCGGCGAGCACCGGACGCAGCCTGGGACTGGTGGCCTCAGCGAGGACGGAAACCCCGTCCGGCACGTCAAGTCGGGTCACAAAACCGACGCCGCTGTGCGTGCGGGAGACCACGGTGGCCTTCGCGAGCTGGGCGCGCAGGGTCGAAAAGTCGTCGCCTTCGCCCTTGAGCATGGCCGTGAGCACGGCGCTCTCGAGCCGGGACAGGGGGCCGGGGCCTTCCGTGCTGCCGGGACGCTTAAGGACAGGCTGGGACATCACTTTCTCAGTCTAGCCGATCGCGGAGGGACCCCGCCGCCGCACTGGTGGGGCCAACCACCAGAGGAGCGCAACGGCCGCGCCAAAGAGCGAGTACACCAGCGTGAAGACCGCGGGCGGAGCGCTGAAGTAGAGCAACCGGTAGAGCCAGTCCTGGATGAACGATGCCCCGTAACCCGCCTGCCCGGCCTGCACCCGCAGGGCGCTCTCCAGGGTGGTCAGCGGGCATTCAATGCCGAACCAGGCCTGCAGGACGACCACGCCGATGGCCAGCAGATGAGCGTAACGGAAGGCCGGTTGTCGAACGAAGGACCAGCCGCGCGCCAGGCCGACAAGAATCAGGACGAATCCGACCAGGACGAAGCCGACGAAACATGCATGAGCCACGAGTACGACATCTGCGAAGACGCCGGCTGCCATGTCGCTCCCTCCCAGGTGTTCCGATCGATGCAGCGTACGCACAACAGGGCCCTGATTTCAGTTCCCATTAAGGCAGTGAAGCTTATGTTTAATCTGGGCCTCGCAGATGATCTCCAGGTCTATATTCCGTAGCACTAGAAAACCACAACCGACCCAGAAGAAAAACAACAATGGCTGCTCAAAAGGACTCAGGGGAGGCGCGGTCCCCGCTAGACCTGCTGGTCGACCCGGATTTCGATTTCGCCGGCTACGACCCTTATATTGTGGCGATTACGAGCGGTGGCCAGTCCGACGCCAGAACCAGCGGACAGAGCGCCCCCGAGCAAAGCCCCGAGAGCCGCAAAGTGAAGTTGATGGCCTGGCTGCGCGACCACGGCGCCTAGGCTTTCATCTCGTATTGAGTTTGGCGCGCCAGGGCGGATGAATCTGGGCACTGGAAGACTACAGTATCTTTAGGTCCGTAATCGTTAAGCGGCAGGCCAACCACCCAAGCGCATAGCCCTCATTTCAGCGCCATCGGGCCACGCACGAACAAATTCATCTGCCCGGTCTATATTCGAAGTCTTGCGAGACCAGGAGGAAGTGGTCCGCCGATTCCAATTCCACCCCCCTCCGATATGGCAATTCCTACACCAAAGCCGCTAACGGTATTGCTTTGAAATCGATTGGTGCCAATTCGGATTTCATTCGAAGCAATTACACAATCGGGAAGGTTCAGCCCAAGGCCTCGCAACGTTTTCGTTGCTGGCTCGAACAAATAAAGCGGATCACCATTCTTCATGATCTCGAACGCGCCATCGGACAGGGGTCGAAAGTCCACATTTGGAGCCGGCCTCTCTCCAAGAATTTCCAGCGTGGATTCTGTCCCGCTCAGGTCAATTACTGAAAGTCGTCCTTTTGAATCCTGAACAACAGCGCGCGTGCCCCAGAGCAGCGGGATACTAACGTCCCGAAAAACCTGGCTGCCCATATTTAAGTTCATAACTCACCCCAACAGGTTTCGTAAGTCGCTCAATCGGTCTTGATAGTCGTCCGTTGGCATCTGCCCCGCTCGGGCAACCGTGGCGCCGATATTAGCCGCATCGCACCGGCTCTGATCGATATGCGAGTCTGCAAGGGTAACCACAAACGCGCCGTCGTCGATCGACGATACGGACGCCTTGGCTCTAAAGCGCTTTCCTTTAGGATTCGCTGCAGAAAATGCAAATCGTGCAGATGCAATGCCACGTGTGCCTTGCGTGAAGACGGCGTCGGTGATTGTTTTCACTGAATAGTCTGACGAAACAGGCACGCCGCAACGCAGAAATGTTGGCCAGGCCTCACGCAGGAATTGTTCCGCGATCTTGCCGGCCGCAGTCTCTGCGCCGAGCATTCCCAGCGCTTCGTCAAGGTCGAAAGCGACACGGAGCTGCTGGGTTTCGCCTTCACTTGTCGCGTGCTTGTTTGTGTGGACGTTGTCTCTGCTGACGAGAATGGCGCCGCCCGCGGTGCGTGCCAAGCGGCACGCCGTCGCCCAAATTACTAGGTCTCTCATCTCGTCTGACCGGGTGTCCTCGCCGCCGGCTGGCGACCGCGTCCGCGGCGGTCCAGGAGGAAGATGTAAGCAGGCGCGTCGCTCCGCGTCCTCGAAATCCTCGAGCGTCGCGGCTTCGGCATCGATGCTGACGCCCGTTTGGCGAAACAATCCAATTAAGTCTGGTTCTATGACAATTTGATCTACATCCACTGATTCAAAAGGAAGTTTGTATTTCGTGAACGTTGCCATGGCACTTCGTATTGCCAACTTCTCGTCATCGGCCAGTTCCTTCTGTCTTAAGTTGACCTCCAGCAAAGTGGTGCGCGGAATGATCAGGCGTGCGCCAACTTTGTGGCACCCCTCTGCAAACTGCCGCCAATTCCGGTGTACCCGGCCGTGAACAAAGGTGCTTGTGTAAAGCACATCCGAATTGAGGATTACGAGCATCTCTACGACTTTCGCTCGAGCAGGTTACACGGGAGGCTATGATTACAGGCCGCTACTGGGTTCGGCGCCCCCATGAAGCACGCTGGGGAAACGTGCCCATCCTGCCGACAGGCACTTGAAACGATATGGCGCCTAGCGCCCACAAATGGGAATCGCTCGCTTTGCATCTTGCAAGCAACCATCGAAGATCTTCTTGAATGCGGGAGATTTGAATACCGGCAATCCAGGGGGAAGTGGTTGAGCAGCATCCACTGCGCGTTCAAAGCAGCCATTCTTTGCCACAACTCTCACTGCCTCATCTGAGCACCGTTCGGCGGTGGACTTCGTGAGGAGTTGCTCCAAGGGGGCGGAAAGACCAACAAGAGAAATGCGCTCGGTGACTTCGCTTCCGTCTATCGCAGTGTAGCGCAAGAACAAGTTCTGACCTTTCAGGAGGTGCTGCAAGAACAGCCCCTCGGGGGCGAACGCATGATTGGTCAGTGGGTCAAATGGCAACCGCGAGTTCACGGCGTCCTTGGAATAGCTGAGCACGGTGTCAGTCCGCTGCCGGTCATCAATATCAGTAATTACTGGAATCGCAAGTCGATTCGGTTTCCATGAGAACTCAGAGTCGCTCCCGTACAGTGCCAGCGCGTGGTAGTAGTAAGTACTCCTGTCCTTTGCTAACAAATTGGCCACCGTCAAGTGGCCATTTTCTGATGCCTCGAGCTCCTGTGTCGCGTGTGAGTCGATCCTGATTAGGATCGAGTGATTTGGATCGACTTCCCTGGACTTCGAGAGAACAATCAACAGGTCGACACTGTCCGCTCCGTCGAATCTCCGAAACCCGACAGTAGGGGATTGATTGCCGAGAGAAATAACCAGTTTCTGCTTCGATTGGTCATTGAAGGGATCACCACTCTCAGAGTATGACCATGCGGCCCACGTGCTAGTTGGCGCTAGTGCCAGCGCCACGACAATGCAGGCATGGGTTGCACGGACGCGAAGGAATCGGCAGTGACGGATGTTACTCACGGAAATGAGACCTACCGGTACTACTGAGCGATTGCCTAGGATGGAACCGGGCTTACACTCCGATGGCACATGTTAGCCCACCGGGCATGGTGATTGAGCGATCAGATTATCAGGCTTTGGGTTCACCCAAGTCCTGAGGCAAGTACCAGAAGGAAGCCCGCAAGCACTTCCCCCGAAAGTCATTCGCTGTCGCCTGCTGATAGAATTGGGCGTTGGGCAAGATAAAAGGCGCTACACGCGCCTGGCCCAACGCTTTGTCTGCACGTCTGTTTTTCCAGCACGGTGAAATTCTTCGCCGTGCATAGGGTCCTCACCGACTCGTTGCCATTGCTGGGTTGTGCGCGTGCCGTGCCCCATAGGCTGCGCTGGAGTGGATTTCGATAGGGATGGCCTCGGCGGAGACTTCTCCCCCGGAGGAACCCATGGCCACCCGGGAAACGACTGCGCAGCCGACACACGTTGCGGTACGCTGGCGACAGGATCTCCAGCCAGACGCGCTGACGGACGCCGAGGTCGACGTCCTGCGCCGCCACCTGGCCGAGCTGATGCGGGAGGTCCTGCGGCTCCAGGAAACCAGCGAACCCACGGAGTGATGCCCCATGGCCGTTGCCCTCTACGCCCGCGTCTCCACCACCCGCCAGGCCGAACAGGACCTGTCGATCCCCGACCAGCTGCGCCAGCTTCGGGAGTGGTGCCAGCGGCAGAGTCAACTCATCGCCATGGAATACGTCGAGCCCGGCGCGTCCGCCACGGACGACAAGCGGCCCGTGTTCCAAACCCTGATGGCCGACGCCCTGCGATCCCCGCCACCGTTCGACACCATCGTCGTGCACAGCCTCTCCCGGTTCTTCCGGAACGGCATCACCTTCGGCCTGTACGAGCGGAAGCTGCAGAAGCACGGGGTCAAGGTCGTCTCCATCACCCAGCAGACCAGCGACGACGCCTCCGGACAGATGGTCCGCCGCATGATCTCCATGTTCGATGAGTACCAGAGCGCCGAGAACGCCAAGCACACCGGCCGGGCCATGCGGGAGAACGCCCGGCAGGGCTTCTTCAACGGGTCGGCGGCACCGTTCGGCTACCAGGCCGTGGCAACGGAGCGACTCGGTAATCGGGGCCGCCGCAAGAAGCGCCTGGCCATCGACGAGACCGAGGCCGCCACTGTCCGCCGGATCTACCAGCTGTACCTGGACGGACACGAGGGCCGTACGCTCGGCATCAAGGAGATCGCCAAGCACCTGAACGATGCCGGCCAGACCATGCGGGGACGTCCCTGGGGCATCCAGAAGGTCCACAAGATCCTTTCCAGCCGGACCTATGCCGGTTGAGTACCTGTTCAACGTCCGGGACTCTAAAACGCTCCAGAGGCGCGCACCGGCCGACTGGATACGGGTTCCCGTCGATCCGATCATCGACGAGGCGACCTTCGAGCGGGTCCGCCAGCGGCGGGAATCTCGCGCTCCCGCCTCAACCCCGCCCCGGCGCGTGTCGTCCCCGACATTGCTCACCGGCCTGCTTCGCTGCGGGCACTGCGGCGGGGCCATGACCCTGACCACCGGCAAGAGCGGCAAGTATCGCTATTACAAATGCACCACGCGGGTGAACAAGGGCGGCACGTTCTGCCACAGCCGCAACCTGCCCATGGAGAGCGTAGACAACTTGGTGCTGCAGGAACTGGCCGAGCACGCCTTCACGCCCAGCCGCCTGGCGCTCCTGCTGCGGGAAGCCCGCCGCCAGCTCCAGGACCACAAGACCCGCGACGAGCGGGACCTGGTCCGGCTCCAGGCGGATCTGCGCAAGGCCGAGGAACGCTTGGGGCGCCTCTACGACACCATCGAGCGCGGCATCGTATCCCTCGATGACACCTTCGAGCGGCGCATAGCCACTGCGCGGAGTGCCCGGGAAGCGATCCTGGTCGAGATGGCAGGGCTACGGCGCATCCAGGCGCTACCCATCGAGCGGGTGCTGCCGAGCCAGGTGAGTGTGTTCAGTCGGGTGATCCGCGCGAAGCTGCAGGATCGCAGCTCACCCTTTGCCAAAGACTACCTGCACACCCTCGTCGACCGGATCACGGTGTACGAAGGCACGGCAACGATCAGAGGGAGCAACGCGAAGCTGCTGCAGATGGCGGGTGGGACAAGAAAGGGCACCGATCAAGTGCCCTCTTTTATGCGTGATTGGCGCGCCCGAGAGGATTCGAACCTCTAACCCCTGCCTTCGGAGCGGCTCAACGACCCAGGGCACGTTCGTACGGGAGGTCCGACGTGCTCGAACACCGGCGCTCATCGGCCCAGGCATCCAGGTCCGCCAGCGAGTAGACCACCCGCCGGCCGAATTTCCGAAACCACGGGCCGCCGCCGATCACGCGCTGCTTCTCCAGCGTACGTGGGGAGAGGTTGAGATACGCCGCGGCCTGCGTGTTGTTCAGGAAGCGCGGCGTGGGGGGGGGCTTGGAAACTGGCACGGGTCGGAACACCAGAATGAAAACCAGCGGGGGGAGCCGACCCCAGGTCGGGCGATCGGCAGCGGGTATCCGGCCGATGGTGCGACGCAAAAGGAAATCTGACTTGTGCGTATTTGAAACACGGGAAAGTTAGATTTCCCTTGCACTTCGACCGTCCAAAGTCTAACTTTCGCGTGTCTGAAACACGGGAAAGTTCGAAATGCCCCTCCAGCTCGTTGGCGAGACGATCGACAAGACCCGCAGCCACTACCTGGCTGAAGCGGGCAAGATCGTCCAGCTCATGCGGGGCATTTACGTCGATGCGGGCGACGATATCGAGCAGACGGTCCTGGCGCATGCCGTGCGGATCGCCCGCTACCTGTACCCCAAGGCCTACCTGTCGGGCGCCAGCGCAATCCTGCTGGGTCCCACCCGGGACGGCCGCCTGTACCTGTCCGGCCAGCGCGTCCAGCGCACGCGCCTCCGGTCCCTGGAGATCATCCAGAACAAAGCACCCGTTCAGCCGTCGATCGCAAGCGCCATCGTGGCCGACAGCCTGGGGGAGTTCAGCGTATCCGTGTCAGCAATCCGGCAACGCTTCCTCGAAGCATTCCGTATTCGCAGTGAACATGCCGCCTCCATCGATGTGGCCATGAGGGAGGCGATAGCAGCCCGCCTTATCGAGGAGTATGGGAACGCCAAGGAGGCCAGCGATGCCGTGTGGGCACTCGCCCGCGAGAACCAGTGGTTTCGGGAAGGTGAGCGCACTGAGAAGGCTCTGCTGCACCGACCTGCAGCGGTTGCTGCACGAAACGCAGCGGCTTTCGATCTGCACGTCGCCTGGCACGGGAGTCCCGTCGGCATGCTCACCCACGACGGTTTCGAGTGGCGCTGGTCGGTGAACAAGGAAGGGCCGGCGCTGCCGCCGATCGTCCGGCAGACCGTAGCCGGCAAGCTGCCGCCCTTTATCGTTTCGCTGCTGCCCGAGGGCTGGCTTGATTCAGTACTGAAAGAGGGTGGCGATGAGCGTGCGCTGGTGCGCTCAGGCAAGCGCTACCTGTCGAACATCAGTATTGCCGAAACGATTGATGCGATCGGGCGACTCCCTGCCGATACCCTCACCAACAAGTTGGCACGGTTCAGCACGGACGGCCTCTTTACGGGAACTTACTCAGGTCCGGGCAGAAGTACCTTGGAGAGGGACTTCGAGCACAGGCTGGCTGCGCTGTTTGCCAACGCGGAAACGCCGCGACTTTCTGGCGTGCAGATCAAGGCTCCCATGCACCTGGACGCCGAGGGGAAGCTCTCCCCCAGCATGGCGTTGCCGTTCACCCATATCCTGAAGCCTGCCGGGACGAGCGGCTTTGACTCGCTGCCGCTGGTCGAGTGGATCGGGCTGACACTCGCCCGTGCCATCGGGCTCAACACACCGGACGCCGCGCTCCTGCGCATGCCGGACGAGTTGCCTCCGGCGCTGGTGGTCGAGCGCTTCGACATCCGTGAGCAGACTGACGATCCTCGCTGGATTGCCATGGAGGACATGTGCTCGATTCTGGATCTTGCGCCTCACGATAAGTACACGGGAACCATCGAGCGCGTGGCGAAAGCCGTGCGTGCGTTGTCCACGGCTCCGGAAGACGACCTGCTGGTGCTGGTGCGCCGTGTCCTGTTCAGCTGGCTGATCGCCGACGGTGACCTGCATCTGAAGAACATGGCGCTCCTGAAGATCGCCCACAGCGGGGACGCCGCATTCCGCACGGTGCGCTTTGCGCCGGTCTACGACACGCTGACCACGCGCGTCTTTCCCGGCCTTGCGCATGATCGTATGGCGTTGAAGCTCAGCGGCAAGGACGAACGGCTGCGGCGCGCTGATTTCGTGGCACTTGCCACCCTCGCAGGCCTGCGGGCCGGGGATGCACAAGCCGCCATCGACGACGTCCTGCAGCGATTGCCGCTTGCGCTGGATGCGCTCGCCCTTCCGCGAGCGCTTGCGCTGAGCGCTGATGCGCGGGCCACCGTCGACAGGGCGCTCGAACTCTGCCGCGCGCGCGTTGCTGCTTTTGACTAGCGGTTGAGTCTCCCCGTCAAAATGAAAACCAACAGGTGGTGACCTGGGACCCATTTGTTTAGCCATTCAAGCCGTGAGGTTTCCTGGAGTTCTAACTTCGTCGGGCTCGGATGCCTAGAGGCTAATGTCCACCTTGAATCCCCCCATGATCATCCGTTTGCCGTCGAAGGGCATCTTCTTCGGATCCATCATGGCGGCGAGGCGCGGGTCCTTCATCACCTTTGCATTTACCTGGTCCCGGTGCTTGCGGGACTTGTACACGATCCAGGAGAACCACACGACCTCGTTCTTTTTCAGCTTCACGCTCTGTGGGAACGACGTGTATTTGCCCGGCTTTACGTCATCCGCGATGCATTCCATGTACTCCAGTGCACCGTGTTCGCGCCAGACCTTGCCGGCCGTCTTGGCCATCTTCCGATAGGCGGGAGCGTTGCGTTTCGGGATCGGCAAGACGAAGCCATCGATATACTTGGCCATGGGTCACTTCCTTTCGTGGGGAACAAAGCAGAGATCTTAGGCGTCGCGGCCGGGTCGATCCGTGCGCCGGCATACGTACAGGTGGTCAGTCCTGTCCGCAGACGCCCGTTTTCGCGGCAGCGGCTGCCAGCAAACCAATCGGCGGAGTGTGCGGCGACTACGGCGTCAATGGATCAGCGGACCCGGCGAACTCTCCCGGTCAGAACGAAAGCCAACAGGTGGTGACAACTGCATTCCGAGTGCAGCTGCACTTACGGTGCACTTACGGAGAACTCCGGGAGTAGCGCGCCCGTCGTAAGTAATTGATTAGATGGCGCGCCCGACTGGATTCGAACCAGTGACCCCTGCCTTCGGAGGGCAGTACTCTATCCAGCTGAGCTACGGGCGCCCGAGCGGGTCGGGATGATAGCGCCGCACCGCGCGCGCCGTCCAACCACCCGGGTCCGCCCGCTGCCACCGCTTGCCAGCCCGCAGCCCGACCGCCATGCTTTTCGGCATGCGCACCCTCGATCTCCCCCAGGATGTATTCCTCGACATCTTTGACGCCGCCCCGATCCGCGACCTCGAGCCAGGGGAAGTCATCATTAGTGCCGGGGAGCCGGCCACCCAGGTCTTCAACATACTGTCCGGGGTCCTGCGGGTCACGCGCACCGGCACGGATGGCCGGCGCCAGGTTCTGTCCTTTCTCTTTCGCGACAACTTCGTGGGGCTGACAGCGACGGAGACCTATTTCTTCAGCGTGGAGGCGGTCACTGCAGCGCGCGTGGCCTGCTGTCCGCGGCGACAGCTCGAGGTGCGCCTGGCGGCGGACCCGACCGCCGAGCGCGCGTTTCTCAACATGATGTTTCGCGTGATCGAGGACATTCTCGACATCGTCTACAGCCTCGGCCAGCGGACTGCCATCGAGCGACTGGCGGTGTTCCTGCTCTACCTTCGCCACTGGCAACGTCTGACGGAGAAGCTGGCCAACGACGACGATCCGCTACTGCAGGAAATCCAGGTACCAATGAGCCGCGAGGACATTGCGGATTTCCTGGGCCTCAAGAAGGAGACGGTGAGCCGCAGCTTCAGGGATCTGGAAGAAAAAGGCCTCATCCGCCGCCTCGACACCCACCGCATCCGGGTGGACGACCTGGTTGCCCTGCGCCAGCTGGCCGGGATCCGGGATTTCGCCTCGCCGCGGCGCCTCACGGATAGCGCCTGACGGGTCCGCCCGCCCCGGTTTTCGCCGGCCGGGTTGTCACTTATACTGCCGTCCGCCCACTCTCTCCCAACGCACGGATCGAGCACAACTTGAGCACCCAGCAGCACCTTGAGCCACACACCGATCAGACTTCCGACGACCAGCAATTCTTCAACCTCTTCATGGTAGTTATCGGCGCCCTGATTGGCGTCACGGTGTTCCTCATTTTCCTGGCCCGCTCGATTGCCAGCGACAGCCAGCTGGCGTGGGTGAAGGAAGATCCGGCTTACGCGGCGGCAGTGGACGAGCGCATTCAGCCGGCAGCCAGGGTGAACCTGCCGGGTAACGAACCGGTGGGCGGAGCGTTGGCCGCAGTCGTCCCCGAGGCAGCCGCTCCCGTGGTGGCAACGCTAACCGGTGAGCAGGTGTACAACGTCGCGTGCTTCGCGTGCCACGGGGCGGGAGTCGGTGGCGCGCCAAAATTCCAGGACGCTGCAGCGTGGGCACCGCGTCGCGCTCAGGGCACCGCAACGCTCAACAAGCACGCCATCGAAGGTTATCAGGGCACCGCTGGCTACATGCCCCCCAAGGGTGGCCGCGTCGACCTCTCAGACGAAGAAATCATTAGTGCCGTGGCGTTCATCTCGGGCTCCTGACCGCCCGGCGCGCGGCGCATTCCAGCCCACTTCCTGCGTCGCGCGCGACTTTCTCATTACATAAGTTTTTTTCTTTCTTCGGGGAATCAGGGGCGCACGCCGCGGCGTGAAGCACTCGATTGACCCGTTATCCAGTGGTCCTTGAAACTCGCCGTCGCAGAACAACCGCCAAGAAGGCGGTGCGCGAAGGACAGGGACGCCATGGTCAATCAGTTTCGCCTCTTGCTGCCTGCAATCCTGCTGGCCGCGCACTGCCAGGTCGCCGGCGCAAGCACCTGGGATTTCGGCTCCGGCGGCAACAGCTACGTGCGCAGCGGGTCATCCTACGGAAACTCGCTGACGTTCAAGCAGGGGACCGGGAAACTGCGGGTCACTGCCTGGTCGGATACCGCCGACTCCCCGGCTGGCGGTTTCGAAGCGGCATTTCTCGGGCAGTTTTCGACGGGTCTCGGTGTCTGCAACCGGGATGAGCAGACCGTCCGCCGCTGTATCAGCAGCAGCATCGACCACCAGGTTGACAACGTCAGCCAACACGATCTCGTGCTCTTCGTGTTCGACTCGCCACAGGCCCTGCAATCGATCACCATCGATCCTTACGGTGTCTGGGACCGGGACGTCAGTTTCTGGGTCGGGACCGTGTCGCCTGCTATCAGTCTCGCCGGCTCGACGTTCGGCACGCTTGCCGCACTCGGCTTCGGCAATCGGGTCGACTTGTTGAATAGTGCGGGCGAGGACCCACTGACACTGAGCCTCGGCGGCCTTCAGGGCAACGCGTTGCTGGTCGGTGGCCTGTATCCCGCAGATTTCTCGGCCGATCGCTCCAAGATCCGGTCGCTCGTCAGCACGGCCCCGTCGGTCATACCGGTGCCGGCGGCGGCTTGGCTATTGCTGTCGGCCCTGGGCTCGCTCGTTGGTCTGCGCCGGGTGGCGTGAACTGATTAAACCAGGCTTGACGCGCTTGGCGCCTGGTAGTAAGTTTTTACTACCTCCAGGGACGTAGACACCAGATGGCCGCCACCAGCCTGAAATTGCCCGATGAACTGAAACGACGGATTAACCGGCTGGCCAGTCGCGCCCGGAAGACTCCTCATGCGTTCATGGTAGACACACTGGCCAAAGAGGCTGAGCGTGGCGAATTGCAGCAGCAGTTTGCGATCGCCGCCGCCGAATCTGAACAGGAATCCCTGGCCAGCGGAAAGTCTCATCCCTTGGACGAAAGCTTCAAGTATCTGGTGGCCCGCATGGACGGCAAGCGCGTCCGTCGACCGAAGCCGCGGTCTTGGCGCGGGTCGAAGTAAGCCATCGGGCGCTCCTCGATCTGGAGCGGCTGTTCGATATCATTGCCAAGGAAGACCCCGGCGCCGCCCGACGGCAGGTCGACAGCGTTTATCGAGCCTTTGAGCTGCTTGCGGAGCATCCTCTACTCGGCCGCGAGGCCGAGAACGGACGCCGCGAACTGGTGCTGGCACGCGGACGCCACGGCTACATAGCCAAGTATCGCTGGTTCCCAGCAGAGGAAGTGGTGCTTATTCTCGCGGTTTGGCACCAGCGGGAAGCTGGGTATCCGCAGGATTGAGCGGGGCTGAACAAAGGCCGGCGTGATCTGGGCAGCTACCCGCTGTTCGCTGCACACACCCCATGGGTCGTACGTAGCTCAGCCCATCACGGGCACGGGATCGTCCCCGCACAAGCCAGCCCCGACGGCCCCGGCGGTGTGCCCAGCCGGGCACGTAGCAGGCCGAAGTCCGCGGTCGTCACTGTGCCGCTGCCGTTCATGTCCGCAGCGGCTGTCAACGGGCTAAACGTCGCCGGCTGACCGAGCACGGAGCGCAGCAGGCCGAAGTCGGCCGTTGTCACCGTCCCGGAGTTGTTCAGATCCGCATCGCAGATGTTCCCGTAGCCGTCCTGGTCGGCATCGAGCTGGGTCGGGTTGGCGATGATCCTGCAATTGTCGAGTGGGTCTAACACGCCATCGAGGTCCGTATCGAACGGTACTGCCGACAAGCCACCGAGTCGCCAGACGGTACCTCCGTTTCCGCTGACCCAGGCCTCTCCGAGCACTTCGTCGATCCCGATACCGCTCAGCGCGGACACGCCGCCCGGAAGTGCATGCAATGCAACGAATACGCCCGTCGCCGTTATTTCGAGAATATTGGTTTGGTCACTGCTCACGATGAACAGGTTGCCAGTACCCGTATGCACTTCGAGGTCCCCGAAGTTCACCGTATACCCGGAAAAGGATGTCGTCTCGATGGTATTCAGGACAGCGCCCGTAACCGGGTTAATCTCGGCGATCAGATTGTCGTCTGCGACACCGGGAACTTCGTCCTGCAGCAGAAAAAACGTTCCCCGCGAAGGGTGGTAGGCGCCGCCAACAACGTGACTGACGCCGAACGCCGTAACGAGGGTCGCGACAACGGCGCCAGAGGTGGGATCGACAGCGTAGATGTCGGCAGTGCCCGACTCGCCGTTTATGAACAACAGGGTGCCGGTGGAAATCGCCGTCGCTCCGAGTGTGAACCCGATCGGCGCGATATCGAGGTCCACATCGTTGGCGCTCTCGCCAGGCCTGGTGATCGAACCCTGAAATATGCCCGCCGTCGAATAGGACTGGAGGTTGGCGGCCGAGCAGCCATGTATCCAGACCGACGCGGTTCCGCCGCTGTAGTCGGCAGAGCACAGGTCCGCTTCGTTGGCAGGGTTGAAGGAGCCAAGTAGCGTTAGGGCGGCAGCGGAGTTTGCGCTGAGAACCAGTGCCGCAGCAGCGGTCCAGATTTTCGGGCTCATGTACCGATCCCCTGTGTTCAATTTGATGTTGGTCGATTCGGCGGTCTGTTCTTGCTCGACAGACTCCACTGCAGGGAAGCATAGGCTTTCATTGGTCTAAGCAACATAGCCTGAGCCGCGAGAGGGTCGAATTCAACATAAGACCCCTCAATTAGCCCACTCAGGCATTCGAGTCGAGGTCCGCCGTGAAACCGATGGGTCGCCGCTTTGGCCGTGGGGCTGATGTCAGCGCTCGAATTGCTCCGTAAACCTCTTGAAACTGCCGTAGCGTTTCAGCATCGAGCGTAGCCAGCGATCGCTCCAGGGCAGCAAGCTTTCGGGCAAGCCCCCTGTTGGAAGCCAGCACCGCACGAAGTCTGACAAAAGCGCGGACGACGAAAACACTCATCTCGACCGCTCGCGGCGTATTGAGACTGGTCGCTGCCATGATGGATCCGTGTTCAGTGAATGCCAGCGGCAGTTTTCGGCGCCCACCCCAACTTGATGTTGCAAAATGCAACTTCAAGCTGGAGTACTCCACCGGGGTCAGTTCAAACAGAAAGTCAGGCGGGAAGCGCTTGCGGTTGCGCCGCACCTGTTGGTTCAGGCGCGCCGTGCTCACGCCAAATAGCTCTGCTAGGTCGCTATCCAGCAGTACCCTCTGACCACGCAAAAAGGCGATGGTTGTGGCAATAGTCGCAACCGGAAGGCGATCCGGGGCCTTTTGGGGCATGAAACTGGCCAAATCGGGTGACCCCGAAAGTGTGTACCGCCCAGCACCGCCTACAAAGCCTCTAAAGTCGTAACTCTAGCGAGATTCTGGAACGACCGGCGCACCAGACCGGGATCCCAACTGCCGCTCCGCCCGCAGGCCAATCGCCTCGGCCACCTGGGTGACGCCAATCGAGTCGGCGCCAGCCAAATCCGCCAGCGTGCGCGCCACACGCCGCACCCCATCCTGAGCCCGGGCCGACAGTACAAACCGGCTGCTGGCAGATTCCAGCAAAGCCTCGCCCTCGCGGTCGAAGCTGCAATAGGCTCGAAGCCCTTGCGCGGCGAGACGACCATTGAGACAACCACTGCGCCGCTGCTGACGCGCCACCGCAGCGGCCACCCGAGCCCGGACCGGCGCCGAGCTTTCCGCATCACCGGCACGCAATGCGCCCCGGTGCATGCTGACGATCAGATCCACGCGATCCAGCAACGGCCCCGACACCTTCATCTGATACCGCCGCACCTGGTCCGGGGTACACCGGCACTCCTGCTCCCGATCCCCCGCAAATCCGCAGGGGCAGGGATTCATCGCCGCCACCAGCTGGAACTCAGCCGGGTATTCCACCGTACGCAGTGAGCGCGCAATCGTGATCTGACCAGTGCCCAGCGGTTCACGCAGCGCTTCCAGCACAGGTCGCGAGAATTCCGGCAGTTCGTCAAGGAACAGTACGCCCCGATGCGCCAGCGAAATCTCACCGGGTCGCGGATTGCCGCCGCCCCCAACGAGGGCTGCCGCCGACGCGGTGTGGTGCGGTGACCGGAATGGCCGGCGACGAAACTCCAGAACACCACCCGCCAGGGACTGGATGGCGGCTGACTCGAGCGCTTCGACGTCGTTGAGGTCGGGCAGCAGACCGGGCAGACGGCGCGCCAGCATGGTCTTGCCAGTGCCAGGCGGGCCGACGAGCAGCAGGTGATGGCCGCCGGCGGCAGCCACTTCGAGCGCACGTCGGGCCGCCGCGTGACCGCGCACGTCCACCAGGTCTTCGAACTCGGGCGTCGGGCTTGCGGGAGGCGGTCCACCCGTCGGCGGTGTTGGCAGCTCTAAAGTGCCGTTGAGGTACTGCACGACCTCGGGCAAACCCGCGGCGAGGCGGATCTGGTCGCCACCGAGCAGCGTGGCCTCGACGAGACCCGCTACCGGCACGATGGAGAGCCGACCGGCCTGCCGCGCTTTCAGCAGTGCCGGAATCAAACCCGAGATGCGCCGCAGGCTACCGGAAAACGCCAGCTCGCCCAGAAACTCGACGCCAGCTGCCCGTTCGGCGCGCACCTGCCCGGACGCGACAAGAATCGCGACGGCAATCGCAAGGTCGAAGCCGCTGCCGGATTTGGGCAAGTCTCCCGGGGCGAGATTGACTGTGATGCGGCCGTCGGGAAACTTGAGACCGGACGACTGGATGGCCGCACGGACCCGATCCCGGCTTTCACGGACCGCCGTCTCGATCAGCCCGATGATGGTGAACTGGGGCAGGCCCCCGGCCACGTGCGCTTCCACCGCGACCTCCGGGGCCTTGAGCCCCAGCTGGGCACGGGTCAGGGTTGTGGCGAGGCGCAACCGGACTTTTCTTCGAGTTCCTTCAGCTCCATTTCGACCCGGGCGAGTTTTTCCCGGGTGCGCTCCAGCACGCGGCGCTGAACGTCGAATTCTTCCCGGCTCACGAGCTGCAGCTTTTCGAAGGTGCTGCCCAGCAGCGCCTCGAAATTGCGCTCGAGATCAGCCTGCAGCGCACGCACGCTGCCGGGTACGTTGGCGGCCAGCTTCCGGGCCAGGTCTTCGACGAACTTCGCGTCCATGGTGTCCTCTCTACGCTCTTAAACGAAGCAACAGCGCTCCAACTCCGCCCTCCGATGGTGCAACCGGCGCAACTGAGCCCGGAGGATTGCACGTCAGCGCTAGGCCCGCGGCCTTCCGAGCGGTTGGCAGGGACCTGGCACGGATCGTGCTACTGGCGCTAGCGGCGGCCCGATGATCGTGCCAGCCCACTACCCATCACACAAGCAAGACATTAGGAGCTTTTCGTGGCGAAACACACCTTGACGAAGTCTGGAATTGCGCTGCTTTGCGTAGCTGCTGGCGGAGCCCAGGCGGTCGAAGTAACGGCCAACGCCGGTTACATGTCCGAGTACATCTTCCGCGGCATTTCCCAGAGCGACTCCTCCGCGATGGCTGGCATCGACCTCAAGGCCAACGGCTTCTATCTGGGCAACTGGAACGCGGACGTAGGCCAGGGCCTCGAGGTCGACCTCTACGGCGGCTACAACGGCTCGATCGGCGACGTCACCTTCGGCATCGGGGGCACCTATTACACCTACACCGACGATTTCGACGACGACTACCAGGAGCTCAACCTGAGCCTCGGCTACAAGATCTTCAGCATCTCGGCGGCGATTGGTCAGTACGACAACTTCGACGGACCCACCAGCGACGGTGGCGAGGGCTCAGGCTCTCTCGACTACACCTTCATCGCGCCCCGGGTGGACTACAAGGGCTTTTACGGCATGGTCGGCCTGTTCAGCCAGGACTTCGACACGACTTACTACGAAGCCGGCTACGGCAGCCAGTTCGAGCCCATCGGCCTCGACTACAAGGTGTCGGTGATCTACTCGGACGATACCCTCATCAAGGACTTCGAAGACAGCGACAGTGGCGAAACGTCCCTGGTCTTCACCATCAGCAAGACGTTCGGGCTGCTCAAATAGGAGTCTGCGCATGAAACTCATCACAGCCATCATCAAGCCCTTCAAACTCGACGACGTCCGCCAGGCCGTCACGGACATGGGCGTTCAGGGCATCACGGTCACCGAGGTGAAGGGCTATGGTCGTCAGCGCGGCCATACCGAGCTCTACCGCGGGGCCGAATACGTCGTGGATTTTCTGCCGAAGACCAAGCTGGAGCTGGCCGTGGCCGACGACCTCGTCGAGCAGGTGGTGGAAGCCATCGTCAACACGGCCCGCACCGGCAAGATCGGTGACGGAAAGATCTTCGTGTCCTCCCTGGAGGAGGTGGTCCGCATCCGGACGGGTGAAACGGGCGGCGAAGCCGTCTAGCAATGCAACGCGCAGGAGATATCACAGTGACTGAATTCAACACACTACTCACCCGGTTACGCCGGGCCTTGCAGGTCTGCTCGCCAGCCTTGCTGCTAGCAAGCTTCCTGGTGCCTGGAATTGCCTTCGGTGGCGACACCCCGGTGCCGGACAAGGGCGACACCGCCTGGCTGCTGACGTCCACGGTGCTGGTCATTCTCATGACCATTCCCGGACTTGCGCTGTTCTACGGGGGCATGGTGCGCTCCAAGAACGTGCTGTCCGTGCTGATGCAGGTCTTCATGACGTTCTGCGTGATCGCGCTGCTGTGGGCCATTTATGGCTACAGCATCGCATTCACCGGCGGCTCGGCGTTTTTCGGCGGCTTTGACCGCCTCTTCCTGAGCGGCATGACCGTCGAATCGCTGGCAGCGACATTCTCCAAGGGCGTCTACGTGCCCGAGCTGGCCTATTTTGTCTTCCAGCTTACTTTCGCCTGCATCACACCCTGCCTGATCGTCGGCGCCTTCGCCGAGCGGATCAAATTCTCGGCGGTGCTCGTGTTCCTCGTGATCTGGTTCACCTTCTCCTACCTGCCGATCGCCCACATGGTCTGGTTCTGGGCTGGTCCGGATGCCTACACCGACGCCGACGCCGGTGCGGCCGCGGGCGCCACGGCGGGCTTCCTGTTCCAGAAGGGTGCCCTCGATTTCGCCGGCGGCGCGGTGGTGCACATCAATGCAGGCATTGCTGGTCTCGTTGGTGCGTACTTCCTGGGCAAGCGGGTGGGCTTCGGGCGCACCTCGATGCCCCCGCACAACGTGCCCATGGTGATGATTGGCACCTCGCTGCTCTGGGTTGGCTGGTTCGGCTTCAACGTTGGTTCGAACCTCGAAGCCAACGGCCTCGCTGCCCAGGTGTTCGCGAACACGATCCTCGCAACCGCCGCCGCCGCGCTGGCCTGGTCATTCGCTGAATGGATTGCACGCGGCACGCCCACCATGCTCGGCGCTGCCTCGGGCGCCATTGCAGGCCTCGTGGCCATCACGCCTGCCTGCGGCTGGGTCGGTCCGATGGGGGCCATCGTGATCGGGCTCGTCGCCGGCCTTATCTGCCTCTGGGCAGTCACCAAGCTGAAGGCCATGCTGGGCTACGACGACTCGCTGGACGTGTTCGGCGTGCACGGCGTCGGCGGCATCACCGGAGCACTGCTGACGGCCGTGTTCTGCGACCCCTCGCTCGGTGGCACGGGAGTCTATGACTACGTCGCGAACGCCGTCGCCCCGTACTCCATGTCAGCCCAGTTCATCGCCCAGTTGTGGGCCGTGGGCTTAACGATTGTGTGGTCCGGAGCGGTCTCCATCGCGGCCTTCTGGCTCGTCAAGGTCACGATCGGCCTGCGGGTGTCGGAGGACCAGGAACGGGAAGGCCTGGATACCGTCTCGCACGGCGAGAGCGCCTATACCTGAGGAAGAGTACCGGCTAGAACCCGGGTGACTTCGGCGGGGGTTAATTCCCCCTTAGGGCACGCGCTGCCCGCCCCCGCCGGAGCCACCCACCCCGCCGAAAGGGCGGGGCCCGACCGTGAACCGCGTCAGATTTCCTGCCCGTCCCGGGTGGCATAATCGTGGCTGCCGGGGGTACTGTTCCCTTAAGGCTCCAAGTCTCATCGAGGTTGCCGTCATGAAGCGCCTGACTGTTGCATCCGGCTTGCTGTGTCTCCTCCTGGCCGCCGGGTTTGGCCCCGCGGCGGTGGCGCAGGAAGCATCGGTGTACAAGTGGGTGGACGCACAAGGCGTCCCGCACTTCAGTGACCAGCCGGCAGCGGACGTTTCTGCCGAGGAAACGTCCATCCGGTTCCGAAAATCGGACCGCGGGGCGATCCAGGCCCGGCTCAAGGCCAAGTCTGAGCTCGCTGCCGCCGGCGACATCCGCGAAGGCCTGGAGTCAGACGCGGACGCCGCCGCCGAAGCTGACCGGCTGAAGGTAGTGGCCCAACGGGAAGCCACGTGCAAGGCGGCCAAGGATCGTGTGGCAAAGTACAGCACTGCCCTCCGGCTCTATAAGCCCGGTCAGAATGGCGAACGGGTCTATCTGACAGACGAGGAACTCGATGTCGAGCGTGCCAATGCCAACCGGGCTGTCGAACAGTCGTGTGGAGACGAGTAGCGCCGATCATTTCGCTATCCCGGATCTCTGCTCGCCGCTTGCTGTCTTCGGTGTCGTCCTCGCCTCCCAGCTGTTCGCCCTGCTCCTGACACTCGCCGGCCAGTCCGGCTGGTTTGCGTTCTATTCCCATCTGGCCCAGAGCGCCCTGCTGCTGTTGTGGACCGGCCTCATCGGCGCGGCCGTCCTCTGTCGCCTGCGCCAGTGGCTCACGCGCTTTGACGTCCCAACGGGCAGCGTGATCACTTATCTGTTGATCATGGCCTGCGTCACGGCCGTCTCCGAGACGGCCTTCTGGCTGGGGCGTTACCTGGGAGCGGGTCCTGACACCGGCGGCGGCTGGTTCCCGACCGACCACTTTCCCTTTCTCACCCGCAACCTCGCGATCGCCACGCTGGTGATGGCGCCGCTGCTGCGCTACTTCTACGTATCCCAGCAGTGGCAACGCAACGTACGACGCGAGGCGGAAGCCCGCCTGAACGCACTGCAGGCGCGAATCCGGCCACACTTTCTCTTTAACAGCATGAATACGATCGCGTCCCTCACCCGCTCGAATCCGGTGGCTGCGGAGCAGGCCGTGGAAGATCTCGCCGACCTGTTTCGCGCGTCGTTGCGGGACGGCCGCCAGCTCATTCCGCTGCAGGAGGAACTGGAAATTGCGCGCGTCTACGAGCGCATGGAACAGCACCGTATGGGCCCCCGGTTGCGAGTGGAGTGGCTCCTGGGGTCCCTGCCTGCAGCGGCGGAACTCCCCGGGCTCACGATCCAGCCGCTCCTCGAGAATGCGATCTACCACGGCATCGAACCGTCCTCGGATCCTGGCGTGATCTCGGTATCCGGTGAGTCGGATGGCAAGCACATCCGCATCGCCGTGACCAATCCGGTACCGCCAGCCGGCTTGCCGGCGCGGAAGGGCCACGGGCTGGCACTCGATAACATTCGCGAGCGGCTGGAGCTGGCTTTCGGCAAGGACGGCACCCTGACCGTCGAGGCAGCGCCCGGGCGCTACACGGTCACTATCCTGTTCCCGGCCAACGGCGTCCGAAGCTACGCATGAGCGCTGCACAATGAACCCGGAGGCCGCCAGTGTGCTGATCGTGGACGACGAGCCTCCGGCCCGCAGCCGGCTGCGGCAACTGGTGGGCGATCTCGATGGCTTTCACGTGGTTGGTGAAGCCGGGCACGGCGAGGAGGCGCTGCGCCTGTGCAACAGCCTGCAGCCCGATGTGGTCCTGCTCGACATCCGCATGCCGGGCATCGACGGCCTGCAGGTGGCGAGCCAGCTGGCAGGCTGGGAGCGCCGGCCGGCAGTGGTGTTCACGACTGCTTACGACGAGTACGCCATCCAGGCCTTCGAAGCCCAGGCGGTGGGCTACCTGCTGAAGCCGGTCCGCCGCGAACGACTGCAGCAGACGTTGCAGCATGCGACGCGCGTCGGCCGCGCCCAGCTGCTTCGTATTCCCGGTGCCGCGCCCCGCACTCACCTGTGTGTGCAGCGCGCCCGTGGCCTGCAGATGATCCCCGTGGGAGACGTCCTCTGTTTCCAGGCCGACCAGAAGTACGTTACCGCCTACTACGCCGGCGGCGAAGCACTGCTCGACGAGCCCCTGAAGGATCTGGAGGACGAGTTCGGTGAGCGCTTCCTGCGCATCCACCGCAACGCACTGATCGCGGTCGCCTGGCTCGACAGCGTCGACCGCGATGACAGCGGCACCTGGCAGGTAAAGCTCAAGGGCGACTTTCGGCTGCTGCCGGTGAGCCGCCGGCACGTGGGCGATGTGAAGCGGAGATTGCGGTCGGGTAGCTAGCGCTCCTTCACATATACTGCCACATCGTCGCGTTGCACTGCGATTCGTACCTGGGTGGCCTGCCCCACAGTTGACTTGCCACCAAGCCTTGCACGCACTCCCAGATCCGGCTGACTCCACCAGGGAGCGGGTGTCATTACCCGGGACGGATCGACTGCAAAACCCGCCTCGCGGACGAGCATGGCGTATCCGGCCGCCGTGTGCTGGTCCCGGTGCGGATGGCGAAACAAGAGCCGCACTGGCCACCACTCAAGAAACGCCTGGCACGATTCGGCAACGAGTAGCCAGCCGTCCGGCGCCAGCACGCGCCGTAACTCAGCGAGAACACTGACCGGGGTAGAGCAGTGATGCAGGAGTTGGTGGCAGACCACGAGGTCCACGGAAGCGGTATCGAGCGGCAGGTGACTGGCATCAGCCTGCCGCACCTGTATTTTTCCGCCTAGTCTGTCAGCAGCGCGCTTCGCCACATCGACAGCCACCGGATTGATGTCCACTCCGAGAAACGCGGAGCTTGGAAACTTTGACTGCAGGCATTCGAACGCGACACCCTCGCCGCAGCCGGCTTCCAGAATGGTCCCAAAAGACCTGCAGCCCGGCGGCAGCAAGGATGTCAGCTCTGTAACCGCCTCCTCGACCACATAGCGCCGCCAGATGTCCGTGCGCTGGAACCATTCGCCGAACCGGGATTCGGGCACGTAGGCTGCCGCGACCGGATTGCCGTCAGGGCTGGCCGCGCGCACCGTCTGGATCCTGCCTGGCCATCACATTGCCGAAATGCCGGAGGAAGTCGGCATCGTTCAGGACTCCGGCATGGGTGCCTTTGAAGCCGTAAATGCGCGCCGACTCATCCTGGAGGCTCATTGGAATTTGACTCTCCAGAGGCACCACGCCATCGCTGCCGCTTCCCGGTTCATACGAAAACACCAGGTGGTATGGAATGTGCGGGGGCCACGGCCAGGCGTTCAAAACCTTAACGAACTCACTCTTCGGGGCAACGTCACGCCAGGACGGAACAACGATTGGCGAGAATTGAACCCCGATGGCAGCACTGTTCATGCCCAGCATCGGGCTGTTGATGGTCATCATGAAACCGACAGGTGCCCCCTGATTACGCGCTTCGTGCTTCATCACAAACGACCGCGCGACCAGCCCCCCCATGCTGTGGGCCACGACAAAAATCCTCGAAAACCCATATCTTGCCTGGAGCATGACGACAGCCCGGTCCAGGTAGTCGCTGACGACCTCAAGTCGGAGGCCACTCGGGTAGTACAGAACCCAGGGTTGAAAGCGGGTCGGGTCCAGCTCCTGAACGAGTGGGGTAAAACTGGCCGGGCTGCCGCCAATACCGTGGATAAAGATCACGGGCGTCGGGCCGGCGCGGTACTCCTGGAGCAGAAAGAGACCGCCGCCCACCTGCTTCAGGAAATCCACTGGACGCCAAAGACCCATCGTCGCGTTGGATGTGCTGAACATGGGATCGTTGAGACTGGCCACCCGGCCGATGTTCCTGGTCACCGCTGGCGCCCCATTTACCGTCCGAACTTCCGGTACGCCCTGGAACACACCAACCAGTGGCAGGGCTTCGAGCTGCAGGCGGCCCGCGGCATTCACTGTGAAGGGTACTGGCAACACTCCATCGCTATTGAAGTAGGCCGCCGGTTCGGTCGCCCGCTGGTGGGCGCCGTCCCCATTGACGTCCTGAAAAGCGCCGAAAAAATAAGTGCCTGGCTCGACCGGAACACGAAACGCGCCGTCCGGGTCTGCAACGAGGTCACTGACAATCCTGAACTCTGCATCCGTGGAGCCGGGCTGAAACGTAATGACGTGAACCTGGCCTGTCTTTCCGGTGCCGACGATGACGCGCCCGCTGACCTGGCCGATGTTTTCGGCGAGCGCCGTCTGACGCTGTAGCTCCCCGAGGCTGCACCCCATGGCTGACCAGACGGCCCCAAGGCTAAACGCGAGTCTCAGGCAGCCCGACAGGGCTCTGACAGACGCGTTCATGGCACCCGCCGGAACACCAGCGAAGTATTGATGCCGCCGAATGCGAAGTTGTTGGACATGACAAACTCATTTTGCATGCGGCGTCCCTCGCCCTGAATGTAATCGAGTTCCCCGCAACGGGGGTCGGGAACATCCAGGTTGATCGTTGGCGCGTACCAGTCGTGGTTCATCATCTCAATGCTGAGCCAGGCCTCAAGCGCACCGCAGGCGCCCAGGGTATGGCCGACATAGCTCTTCAATGAGCTGATAGGCATTGGCCGGCCAAAGACCGCGACCGTTGCCTGGGTTTCGGCAATGTCGCCGTGCTCAGTGGCAGTCCCATGGCCGTTCACATAGCCGACCACTGATGCGGGGATGCCGGCGTCCTCCAGCGCGAGCCGCAAACACTGGGCCATGGTCTGTTCGTTGGGACGAGTCACGTGCTGGCCATCGGCATTAGTACCGAAACCGACGATCTCGGCGAGCAGCGTTGCGCCCCGGGCGAGCGCATGGCCCCGATCCTCAAGCACCAGCGCACCGGCGCCCTCGCCGATCACCAGTCCATCACGATTGACGTCGTAGGGTCGCGGGGTCGCCTGCGGTGTATCGTTGCGGGTGCTGGTCGCGTAGAGCGTGTCGAAAACAGCAGACTGGGTCGGGTCGAGCTCCTCGCCGCCGCCGGCGATCATGACAGTCTGCCGCCCGAACTTGATAGCCTCGTAGGCGTAGCCAATACCCTGGCTGCCGGCGGTACAGGCACTGCTTGTGGTGATGACCCTACCCACCACGCCGAAGAACACGCCGATGTTGACGGCCGCGGTGTGCGACATCATGCGCACGTAACTTGTGGCATTGAGGCCATCAGTGCTCTTGTTGACGAGCATATGACCGAAGTCGGCGATGGCTGGCGGACTGCCTGAAGAGGACCCGAATGACACGCCCGTCTTGCCCGACTTTAGTACCGGGTCATCAAGCAAGCCGCTTTGCATGAGGGCGAGTTCGGTTGCCCGAACGCTCATAACGGCTACCCGGCCCATCGTCCGCAGCTGCTTACGTGAGTAGTACGCCGGTGGCTGAAAGTCCACTGGGGCCACAAGGTGCGTGTTAAGGCCGCGATACTCCGCATACTCCGGCTTGCGCACGACAAAATTCCGACCGGCTCGCAGCGCCGCTTCTGCTGCCTGCCAGTCCGCGCCAAGAGCGGACACGGCGCCGATGCCGGTGACCACAACTCGTCTCGTCATGACAGGCCGCCGTCCACGGCGATGACCTGTCGGGTGACATAGCTTGCTGCCGGCGAGATCAGGAAGGCTACGACCGCCGCTACTTCGGCTGCAGTACCGATGCGCCGCATGGGAATCATGTCCTGCGCCACTTCCTGGGGCAGCGCTTCGGTCATGGCCGTTGCAATCAGGCCCGGCGCAACGCAATTGACGGTAATTCCGCGCTTCGCGAGCTCCAGGCCCAGGGCCTTCGTGGCACCGATCAGGCCAGCCTTCGCTGCACTGTAGTTGGTCTGGCCGCGGTTGCCACGAATGCCGGACACGGAAGAGATCGTGACAATGCGCCCAGGCTGGCGACGCCGGATCATCGGCATGATGGCCGGATGAAGCACATTGAAGAAGCTATCGAGGTCCGTGCGGAGCACAAGATCCCAATCCTCACCTGTCAGCATGGGAAAGGCGGCATCGCGAACGATGCCCGCGTTAAGTACAACTCCGTAGTACGGACCATGCGAGTCCATATCGGCCTCAATGGCCGCCGCTGCCGCCGCGCGATCCGCAACGTCAAAACGAAGGAGTCTCGCTGATGAGCCGTGTGTGGCGGCAGCGGCCACAGCCTCGGCTGCCCCAGATTCATTGCGCGCAAAGTTAATCACGACATCGAACCCGTCAACCGCGAGATGCTCAGCAATTGCCCTGCCGATGCCCGAACTGGCGCCCGTGACGAGCACCGACTTCTTCTGGTTGTTATCAGACATTGGGTTCTGGTGGACTTGGCCGCGGCTTGTAGACGGTCAGCTGGCACGACAATGATCGTTCGCCCGCCCACAGCAGGCAAGAGAATACTCCGAGCCCGTTTTCGCCCTGGAGGACCTCTTGTACCGTGATTCGCAGCGTCTCACCGGGCCGGAAGTAGCCATCAGTCTCCTCCAGTCGACGCGTGCCTAACAGGTATCCGGGTGGCACGTCCCGCCCCACCTCGCGCAGCCTGATCCCGTCGAGCGCAGCGACGGCCTGAGCCATGTACTCGAGACCCACCCAGCGTGGAACGCCCAGACCAGCCTCGGTAAACAGGCCATCCTCGGCAATATCCACCTCCGCAACCAGGTCCCGTGACCCCCATGAGACGATCCGTGTGATCAGCTGCATCGGCAGGCGATGGGGCAGAACCTCCTGCGGAGACCAGATGCGGCTCAAGGCTCAGGGCCTGATTGGCGGATGTAGGTCCGCAGCCGCTCCCGCAGGGTTTCGGGGGCACCGAATTGCATCTCGCCCGTCGTGGCGCTGACCGCCACCTGGACCGTCTCACCCGTGGTCGTCCGGTTCTTCTGGTCGTCGAAAACCTCGTAGGCGATCTTTAGCCGGTACTCCCATTCGACCAGGCTGGCAACAACGGTGATCTGTGCGTCGAAGTTCACTGGCCTTAAGTATTTCACGGTGGCTTGCACGATCGGCCAGTAGTATCCACCCTCAAGCATCTGCCGGTAGCCGTACCCGATCTTGTCGAGAAGCGCGCACCGGGCACCGTCAAAGTAACGGAAATAATTGCCGTGCCAGGCAATGCCGGCAGGATCGGCATCGTGAAACGGCACCGTCAACGTAACGCTGGCAGACAAATCAATAGCGACTGGCAGCAATTCTTCGCTCATCGGCTACCCGACCCGATCACGCGGCGGACGAGAAACAGTGGTATCCGGCGGACCATGCCAAAGAACAGCCGCGTGTGCATGGCGGCAATCCTGACGTTGTCTCGACCCATCCGGAAGTGGGACAACCCCCCGGGCGGATAGGTCACCGCAGTCGGGACAAACCGCAGGGGAATACCCGCCCAGTGGGCCCGCACGAGGATTTCGATGTCAAATTCCATGCCGGGTCCGGGCATGGCCCGGTCAGCGAGGGCAACGACTGAGGCAATGGGGTACACCCTAAATCCGCACATCGGATCGTCGATGTCCATGGACCAGGTTTCCACCCGCGCCCAGAACAGGCTGATCTTGCGTCCGTACAACCGGGCACGCGGCACTGTCTCGTCATAGATCGGCAACCCCGACACGAGTGCATCGGGCCGCTCCCGGGCTGCTGCCAGGAGTGCCGCAATATCCCCGACGCGATGCTGGCCGTCGGCATCGATCTGCACGGCATGCGAGTAGCCGCGCCCCGCGGCGATACGCAGACCGCACAGGACGGCAGCCCCCTTGCCACGGTTCTGCGGCTCACGGTGGAGACTGAGCCACGGCAGGCTGGCGACGGTTTCCCGGAGCGACTCGAAACTGTCCGGCGCGGAACCGTCATCAATCACTATCACGGGGAGGCCGGCTTGCCGAAGCGCGGAAATGACTGGGCGAATCTGCCGGTGGTGGTTGTAGTGAGGAACCAGAATGCACGGGAGCAGGACTTCAGGGTGCGGCATAGGCCAAGCGTCCTGAAGAATGCTCCCCGGAAGCCGACCGGTAGCTGAACAGGACTGTCCCACCACCGTCAAGGCGCTGCAGGTTGAGCGCAACGACATGGTCAGGCCGGATTGGCGCCTTGAACTTGAGCTGGTAAATCGCCCTCGGTTGTCCGGAATGTCCCAGCAGCGTCCGCCCGCACTTGATCGCCAGCCTCAGCTGCGCGATGCCCGGCAGAATCGGATGGCCGGGAAAGTGTCCGTCAAACCACGCGAAGTCCGACGGGACATGAAATGCCTGATGCAGCGCCTCAGCTGAGTGCTGCGTACAGATAAACAATGGTTCGCGCGCGTCCGTTCGGCCCAGGAGCTGGTCGACGGCTGCGATATCGGCGGCCTCTTTCGGCAGGTCGGGCAAAGCTGGGCCCGTGACCCGGCAAATGGAAACAAGCGTCACATCAGGCTCCAGACCAACCCGTTGCAGGGCCAGGTTGCGGATGCCTGACCAACCGGAAGCCAGCGCATGCTCGAGGCCCACATCGCTTAGCGGTACAACGAGGCATCCGGCAGAACCGCCTGCGAGGCGAACCATGGCTGGGCGCGCGGCGAGCCAGCCAGGATCGGGGCAATTTACGGGCGGGGTTTCGACCACGGACTGAGGTGTTCCAGATTCCGGGCACACGGCCTTGTCTAGCGGGTCGCGGACTCGGCAACGCGCCGCTGAAAAACAGGCCTCACCACGCGCTCCCCCACCAGTAGTGCCCCGGCGATAACGTAGGACACGAGTCCGTTATACAGAGCCCAGGTTTCGCGCGACGTCACTAGCGCCGTTACAAGCGCTACGCCGCCGTTGACGAGGAAGAAAGCACACCAGACCACGGTTACCACCCGCGTATACCGAACCCCAGCCTCATTCAGTACGACCCCCGTAGCGCGTGCGATGCGCTCGATCATGCACGGCGGCTTCTTGAGGGTCACACCGAACGCCACGAGCAGCGCAGTGTTAACCGCTACCGGGTACAAACGGGCCAGCGTCTCGCTATTTGTGAGCGCAATGGCGGCGGCGAACAGGGCGCCAACGGCCAGCACGACCGAGACCTGCAACTGCGTAGCCCCGGGCGCGACAGAGCGCAGCGCCAGGATCAGCAGCACGACGAGCCCGGCCAGACGCACGTCGCCGCGATTCAGGAGAACATAGACAGCCAGAGGGTAGACTGCGGTCAGGACCAGGGAGGCCGCGCTGAGCAGCCTGTTCCCCCGGCTGGAATTCACAGTGTCTCAAGCACCGCGATGACGTCGCCAACAGTCCGCACAGCCTTGAATCGGTCCGGCGGCACCTGCTTGCCGGTGATCTCCCGCAGCCTGACGATGAGATCAACAGCGTCGATACTGTCGATGCCGAGATCCTGGTAGAGGTTGGCGCCGCGGTCGATCGACTCGCGAGGTATCTCGAACTCCTCAGTGAGCACGGTGCGGACCTTTTCGAACAAGTCTTCAGTCATTGCTGTTCGCTCGACAGGATCAGGCTGGGGCAGAAGTTGCCAAGTTGCACTGCATTATTATAGAACAGGGCTGACAGCGGACGCCGCAGAACCAAGCTCCCGGGTGTAGAACTCTTCAAGCTTGCCGGTAACGACGCGGGCGGCACGCCGCTGCCCGGTGATGGTACCGTCCGCCGGCGCAACCTGCCACGGCGCGCAGATCCGCAGAAGAACGTCGACGCGGACAGCGGGCACCCGGTACCAGGCGAGGTGCTTGTAGAGCGTCGGCGGCGTGCAAGTGATGACGACGGGCAGGCACCAGCATCCGGCCCGTACGGCGATGGCGCTCGCGGCTGAACCGAAGGAGAGCGGCTGTCCCGGCGTGGAGCGCGTGCCCTCGGGGAAGATAACGACGGTTCGCCCCGCCTGCAGCCGCCGCGCCGCCTCATTCAGCAGCTCGGCAGGGTTATCATTTGAGACATAATCTGCGGCCCGGACGAGGATTCCCCAGAACGGATTTCGGAGTACGCCGGCCTTCACCACGCAGTCCGCCCCCTCGAAGAACCCGATCAGGAAGACGATATCGATCAGAGTTGGATGGTTGGCGACGACCAGGTAACTGCGATCGCGCTGCAGATGGGCCAGGCCATCGACCCGCCAGCGCAAGACACCCACGGCCGACATGAAGGCTGCGAAGAGGCGAAAAGCACGGGAGACCAGGCGGCGCGCGGCCTGTGCATAGGCCGCCGGATCGTGGATGATGAGACGCATCGCCATGCACGCCACGACACCGAGAAACAAGCCGCCAATTCCGAATACTGCGAAGCTTAAGCCCGTCCCGAACAGGCGCCACGCACGGTTGAGGCCGATGCCAAGGCTATTCCACATGCGTGACGATATTCCTGATGTGTTGACGAAGCCTAACAGTTCCTCTTGCAGTCACGGGGGGCCCTGAGCTGATGTCTGTGCCCTTGCTTTCCTGCATGGACTTGCCCCTTTGCCTGGTCATCGCCGTGACCGAGGTGCCAGACTCATCGTCTCGCCACCAATCCGGAGTCCGGCGGCGGGTGCGAAGCGAACTGGGGCGAAATCTCGCCTGCGAAGCCGCATCCCGCCTGCACCATCGCCCCGCGATTGACTTCCGGGTTGCGGGCGGTGGGACCACGCCACCTGTTCTGACGCACTACCTGACCCCGGCGCAAGAGACCGCCATTTCGATCAGCCACTCCGGCAAGTGGGTCTGCGCCGTAGCGGCGCGGCGCCAGCAGGGACTCGGAATCGACGTGCAGGCTGTCGAGCCTCATAACGTCGAGGGACTAACTGCATTCATGAACTGGACCGGACTGCTCGCGCCCCCGGCCATCGACGCGGGCAGGGACGCGGGCAGCGACGTGGCCACGGCACTCGACAAGTTCACCCACCTCTGGACTGTTTGGGAGGCTGCCGTGAAGTGCGACGGCGTCACGGTGCTTGCAGGTAGCACCCGCGCGTTCGACGCTCTCGCCCCTCACTGTCGTCCCGGTACCGAGCATTCCTGGTCAGCCGGAACATTCTGGGCCCACAGTCAGCGGCTGGACGATCTTCACTGGCTGACCGTCGTATCCGCAGGCCCGATGACGCCAACCGTTGAGGGTCACTTCGTCGAAGCCCAGGCTGTCCTGGCCGGGCGGGCCTGACGGATGCGGGGTAGCTGGATAGCGGGCTATACGGTCAGCTGTGCCGCCGGCGTAGGCATCGCCGCTGTCCGCGACTCCATCGCAAAACGCGTGACAGGGCTCCGCCAGCGATGCTGGCCCGAGGCCAACATCGATACCTGGCTGGGTCCGGTGGCGGCAGATCTGTCGAAAGGGTGGCCCGAAGCCCTGTCAGCGTGGGACAGCAGAAACAATCGCCTCGCGTGGCTGGGGCTAAATCAGGATGGCTTCCGTGAGCAGGTAACGACCGTGATTCAGTCGCTGGGTCCGGCGCGAGTCGGACTGATCGTTGGCACGAGCACATCTTCTATCGGCCGTACCGAAGAGGCCTATGCAGCCATGACACCGGACGGCCGCTTTGCGGCAACCTTCCTGCAACCCGCGATCCACAATCCGCACTCAACCACCGCGTTTCTTGCCCACGTCCTCGGGATCTGCGGTCCCGCTATGACGATCAGCACGGCGTGCTCCTCGAGCGCAAGGGTGGTGGCCAGCGCTGACCGCTGGCTCCGCTGCGGGACGGTCGACGCTGTGGTGGTGGCCGGGGTCGATAGCTTGTGTCGCAGCACGCTTTACGGTTTCGAGTCCCTGCAGCTCGTTTCGCGCGGCCTCTGCCAGCCGTTCGACGAACACCGTAATGGCCTCAACATTGGCGAGGCAGCGGCGCTCGCTTTGCTGGTGCCCGAGCCGGCAGGCAGTGCTCACGCGAGGCTACTCGGCTACGGCGAAAGCTGCGATGCTTTCCACATGTCGAGCCCACATCCGGAGGGCCTGGGAGCGCGGCTCGCGATGGAGCAGGCGCTGCAGAGCGCCGGCATAACCGCGGCGAACGTGGGCTACGTCAATCTGCACGGAACCGGCACCCGCTCCAATGACGCCGTAGAGTCGATCGCGCTCGCCGCCGTGCTGCCACCCGGGATTCCGGTGAGTTCCACGAAGGGCTGGACAGGGCACACGCTCGGCGCGGCGGGCCTGGTTGAGGCCGTACTGTCCATGGACGCACTCACGACCGGACTGCTGCCCGGCAACCTTAACCTTGAGAAGGCGGGTAGCGATATCGCCTACGAGGTTCTCAGGGAGAATGTGGAGGCGCGCGTCGAGGTCGTGCTGTCTAACTCCTTC
Organism: Gammaproteobacteria bacterium; assembly: GCA_031395645.1. Lineage (GTDB taxonomy): Bacteria > Pseudomonadota > Gammaproteobacteria > Steroidobacterales > SHZI01. The sequence goes on along the minus strand of JANNJM010000005.1, from coordinate 10,981 downwards.
GGTTTCGGCGGCAATAATTGCGTGCTGGTTTTCGGCCGGGCGAACTGATGGATCTCTTCATCGCGCCACGCGCGGGTATCTGGTGTCGAAGCGTATCGGGGTGGGATCAGTTCCGCGCGGCGCTCGCGGCCGGAACAGAGCCTGGGAACTCGCTTGCGGAGCCCATACCGGAATTGCTCCCGCCACGGGAGGGCCGTCGTGCCCCGCTGCACGTTCGCATCGCCATTGAGGCCGCCACACAAGCCTGCCAGAGCAATAGCGTGCCACTGTCGGACGTGATGACGGTCTTCGCCTCGGCAATGGGCGATTTCCAGATTACCGACTACATGTGCAGGACGCTTGCGAGTACAGCGCCGATGCTTTCGCCGACGAAGTTTCACAACTCCGTCCACAATGCCGCGTCGGGCTACTGGTCGATCGGTGCGGGCAACCGGTTGACCAGCGGCGCCATCGCCGCCGGACCCTGGACGTTCACAGCGGGGCTGCTCGAGGCGGCCAGCCTGGCGGTCGCGGAAGCCGGGACTACGTTGCTGATCGCCTGCGATATTCCGGCGCCGCGGCCGCTTGACGCAGTCTCTGGCAATCGCCAGCCCTTTGCGGCGGCACTCCTGGTTTCATGGCAACGCATTACCCCGGAATGGCGACCGCTGCGGCTCGAATCGCGAGAAACGGCGGGCCCGTGGCCCGAGCCAGGCTGTCACTGGTTACGGGTTTTGGCCTCAGAAAATGATTGCGCGCGGGGACTCCCGCTGCTGGAAGCACTGGCAGACCAGCGTGCCGTCACGCTCGCGGCGCCGCTCAGCGACTTCGGACACGTCCGCCTGCACCTTGGCAACTAAGGCGCCCCGCCGAAGTACCGCTTGGACCGTTCCGTCTCCGCCGGGGTCGGCTGGTATTCCGTCCAGGGCGCTGCGGCGCCCGTCCGGTAGCGGACTACCCGTTTCTCCAGGTCCATCTGATATTCGGGGAATGCACCGCGCAGATTGAAAAACATCGCCGGAGCGAAGAACAGAATGTCGAGTGCCAGATACCCGCCATTGAACTTCAGGGGCAAGACGCCATAAAACGCTTCCTGGCCGACCTGCTCCGCCTTGAACTCGAAATTACCAAAGGTTGTCGTGGGCACTTTGTCACTGGCAGGAAGCGTCGCATAGCTCTTGTCCCGAATCCGCACGGCGACTTCCGACTGCGGAGTGGAAATGCTGGTGGCTGCTGTACAGCCCACCAATACTGCCGCCGCAAGCGCCAACAACGTCCTGCTCATACTGGTTTCCATGCTATCTGCTCCCAGTAGATCTACTTCTTCAGCTTGACCACTTCGCCCTGAAAGGTGACACCCACCATGATGTTGCCGGCGCCGCACTCATACTCGGTGGCGCTACTGACGGTGTTGCGTTTGTAGTAGCTCTTGATGTTGATCACCGCATCACCACCGGTCTGGAGGGTGCGATCCTGAAACGACAGCATCGCCGACAGAAACGCCCAGTCACAGGATATCCTGTCCGATTTGCCGAATGCATTGGTCTTCTTGTTGCTGGTGAAGACGCCAAAGCTACGCTCCACAGCAGGTGGCTGAGAATCACCAAAGAAAAACTTGATGTTCGGATTGAGCTTGGCGGTAGCCTCGGGAGTGCTCATCGCCTCGGAAATTGGAAAGCGGACAGGCTCGTCGCGGGCCGAGGCGCTATTCACGGCAAGTGCGGCGGCGGCACTGACAAGCAAAAGGTTCACTTTGCTGAGTTTCATTGACGTCCCTCGCTGATGGCCGTTCGTACTGGGTGGCAAAGGAATAGTGCCACACGGGCCGGCTCATGTGCCCGCGCCGTCCCGTAGCACCTGACAACCCAACCGAGCAGCGACGAACATCGTAAAAGTGCCTAAGGCGACTGTAGTTCCGATTGAAGACAGGAGCGGAATCGACGACGTCCCCAGGATGGCAAAAGCGCCCGCAGTCGAGGAGGCGCAGGCGATTACAGCATGCCGGGTGTCGAGGAACTCTGTGCGCGAGACCCCGGGACGGCTGTAGAAAAGGCAGTAGTCCACACCCAGTCCCGCCACCAGCACCAGCGATACCAGGTGAAACAGGGAAACCGAGCCCCCGAGCCAATTCACCGCCGCCAGAGTGAAGGCGACCGAGGCCGCCACCGTGCCAGCAGACCACAGGAAGCGGCCCAGACTCCCAGTTGACCAGACGATGAGCGCGGCGATCAGCACGATCGCACCCGCAAGGATGCTCATGAGCCGTATTCGGTAGCCTTTGACCAGTGACTGACTGGCCACCTTGAGATCGATGAGAGCGGCATCCGGAGCTCGGGTCTGCAGCCAATCGGCAAGCTTTTCGGGCTCTCCAATGCCGGTCAGGAATACAACGGAACGCCAGCGCCCCCCGGACCCTGAAAGGTGACTGCCGACGAAATCGGCGACGAAACCGTCGGCCAGATCCGCCGCGCGGATCGCCGGAACCTCCCGCGCTTGCGCCGCCTCTGCCAGGAACGGTTCGAACGCGCTGGGACGGAACGGCAAGCCGCGGCCGGCCGCCAGCAGGCGCTGGCGCAGTTCATCAGGAGATGGAATTGCGGCCCGGCGACTTAGTTGGGTCGCCCTGCTCGGGAGCAGCGCGGTCACAGCGGACCAGGAATCGAGAAGACCATCGACCCGTGCGGCACCCAGTTGCCGGTCGAGCGCCTCCGTGCGTTCAAGGGCGTTTTCCATGGTGTCGGCACTGATGCTAATCAGATGGCGAACATCGGGTGCGCCGAATCGCTCCCGCATTTCGTGGTCGCGAGCGAGCAGCCCGGGAGGCAATGGGGTCACCTCGCCGAGATTGTCGTTCCAGTGCACGCCACCGCTTACGAAGACAAAGGCAATGGCGGCGGCGAGCAGCGGCAGCCACGCGCGCGCCGACAGTCTGAATTCCTGCGGGGTTGAATCATGGATTGGCGCAGCACCAGATTTCATCAGGTTTGGCAGCACCCAGCACGTCACCGCCATGGCGCACGCGATGCCCGTGAGTGAAAATACGCCGAGTTGAGCGAGCCCGCGTGAACCCGACACGACCAGCGCTGCGTACGCAACAATCGTGGTCCCGGCGGAGACCAGGAGCGTGCGGAACAGCACCCGCACACCCTCGCGGGCAGGAACATGTCGCGCATGACTGAACAGATGCATGGGGTAGTCATCCACGACACCGACCAGTGTCGCGCCAAAGGCAATCGTGATGCCGTGGATCCGGCCGAACACAAGACTAGCCGCGATGAGTCCACCAATAACTGCGGCCGCGAGCGGAATCAGGCTGAGGAACGTCAGACGCCACGAGCGATAGGCCAGAGCCACGATGATGAGCACGGCAACCGAGGCCGCCAGTCCAAGTGCCTGCGATTCACGCTGGATGAGCTCCTGCACCCGCGCGCCGTAGACACCAACACCGTAGATATCAATCCCATCGTCCTGCCCGGAGGCAGCCGCCCCCAGTGTTGACGAATGGGCGCGACGGACTTCGTTGATGGCGCGACGCTGGGCCGCGATGTCAAAGGGCGGCGCAACTGTTTCAGCAACGATAAACGCGCGTGATGCGCCGTCGGACCAACGGGGACCGTTTTCGACTCCACCCAACTGCAGGCTCTCGAGGACGCGCGGCGCCACCCACAGCGGGTCGCGCGCAATGAGCCGCGTCACCTCCGGCCCACCAAAAGTGGAGAGATCACTGACACGCTCGGAGAGGGCTGCCCGTAGCCCCGGGGAACTCCAGTCCACGTCGGCAAGCAGGTAGCGCCAGCGCCAGACCGACGCCGGAATGCTGTCGGTCGAGATCTCGCCCTGGCCATTCTCCACGCGCAGAAACAGTGGCGAGCGGGCCAGTAAATCGCGAACGCTAGTGGACTGCGCGACCGCGTCGACGCCCGGTGGCGCGACAATCTCGATGAACATCAGGCGGGCCCCGGCGCCCTGGCCCAGCCGTTCGACCAGTACCGCTTCCTGCTCGGTCACTGGCGCTGGCAGAAAGTACGCGAGGTCGTAGGTCGGCCTGACCTGCCACACCACGAACCCGGAACCAAGACTGAGCCCCAGGACAGTCCCGATCAGCCAACGGCTCGCGGTACTTAGCGGCACGCCTCAGGACCCGGCCGGTGAGAAGAGCATTTCCTGCCACTCGCCCTCGCCCTCGTCGAGGCGGAGACGCAGCAAGGTCGGCCCGGTTCCCGACGCACTGATCAGCGTAACTGAGCGCTTGCCACCAGAGGCTTTTGGCGTGAGCTCGAGCCTCCAATCCCCGGCGTGCTGGTCCAGGCTGACTTCAAATACAAGGTTCAGGGCCACGGCGTCCCGGTTCATCAGTCCGACAATGCCCGCATGGAAAGCGCGCCAGCGGGCGTCGCCAGCGAGGTTTACCGTCCTGCTCTTGCCACGGCGCTCCAGCGTCAGCGTTTGCGCATTGACCTGCACCCGCTCCTCAGCCGGGAAGCTCACCCGCTTGTCGATCGCGCCGTCCTTGCTGACGCGGAGCTCTCCACGAACCTCGATCGGCTCCATGAGGAGCGCGGACATGCGCTTTTCCACGAAAGGTATGGCGCCTTCCGGAGGCGGGGCCAGTGTCGCCAGAAAGGCGGTGACGCGCTCCGTCTGTTCACTCGTCTGCGCAGCGGCACAGGCGAAGATCAGGAGCAGGGCCAGCGCGCGGCTACGTATTCCAGAAATCATAGAAGTTGAACCAGTTGTAGGGTGCGGCGCGCACGTGCTGCGCCAGTCGCTCCGCAAACAATGCGACGCGAGCGCTCACGACGGAGTCCCGGTCAAGGCCGTCGTGCACTGCATCGTCTGCCAGCTCCTCAACGTCGACCGCGTAACCCCAGCCATCGAACTCTGCAAGCACGAGGAAGACGGGCACCTGGAACAGCTGGGCAATGATGAAAGGGCTGGCCGGGAAGCGTGCTTCAGCGCCCAAAAAACTGACACTAATCGTTCGCTCATCGCCGCGATGTCGGTCGCCGAGCCAGCCGACCCACTCACCCGCGCGCAGACACTCGCCAATCTGCAGCGTGAGGGCCAGAGGGTCACCCGCAGCATCGATGATTCCTTCGGCAAACGTCGGATCGATCCGTTCGAGTCGCTCGACCAGCCGGCGGTTCACTGCACGGTCCAGCAGCACCCGCAGGTGTAACTTGGGGTTAATGAGCCCGGCCTGCCGGGCTGCCTCGAAGCTTCCCAGGTGGGCGCTGAGCAGGATGCAGCCACGACCCTTGCCCAGCCGCGCCTCCAATTCTTGCTGGCCACTGACGTGCATCGGGATACGGTGGCCCCGGGGCGAAAGCAAAAAAACCCGGTCAACCGCAACACGTGCGAAGGTGTAGAAGTGCCGGAAACAGTCGCGAATGCCGGCTGGCCGGCCTAGCACCCGCGAGAGGAATTCGCGCGATGCCCGGCGTTCTGCGGACCTCGCCAGCACGAAGTAGGCTGCAATCGGCGCCATGACCAGATGGGCAACCCGACGCCCGGCAAGGCCCGCAATGCGCTCGACGATCCACAGCCCGAAACCGTAACCAGCCTCGGCTCGTGAATGCCAGGGAGTCGAGACGACTGTCTGCGCCATACCAGTCACCCGCCCCGGTTTTCGACTGCGCGTGCCTCAGCGAACAAACGCAGCACGGCTTCCTGCGACAGCTTGCCGGTTGCCGATCGTGGTAATGCTGACACCGTGAGGATGGGGCGCGGGATGAAGACGGGGTCCAGAACCGGCTTCAGCGCCGATCGCACGGCTCCGGAACCGAGGGACTGCGACACCACCAGTGCTGCCAGGCGCGTGCTGTCAGTCGCGCCCGGTGGTCGAAATGCCACGGCGTCGTCGACACCCGGAATCGCGAGTATCAGGCGCGTGACATCTGCGAGCGACGTCCGCTTGCCGCCGATTTTCACCAGATCGCTGTCTCGCCCAACCAGCAGGAAACCTCCATCTTCCCCGAACTCAAGACAGTCTGGCAGTAGCACGGGATCTTGCAGATGCGCTGCGGAGATCACAGCCGTATTGCCGTGTACTTCGGCCTTGAACCCGTCGAAAAAGTGCCAGCGCTCACTGACAGCAGGCCGCCGGGAAGCCATGCTGCCCACTTCGGTGGAGCCGTATATTTCCAGCACGTTGCAGCCAAACAGTTTCTCGAGAACGGTTGCGGGCTCAGCATGGAGAGGAGCCGTTGCTGACAAGACCCGAGCCAGTCGGGGGAATTCCAGGCCCGACGCAGCCAGCGCGTGCAGATGCACCGGCGTCGAGACAAGGACACAAGGCTCCGGTACCTCGCGTATCGCAGCAGCAACGTCTGCCGGGTAGAACGGTCTGCCGTCGTGCATTCGAAGTGCCCCGCGCAGGGCTGACAGCGCAGTCGTCTCAAATCCATACATGTGCTGCGCCGGAACCGTCGAAACGACTGAGTACGATCCCTGGCCGGCAGGAAAGTAGTAGCGGAGATTGCGCGCCGTGGATTCGACCAGCGACTGCCAGGTCTTGTGGTGGGGCAAAGAGCCCCCCGTAGTCCCGCTCGTAAACACCACCGCTGCCAGCGTATTGCCTGGTACCTCGGCGTTGGTCGCCGATCCAGCAGGCAATGAGTCCATGCACAAGAGCGGCGCATCCAGTCGCCGGCCCGGCACGTCAGTCAATACGCAGGCTCCGGACCACTCCCGGTGGAGGGCGTGCACGGTTGCATCGAGGGAGTTTGGCGGCAGCAGCGTTGCTAACCCCCGCGTTAGCGCCGCCGCGAACCCGACGAGGAAATGATAGCGGTCCTCACAGATGTTGATAATGGCACCGTGCTCAGGCAATTTGCGCGCCAATCCGTCAGCCTGCGCAAGGAATTGCGCAGCGGTAACGGCTCGGCCCTTGCGCAGGGCAATGACATCGCGCGGATCGCGTGCGAGAAGCCGGGTGCGCGTGCCCCCGGCGCGTTCAGGACTCTGCCGGGGCGGCACGATTGGCATCGACGTGCCGTGCAAGACTGCGTAGATTGGCGAAAACGCGCTTGGTCACCTCGTCTTCAGCGCGCAGCTGTACGCCGTAGCGCTGCGCAATGGCCACGGCGATCTCCAGGGCATCGATCGAATCCAGGCCGAGCCCCTCACCGAACAACGCCGCCTCGGGGAGGATGCCGTCAGCCTTCATGTCCGGGAGGTTGAGCACCTCGATGATCATGCAGGCTAGCTCACTTTCGGTTTGTGTCTGCGCCGTCACTTTGGCCTCCATTCACAACTTCGGATACTAACAAAACGCTAGTGCCAAGGCCTTGCACGAATGGCACTGTGGCATGATTGCTGCTGGAGAAGCGCTTGCGGCGGATAGTTTGGTCGGGGGCATTCGAACATGACGGCGGCCCAGGCTGGTTCCATCTTCGAGTCATCGCCGCAGGTCGTCGTCGTGGGCCCGGAGCCCATCGGTGTCCGGCTCCACGACGACCGTCAGAGCAGCGTTACTGCCGGCCACAACACCTTCTTCAGGCTGCAGTTCGCCATCGAAGCCGGCCAGAGCGACGACCCCACAGTCGTCCGGGTGCCGCTGCGGCCCCTGGGAGGTGCCAAGCCCTGGGAATACTGGGTGGGACCGCAGCCCGTTGAATTTAATCTTGTAGGGGGCATCGGGGCTGTGGCCGCCGGCGACCACGTGGTCGTGCACGCCCGCAAGATCCTTGGCCCAGATACGGATATCGGGGCGGCAACGCTTGCGGTTTATAGGGAACTCCTCCACCGCGTCGGCGAGCTCGGCTACCCGCACCTCGTACGCATCTGGAATTTTGTTCCCGCGATCAACAATGGTTTGGGGGACGAGGAAGTCTATGCGCGCTTCAACCGCGGCCGGGCCCTGGCCTTTGATCAACTCGGCCTGCAGCCGCATCAGTATCCAGCGGCCACCGGCGTCGGCAGTCCGGCAGAATCTTCGCTCACAGTGATCATTTTCGCCAGCCGTTCGCAACCGCTTGCCATCGAAAATCCCCGCCAGGTCAGTGCGTATAGGTACCCGCGGCATTACGGGCCCCGCTCGCCCGCGTTTGCGCGCGCAATGCTCTTGCCTGACCGGGCTGGCGGTAACCTATTCATCTCGGGCACTGCGAGCATCGTCGGCCACGAGTCGCTGCACGCGGACATTGAATCCCAGCTGCAGGAGACGCTCGCGAACCTTGACCAGCTCATGGGTGCCGTAGGGGCCCGACTGCCAGGAACCGCCTTCGGGCCCGGGCGCAGCTGGCGTGTGTACCTGCGCGACCCGGCGGATCTGGAACGCGTGGAGCCCGAAATCACACGGCGCCTCGGTAACCGAGAAAGCGTGGTATTCCTGCAGGCTGATATCTGTCGCCGAGAGCTGCGCGTCGAGATTGAAGGCGTCTGCCAACTCACTACTGACAGCGCACAGTCACGTCCCTGATCCACCATGCGTATCGCCTTTGTCTCCGCCAACCGCGAGCAGCTGCCAGATCCGGTACTCCCGCTTGGCATCCTCTACATGATGAGTATCGTCGGCGCGGATCACGAAAAAACGCTGATCGACCTCTGCTTTGAGCATGACCCGCTGGAATTCCTGAGCCGGCGTCTTGATGAGTTTGCTCCGGACCTCGTCGCGGTGAGCATGCGGAACATCCAGAATGCGGATTACACCGACACTGGTACCACACTGGGCTACTACGACCAGGTGATGCGCACAATCCGCGAACACAGTGTGGCGCCGGTTGTTATGGGTGGCGGAGGTTTCAGCGTCATCCCACACGAACTCATGGCACGCTTTAGGCTCGACTACGGCATTACTGGCGAGGGCGAGCAGGCTTTCGCGGAGTTGATCGGACGCCTGGCTACCGGCACGCGGGATACTGGTGGAATAAGGAATCTGCTGGGTGGTAACGGCACGCCGCTCGTCGGCGGCTTGCACAGACACGACTTCCTCGACATCAAGAACAACGTGCAGCCCGACCGGGCCTGGGCAGACCCACGCTACTACGAACACTCCGGAATCACTTCCATCCAGACCAAGCGCGGCTGTGCGATGCAATGCGAGTACTGTACTTACCCGCTGATCGAGGGTCGCACCATCCGCCAGCGGGTTGGTGACGTCGTGGCAAACGAATGGTCGGCGATGCTCGCCGCCCACCCTGCTATCAAACACGTGTTTATCGTGGACTCAGTTTTTAACCTGCCCCCGCGCCATGCGCGTGAGGTTTGCGAGGCACTGATAGCGCGGGGCCTGAATACGCCCTGGACCTGCTATCTGAATCCGGTGCGCTTCGAGCAGGATCTGGCGGACATCATGGCCCGGTCCGGCTGCCAGGGAGTCGAGATCGGATCGGATTCCGGAACTGATGCGGGCCTCGAACGGTTGAAGAAGGGCTTCACCACGGAGAAGATCCGCCAGACGAGCAGGATCTGCCGGCAGGCCGGCATCAAGGACTGCCACACCTTTATCCTGGGCACGCAGGGCGAGAGCCTGGACGACGTGGAGCGCTCGCTCGACTTTATCGAAAGCCTGGATCCCTACGGCGCCATATTGATGGCCTACAAGGACGACCGGGAAGCAGTGGACCCCGAACTCGCCGCTCGCCTCGGTGAGTTTCGTAATAAGGTTCTGGCGACCATCGAGAAACGGGCAACTGGGCGCAAGCGCTGGGTGGTACCCTCGCTAGGACTGCGCTTCAACAGCAGGCTCTTCGGGGCGCTGCGGAAGTCCGGCATGCGGGGGCCCCTCTGGCAGCACGCGGCTTAGATCGAAAGCGAGGCAATGCAGTGAAGAAGAGTCTCACGGTACTACTGGTCGCGATAACTTTGGGCGGCTGTGTCGCCGGCCAGACCCTGAACTACGACTACAAACCAACGGCAGCAACCGACAAGGCAAGCGGTGAGGTCAGCGTCGTAGTGCGCGATGAGCGCACGTACGTCAAGGACGGGAACAAGGGTGCCGACTATGTCGGGCACTATCGTGCAGGTTTTGGCAACACCTGGGACGTGAAGACCAAGGGAGGTATGGCATTCGCAGACGTTCTCGCGAGGGACCTCCGGGAAGAGATCGAGGCGCTGGGTTTCACCACCGGCAGCAACGGCCGAAGTCTTCAGGTCGCCATCAAGGAGTGGAACATGGATACGTACCTGAACGCCAAGTTCTGGTACGAGCTGGTCGTCGCGGTCGTCGGTCCTGGCGGAGAAACGATTCTGGCGCCCCAGATACTCAAGGAAGAAAAGCGGATCGACGGGTCGATCTGGGTAGGGCCCAAGTATGCTGTGGAAAAGCAGATGCCCGTGCTTTATGACCAGTTGGTGCAGGCATTGGTGCGGCAGAATTCAGAGGTACTAAACGCACTTCGTGCTGGTCCCTAGCCGCGGTTCAAGCTGGGAAACCCGGAAATTCCATGAAGAATTCAGTACTGAGAGTCGGATACGGTGCTGGCGTTGCGCTAGTTCTCGCCGCTAGCGGCGCGGCACACGCCGATGGTGACGTGGTCGGTGCAATAGGGGTCAGATCCCTGTCGGGAGATCTCTGGGGTGCTGACTTCGTGGATAGCGATCGCCAGGTGACCCTTGGCGTCTTCGCCGATTTCGGCCTGGGCGATCTCCCGCTCTACGTCGCGACAGGTCTCCAGGTTTCTGCCGACGATGGTGGAGAAGGGGGTTATTCGACCGCGGTGGCTGACCTGTCCGTTGGTCTGAAGCTGATGGCAACAGCGGGTAGTGTTCGCCCCTATGTGGGGGCTGGCATCGCCAGTGTCGGAGCAACCATTGATACTGGCTTTTTCGGAGATGACGATGACCAGTCGTTCGGCTACTACGTCGGGGGCGGCGCTCTTTTTCGTATTGGGGGTCACTTCACCCTGGGCATGGACCTGCGCTACATCGGCGGCACGGACATCGAGCTTCTCGGAGTCAAGGGTGATGCCGATTCCGTGACGGCAACCGCCCTCATTGGCTACAGCTGGGGCGACTAGCGCCCCATGGGAGCGCCTTCAGGCGCAAATGGGGACATGCC
>JANNJM010000083.1:0-88037 GCA_031395645.1 Gammaproteobacteria bacterium | reverse complement strand
AAGAAAGCTGCAAAGAAAAAGCGTTAGAGATGTGCTTCGACGTGAGATCCGCAAGGGTCTCACGTCGATCCTCGAAAGGGGAAACGCGCCAGAATCAGTGCCCGCCCATGGCGGGCACTTTTTTTTGCTATCTTCTGAACTGAACCCCCGCTGGACTAGCCCCGGCCACACTTAGACCATGGACCAGAACAGCCGCAAGCAGCAGGCCGCCATGGCCGCCCTTGAGTTCATCAAGCCCGGCATGGCACTTGGCATTGGGACCGGGTCCACGGTCAACCTCTTCATCGATGAGCTTCCGCGCTATCGGGAAATGCTGACCACCCTCGTGGCGAGTTCGCGGGCCACCGACGCCCGCCTCCGGGCCAGAGGCTTCACGGTGGTTGAACTGGACCAGGCGGGCGAACTGGACCTCTATGTGGATGGCGCTGACGAGGCCAACAAGCACTTTCACCTGGTGAAGGGCGGGGGTGGCGCGCTGACCCGGGAGAAGATCCTGGCGGCGGCGGCCCGCAAGTTTGTCTGCATCATAGACGGCAGCAAGTGGGTGTCGACCCTCGGGAAGTTCCCACTTCCCATTGAAGTGATTCCCATGGCCCGCGCCTACGTGGCCCGGCAATTGGTGAAGCTTCGCGGCCAGCCGGTCTGGCGCGAAAACTTCGTCACCGACAATGGCAACCAGATCCTGGACGTGCACAACCTGCAGATCAGCAATCCGCCGGAGCTTGAGACCCGTTTGAACCAGATTCCGGGCATCGTGACTGTTGGCCTGTTCGCCAATCGGCCGGCGGATGTGATTTTGATGGCCGACGACAGCGGCGTAAAACGCCTCGATCGGCGCTGACTGGTTCTGGAAGCTAGTGGCTGGGGGACTAGGATTCGAACCTAGGTTCTCGGAGTCAGAGTCCGATGTCCTACCGCTGGACGATCCCCCAGTAAGCAGGACGCATTATAAGCACGCCACGATCGCAGTCCGCAGAAGCGTTAGCGCTTTGAGAACTGAGTCGCGCGACGAGCCTTCCGCAGGCCGACCTTCTTGCGCTCCACCTCGCGGGCGTCGCGGGTGACATAGCCAGCCTTCCGCAGCGGCGGGCGAAGGCTCTCGTCGTAGGCCATCAGAGCGCGGGTCAGGCCATGGCGAATAGCGCCGGCCTGGCCAGTCATGCCCCCGCCAGCCACGTTGACGATCACATCGAACTGGCCTTCAAGCTTGGTCAGCTCGAGGGGCTGACGGACGATCATGCGGGAAGTCTTGCGGCCGAAGAACACGTCGATCGGCTTGTTATTGATGGTGATATCGCCCTTGCCGCGGCGGATAAAGACGCGCGCGGTGGAGGACTTGCGGCGGCCGGTCGCGGCGTACTGCTGGGCCGAAGACTGCGGAATGAGGGTGGCCATTAGGTTTTTGCCTGCCTTAAGAAATTTACAACTTGAGCAGCTCAGGCTGCTGGGCCGAGTGTTCGTGCTCTGAGCCGGCGTAGATACGTAGCTTCTTCAGCATGGTGGCGCCAAGGCTGTTCTTGGGCAGCATGCCCTTGACCGCCTTCATCAGGGCGCGCTCGGGATGTTCTTCCATCATCCTGCCAAGGGTTGTGGTCTTCATGTTGCCCACGTAGCCCGTGTGGTGCCGGTAGAGCTTGTCCTTGAGCTTGTTACCCGTCGCCTTGATGCGGGAGGCATTGACCACCACGATGTAGTCGCCCGTATCGACATGCGGGGTAAACACGGGCTTGTGCTTGCCGCGCAGCCGGAAGGCAATGGCGGACGCGAGGCGGCCCAGGGTCCGGTCGGTGGCATCGACCACGTACCAGCCGCGCTGAACTTCATGGGATTTGGCGGAAAACGTGCCCATCTGAAACCTGTCTGTTCTGTATTTGTGCCGGAACCCGGGCCCTTTGACGGGCCGTTAACCAGGGCACCGAAAACTCAGCGGAACCCCGGCGGGCCGCAAAGTGTAGGGGGCGGACGGGATTTTTTCAAACGCCAGTGGAGCCGGATGGCCCCCCCCAGGGTGGCTCAAGCCACCCTGGGGGGGGTCGGAAACTGCCGAAAACCCTGTTCTCAGGCCTCGTCCAGGCCGATCTGAAGCTAGAACGTGTACTGCAGGGAGACGGTCGTAAACTTGTCAGTCTTGCTAAACGGTCCGTCGGCAGGATCAACAGGGTCCGCAACGTCACTGTTGCGCTTGACCGTGTACCCAAGAACCAAGCTCAGGTTGCCCACGATGGCTGCCCTGAGCTCGCTGTCGCTCTGCATGTAGGTGTTGCTGCTGCTGTCCAACACGGTCAGTTTCTGGACGAACGCGGCGGTCTCGCTGATCTGCCACTTGTACAGGCCGCGGATCACGGCAACGCCCTCATTCTCGCTGACGCCGCTCTTCGGATCCGACTGCTTGAACCCGTAGCCGGCTTCCAGATCCAGGAAATGCACGTCACCGCGCAACACCCTCCAGCCAGCGCCGGCCGTCTCAAAGAGCTGCGAGTCGTAGGCGCTGAAGCGGTCTTTGTACCAGTCGACCGAACCGAAGCCATAGATGCTTTCCGTGATGTCGTACTGGGACTGGAAGCCAGCCCAGTAAGCCTCACCCGTGTTCTTCTTTTCGGCCACGCGACTCGCAGCACTGGCGCCAGCAACGGCAGTCGCTCCCAGAATGTGATGCCAGCGATTCTGGTCGTAACGGCCTTCCGCCTTCAGGTTCGTCGCGGTACTCCGGGAATTTCCGCTGGTCTTCGCATAGCCTCCGGCGACGGCACCCGACCACGGACCCTCTTCCGGCTTCTTGTCCGATGGCGCCAGCGCTCCCTTGGCGACCATCCTGCCGTCAACGTCTGACTGGGCCTGGCTGAGACCTGGGGCTGAACCCAGCGCGATGGCCAGTGCGCAGGCTGCGAGAGTCTTCATGCAATACTTCTCCGTTGTGGATATGGCAGATGTCGGGCGGCGCGTACGATAGTGGTGCGTCACGCTCACGTCCAGTGCTTACTCTCCCGACTACAGGGGCATTAACTCACCATGAACAGTCGCAGCAGCTCGCTCCTGGATCGGCTGATCGAAGAAGTGGACAGCGCGCTGCGAGTTCTGGTCAGCGTTGTACCGCCGTCCCGCTGCAACCCGAGCACAGGCATCGAATCAGGCAGCCTGTCGGCCGCTGAGCAGGACGCAGGCGCCGCCCTGATGCGCGTGAACCACGCGGGTGAAGTTGCCGCCCAGGCGCTCTACCGCGGCCAGGCCTTCACCACCCGGGACCCCGCAATCCAGCAGAGCCTCCTCAGCGCTGCCGGTGAAGAGCAGGATCACCTGCTCTGGTGCCAGCAACGGGTGAACGAACTTGGTGGCCGCACGAGCCTGTTCGGTCCACTCTGGTATGCCGGCAGCTTTGCACTGGGCGCCGCCGCGGGCCTGCTCGGGAAGTCGGCGGGCCTGGGCTTTGTCGTTGAAACCGAGCGCCAGGTCGAAGAACACCTGTCCGGACACCTGGATCAGTTGCCGGCCGGCGACCTCGCGAGCCGGGCCATCGTGCAGCAGATCCGGACAGACGAGGCCGCCCACGGCGCGCAAGCCCGGGAACTTGGCGGGTCCGACCTACCGGAGCCGGCGCGCGCCGCCATGCGGGTGGTCGCGCGAGTCATGACCACCATCGCCCTTAGGCTCTGAGAGGGACATTTGGCAGGCCCCTGGCAATTTCGGCTGCCTCTTTGTGAGAGGGTTCACAGTTCCGGCACGTGCCAGTTCACGCTGCTGCAGTCATCGACTAACGTAGCGCCTGATTCAACATATTCCTCGCTCTGGATCCGGGCTTTTCAGGGTAATGGAATCGGGCATTAACGGATTTTGGCTTGAACGGTTTTATTGGGGAGAGACTGCAATGGCTGCTACTGGCAAAGCTTTAAGTGATGTTCCGGCGACCAATCGCTTTCTGACGTACTGTCGAGTGCGCACGGTGCCGAGCAAGACGGTGATGATTCATGCGGGCGACGTGCCCGACAGCCTCTACTACATCATCGACGGATCCGTCGAAGTGATGATCGAGGACGAGGATGGCAACGAAATGGTCCTGGCCTACCTGAACAAGGGCCAGTTCTTCGGGGAGATGGGCCTGTTCCACGAACAGCCGGCCCGGAGCGCATGGGTAAGAACCCGCGTCAGTTCCGAGATCGCCGAAATGACCTATCCCCGCTTCCGCCAGATCGCCAGTGAGAGTCCCGGGCTGGTCTTCGAACTGGCAACCCAGCTTGCCACCCGCCTCGACCGCACCAACCGCAAGCTTGGCGACCTGGCCTTCGTGGACGTCACGGGCCGTGTAGCCCACGCGATCATGGACCTCTGCAACGAGCCCGACGCGATGACCCATCCGGATGGTATGCAGATCAAGGTCAGCCGACAGGAGCTGTCACGTCTCGTCGGTTGCTCACGCGAGATGGCGGGCCGCGTGCTGAAGGTGCTCGAGGAGCAGGGCCTGATCACGGCGACCGGCAAGACCATCGTCGTGTACAACGCCCGGCCGAAACCGAAACTGAAGGCCGTCGGCCTCTAGATTACCCCCGTAGGAGCGCCTTCAGGCGCGACACCCCCTCCCGTGAGAATCGCGTCCGCGCGTCTCGAGCGGGAGGCGGGTCGCGCTTCAAGGCGCTCCTACAGGGACAACTCCGCCCGCATCCGCCGGATCGTTGCGGCGTAGTCGCTGCTGCCGAAGATCGCCGACCCGGCGACGAACACGTCGGCCCCCGCCTCCGCCGCCTGCCGGATGTTGTCCGGCTTGATGCCACCGTCGACTTCCAGACGTACCGGCCTGCCCAGTTTGCTGATGCGCTCCCGGACCGCCCTGAGCTTAGGCAGGCTGGCCGGAATGAACGCCTGCCCGCCGAACCCGGGGTTGACGGACATCACCAGCACCAGGTCCAGCCCTGGCAGTGTGAAGTCGAGGCAATCCAGCGGTGTCGCCGGATTGAGCACGAGGCCCGGACTGCAGCCAAGCTCCCGAATGAGGTTGATCGTGCGGTCCACGTGCTGGCTCGCTTCCGGGTGGAAGCTGATCCAGCTGGCGCCTGCACCCGCAAAGGCGCGGGCCAGTTCGTCAACCGGTTTCACCATGAGATGCACATCGATGGGGGCCTTGATACCCCGCTTGCGCAAGGCTGCGCACACCAGCGGCCCGATCGTGAGACTGGGGACGTAGTGGTTGTCCATGACGTCGAAGTGGATGATGTCAGCACCGGCCGCGAGCACGGCCTCGACCTCTTCGCCCAGGCGGGCAAAGTCGGCGGACAGGATCGAGGGCGCAATGAGCGGGAGTGGCATGGCCAAAATATAACACGCGCCCGGCGCGCGTTCCGGCCCCGACTTACTTCATGCCCCGCTGCTCGCGAATCAGTTCGTAGGCGGAACGAATCTCGTGGGTGCGCTCCTTGGCCGCTTCGAGCATCGACTCCGGCAGCCCGCGTGCGGCCTGCTTGTCTGGATGGTGCTGGTTCATGAGACGACGATAGGCGGTCTTCACCTCGGCATCGGTCGCGGATTGCTCGAGTCCGAGGGCGCGGTACGCCCCCTCGAGAGTCCGGCCAGGCGATGCCGTGGGCGCCTGGTGGCGAAACGAGCGTCGGGCCCGGAGAATCGTTTCCAGCCGCGCCAGATCCAAGCGGCGCACGCCGAGTGTGTCTGCCATCGAAAGCAGCAAGGTCCGCTCTCCAGTGCCAATGGCGGGCTTGCCCAACAGGAAATCCATCTGGATCTCCAGAAAGGTCCGGAGCAACTCAGGTTCGGTACGGCAGGCTCTGCGCAGCAACTGCACGCGTTCAGTCAGGTTGGAATGCCCACTCTTGCCGTCGGTAAAACTTTCGATGGCCCGGCGGACAGCTTCCGGCTGCAGCCGCATCTCCCGCATCAGCGTCCGTGCGGCGTCGATCTCGGCTTCGGACACCCGGCCATCTGCTTTGGCGAGGGCACCGAGGCCATAGAACGTGGTCTGGAAGAACACCCGCTGGCGGTCAGCAGCCGAATAGGCCACGTGGTCCGTGGAATCGTCCGGGCCACCGTAGCCCAGGGCGCCCAGGCGGCCGGCTCCGCGATCGAACTGGTGGCCAAGGGCACTGCCAATCAGCGCGCCATAAGGTCCGCCAACGATCAGCCCAAGGATGCCACCACCAACTTTGCCGATCCATGCCATCCGTGATCTCTGGGTGTCTGCCTTGATTGAGAATGGGGCAAGCGCGGACGGCGCTGCTAGAATCCTGCCGATGACGCAGAGCATCGCGACAGACGCCATGTACGAATCGAGATTGACAGCCCTCCCCCGGCTCAGTCAAGGCAAAGTCCGTGACATCTACGCGGTGGATGACCAGCACCTGCTGATCATCACCACGGATCGTCTTTCGGCCTTCGACGTGGTGCTGCCCGACCCGATTCCGGGCAAGGGCGAGGTCCTGACGCAGTTGTCGAACTTCTGGTTCGCCCGGACGGCCGGCATCGTGCGCAATCACCTGGCCAGCCTGCCGCTCGCCGCGATTCTCCCTGATCCGGCCGAACGGTCTGCCGTGGCCACACGCGCCACCGTCGTGCGCCGGCTGAAGCCGCTACCGATCGAGGCCGTGGTCCGGGGCTATCTCATCGGGTCAGGCTACAAGGACTACCAGGCGACCGGCACGGTCTGCGGGATTGCCTTGCCCGCCGGCCTGCCGCTGGCCGCGCCACTCCCCGAGCCGCTGTTCACCCCAGCCACGAAAGCGGCCATCGGGGACCACGACCTGAACATCAGCTTTGCAGAGTGCGAGAAACTGTTGGGTGCCGAACTCGCGCGACAAGTTCGCACGCTGGCGATCCGAGTCTATGCTGAAGGCGCCGCTTACGCGCGCAGCCGCGGCATCATTATCGGTGATACGAAGTTCGAGTTCGGCCTGGACGACGCCGGCGCGCTCTATCTGATCGATGAGGTGATGACCCCCGATTCCTCCCGCTTCTGGCCCGCCGCGGAGTACCGGACCGGCATCAGCCCACCCAGCTACGACAAGCAGTTTGTGCGCGACTACCTGGAAACGCTCGACTGGAACAAGAAGGCGCCGGGGCCGCACTTGCCGCCGGACGTGATTCGCCGAACGGCAGAGAAGTATCGGCAGGCCCTGGAGCTGCTGACAGGCTAGGTTAGCTCGTTTACGAGGAGGCCCCGATGGCCGAGCACACTTTGCAGATCCCGAACCGCCGCGAAAGTTGCCAGGCGGAAGAGTGGCAAGTCCGCGTCGATCTCGCGGCCGCCTACCGGCTGGTGGCGTTGTTTGGCTGGGACGACCTGGTCTTCACCCACATCAGCGCACGCATTCCGGGTCGCCAGGGCGAGTTCCTCATCAATCCCTACGGCCTGCTGTTCGAGGAGATCACGGCCTCAAGCCTCGTGCGCGTGGACATGCACGGCAACAAGCTCGACGACACGCCCTTCCCGGTGAATCCAGCGGGCTTCACGATCCACAGCGCGGTGCACGGCGCCCGCCACGATGCCCAGTGCGTGCTGCACGTGCATTCGCTGTATGGCATCGCGGTATCCGCGCAAAAGGGCGGAGTCCTGCCGCTGTCGCAACAATCAATCTTTGTGCTCTCCAGCCTCGGCTACCACGACTACGAGGGGGTCGCCCTGCGCGAGGATGAAAAGCCGCGCCTCGTGGCCGATCTCGGCGCACACAACTTCCTGATGCTGCGCAATCACGGGTTGCTGACCGTTGGTACGTCGGTAGCCGATGCCTTCGTCGCGATGTACCTCTTTGAGAGCGTCTGCACGATTCAGGTCCGCGCGCAGTCAGGTGGTGGCGAGCTTGTTTCAGTCCACCCGCAGATCATCGCCGGCGCGCGGGAGCAGGCTGCTGCCGTGACCCAGGGTCTTGGTGCCAACCTGAGCTGGCCGGGACTGTTGCGTCGGCTGGATCGCAGTCTGCCGGGCTACGACACGTGAGTGACGTACCAACGTTGCGGTGGGCGCTACGGTTCGCGAATCGATGCTGGCTGGATCGGCAAGCGCCTGCGACGCTCTATCTCACGACCATCAGCCAGGCCGAACTGTTCGCCGGTGTGCTGGCGTTGCCTGCCGGAAAACGCCGCACGGAACTACAGAGGGTGCTTAACCATGAACTGGTGTCGTTGTTTACCGATCGTATTCTCGCGTTTGGCGAGCGCTCGGCCGGGGCCTACGCTCCCGTGGTTGTTGCTGCTACGGCGGCGGGCGGCTCTGCGGCGCGCTGACTGAACATCCACTAGATCATGCTGTCGCGCTGCCCCAGCAGGTAGCGCACGACATCGACGTAGTCGAAAGCCAGGGAGATGCCCAGCGACACGACGAACAGCGAGATGACCACCCGAAACCAAAGACCCATTTCACCGCGCCAGGCGCGGCGAAGGAGATAAACGAACAGCGGCGTCCACAGGATCACATGCACGATGCCGAGCAGCCGCACGTAGCCGATCTGGTCATACAGCCGGCCCATCGATACCACCACGGCGATATTGGTCAGCGCGACGATCAGCGCATCCCGGCGCGTGGCCTTCGAGAAGGCCAGGATCAGCGGCGTCAGGACGATCGAACCGCCAAGCCAGTAGAGCCAGTACAACAACCAGCCGTTGGCAAGGGAGAACATCGCCTGGTTGAAAGTCATCGAGCTATTCATTCGTCCCAAACCTTCTGTGAGGCGCACCCCCGGCCGCTTTCGCGACCGGGGCCTGTTTCCTGCCGTCAGTCAGGTCGTAGGGCTGTGTGCCGCTCAGTTCGGCGCATCGCAGTCCGTGCGCTTCAGAACCACCCTGCGGTTCTGGGCGCGGCCTTCCTTCATCGTGTTGTCGGCAATCGGCTCGCTCTCGCCGGCACCGGAGATCTTCAACCGGCCCGCGGCGAAGCCCTTGCCTTCAAGGTAGGTCGCCACGGTCTGCGCCCGGCGCTCGGACAGGCCCTGGTTGTAGGCCTCCGAACCGGAGCTGTCCGTGTGACCGACCACCGTTCCGGAGACGAACTTCAGCCGCGTCAGGTTGGTGGCCACCTCGTCCAGGATCGCCTTGTCTTCGTCGGTCAGCTCCGCCGAGTTCAGCTTGAACGTGAGCTGGCGCGTCACGTCGCAGGAGCAGCCCTGCGGACCCACCCGGTCGCCCTGCGGCGTGTCCGGGCACTGGTCGGTGCCATCCGCGATGCGATCGCCATCGGTGTCGGCCGGGCTCGGCGGGGGCGGCGGAGCGGCGGCGACGACCGGAGCGGGCCTGCCAAAGCGGTAACCGACCTGGGCCTGATAGACGAACGGATCGATCTCGACGGTGCCGAGGTCGCTACCGTCAAGCTTCGCGTCGCTGTCGATGTCGATGTAGCGGACCGCCAGGTTCAGGAACCAGTTGTCCGTCAGGCCGACGTCGACGCCAACCTGGCCGGCGGCACCCCAGGAATCGTCC
Organism: Gammaproteobacteria bacterium; assembly: GCA_031395645.1. Lineage (GTDB taxonomy): Bacteria > Pseudomonadota > Gammaproteobacteria > Steroidobacterales > SHZI01. The sequence continues at coordinate 78,632 of JANNJM010000083.1, read as the reverse complement.
AGCTCGAGGTCGGAGCCGGCGAGCGCGCCCTTGGTGTCCTCATTGAAGATCGCGGTGTAGTTGATGCCGGCGCCAATGTAGGGGCGGAAGGTGCCATCCGGATTGAAGTGGTACTGCAGGCTGAGGGTCGGCGGCAGGTGGTCGACCTCACCGATATTGCCAGCGCCCTCGGCGCCGTCGATATCCACGTCATGGGTGAAGGGGTAGGCGGCCAGCAGCTCGACGCCCCAGTGGTCGGCGAACATGTAGGTGCCTTCGATCGTGAAGCTCGTGCCCGTGTCGACCTGAATGACAGCCTCTGGCGAGAGCTCGAGGTTATCGCTCTTGGGGTCGACGATGCCGATGCCACCGCGGAGCAGCCAGTCGCCCTTGGCGGCGGTGGCGGTGAGGGGTTGCAGGCAGAGCCCGGCGGCAGCGAGGGCTATGCCGAGCCGTACCGATCTGGAATTCATGGTGAGCTTCCTCAATATTTTCTTTTACATGTGGACCGGAGACCACGTTGCGCTGGCCAAAGCCGATTCCGGCCGCGGCAATTTTGCAACGGCCGCTTGCCACTCGTCATTGCGGAAACCACGGATGCGCCGGTCCGGACCAAAGTTTGACTTTGCGGCCACAAGACGCCGGTACCTGACCACTGCCCGCCTGCCGGTCCTGATCGGCAGCCCCTGGAACTAGCGGCGATCATCCTCGGCAACGCGTCTGGCGTTCCGATCTAGCCCGGCTACGACACCTGACCGAAGTACTAACTTCCCGCGACCGTCATCCGCTCCAGCAGGATCGACCCCGTCAGCACCCCACCCCGGCGGTCGACGTCGGTACCAATGCCCAGGATCCCAAGGAACATGTCCTTCAGGTTGCCGGCAATGGTGATCTCGGTAACCGGGAACTGGATCTGCCCGTTCTCAACCCAGAAGCCACTGGCACCGCGGGAGTAGTCACCGGTCACCGGATTGACGCCGCTGCCCATCAGGTCAGCCACCAGCAGACCCCGATCCATGGTTTTCAGCAGGTCGGCAAAGGACTCGCCCGTGCTGTGCACAATCAGGTTGTGAGCGCCGCCGGAATTGCCGGTGGAGGCCATGCCGAGCTTGCGGGCATAGTAGCTGCCGAGCAGGTAGCCACCGAGCACGCCGGCATCCACCAGCCGCCGTTCCTTCGTTTCGACACCCTCGTCGTCGAAGGGGGCACTGGCGAGCGCCTTCCTGAGGTGCGGCTTCTCGTCGACGGTGACGCGACTCGCAAACACCGGCTTGCCCAGCGCGTCCACGAGAAAGGAGGATTTCCGGTACAGCGCGCCACCGCTGATTGCGCCGAGCAGGTGTCCGATCAGGCCTCGCGCGATCCTCGCCGGAAAGAGGACAGGGGCAGTACGGGTTTCCAGCTTGGTACCGCCCAGCCGGGCCACGGTCCGACGCCCCGCTTCCCTGCCGACTTCGGCGGGCGATGGCAGCTCAGCGGCGTCGCGGGCCACCGCATATTCGTAGTCCGTCTCCATCGCGCCGTCCTGCGTGGCTACCACTGAACAGGAGATGCTGTGGTCAGACTCCGGGTAGCTGCCGAGGAAACCATGGCTGTTGCCGTAAACCCGCAGGCTTTCGCTCGTGCTGACCGACGCGCCTTCGGAGTTGGTCACGCGCGGATCGAGGTCGAGGGCTGCGGCCTCGCAGATCGTCGCCAGGTCGATGGCCGCGGCGGGGTCGATGGCCCAGGGGTGATAGAGGCTGAGTTCCGGAATGGTCTTCGCCAGCCGGTCGGCGTCAGCGAGTCCGGAGGCCGGGTCCTCGGCGCCATAACGAGCGAGTGCGCAGGCCTTTCGCACGGACTCCTCGACCGCCTCGGGCCGCAGGTCCGAGGTGCTTGCACTGCCCTTGCGGTGGCCGAGCCAGACGGTGACACCCAGGCCCTGGTCACGCTGATGACGAAGCGTTTCCACCTCCCGCATACGCACGTTCACCGAGAACCCGGTGCCAAAGCTTGCGTTAGCCTCCGCCTGCGAAGCTCCCAGCTGCTTTGCCAGGCGCAGCACGTCGTTGACCTTCTCCTGCAGCGTTCCAAGGCCGTTCTGCAGGCTGAGCGCAGTGCGTGTGTTCATTCGTCGCTACCCATCTGGTTGGCCGTACCACCGATGGTGAGTCCGTCGATGCGCAGGGTTGGCTGCCCGACGCCCACGGGCACTGACTGCCCCTCCTTGCCGCAGACGCCGATGCCTGAGTCCAGCGCCAGGTCGTTGCCCACCATCGTCACGCGGTTCAGCACCGTCGGGCCGTCGCCCACCAGCGTGGCGTCACGGATTGGCGCACCCAGCTTCCCGTTTTCGATGCGATAGGCCTCGGTCGCGGAAAACACGAACTTGCCAGAGGTAATGTCCACCTGCCCGCCCCCGAAATTGCGGGCATACACGCCCTTCTTGACCGACGCGATGATCTCGTCCGGGTGATGGGGGCCCGCCAGCATGTAGGTGTTGGTCATGCGTGGCATCGGCGTGTGCGCGAAGGATTGCCGGCGGCCGTTGCCCGTCGACTCGGTATCCATGAGTCGCGCATTCATCTTGTCCTGCAGGTAGCCCCGAAGGACGCCGTTCTCGATCAGCACGGTATTCCGCGTTGGCGTGCCCTCGTCGTCCACATTCAGTGAGCCGCGGCGATTGGGCAGCGTGCCGTCGTCCACGACGGTGCACAGGTCGGATGCCACCCGCTCACCGATGCGGCCCGTGAAAGCCGACGTGCCCTTGCGATTAAAGTCACCCTCCAGGCCGTGACCGATGGCCTCGTGGAGCAGCACGCCGGGCCAGCCAGGCCCCAGCACCACGATCATCTCGCCCGATGGCGCAGGGACCGCATCCAGATTGACGACCGCCTGACGCACCGCTTCACGGCCATACTCAAGTACCTGTTGCGGCGTGAAGTAGTCGTAGCCGAAACGCCCACCGCCGCCGGCATAGCCCTGTTCGCGCTTGTCGCCCTGCTCGACAATTACAGAAATATTGAAGCGCACCAGCGGGCGCACATCGGCGGCCATGGCGCCGTCGCTGGCACACACCAGAATCACCTCGTGGGCTGCAGCGAGGCTCGCCACCACCTGCTTCACGCGGGGGTCCAGTGCCCGGACCTCGCGGTCGATCCGCTGGAGTAGTGCCACCTTGTCGTCGTCGCTAAGCGTAGGCAGCGGATCAATCGGCGCGTAGAGCCTCCGCCCGGAACGGGGCTGCCAGGCCTGGATGCGTCCCTGCTGGCCCTGGCGGACGATCGCGCTGGCGGCTGCGGACGCCTCCAGCAGTGCGGGGACAACCAGCTCGTCCGAATACGCGAACCCGGTCTTCTCGCCGGACATCGCGCGGACCCCAACGCCCTGCTCGATGCTGTGTGCGCCCTCCTTGACGATGCCATCTTCCAGCGTCCAGGACTCCTGGCGGGACACCTGGAAATACAGGTCCGCATTGTCCACGGTCCCACGCATCAGGGCACCGAGTGCCCGCTCGAGGTCGCGATCAGAGATGCCCGCGGCATCCAGCACCTGATTGCGCACGCGCGCCAGGGACGAATCGGGGGTAACTACTGCGTTCATAACGGATCCTGTGTTCTCAGTCGGGTGCTGCGAAGCGCCGATGCTCGAGCACCGGAAACTGCTGCCGCAGTCGTTTCAGTCGCTGCGTATCGATGGTCGCCGTGATGACCCGGGTGCGGCTGCCCGCATCGGCGAGGATGGCACCCCAGGGATCAATAATCATCGCGTGCCCATAGGTCTGACGACCACCGGGATGTGTGCCAGTCTGCGCCGCTGCCACCACATAGGTGAGATTCTCGATCGCGCGGGCGCGCAGGAGCGGCTCCCAGTGTGCTTCCCCGGTGGGATAAGTGAAGGCCGCGGGCAGAGCCAGCACGTCCATACCTTCAGACGACATCCAGCGGAACAGTTCCGGAAAGCGCAGGTCGTAGCAGACTGCTACACCCAGTCGGCCCCACGGCGTTTCCATGCACAGGGGCTTCGAGCCAGGCATCGTGCTCCGGGATTCCCGGTAAGCCTCCTCGCTCTCGGGCACCCGCGCGTCGAACATATGCACCTTGTCGTAACGGCCGGCCCGCTTGCCGCTGCTGTCGTAAACGAGAGCGGCCGCAAAGGGGCGCTTTGAGTCATCGCTCTTGAGAGGAATCGTGCCACCGACGATCCACATTTCGGCACGTGCGGCCTCCGCGGCAAGAAAATCCTGGAGGGGACCAGCACCGTCGTCTTCGATGATCGCGAGGCGATCCGATTCCTTCTTGCCCATCCGGGCAAAGTTTTCCGGGAGGACAGCAAGTGTGGCGCCATCGGCTGCGGCGGAGCGCAGGGCGCGACGGGCACGGGTAAGGTTGGCGGCCACGTCTTCGCCGGAATTCATCTGGATCGCGGAGATGCGGAGTGTCTTCATCGGGGTTCTTCAAGTCTGTTCTGGTGGGCATAGTGTGGCCGGGTCGCTGCTGTCTGACCAGCGCGTCAGCCCGTTCGCCAGTTGGGCCACTGATCAGGCTCAGCCGAACGGGCTCAGCGCGTTAGTTCGGCCTCCGGCGGCAATTCCTTAAGGGCTTCGGCCAGGTAACGTTCGCAGTCCTGAATAGGTGTTACGTCGACCTGACTTTTCTGCACCTTGTCGACCACGGGTTTATCCCACCCGCCAGTGACCCGGTAGTAGCTCTCTCCCAGTGAACTGAGGGGCTTCCGGAAGATCTGCGAGATCAGCAGCACGGTGCCCCCTACGACCGGGCCGCCCACGAAGCCACCCACGGCCAGCAGATCCGAAACGTGCGGCCGAACAACGGCCAGCTGGTCGTAGCTCCGATCCCGGATCGAGACGCGCCCCAGGACCGCGATGTCAGTTACTGGCCCCTCCAGACCCAGATTGCACGTGAACGCACTGCCCTTGTCGAGGCGAAATTCACCCTTCACCTGATCGAAGGCCAGGCCCTTGTCCACAACGTCTGAAAAATCGAGGCCAAGCCGTCGCGGAAGCGCGGCGATACTCAGCAGGCCAACGAGCCGTCCGCCCCCGGGATCCACCGGCAGAAACTGACCCTTGTCCAGATCCAGCACCACGCGACCGCCCGCGATATTGAGAAAGTCCTCACTGGGGCCGCCCGGCCAGAACAGGTCGAGGTTCACGCTGGCCTTCTCGCCCTCGACTACCGGGCTGTAGCCCAGAGCCTGGAGTGTGGGGCCGATCTTCGTGGACTTGAGTTGCAACCGCAGCTCGCTGCGCTGTTGATTGACGTCATTGGCCTCGACAACCCAGGTCGCATCGCCATTGATCCCGAAAGTCGGGCTCTCAGTCACCAGCGGATCGACCACGACACCGTCACCCCGCTGGGCAAGGTCTGCCCTGAGGCGGCCAAGCCGCATGTCCTTCAGGGCAAAGTCGCCAACGGACGCGCGGACCGCCGGCAGCTTCCGGGGATCGGCGGCGGCACCACCACCAGCCGGATCGGTCTCCAGCAACCACAGGCGCTGCATGTCCAGCACGATGGGCACGTCATCTGCCTGGTCAACCGGCACGGTAACCGTCCCGGCGGCAGATGGGCCACGAACGCCGACCAGCCAGTCGCCCGATGCCCGGCTCGCCTCAAGTCTTGCATCCCGAAATACCCAGCCAAGGATTGCAAAGGTGTCAACGTCGATTTCGATCTTGCGCAGCAGATCCGGAGGGCCTGCATCGCCCCCGCTCGCGCTGGCGCCCCGACCCGGAAACCAGTCCTCGAAGCGGAGATCGGTGAACTTGCCACCAATCTCAAGGCCGGGGACAGCTGGTAACCCGACGGGGATACGCCCGCTTCGGAGGGCACCGCGCTCAAGGCGCCAGCCGGCCCTGGCCCGGCTTTCCCCGGCCCGGCTTTCCCTGGCCTGACCGGTGGCTGGGAGCGCGCCTGCGATGATCCGGGAACCGGACAGAAACTGGAGCGCCCAGCTGAACCCGCGTTCAATCCTGCCGCTGACTTGCATCAGCCCCCGCTCGGGCAGCCTCACCTCCATGCGCAGGGGCTCCGGCATCCCCAGGGCCTTGGTCAGAGGTGGCGCCAGAGTACTCGTAAACTGTTCAAGGTCAGAAGTGATCTGAATCGCAAACGGCCGCCCGGAACGACGGACTGGCACCTGAACAATCGCGTTCCAGGCGACGCTGCCTGCCAGGCGATCGGCATAGGGTAGCGAAAAGGCGGCGGCCAGCTTGCCGGCAGGCGTCTCGCCCCGCACTTCGGCGATCTGGGAAAGTTCGGCTTCGGCAGGACGCGCGGCACGCAACGCAATGCTCACGGGCTCATCCAGGAACCGGGCTGCCAGCCGGTCGGCTACCAGCCGATTGGTGTCGAGGCGAACCGTGCCATCGAGTCCCGTCAGGCCGAAATCGACGCCCCGGAGGCCCAGCTCGGCGTCCACCAGTCCAAATGTCCCGACCAGACGATAGTCTTTCGGGCTGGCAATGGGCACGCGCAGATCGATCGCTGTGGCGACCCTGCCGCTACCGGTGACCGATTCCATGGTCGGCCCCAGCAGCGCCGCAACCGGCGTCTGCCGGAGGAACCCAAGGATCTGGCCGAGTTCCACCTGATCGGCCCCGACCACCTCGAGCTCTGCATCGCGAATCAGGTTCGCCACGCGAATCTCGGCATCTTCAAAGGGTATCCCGCCAACGGAACCCCGGTTTTCCAGGGAGGTCAGGCTGACGCGATCAATAATCACGGTGCCCGAAGCGCCCTGCAGCCGGGGCCAGTCTGGCGCGTAATCCAGTACGGCGTCTGCCAGTGTGAACTCGGCGCGGAAGCGCCCGTCACCAGCAGCATAGGGAAAGCCCCGCAGCGGGCCCTGCCAGAGCAACTCTGCCGTCGGCACGGAGCCTGCTATCAGGGCCCGGTCGAGCCAGTTCACGACGCCGGGTTTGAACCGCATCAATGGCAGGTAGTTGAGAGCGGCAGGCGCCGATGACGCCGTAAATCGAGCGGCAATATCTACAAATACGGAGCCCGTTTTCGGAAAGATCAGCCGGACTTTTGATCGGCTTTCCGCGTCGGCCGTTGCGATGTGCAGCTCATCGCCGAGAACCTCCAGACCGCGCTCTGAATTCCTCCAGCCCAGCTGCCCGGTTGCAGTGGTGGTGCGAATATCGGCCCGGAAGAGTTTGGGAAAACGGACCAGCCCTGCGCCAGAATTCAGGTCGACCCGGCCTCCGGCCTGGTCGGCGCGCAGGGTACCCGTGACGCCAGTGACAGCCCAGCCCGGTGCGGGCATTACAAGACCCAGCCCGCGAATCGCGGCCTCGACCGCGTAGATTGGTGGCTTACCCACGGGCAGGGATGCCGTTAGCTTGAAGTCGCGCAACTCGCCCTCCAGGCGTTCCGGCAGAAGATCGCGGCGCAGGCCTGCGCTGGCGACAGACCAGAGTACCGGCCAGAGATCCTGCAACCTGACCTTGTCCGCCGAGGCGATTAAGGTGCCGGGACTGTCCGTGGCCCTCGCGTAGCGCACGCTGCCGGAACTGGCTGGATAGGTCTTGGTGCCCCGCTTCACGACCAACTTACCGAGTGTGGCTTCCCAGCCACCGGGAGTGGCCTTCCAGTCCGCCTGCACGTCGAGCCGCTGGTAATTGTTGTCGGGTGTCGTCACTCCCTGCCAGACCGTCGGTCCCAGTTCCAGATCGACAGAGAAAAACTGCGGCGTCAGTCCGGCGAAGCCCGCCTGCACCTCCAGCCCGCCGCGCCCGGAACGGAGTGGCACGGATTCATTCGCCAGAACGCGCAGCCAGTGCGCCACGTCGAGATCGGCGCCGGTCAAACGGACGTCCCAGACGCGTGTTTCCGGCACGCTGGCCGGTCCGGGCGCCACGTCAAACGGAAGTACCGATGCCGGCAAGGTACCGGCCAACTCAATTTCCGCTCCCAGACCGTCCCCGCCATCAACCTCGGCATCGAAGCTGATCAGCTTCGGCGCGATTTCCAGTTCCAGTTGCTCGACTTGCAGGGCAACACGGGGTTCGAGCCGGGATGCATCCAGGAGCAGCAACTCGATATTCCTGAGCTCAAGGCCGAGATGCGGCAGCGGCTGATTTTTGGGCCGTCGCAGCAACTCTTCCAGGGGCACTGCGTTGATCAGCCATAGACCGGACGGCAGTCGCTCGGCCCTGACACTGGCCCCCTCGACCGCAATGCGGCCCGGGCGCAGACGGCGCTCCACCAGCAGTCGCCAGAGGTTTACCCCGACGGTGAGTTCGCGGGCGTCGAGCACCGTCTGGTTATCCTTCAGGGTGGCGATGCGCACAGCCGACAACCTGACCTCCGGACCGCGCAACGGCCAGCTGGCTGACACCCCCCCGAAACGCACATCGAAGCCGGTCGCGTCAGAGGCGAAGCGCCGGATCTGATCCTGATAATCTGGAGCGAGAGGCAGGAGCAGGCGGGCCAGGCCGACGATCGCGGCCAACAGGATAAGAAGTGCCGCCACGCCACCCGCCAGCCAGCCGAGGCTTCGGCTCAGTATTCCGCGCTGGCGCGTGGCGTCGCTCATTTACAAGAGGATTACGTCAAACTGATCCGGGGCGTACAGAGTCTCGGTCTGCAGCCGGATTGACTTGCCGGTCAGCTCCTCCATTTCGGCAACGCCGGACGACTCCTCGTCCAGCAGCAGCTCGATAACGCCCTGGTTTGCGAGAATCACAAATTCCTTGAAGCTGAACTGCCCGTGCTGGCGGAGAATCTCGCGAAAAATCTCGTAACACACCGTTTCCGAAGTCTTGACGTGGCCACGCCCTTCGCAGGTTGGACAAGCCTTGCACAGCAGATGTTCCAGGCTTTCCCGGGTTCTCTTCCGGGTCATCTGCACAAGGCCGAGTGGTGACAGCTCAGCGAGCTGGGGCCTGGCATGGTCAGCCGCCAGTGCGTCGTTAAGCGCCTGCATGACCTGCCGCCGGTGAGGCTCTTCCAGCATGTCGATAAAGTCGATGATGATGATTCCGCCCAGATTCCTCAGGCGAAGCTGCCGGGCGATAGCTACCGCAGCCTCGAGATTGGTTCGGAAGATGGTGTCCTCCAGGTTCCGGTGACCAACATAACCACCCGTATTTACATCGATACTGGTCAAGGCCTCAGTCTGATTGATCACCAGGTAGCCACCGGACTTGAGTTCAACCCGCGGGGCAAGGGCTTTCTGGATCTCGTCTTCGATGCCGTGCAGATCAAAAATTGGTCGTGGACCCTCGTAGAGATCAATCCGGTGCGCGAGTGCGGGCATCACACTGCGTGCGAACTCGCGCAACTGGCCACAAGCCCTTTCGTCATCGATGCGGACCCGTTGCGTACTGCCATTCACCAGGTCGCGCAGAACACGTATGGCCAGCGGCAGATCCTGGTGCACGAGAGAGGGCACTGGTGCTATCTCCGCCTGGCGCGCCACGACTTCCCACAGGCGCTGAAGAAAGCCCATGTCGGCTGCCAGGGACTCTTCGCCAATGCCTTCGGCCGCTGTCCGGACGATATAGCCATATTGAGGACTGTCGCCAGTGAGTTCGGCGATGACCTGCTTCAGCCGCGCGCGCTCCTCGTCGGACTCGATGCGACCGGAAACCCCGAGATTAGCCTCCTTCGGCAACAGGACGAGATAACGGGACGGCATCGTAATGAACGTCGTCAGCCGGGCGCCCTTGGTGCCGAGTTGATCCTTGACGACCTGGACGAGGACCGTATCGCCCTCATGCAGTACATCCCGGATACTCGGTTCCTGCCCGCGCTCGGTGGCTGGCGCACCCTGGGGCGGCAGTACGTCCGATGCATGGAGGAAGCCGGTGCGGGCCAGGCCAATCTCGACGAAGGCGGCCTGCATCCCTGGCAGGACCCGAACCACCCGTCCCTTGTAAATGTTGCCGGTGAGTCCGAGCCGGGACGTGCGTTCAATAAGCACCTCCTGGAGCACGCCGTTCTCGACAAGCGCCGCGCGGACCTCCCGCGCCGTAAGATTTATGAGGATTTCCTCGGTCACGGGGTGGGCAGCAGAACGCAGCCAAAAAGACTCAGCAGTCGCGCCGTCTCGAACAGCGGCAGGCCCATCACTCCGGAGTAGCTGCCGCTGAGATCGGCAATGAACTGTGCACCGCAGCCCTGAATCCCGTAGGCGCCTGCTTTGTCGGCCGGTTCGCCCGTGCGCCAGTAGGCTGCAATCTCGTCCGGCGTCAGCGCGCGAAAGGTTACCGAACTCCGGCTCAGCTCCACACGCTCCCGCTGTCCGTCCGTAACCGCCACCGCCGTCCAGACGGTGTGCATCCGCCCCGCCAGTCGCGCCAGCATCCGGATGGCGTCAGCCTGGTCAGCCGGCTTGCCGAACAACTCCTCGCCGAGGGCCACAACAGTGTCGGCCCCCACGACCGGGGCAATCCGGGCAGGGCGCACGGCCAGTCCGGCCTGGGCCTTGGCCACAGCCAGGCGGCAGACCAGATCCGGAGGAGCCTCCCCGGCACCGGGCGTCTCATCCACAGTGACACGCAGGACGTCGTGCTCTACGCCCAGCTGGGTCAGCAGTTCCCGACGACGGGGCGATACGGAGGCGAGGTAGACAAACGATTTCATGGGGTTGGCAGTCCTGGAGCTCCGTTCTGGCGTTCAGGCCTTGTGGTAAGGATGACCCTGCAGAATGGTCCATGCCCGATACAGCTGCTCGATGACGATCACGCGGGCCAGCCCGTGCGGGAAGGTCAGGGGCGACAGGGACCAGGACTGATTGGCCCGCTGGCTCACCTCATCGGACAGTCCCTCTGGGCCGCCGACCACCAGCACGACCGACGGGTGATGGTTCTGCCAGCCCTCCACTTCGCGCGCCAGATCAACAGAGGACCACCCCCGCCCCCGCTCATCAAGGGTCACCACGAAATCTCCAGGCTTGAGCCGTTGCAGAATGCGCTGTCCCTCCTTGGCCCTGGCGACGTCGGGATTGCCGCCGGAGGAACGCAGCGACAGCGGGATTTCGACGATCTCCAGTTTCAGGTGCGCGGGCATGCGGGTCAGGTAGAGTTTCACGGCGTCGGCTACCCACTCCTCGGGACGGGTACCGATCACCAGGAGCCTTATTTTCATGGGCAAATCCGCTTGAGCCCCCGCCAGCGGGGGGGTCCGGATCATACACGCTGGGCCAGCCGCTCCGGCTCCGACTTTGGATCCGGCAGGGTCAGGCGCTGGCGGCCGCGCCCATGTCCCAGAGGCTCTCCAGCTTGTAAAACTCCCGGGCCTTCGGCTGCATGATGTGCACCACGACGTCGGCAAGGTCCACGAGCACCCACTCGCCGCTCTCGGTGCCCTCGATGCCCAGCGGTGGACAACCGGCATCGGCAGCCCGCTGCACCAGCCGGTCAGCAATGGATTTGACGTGCCGATCCGACGTTCCGCTCGCTACCACCATGTAATCCGCTATTGGCGTGAGTTGGCGGACATCCAGTACCGTGACGTCGCGGGCCTTCAGATCCGTCAGAGCATTCTCCGCCAGAGCCAACAGTTGCTTACTGCGCACCAGTGTTCGCCTCCTTTGAATGGGCATAGATGTGGGTCTTCAAAATCAACTCCCGCACGGCATCGGGCACCAGGAAACAGGGGTCGCCGCCAGCGGCCACCAGACTGCGGATCGCCGATGATGAGATTTCGAGCTGCGTAACGTCCTGCATCAGGACGCGACCGGCCGGCATCCTGGACAGATCGCGGCAGTCAACGGTGGCCCGGGACTTGAGCAGCAGGCCGACTTCGCCGTCGTGCTGCCCGCCGTCGCCCTGCAGGAATCCCGGACGGCGGGCTATCACCAGGTGAGCGAGCTCGGGGATTTCACGCCAGCGATCCCAGGTGGGCAGACCCAGGAAGGCGTCGAGACCGAGCAGCAGACAGAGCGGCTGAGTCCGGACCTCGGCGCGCAGGCTCGCCAGGGTGTCCACCATGAACGACGGCCCAGGCCGGAGCAGCTCACGGCTATCTACACTGAATCCTGGCAAATCATCGAGCGCCGCAACGAGCATGCGCAGCCGCAGGGCCTCTGGTGCAAGGGCCGGGGGACGATGCGGCGGAAGACGCGACGGGATGAAGCGGACTTCGGCCAGGTCCAGCCCGGTCATCAGTTCGTGGGCTGTGCGCAGATGCCCCACGTGGATTGGGTCGAAGGTGCCACCGAAGATGCCAATCGGTTGCTGTGGCATCAGCGCAGCTCGGCTCCCCGAAGCGGTCGCCCCGCGAGGGTCAGCGTCAGCTCGAGCAGGGCGTTCCAGGGCTCGCCAGGCCGCGCGCCCTTCACGATCTGGTCGGCGCGCCCGACCATGCGCAATAGGCGCCGGAGTCCGCCGGGTTTGTGGTTACGCATCGCTCGCAAGTACAAATCGGTTCGTGACTGCCACACGCCGGCTCCCTGCACGGCCCGCAGCGGCGAGGCCTCGCGACTGGCCCGGACGGAGGCATCAATCAGCACCAGTGCCTCACGCGCGAGAGACCACAGCACCAGGGGGGCCGCAGTACCCTCTGCCCGGAGTCCACCGAGGACGCGCACGGCGCGCTCAACGTCGCCCGAGAGTGCGGCGTCGCCCAGCTGGAAGACGTCAAAGCGGGCGCCGTCGGCGACTGCGGCCTGAATCTGGGCAACGGAGAGGGCCGTGCCCCTGGGGTAGAGGAGAGCCAGTTTGTCAATTTCCTGCTGGGCCGCGAGCAGGTTGCCTTCCACAAGGCCCGCCAGAAGCTCCAGGCCGGCGGTGTCGCAGGTGAGGCCAGCGCGGCGAAAACGCTGCGCAACCCACGGCGGCAAATCCGCAAGCTCCGGGACGCGCGTTTCCACCCAGACGCCAGCCGTGGCGAGTGCGCTCGCCCAGGCCGACTCGGCGATCTTGCGTGTCAACGCGGGCGTGACGATGACCACGGTATTGCCGTCCGCCGGGCGACTGGCGAGCTGGCGCATCTGCCGCGAGCCTTCGTCACCAGGGTTCGGACTGAGCAGGCGAATCTCGACCAGCTTGCCGCTGGAAAACAGCGAGAGGTTCCGGAGCGATGCGGATACTGCATCCCAGTTGAAGCTGCGTTCGACGACATGGGAGTCCCGTTCTTCACGGCCGTGGGTCAAGGCAGCGGCACGGATGGCATCGACAACCTCATTGACCAGCAGCTGCTCATCCCCGGAAACGAGGTACACCGAAGCGAGCGGCTTCGGCGGCATTGCGGCCAGTTGCTCGTTGAGTTGTTCGGGCCTCTGCTTCATGCGTACCTATTGGCCAAGTTGCTGCCAGTCGATGGACTCCTCTTCGAGAAGGACCGGAATGCCCCCGCGCACGGGATAGACGAGCCGCCCGTCCCGGGTGACCAGTGCTTCGGACAAGGGTTCGGGTAACTGGTGAGCAGCGCGATTGCGGATCTGTCCGGCGCCGATAGCCGTATTGAGTATCGCGAGGCGTTCCCCGTCCAGCAGCTGCAGGGGCAGCTTGGTCACAGGGCAGCAGGCGATTTCCAGCAGACGTTTATCCATCCCGATGGCCGGGAATATAACAGGGAATCCGGTCGGTCAATCGCGTCCCCACCAGACATAATCCCGGGGCACGGGATCGGCTCCCGCCCCGCCCCCCAGGAAGCCGAACGGCTGGCAGCGGCCGATGCGCCGCAGGCCCAGCCAGCATCCCCGCCAGACGCCGAAACGGTTGATGGCCTCGATCGTGTAGGCCGAGCAGGTTGGGAAGTACCGGCACTGCAGCCCGAGCCACGGCGAGAGCAGGCGCTGATAACCCCGGATCAGGGCGACAGCAATGGCCGCAGAGCGCCCTGTCGGAGCACTCACGCGCCGATACCTGCTGCTGCGGCGTTGCGAATGGCGCCAAGCATCGCGTGGAGGCCGTTGCTCCGGGTGGGGCTCAGGTGCTGATCAAGGCCAATCGCCGTGATGAAGCCAGGCGGCGCGGCGAGGATCTCGCGGGCAGGCCGGCCACTGTAGATGCGCATCAGGATGGCGATCAGCCCGGACACAATGGCGGAATCGCTGACGGCCTGGAATTCGAGGCGGTCGCCCACGACTCTCGTGACCAGCCACACCTGGGACTGGCAGCCCTTGATCTTCTGCTCTTCCGTTTTCTCCGACTCCGGGAAGGCTGGCAGCTGACGCCCCAGATCTATGATGTACTGGTAGCGATCAATCCAGTCGTCGAACAGCGCAAACTCGTCGACGAGTTCACGCTCGGTCTCGGCAATCGATGGCTTGTCCATGGTGAGTTCCGGGCACAGATGGCAGTGTGCCACAGGCGGCTCGTCACGGCGGGCCCTGAAAGTGCGCATGTACCTGTTTTTCGACACGGAAACGACCGGCATCCCGCGCAATTACAAGGCACCGGTTGCTGACCTGCAGAACTGGCCGAGGCTGGTGCAGCTGGCGTGGCTGCTGATCGACGCTGAAGCGCACGAGGTTGCCAGTGCCGAGTTCATCGCGCGGCCCGACGGCTTCACCATCCCCGGCGACGCGGCCCGGATCCACGGCATCACAACGGCGATTGCACAAGAGCGGGGCGTCGACATCGGGATGATTCTCGACGCGGTCATGCCGCACATCGGGAAGGCCTCCATACTCATCGCACACAACATGTCGTTCGACGAGAAAATTCTTGGTGCTGAACTGCTGCGCGCTGGCCGCCCCAACATTGTCGAGTCGAGCAAGCGCCAGTGCACCATGCTGGCAGCCACTGACTATTGCCGCCTGCCCGGCCAGTACGGGTTCAAGTGGCCCACACTGCAGGAGCTGCACATGAAACTGTTCAACGAACCGTTCGAAGGCGCGCATCACGCGCTCATTGACGTCCGTGCCTGCGCGAGGTGCTACTTCGAGCTCCGCCGACTGAAGGTCATGGCCTGAACCATGACCGAACACTGCCCCCTGTCTGAATTCTCCAGCCGGGGTCCTGGCAGACGCTAGTTCCGCGCCACGTGGATCAGCGCGTAGCCGGAGAACACCACCTGGGGAACCGCCATGCCGACGATGGTGCCGGCTGCCTCCGCCTTCACCACGTGCCGCTCGTCCGTGAACGGGTCGTCGATATGGGCGATTGGTTCACCGGCGCTGATCACGGCACCCAGCAGCTTGTCAGCATAGAACACGCCACCCTGGCCGACCGCCGCCCGCAGCCAGCGGGAGCTGGCATACACCCGGGCACTCGGGGTCGGCTCGGTGGCCTGGCCCGCGACCATGCCGAGGTGAATCATCACATTACGCACGCCCTGCACGCCTGCAGCGATTTCTTTTGGCTCGAAGCGCAGCGGCAGACCCGCCTCATAAATGATGGCGGGGATCCCGGCCTCCATCACCTCCCGGCGCAGGCTGCCGTTGGGCCCGGCGCCGCCCATCACGACGGTGGCACCGAAGCGCCGGGCCAGTTCAGCCGCGCGGGGATTGGCGAGGTCCACCCGGACCTGGGGCAGGTTGGCCCTGTCGAACGAGCCCGTGTGCAGGTCGATCAGCGCGTCGCAGTGCCGCTTGATCGTGTCGAAGACGATGCCGGCGATGAGCGAGGTGTTGCTTCCCTTCGTATCGCCGGGGAATGCCCTGTTAAGGTCGCGCCGGTCCGGCATGTAGCGGCTGCCCGTGCGAAACCCGTTCACGTTGATGGCAGGTAGCGCGATCAGCGTTCCCGACAGCTGGCGCGCCTCGGTCCCTGCAAACGCCGTGCGCGCCACTTCGAAGCCATTGCGCTCGTCACCGTGCACCAGCGCCGTCAGGCACAAGGTGGGCCCTGATCTGACACCGCGTGCCGCGAAGATGGCCGTGTTCAGGAAGGACCCCTCGAAGGTCGGTACCTCCTGGAACGAGAACTTGCGTTTTTCTCCGGCGGGAATCGTCCGCTGCAGCAGTTCGAGGGCGCCCCAGGTGGTTGCCGGCGCCGTGGCAGCCATGGCGTTGCCAGCGACCAGCACTGTGGCCAGCAGGATGTTTCGCGCAGTGCGCATGTGGGGGATCTCGGTAGTTTCTCGGGGGCGCCAGTCTAGTTACCCCTGGTTCCAGCTGCCAGCGCCCCACTCGGCGAGACCCAGGGGGCCCCGCGGTCACTCAGCGTACATTGGCAAGAGTGAAGGGCTGTCCACCGATCCCGTTATGTCGAATGGTGCGGCCACCTCGTGCCATGTACGTTCTTTCCCGCTTGTACTTAATATGAACTAGGAGTAAGAAATAATTCGTGCTGGTAGTCAGCAGCACGAACAACGCTTGAGGGGAAAATCATGCGCCCGTTTACCGCTCTCCTGGCGAGCACGCTTCTTTCATTAGGCTCCATGCAAGCCTCTGCTGCAGTGGTCGCCTTCGATTTTTACCGCCTGATCTCGCCGCCCTTTCCCCCTCTGATCCTCCCCGTGGACGACGGCACCAACGTCAACACGCTCTATCTCTCGGATTCGGGCGTCACGTTCGGCTGCTTCAACGGGACGACCCTGAACATCTGCCTCGACGCCGCCAACGGCGGTAACGCCTATGCCCGGACCAGCGCGAGTGCCGCCTCGACACCGAACGTGGTCTACCTCTCGGCTAGTGGCTTCCCGGTCTTCGACGAACGCTTTGGCTACCTGAAGGCGAGCTTCACTTCGCCAGTCGGCGTGGTGAGCATTGACGCCCAGCCCGTTCCGCCGCCAGAGGGCTTTACCGTCACCGTCAACCGGCCGTTCCTGCAGGCCTTCAATTCCCTGGGCCAGTTCCTGGGTACCGCGAACTACAACTACGGCGCGTGCAATCCCAACACGACCCAGTGCCCGTGGAAGACCCTCACCATCACCCGGCTGCAGAATGACATCAAGTTCGTCGCGTTCTCCTCCTACTCATCCAGCGGCGGGGTCATGTACGGGCAATTCGACAACCTGCAGTTCGCCGCCGCTCAGGACACCGATAGCGACGGCATTGCCAACAACCTCGACAACTGCACCGACGTGCCAAACACCAGCCAGCTCGATGCAGACCAGGACGGCTACGGCAACTACTGTGATGGGGACCTCAACAACAGCGGGACCGTGACCACCGCTGACTTTGGCTTGCTGCGCTCCGTGCTGGGCCAGCCCGCCAGCTTTAGCGCGACAGCCGCTGCCGCTGACATGAACGGCAGTGGGACCGTGACGACCGCTGACTTCGGCTTACTCCGCGCCAGACTCGGCGCCGCGCCCGGGCCGTCCGGACTGGCCTGTGCGGGCACTGTCCCGTGCCCGTAACCAGAGGGATGTAAGGGCAGGCCGTTAGTTCCCGGCGAGGGCACGTTGACCCTTTCCCAGCGCAGCGCGTCGACGGCATTCCACTGGTTGCAGAACCGGCAGCGAGTTGGCCGGGCGGGATGCGCCCCAGCGGTGTTGCTGGCATGGACCGGGACCCTCTAGAAACCACGTCCGGCAAGGAACGCCTGATACGCGGCGGCAACGGTCTGTGCATCGAGGTCGGGCTCGAAGGATGCTCCGCGGAGCGTCACGGCCTCGGCATCAGGCCGTAACTCGCGCGCGCGATCAAAGAAGCCATGGAGAACATCATCCGTGGCACACATGATCTGCAGGGGGCAACGGATCTGCTGGTAGAGGGCGATCCAGTCCTGGTTCCAGACGTTGGTGTAGGCCATGAAGCGGCCGGTATAGGCGCGCGCCGTGTCCAGGAGTTCCCGGTGTAGCAGGTCGAGGTCCGCTCCGGCACCCAGGGCCTGGAGGTACTTCCAGGTGGTGAGCAGGTACTGGCCGTCCGGATCGGGCGAGAACGGCGTCGAATAATGCTTGCGGAACTCGTGGCGCTCGGCTTCCGTCAGTGGCACCGGGCCAATGAAGGAAGCGGTGGCGACCCGCTCCGGGTAGTGGACAGCGAGCTCGGCGCCGATGCAGGCGCCCGTGTGATGCCCAAGCAGGTGAAACTGGCCGATGCCAAGGGTATCGAGCGCTTCCCGCAGCCACTCGGCGTAGGTGCGGATCGCCGGCGGCACCTCGGGCGGATCGAAGGACCCGCCAAACCCCGGAGTATCAAACGCGATGAAGCCGCGCTTTCCTGCGAGTGCGTTCATCAACTTGACGAACATGGCGGACGAACTCGCCGTCTGGTGCAGGCAGACCACTGGCAGCCCCGGACCATGCAGCCGCCGGTAGTGCACCTGCCCGGCGGCGATGTTGGCGTAGCCCTTGAGGATCACTTGCTTACCTCAGATGCCGCCCACGAACCCGGCGACGGCCTTCGCAACCTCGGTGGGCACTTCGTCGGGCTGGAAATTGGTCCCCCCCAGTGTGTAGGCACGGGCATCCGGGCGCAGGCCCCGGGCCCGCTCGAACATCGGCCAGAGGACATCGCCGGGGGAACACATGATCGCCAGGGGGCACTTGACCGCCTGGTAGAGCGCGGTGAAGTCCTGGTCCCAGATCACCGAATAGACCTTCAGGTGGCCCTGCCAGGCGCGCGCCGTGTCGACGAACTCCCGGTGATGCAGCTCCACAGTCGAGTTGCCACCGATCGAGGCCACGTACTCCCACATCCTGTTGACGTGGGAGCCATCTGCCCTGATGGCAAAGTCTTTCGGGTACAGGGTCTTGAAGAACGCCGCCTCCTCCCGCGTGATCGTCACCGGACCGATCATGGCGAGGGACCGGCTCAGGTCGGGGTACCGGGCAGCGATCTCCACCGCGACGCAGGCCCCCGTGTGGTGCCCGAACAAATGCACGGCGCCGAGGCCAAGTCCGCGAATCGCCCCGGCGAGGCTGTCGGCGTACTCGGCCATGGACGGCTGTCCCGGGGGATCATAGGAACCGCCAAAGCCCGGCGTGTCGAGGGCGTAGATGCCGTGCTGGCCGGGATAGGCCTCCATGAACCGCGCATACATAGCCGAGGAACTCGCCGTCTGGTGGAAGCAGACAATCGGTGGCCCCTGCCCCGCCCGGTGCCGGTAGTGCACCTGTCCGCCCGGGGTGTCCACGTAGCCCTTCCGGATCATGGCGGACCAGCGCCCTTCAGATCCGCTAGCGTCGGGAAGGGATAGTTGGGGCTCGGCGGGCAAAAGCAGATGTGCCGGAAGGGCTCCTTGCTGGTGACCTTCACGTGCTTACGTGCGCCGACGGGGTAGGTAAAGATGTCTCCCTTGCGGATCGTCCGCCTTATGATCTCCGTGTAGAGGGGTGGCAGGTACACCTCCACCTCCATCTCACCGCTGAGCGCGACCTGAAATTCATCGTGGGCAAAGGTCCACCAGAACTCCGTGCCGGGCAGAAAGTCCTCGATGATCACCTGGCAGTGCGGCTGGTTGATCGCACTGTAGCCCCGGATCTGCACGCCGGGATTGAAGGGCAGGTCGAACAGCGGCGCCCGATCGAGCGCCGCATGGTCGATGGTGTGGGCGTCAAACGACGACCGCGCCGTTGGTGCTAGACCGATGGGCACATCAATTCCCCTCGCCGTTGCATACCGTGTGGGTGCAGCGCCTGCGGCTCAGAACTTGTACCGGAAGTCGATACCCCAGTAGCGGGGTGCCGCCTCTGCGCTTGCCGCTGCGGCAACGGCGAAGTCCGGGCTAACCAGCGGGCCCGGGAAGATGACCACCGTCTCGGCGTAGTACTGCTGATCCAGGAGGTTCTCTGCCCAGAGTGACAACTCCCAGCGCTCGGTCGCCAGCGCGATCTTCGTCTTCAGGAGGCTCACGGGGTCGCGGGTGGCGCCGGGAGTGTTGATCAGGTCCCAGTAGGTATCGCCAATCAGGTTGTAGTCAGCCCTCACGGTGAAGTCATAGGTGGCGCTGATCGGATAGGTGTAGTCGGCCGTCAGGTTGAAGGTGTACTCGGGCGTATAGGGCATGTTGTTCCCCACCAGCGACGGATTCGAGACGAGTTCGTCGACCTCGCTGTTAGTCATGCCGTAGCCGCCGGCGAGCAGGAGGTTGTCCGTGACGCTGTAGGCCACGTCAAACTCGAAACCCGTGATGTCGACTTTCTCGACCTGGGCTATAGCCTGGAGACTCGCCGCCGGGAAGAACTCGAAGACCTGGAAATTCTCCGCGTCAGTCTGGAAGACCGCCGCATTGACCCGCAGACGGCCATCCTGGAACTGGCCCTTGTAGCCGAGCTCATAGCTCTTCGACGTTTCCTCACCGTACTCGTCCTTCACCGTGGACAGCGGGTTGGTGGCGGCCACGGCCACGGCCGCACCACTCGGGTTGAAGCCACCCGCCTTGAAGCCCTCGCCATAGGAGCCGTAGACCGAGTTGCCCGGCGTGAACTCCCAGTTGACGGTCAGCTTGGGCTGGCCCTTGGAATAGTTGTCCTTCCGTACGAGTCCGGGCGTCGTCGTCCACGCCGGCGGGGCGAGGTCCGTTACGTCGGCGTCCTCGTCGTCATAGCGGTACGCGAAGGCGACCTCCAGGTTGTCCAGGATGTCAAAGGCGACCTGGCCAAAAAAGGAGAGGTTCTCCCGGTTGGTCTCGTCGTCGCGGAAGGAAATCGTCGGATTGTCGGTCTCCGGACCGAGCGGGTTGCGACCATTGCGGACGACCGCCACGAAATCCTGGGCCAGGTTCGTCACGCGGTCGGTCTCGATGTCCGCGTAGTACCCGCCGACGATGTAGCGCAGCCGGCGGTCACCGGGGGACGTGAAGCGCAGTTCCTGGGAATAGACCTTGTTCCCGAAGAGCACCCACTGGGTAAGACCACCCTTAAAAGCGCCGGTGTCGTCGAAACCGAAGTCGCCAAAGGCATAGGGGAAGTTGTCCTGGCCGTAACGGTCCTCGACGGAGGAGTAGGCGGAGACGGAGGTCAGGGTGCCGGCACCCACGTCCCAGTCGATCTTCAGGGACGCGCTGTCCTTGTCCTGATCGTTGAAGCTCTCCGTATCGTTCTCGAAGGGGGGGAAGACATTGTTAACGTCCAGCACCTCGGGAAGGATCATCGCAGTGAAACCGATACCACCGGTATCGCGCTGGTCGGTCGTGCTGCCCCGGAGATCAATCGTGAGGTTGTCGGTCGCGAGCCACTGCAGGTCTCCGCGCAGGGTCTCCCGGTCGAAGCGGTCGCGTTCCTCGCCCGTCTGGACGTTCTTAAGATTGCCACCCCGCTCGTTCTTGAGGAGTGCAAGGCGCCCGAACAGCTTGTCCTCGACCAGCGGACCGCTGATCGCACCCTGGATCAACGCCCGGCTGGCGTCACCGATGCCCACCTTCAGGCTGCCTTCGAAGTCGTTCGTGGCGCGCTTCGTGGTGATGATCACCGCGCCACCGACTGCGTTCCGGCCGTACAAGGCGCCCTGGGGACCCTTCAGGACCTCGATCTGCTGGATATCGAAAAAGTCCTGGGACAGCTCGTTTGGTCCGCCGGACAGGACGCCGTCCACCACCACGGCAGTGGACGTCTCGGCGTTCCGCGCCGGTGCGATGCCGCGCAGCACCAGGAAGGCCTCACCCTCCGTGTTCGAGTCGATCAACGCCGCGTTGGGGATCAGCCCGATGACATCGACGGGCCGGACGAGGTTGGCTCGCTCGATCAGTTTCTCGTCGAACACGTTCACCGCGGCCGGCACCTCGGTCAGGGTCTCCTCGCGCTTGAGGGCCGTTACGACGATCTCCGCGATTTCACTCCAGGCAGGCGGTGCGGTGGCGACGAGCGCGCCCAGGAGGCAGGCGTGTACGACGACTCTTGAATGGCGGATGGTCATGATTGCAGTCCCCCGGTGTGACGGTTAAGTGTTGATGGCGCATCGAAATCAGCGAAGTTCCAGTGCGCCAGGATTGACGAGATGGTCAGGATCGAGCGCGTCCTTGAGGGTGCGGAGCACCCGCGGCGTCACTTCGTTGTTCATCATCGACGTGTATGGGTAGTACTTCCCGATCTGGAGATGCAGGCCACCCAGCTTGTCGAAGAGGTCCCGGAGACCGTCGCGGATCTGCAGGGCCACCTGCCGCCGGGCTTCCTCGGGGCCGAAGCCCTTCCACTGCGCAGCGAACTCGGGCTCGATCAGCGACAGTCGGAACTCCCCCAGCTGGTCGCGCCAGTAGACTGCTGGCTCGATGACGAACTCCACGCCCGAAAAGCAGGTGAGGTACGAGGTCTTGATGCCCCACTTGTCGAGCAGCGGCTTCTGCTCGGCAAGGTACTTCTCGGTAGCCTGGCCAGCCGCCACGGCCCGGGACAGCGGGAAGAAGCCGTGGACCGGCACCCAGATCTCCCCGTCCGAGCCGAGCAGGATCGTGCGCACCCCACCGAAGGGATTGGCGCGAAACACGGTGGGAATAGCATTCGTCATCTCCACGCCGGCGTGGGACACGCAGACGTCGGCCGCAAGATCCATGTGTTCCGCCGCAACCGTCTCGGTGAGGGCGTCGAAGGTCATGTGGAGCGAGTAGGGAACGTCCTTCAGGATCCGCTGGCCGCCCAATGCCACCTGAGCCGCCTTCTTGAGGCCCTTCAGGCCACCTTTCCGGGCGATCTTGCCGATGATCGAGAGGCCTTCCTCGTAGGTGATCCCCTGCTTCGCGAAGCCCGCGTTGTAGTAGGGGTCGAAGCCGTAGCATTCGGAGCAGATGCCCAATCGGGCGATCTCAACCTGGGCTCGCAGCAACTGCTCGATGGTGTCGAACTTGTAGGACAGGTAGGCCGTGTGGGGCGGCGTCTGCAACAACCGCAGCACGGCGACGGCCTTGATGCCGAACGCACCAGTGTCGGCCGTGAAGATGCCGGTGATGTCTGGCCCAAAGTGGCGGTAGAAGGCGTTCGAGTGCTTGTGGGCGCCGGAGCCCGTGGTCAGCACTGCGCCGTCGGCCAGCACGACCTTCAGGCCAATGACGCTCTCCGCCGCCGTGTGATGTACGCCGGAACCGTGGAACAGGCTGTTCTGCGACAGCGCGCCGCCGACCGTGGCGTACATGCCCGACAACGGCCCCCAGTAGGGCGTCCGGACACCGAGGGGGCTCAAGTGCTCATAGAGCTCCTTCCAGGTACAGCCACACTCAACGACAACATACATGTCCTCGGTGTTCACTTCGAGGATGCGATTCATGCGCCGCATGTCGATCAGCACGGTGGCCTCGCGCTCGGGCGTGTAGCCGCTCGTGTAGGACATGCCGCCGCCCCGGGCAACCACCGCATAACCGGCTCCGGTTGCAATGCCGACAGCCTTGCCAAGCTCCTCGGTCGAGCCTGGGGAGATCACGACGGCAGCGGTAGCATTGGGACGGAAGCTCAGGTCGGCCGAATAAAATTCCCGGCTTGCACGGTCAGCAAGCACGTTGGACTTACCGAGGATCTTCTCCAGGTCGGCGATCACCGTGCCGGAATCTGCAGGCTTCTGGTGGACTGCTACGTTCATGGTCGCGTACCTAAAGCGTCAATGCGAAAGATGATGTTGCAGCGCCGGAGCAGATCCTTCTTGTCCAGGTCGCCACTCTGCGCCTCGTCCTGCACCACCATGTCCCGAACGAGCCCATCGGTGGCTTCCTTGCGCAGGACGACGACGATGTTGGTGTTGTCCTCGAGGACGAAGGGAAATTCGTGCCACGTGCCGATCTTCAGTGTGAAGCCGGCCTGGCCATCGAAGCGGAACGCCCGGACCTGATCCAGATCGGGCAGTTCCTTACCGTTGGGTGGCGCCATCACCACGATGAAGGGCTTGCCCCCCAGCGGAATGAAGGTCTGGGTGTGCTTGAAGTGACGCTCCATCCAGCGCACTTCCAGGGGGCGGGGGCTGGCGGTCACGAGCGGCAACTCGGTTTGCTCGTCCGAGACGAAGTCGACCATCCGGCGCACCTTGACCGTACCACCGTAGAAGTCGATGGGCATGGGCTGGACAGTCGCATCGAAGCCGAGGACCTGGCCGAACGGCGCCAGGTTCTCACGCGTCGCGGGCTGGAGCGCAAGCCGGCGCTCGGTGGCGAACCGTTGGGCGTTGGAGCTTGTCATTGCGGGTTTTCCTTCAGTTTATCGGCAGCCACCCGCACAGCACGCACGATGCTCTGGTAGCCAGTGCAGCGGCACAGGTTGCCGGCGAAGGCATGGCGAATCTCGTCGTCGGACGGTGACGGGTTGTCCTTCAGCAGCTCGACGGTAGCGAGCAGGAATCCCGGGCTGCAGTAGCCGCACTGGAAGCCGGAGGCGTCCCAGAAGGCCTGCTGGACCGGGTGAAGGCAGCCGTCACCCTGAACGAGGCCCTCCACGGTGGTGATCTCCGCCCGGCGCAGGGTCACCTCCGGCGTGATGCAGGACTTGGCGATCCGCCCGTTGATCAGCACCGTGCACGCACCGCAATGACCGGTCATGCACCCCATGTGGGTGCCAGTCAGCCGGAGGTCCTCACGCAACACGTCGAGCAGTGACTGGGCCGGCTGAATCTCCACTTCCCGGGGCTGGCCGTTGACGCGCAGCTGAAGCAACACGCTGTCTTCGAGCAATTCCTGGCTCACTGGGCCAACCTCACTGCGGCGGCGACCGCGTGCCGCGCCATCACGCCGGCCATGGCGCGGCGGTAGGCAGCGTCACCCTGTTGATCGGAAAGGGGTTCGCGGATGCTGGCCGCGCTGATCCGCTCGACTTCCAGCAGCAGCGCCTCGTTGGGCATGCGGCCGGCCATGGCGGCGAACTCGCCAGACACATCGGCGGGCTTCGCCATTGCGGCACCCAGTGCCAGGCGCAATTCGCCGAGCCGGCCGTCGGGCTTCAGGGTCACCAGCGCGGCGGCGTTGGCCGAACCATAGCTGCCGGTCACCCACTTCAGCTTCCGGTAGTGGCTGGCCCGGCGGTCAGCGCCTGCGCCAGCCCTGGCATCAGCTCCGGCAGGGATCAGCACCCGGGTCAGCAGCGTGGTCGTACCCAGGCCATGGCTGGTTTCCCGCAACAGCGCGGCAACCGTGAGTTGCCGGGACGGGGCTTCAGGCCTGGCAATTTCCACCGACGCGCCCAGTGCGAGCAGCGCCGGGAGGATGTCGTAGAGGGGGTGCACCGAGACGATGTTGCCGCCGATGGTGCCCCGGTTATGGACCTGCCAGCCACCACCTGCCTGGCGGGATGACTCGGCCAGCAGCGGCGCGTGTGTAGCAACGAGGGCATTGGTCTGCAGCTCCCGGTGCACGGTCAGGGCGCCGATCGACAGCACGCCCTCCTCCAACCGGATGCCCGTGAGCTCGGCCAGGCCATTCACGTCCACCAGCACGGTGGGCATGAACTTGCCGTAGTTCATGACGGGCATGAGTTCCTGCCCGCCGGCAATGACCGTGGCGCCGGCACCGAGGCTACCGAGCAGTTCCAGTGCCTCCCGGAGATTGCGCGGCCTGGCGTACTGGGGATGAAGGCTCACGGCACGCTGCCCCCGGCAGCCGCCGCCGCGGGCCGCTCGCGCACAGCACCGGCTGCCTGAAGTGCTGCCCAGATCCGGGGCGGCGAGAGCGGCAGCTCCTGCATTTCCACGCCGAATACCGAGAGCGCGTCGTTGACGGCGTTGACCACCGCGGCAGCGGACCCGCCGACGCCGGCCTCGCCCGCTCCCTTGAGGCCCAAGTAGGTCACCGGATTGGGGCTGTCGTGGTGGCCCATGGCCACGGCCGGCACGTCGGCGGCGCGCGGCATCGTGTAGTCCACGAAGCTGGTGGTGAGTTGCTGACCCTTGGCGTCGCAGACGATTTCTTCGCCAAGGACGCCGCCAATGCCGAAGGCGATGGCACCACAGGCCTGGCCCTCGACGAGCACCGGGTTGATGACCCGGCCGCAGTCATGGGCGACGGCAAACTTCAGCAGCGTGACCTTGCCCGTCTCGATATCGACCTCGCAGATGGCGGCGTAGCCTGCATTGGAGTAGCTGGGATAGGGGTTGATCTTGCCGTTCTCGTCGGGCTGGTGGCTGATGAGGCCGGGCTTGAAGCTACGGGTAGCCTCCAGCGGAAGCTCGATCACGGCAGCCACGTCATAGGCCCGGGTGTACGCGGCGTAGCACACGTCTGCAAAGCGCAGTATCTGGTCCGGCAGGGCGCTGGACGAGACATTGCCGCCCACGATCCGGATCGTCTCCACCCCGACGCCGAGCAAGCCGGCCGCCACGGCGGCGACCTTGGCCCGCACGTCCTGGGCGGCGAGCGCTGCCGAGCCGCCGCCGACGATGGTGCTGCGGCCGCTGTAGTTGCCAAAGCCGTAGGGGCAGGTGTCCGTATCCCCCTGCAGCACGCGGATCGATTCGAGGGTTACGCCGAGTTCATCGGCGACGATCTGCGCGATACCGGTGGGATTGCCCGTGCCGGGGTTGGTAACTCCGGTGAGTAGCGTCACCGAGCCGTCGGGCCCGACCTTCACGGTGGAGGTGTCGAAACCGGCCACCATCGTGCCTGGCAGTGCACCGCCCTCAGGCGTCACTTCGTAGGCAACGCCGATCCCGTAGTACTTGCCGGTGGCCCGCCCCGCCCGTTGCTTCGCGCGCCAGTGGTCGTAGCCGATGAGCTTGACGGCCTTGCGCAGTGCGCCTTCGTAGTCGCCCGAATCGAAGATCAGCCCGGTGGCGGTCTTCTTCGGGAAAGCCTCGCGGGGAATGAAGTTCCTGCAGCGAATCTCCACCGGGTCGATACCCAGCTCCCGCGCCGCACGTTCGATGGCCAGCTCCAGGACGATCGCCGTCGCCTCCTTGCCGTAACCGCGGGACGCATTCCAGGGCGGCTTGTTGGTGACGACGGCGTTCATCGTCACGGCCACGTTGCCCACGTCGTAGGGGCCGGGCATGGTCAGCCCGGTGAGAAAGGCCATGCCCCAGCCGGGGCAGGCACTCGGCGCGCCCGTATTGGCGAGAAAGCGGTCGCGGATCGCGAGAATCCGGCCGTCCTTGCGCAAGGCGAGCTCGATCTCGTGGTGCTGCTCGCGCCCACCGACCAGCAGGCATTCTTCCCGGTCCTCAACCCAGCGCACCGGCCGTCCCGTGAGCCGCGCCAGCAGGCAGATCAGCGCCTCTTCGGGATGGCCGTGCATTTTCAGGCCGAAGGCGCCGCCGATGTTCGTCGCGACGATGCGGATGTGGTTCTCCGGCATGCGCAGCGCCCGGGACAGTACGTTTCTCAGGGGATGCGGATTCTGGGCCGTCGCGTGCAGGGTCAGCGTGTCGTCGCCTGTATTCCAGACCGCGTTGTACGCGCGGGTCTCGATCGGCTGGGTCGAGTACCGGTGGATGCGCACCCGGCTGCGGCTGACCCGGTCAGCCTCGGCAAAGCCCTGGGCGACGTCGCCGCCGCCAAAAGGCACCTCCATGATCGAGTTCTGGTCCCAGCCGGCCACCACCATGGGGGCACCTGGCTTGAGGGCCTCGGCGGCCTCCGTGACCGCGGGCCGTGGCTCGTAGCTCACCCGGACCTTCGACGCCGCGTAGCGCGCAGTGCGCTTGTCGCCGGCCACCACGACGGCCACCGGCTGGCCGAAATGCCGGACGTGGTCGATGGCCAGGCAGCGGATCTCGGCCGAGCGCCCGCCAAAGACGCTTGGATCCAGGTAGTGGGGGATCGGGTCTGTGTGCTGGGCCGCTCCCATCCCATCCAGTGCGAACACGACGCCGGCTATCCGGGTGGCGCCGCTCAGGTCGACGCTCAGGATCCGGGCGGAAGCGTGCGGGCTGCGCACGATGTGTGCATGGAGCTGTCCCGGGAACAGCACGTCGGCCGTGAACGGCACCTTGCCGCGCAGGACGGCATCACCATTCAGCTGCCTCGGGGAGGTGCCGACATAGCCTTGTCCCTGCCGCTCGTGTGCCATTGCGTCCCCGTGGGCTGGTCCCACTGTGGGCGAAACAGATAACACGGTAGGGTGAAGGGACGCGAATCATGCAGTAATCGGTGGCAGAACCTGAACATCTCACCGGTGTTTACACCGACAAAACATCTGCTATTTTCCCGTCGAGAGCATCGGCCGGGCGGCAAACGAGCCGCGACCCCGGCTGTTGAGCGCGGGACTGGCAGTCAGGATTTCCGGGTGCGACGGGGGCGACGTGGCGGCGAGGCCCCACCGCTTTCGGTAATCCGCCGGTTTAGCACCGACTGGGTAGCCTGGTCGTAGATGCCGATGAGCCGTTCCAGGGCCCCGGCAGCGGCCGCGATGGTTTCGTGCATGCCCCGGACGTGGCTGCAGAGCTCGACGAGCAGCTCCTGGCGAATGTCCACGAAGGAGTCGGTGAGCGCCCGGCCCTTCTCCGTCATGGAAAAGGCGATCTCCCGGCCCGATGCCCCGCGACTGCGCCGGATGAGCCCGTGGCGCTCGAGCTTGCGCAGGCAGTACTGGAGTGCCGCGAGGTCATGCCGATGCAGGAACACCAGTAGTTCCGCCAGCGTAGGATTCTCCCCCCGCAGCCGGACACAGTGCAGTACCGCCGTTTCCTGCCAGTCGAGCTGCTCGTCACCGAGCTGCTTGTGGGCCTCAACGGCCCAGCCGGCGAGCGCCTCATTCGCGCGTATCACGCCCATCTCGAGCCTGGTCAGAGTGCCCGCCAGGGTGGTGCCGGACATGTAGCCCCGACTGGAGCCGCTACCGTCCGCGCGGGAGCCCTCGGCCATCCCCGGTTCTTCCGTCCTGATGCGGTTCATGCCGGCGACGCCCCCTCGATATGGCCCTGGATCGGATCCATGGTGATGCCCACGGTCCGCCAGCCTCCGGTCGCACTGTCGTGGTGACAGATGACCGTCGCTAGGCCGTGCCGCAGGCGGAAGCCGCTGCCCTTGGGCTTGCCACGGAGGGTGAAGGCCGTGCTGACAATACCGGTGTCGCCGGCTACCTCGAACAAGGTGTCGTACGGAATCCAGCTCACGGACTCCCAGTGGCTCCGCCGGAACTGCAGGTGATCACTGAACTGGGCCTTGTCCATCGGAAAGGGCACGTCGTCGTCAATAATGACGCAGCGTTCGTCGATGAAAGCCAGAAACTGCTGCAAAGTGCCCTGGTTCCAGTACCAGCCAAAGCCTTGCCGAAATTCTGCCTCAAGCGTGCTCGTGTTCATCGTTTCGCCCCTTTCACGTCGGTGATGCGCGGGAGACAAGGCCGACGATCGGACTCTGGTGCCAGTTCAGCAGTTGCCATCCAGCGTCGGCCTGCACCCAGGCCTGACTGAACAGCAGTGGCCGCAGGCGAAAACCGGCGTCCTTCGGTTTTCCGCGGAACATGGCGGTACCGGCCACCACACCTGTCCTGCCGAAGGCCCGGGCCGTGGTGGAGACCGGCAACCAGGCGAAGGAATCCCAGACCCCACCAATGTGGAAACTGATGTGCTCCTTAAAAGCGGTCTTGGACATCCGCCAGGGAGAGTCTTCGTCGATCATCTGGAAGCGCTCGTGCATGGCACCGTAGAAAGCCTCCAGCTTGCCGTCGCTGAGCGCCTGGACCATCCGGTCGAAGGCCAGGGCCACGGCGGTATCCGGACCGGTCGCACCGGCCGAGGCCGCCGCCGCGAGAGTCGCGGCCCCGGCCAGCGGGGCGACGGCGACGCCGGTCAGGAAATCACGTCGGCTACCGGAAGTGTCCATCGGCAGACTCCATATAGTTACCAGGGACAACAGGGTTAGCACGACCCGCCGCCTGAAGCGAACCTCGATAAAACCCAGGAGTTTAGTCGACAGTAATCGATCATCGTTCCGGTTCGTCCCGGCCAACCCGGTCGGTCTTACGACGGGCCGGCTTGCGCGTCGTGGCTGGCGGTCGCTGTTCCATGGCGTAGGTACTGCTGGTCGCCATCAGTCGCTCGTTCAGGATGGACTGGGTCGCCTGGTCGTAGATCCCCACGAGGCGCTCCAGCACGGCAGCCGCTGCGTGCATGGACTCGTCCATGTCCACGATGTCGCCGATCAGGTGCACGAGCATCTCGTGGCGCAGCCGGGCGTACTTAGTGGTGAGCTCGCGGCCCTGCTCGGTGACGTCGTAGGCCACTTCGCGGCGCACCGCGCCCCGCACGCGGCGCACCAGGCCCAGCTTCTCCAGCTTCCGGAAGCTGTACTGGAGGGCGGAAAGGTCCATGCGGTGCAGGAACACGAGCATGTCTGAGAGGGTCGGGGTCCCGCCCCGGAGACGCACGCAGTGCAACAGGGCGATGTCATGAAAATTGAGCCGGCCACCGGCGCAGTGCTTGTGCAACTCGACCACCCAGCTCGCGAATGCTTCCTGGACCCGCAGCACGCCCATCTCGAGCCGGGTCAGCGCCGCGGCGTTACGGTCGCCAACGAGGTGCGGGCTATCGCTGCCCCGCCGGGGGCGGGCGCCGATCGGGACGGCCACTGGTGCCATCGACGCTACGCTGTTCTTCTTGTCCCGCATCCGGGGCTACCCCGCATTGACTGTCGCAGGACGAGAATAGCCGAGAAAGCTGCACTCAGGTGCGCGTCAGCGCACTCGGTAGTAGGCCCGCGACCGGATCAAGCGAATGGTCGCCATGACCGACACCCCGCCTTCAACCGGGCTCTCCACATGGAACGGTTTTCTTATTGCCGCCCCGCACCGCCACGCCGGCGTGCAGGGAGAGGCCGGCGTGCGTGGCCGGAAACGGCTTCGTGGTGCGCTCGACCGGCGGCACCGTCTGCAGCGTGAAGGCTTTGCGGCCCTCGTGCGGGCCCACGGCGATCCGGTAGGTGATCGAGTGGCCCTGCAGAATCTCCAGTGCCGCGTCCTCGCCCGATGCGCGGGTCAGGTGACTCGACTCGGCGTCCCGGACCAGCAGGCCGCGCCGCTCCAGGTGGCGGGCGATGCGCGCGGGCTGAGGTCGAGCTTGAAGACCCGCTGCAGCCGTTGGGCCCAGCCCATCGCCCGGTGGCGCCCGGCCGGCCGACTAGGTGCGCAGCTTCGCCGCGACGCCGTGTTTTGGCGCCGATCGGGACCACCACTGTCGCCATCGAAACAAAGCTGGTCTTTCTGTGCCCCACCTGGAGCCACCCCCCCACGAGTTGCTTCCGGACGCGGATAGCCGAGAAAGGTACACTCAGGCGCCTGCCTGCCCACCCCTACAGGCACCGATCGCACCCCGAGGAAAGCCCGATGACCGTCGAACACTGGCGACGCGACGAACCAGCCTTCTACAACTTCCTGGGCCTGCCTCGAACCCCACTCCGGGGGCCCGACCCGCTGGGCGGCGTGTCCGGTGCCCTGATGAGCCGCGATCCACGCACCGAGTCCCACACGTTTGTCGTGGAGCTTCCACCGGGATGGCGGGCGCGCACGGATGCCCGCGAGGCCTCGCTGGAATTCTTCATTCTGCGGGGGGACCTGACGCTCAACGGCGACGGCGTGGGCAGCAGCGGCTATATCCACGTCCCGCAGCTCTGCGGTGGTGGCGAGGTCACGTCCACCGCCGGGGCCCTTGCACTGGCGTTCTGGAATCCCAATATCCCGGCGTTCTCGTACCCGGTGACGCGCAATCGGACCACCAGGAGCTGGGAAAAGCCCTGGACGCCCAGCATCCCCGGCGCCCACGGCGTCATGCACAAGTCGCTGCGTCAGCCCGATCCGGTCCCGCATCCCCACGACGAGGGCTTTGACGGCGGCCCGGGCGGCTACCTCCGCTTCCAGTACATCGAGCCCCAGATGATGGCCGACGCGGAGCACGTGCATCACGAGTGCTGGGAGGAAATCATCCTGCTGCAGGGGGATTGCTTCCTCGTCAACGAGGGCCAGATGGGCATCGGGAGCGTCGTCGGCCATCCGCAGGAGTGGTACCACGCACCCTTCGTCTCCCGCTCGGGCGCGCTGATACTGGTCCACACCGACGCACCGATGGGCTTTCCCTGGCCGCCGCGGCCCTACCCCGAGGCCCGCAAGCTCTGCGGCGCCTACCTCGACGGCGCGCCCTTCGACGTGCCGACGCCGCACGTGGCCTGGGACGATCACCCGCTGAAGTCCCTGCAGGAGAGTTCGGCCGAGTACCAGGCCTGGCGCCAGTCACCCGCAGGCCAGCAATGGGGCGGGTACGAGACGACGACGCAGGTGCCCTATCGGCCCGCGGGCCGCGGCGTGGCCACCGACTACCGCGCCAGCTGGAAGCGCTCCGGCGACCATCCCAAGCTGTCCAGGCGCTGAGGGGCCAGGAACGGCAAGCCGCGGTGGGACCGGACGCGCTCTCCCCCCTCTTCCCGCCAGCGCTGATCGAGCTGTAGGCCTCCGCAATCCGCCGTTCCGAAAATCACTTGGCAGGCCAGGGCCTGCGGCGGGATCTGCTCAGGCCGCGCTTGATCCGCTCAATCCTCAAGCAGGCTGCGTAGCATCCAGGCGGTTTTCTCGTGGACATCCAGCCGCTGGGTCAGCAGATCGGCCGTCGGCTGGTCGTTCGCGGCTTCCACCCGCTTGAACAGTTCGCGTGCGGTGCGCGCCGTGGCTTCCTGGGCAGAAACGAGATGGCGAACCATGTCGGTTGCGTCGGGCACCCCTGCAACCTCCTTGATCGAGGCCAGCTTGACGAACTCCTGGTAGGTTCCGGGTGCCGGATGACCCAGTGCGCGGATCCGCTCGGCGATGATATCGAGCGCCGTCCACTGCTCGGTGTACTGAGTCATGAACATCTGATGCAGGCTGTTGAAATGCGGTCCCGTGACATTCCAGTGAAAATTATGTGTCATCAGGTACAAGGTGTAGCTGTCGGCCAGCAACGCTGAAAGGCCCTGGGCTATTTTTGCGCGCTCGCTGGCGCTGATGCCGATATTGATCGAAGGACTCCTGGCGCTCCTGGTCTTCATGGCGATCTCCTGGTTTGTAGTCACATTCTTCCTGAATTCTGTACTGTTTCGTTTCAACACTCCATCCCATTATTCCTGTTACAGCAATTCAGAAAGCCAATGGGCGTCGAGAACAGCAACGAGCCCGCGCTACAGCGTATCCACGCGCGCCAGCAGGCTCTGCGCCTCGGCACGCAGGCGCGCACGGCTTTCGGCATCGAGCCGGGCGACGCTCTTCGCCATCAGCATGGTGCGCGGGTTCGCGGCGAGTTCGCGTTCGTGCTTGTCCAGGAAATTCCAGTACAGCACCGTGAACGGGCAGGCAGGTTTGCCGCTCTTCGCCCCGGCTTTCGGCGTCGGTGCATACACGCAGCCGCCACAGTGGTTACTCATGCGCTGGAGGTACGCTCCTGAGGCCACATAGGGCTTGCTCGTGAAGCGGCCGGCGTCGGCATACAGCGCCATGCCCATCACGTTGGGCAACTCAGCCCATTCGATGGCGTCCACATACACCGCGAGGAACCAGTCGCTGACTTGCCTGGGCTCGACCTCGGCCAGCAGTGCAAACAGGCCGATGACCATCAGGCGCTGAATGTGGTGCGCGTAGCCGTACCGAAGCGTCTGACCGACAGCGTCGCGCGCGCAGGCCATCTGCGTGTCGCCACTCCAGTACCAGGCGGGCAGCGCTCGGTGGTGCTGCAGATGATTCGCCTGCGCCATACCCGGCATGTCGAGCCAGTACACACCGTGAATGAACTCGCGCCAGCCCAGCACCTGGCGGATGAAGCCCTCGACGCCCGCCAGCGGCGCCTTGCCATCGCGATACGCGCCCTCGGCGGCGGCGATCACCTCGCGCGGGTCGAGCAGGTGCAGATTCAGGCTGGTCGAGAGCAACGAATGCCAGCCGAAAGGCGTGGCCGCCCACATCGCGTCTTCGTAGTCACCGAACTGCACCAGCCGCGTCTCGATGAAGGTGTGCAATGCGAGCAGTGCCTGCGAACGGTTCACTGGCCATGCGAAGCGATCGAGCGCGCCGGGGTGCCCGGCAAAGCGTTGCTGCACCTCCGCGAACACCTGGCGCGTGATCGCGTCGGGCTCGAAAGACTCGGGCGGTGGGATCGGCCCCGGCCCGGCCTTCGGGTAGGCTTTGCGATTCTCGGCATCGAAGTTCCACTGGCCACCTTCGGGTTGGCCCTGCGCATCGATTAGCACGCGATGCTCGCGGCGCATCTCGCGGTAGAAGAACTCCATACGTAGCTGCCGTGCGTACTTGCCGGCCCAGCGCGCGAAGCCGGCGCGGGAGCACATGAAGTGGGTGTCTGCGAGCACTCGCAATTCGGTACCGGTCTCAATAGCCACCGCAGCGATATCCTGCTGCAAGCGCCACTCGCCGGCTTCGAGCATGGACAGCGTCTGGGGCTGCAATGCCTGCAATTGCTCGCGCAGGCGCCCTGGCAGGTCGGCGCAGGCGCTGTCATCCAGCGCGATGTAGTGCACGGTGAGTCCGCGCTCGCGCAACTCATCGCGAAAGTGTCGCATGGCAGACAGGAAGAGCGCGATACGCGCCTTGTGACTCCACACGTGCGTGGCCTCACCGGGGGCTTCGACCATCAGCACCGCGTCCCGGTCTGGCGCCAGTTCGCGCAGCGCCGGGCTTACTTGGCTCAGTTGGTCACCCAGTACCAGCGCCAGCGTGCGGGTTTTAAGGGCAGTCATGGGGGTGCGCGGCGCTTCGAGTTGGCCCGGCAACGCCAGGAGCAGTACTTCACGTCGGCCCAGTTCTTTGCCCATGCGCGCCGCCACGTCATCGGGCGTCCACACGCGATGCAAGGCTTGCTCGGCAACGCCTGTTTGTTGCCCCTGAAATCAGTCATGCGTACTTTAAATCGCGCGACGCCAGCGCGTGCCTTCCGGTCCGTCGAGAATGACGATGCCAGCGGCGACGAGTTCGTCCCGGATGCGATCGGCGGTTACGAAGTCCTTGCCCTTCCGTGCCGCCAGCCGCTGGGCCAGCAAACCCTCGACGGCCTCGGCCGTCAGGCCATGAACCTCGACCACCTGGAACCAGGCCTCTGGATCCGCTCCCAGAAGTCCGAGGATCGCCGCGCTAGCCCGAAGGCGCGCGGCAAGGCTCTCTCGTTCGCCCGAATCCTCGGAGCGATTGATGCTCCGGGCCAGATCAAAGAGCACGGCCAGCGCCTTCGGCGTGTTGAGATCGTCGTCGAGCGCAGCGATGAACTCCGGATCCGCGCCGCTGGCTGAAGCCGCCGGGTCGAGCGCCGGCTGACGGGGCAGGTCACGGAGCGCACCGTAGAGCCGGTCCAGCTTGCGCCTGGCCTCGGACAACACTTCACCCGTCCAGTCGAGCGGTTGCCGGTAGTGGGCCGAGAGCAGCGCCAGACGGATCGCTTCGCCAGGCGCCTCTGTGAGGAGGTTGCGCACCAGCAGCACGTTGCCGAGCGACTTCGACATCTTGGTGTGGTCGACGTTCACGAAACCGTTGTGCAGCCAGAAGCGCACGAAGAGCTCGCCGCCATGGGCGCAGGTACTCTGGGCCAACTCGTTCTCGTGATGGGGTAAGATCAGGTCGTTGCCGCCACCGTGGATGTCGATGGTGCTCCCCAGGTGCTGTTCGATCATGGCGGAGCATTCAATGTGCCAGCCGGGCCGGCCCCGGCCCCACGGACTTTCCCAGCCGGGCAGTTCGGACGTGGACGGCTTCCAGAGCACGAAATCCCCGGCATCCTCCTTGTAGGGCGCAACCTCAACGCGCGCGCCAGCAAGCAGGTCACGCCGGTCCCGTCCCGACAGCTCTCCGTAACCGGCAAACGAGCGCACGCGAAACAGGACGTGCCCTTCGGCGGCATAAGCATGCCCGCCGTCAACCAGGCGGGAGATCATCGCGATGATGCCCGGAACATGCTCAGTGGCCCGGGGCTCCAGGTCTGGAGGCCGTACGCCTAGCGCGGCCATGTCTTCGAGGTACACCGCCGTGAAGCGCGCAGCGATTTCACCAATCGGCACGCCCTGTTCAGCAGCAGCCTTGTTGATCTTGTCGTCAATGTCGGTGATGTTCCGGGCGTAGGTAACCTCGTAGCGGGTACGAAGCAGCCGGGCCAGGACATCAAAGACCACGGCTGGCCGGGCGTTGCCGATGTGCGGAAAGCTGTAAACCGTAGGTCCGCAGACGTACATGGTTACCCGGCCATCCTGGAGCGGGACGAAGAGCTCCTTCTGGCGGGTGCGGGTGTTGTGGAGCGTCAGTGACATAGGTCGGCGCGCTGAAACGGGGCGGCTATAATAACGCCGGCATGGATCCGAACCGCATTTTCGCGCAGCGCCGCACCATCGAACAGGTGGAGGAAGGCCATGAACTGGCCCCGAAATTCGACGCGCAGGGGTTAATCGCCGCCGTTACCACGGACTTCAGCAGCGGCGAGCTCCTGATGGTCGGCTACATGAATGCCGAGGCGCTCCGTCGCACCATCGAGACCGGCGAGGCCCACTATTTCAGCCGGAGCCGCCAGACTTTGTGGCACAAGGGCGCCACGAGCGGCCTCGTGCAGAAGATTCGCGAGCTGCTCATCGACGACGACCAGGATTGCGTCTGGTTGCGTGTCGACATCACGGGCGGCGCCAGTTGCCACGTCGGATATCGCAGCTGCTTTTACCGGCAGGTGCCCGTCGGCAACGAAGCGGCGAAGGCGGACGGCCCGCTGCCGCTGACCTTCACGGAGACAGAGAAGGTCTTCGACCCGGAAATCGTCTACCAGGGCCAGTCCAATCCGACGAAGCTGTAGGAGCGCCTTCAGGCGCTCCTACAGGCTCAGGATCGCCCCGATCAGGGCGCCGAGGGCCAGGATCGCTGTCGGCAGGAAGGACACGCCGAATCCGGCTCCACGCTTTTTCGGATCTTCGACGTACCCGGTCAGGTACAGCACCCGGCCGATTACGAACAGGAGACCGAGGCCCGCCGCCCACAGCGGGCTCACGTACATGCCGAAGAGCCACATCGATGGCACGAAGACGATCAACTGCTCCAGCGTGTTCTGCTGAACGCGGAAGTACCTCTCGAACACCGGATGGCCCGTCGTGGCTGGCGCCAGCACACCGCAGCGTACGCGGGCGCGGCCGACGAGAATACCAAAAACGAGATACTCGATGAGGGCCAGCGCAATCACGACAGCAACCAGAGCCATGAACTTCTCCCTAAACGAAAAGTCCGGGTAGCCTAGCGGGTCAGCGCCGATCCGGCCAGCGGGCAGCGGGAAGTTCAGCGCCCAGACGACCCGCCTGACGCTGTATCCACACCTGACGGCGCGTTGTATAGCGGGTTGGATTCCGGACGCGATACACACGGGGATTCGGCAACACCGCTGCCAGGAGTGCGGCTTCCGGAGCATTAAGCGCCGCTGCGGGTTTGCGAAAATACAGCCGCCCGGCTGCTTCCGCGCCGAAGACATCCGGCCCGAACTGGGCGATATTTAGGTACACCTCCAGAATTCTCTCCTTCGGCCAGAGAAGCTCCACCCACAGGGTAAACCAGGCCTCCAGCGCCTTGCGGAACCAGCTGCGGTCCGGCCAGAGCCACAGGTTCTTGGCGACCTGCTGGCTGATGGTCGAGGCGCCGCGCAGCTGCCGGCCCCGGCCATTGCGCTTCCAGACCTTGCGGATCGACTCGACATCGAATCCGGCGTGACTGAAAAACTTCTGATCCTCGGCAGCCAGTACCGCGAGTGCGGCTCGCCGGCTGATCTGGTCGCGTGGCACCCATTGGTAGCGCACCCGGGCCGACAGGCTCCTCTGCTCCGCCCAGTTCTGCAGCATGAAACTGGAGGTTAGCGGGTGCAGCCAGCGCAGGGGTAGGATGAGTGCTACTGTCACTATGAGAATCGCTGCGGCGGTACGCAATCCAAAGCGCAACACGCGGCGCGAGGGTGAACGACGGGGGGTGGCCACCAGAGGACGCTGGCGCGGACTCAGCGCACGGCCGTAAGACGGCGGGTCACAAGGCCCACCAGGTCGCCGGCGATGGCCTGGCGGATGTTCTCTTCCTCGCCGGCTTTGCCGAGCACTCGCGTTTCGTCGAATGCAAAATCGCGCGTGAGGGCGAGCTGTTCCGCCGGGACAGCCTCGACACCGTCCACATCCACTGAGAAACGGACCCGGTAGTACACCTCGAACGCCGCCGGCACATTCCTGCCTGTGACGGACAACAGGCGACGCCCCGTTTCATCGGTCAGGACTTTGACGTGAGTGCGTGCCTTCGCCGGATCGTCCGTCAACTGGACCTGACTCCGCCGCAGCTCGGCCACCAGCTGGCGGTAGAACGGTGTATAGCGGTCGACCGCAATAATGTGGATAACCGCCATCTGCGGCGGAAAATCCCGAGTACCCGTGAACTGGAAGCCGCAGCTGCCCAGTAACAACGCGCAGAAAAGTACCGCAGGGCGCAGAGGGGAATCAGACGACCACATTCACCAGTCTCCCCGGAACCACGATAACGTTCCGGACCGTCCTTCCGTCGACGAAGCGCTGCACGTTGCCGTCTGCCAGCGCGGCGGTGCGTACCTCAGCCTCGGTCGCCGTTGATGCCACGCTCACACGGCCACGTACTTTACCGTTCACCTGCACCACGATTTCCCGCGTCTCCGCGACCAATGCACTGGGGTCGGGCAGTGGCCAGGTCTCATCGATGATCGCACCAGGGTGACCAAGCACGTTCCACAGGCGGTGACAGATGTGGGGGACTATCGGCGAGAGCATGAGCACCGTGAGCTCGAGGGCTTCCTGGACCACGGCCCGGTCTTCCGGTGTCGATGTCTCGGCGCGATTGAGCGCATTCAGCAACTCCATCACGGCGGCTATTGCCGTATTAAAGGTCCGCCGACGACCGATGTCGTCAGAGACCTTTGCAAGTGTCTGATGCACCTGTCGACGCAGGGATTTCTGGAAGTGATTGAGCGCACCGGGAGCAACAGGGCCGGCAAACCCGCTGGCCACATGGGCGTGAACGGCCTTCCATATCCGTTTCAGGAAACGGGATGCACCCTGCACCCCTTCGTCGGACCATTCAAGTGATTGCTCGGGCGGGGCAGTGAACATCGTGAAGAGCCGGGCCGTATCGGCGCCAAGGCTATCCACGAGCGTTTGCGGATCGACGCCGTTGTTCTTTGACTTCGACATGGTGCCGATACCACCCGGTTCCACGGGCTGACCATCGGCAAGCAGCACGACAGTCCTGTGACCCGAGCTGTCCTCCTGATCGTCCACCTCGGTCGGATGGTAATAGACGAGGCGGCCGGCCTCAGTCTTCCGGAAGTAGATCCCGTTCAGCACCATGCCCTGGGTGAGCAGCTTCGCAAACGGCTCATCGAGCGCGACTAAGCCAAGATCACGCATCACGCGTGTCCAGAAGCGGGAGTACAGGAGATGGAGAATCGCGTGCTCAATGCCCCCCACGTACTGGTCAACCGGCAGCCAGTACTTCACGCGCTCATCAACCATTGCCCGCTGATTGTCGGCGCAGGGAAAGCGCAGGAAGTACCAGGACGAATCCACGAACGTATCCATGGTGTCGGTCTCCCGTCGGGACGGCTTGCCACACTTCGGGCACGCACAGTTAAGGAAGTCCTGGCGCTTGCGGAGCGGATTGCCACTGCCATCGGGAACGCAATCCTCCGGCAGGACGACTGGCAACTGATCTTCAGGTACCGGAACTGCACCGCAGGTTTCGCAGTGGATAATTGGAATAGGCGTGCCCCAGTACCGCTGCCGTGAAATACCCCAGTCGCGAAGCCTGAACTGGATGCGTTTTTGCCCGAGACCTTTCTTCTCAAGTGCGGATGCAATCGCAGCCACGGCCTGCTGGAACTCGAGACCATCGAACCCTTCGGAATTGGTGGTGATCCCGCGCTCGGCGTAGCTCGGCTGCCAGGGCGCCGTAGTGTCGGTATAGGCGCCGGATTTCGAGCGAATCACACAGCGAATGGCAAGGCCATATTTCAACGAAAATTCGAAGTCGCGCTCATCGTGGGCTGGCACGGCCATCACGGCACCTTCGCCGTACCCCATGAGCACGTAGTTGGCCACCCACACTTCAAGCCGCGCGTCCGACAGCGGATGCCGCACGAAGAGCCCGGTGGCCATGCCACGCTTCTCAGCAGTCGCCACGTCGGCTTCCATGACGCTGCCACGCTTACACTCGTCGATGAACGCCGCGAGCTCCGGATTCGTCCGCGCGGCGACCGTCGCCAGCGGATGTTCTGCGGCAACGGCGCAGTAGGTGGCACCGAGCAGCGTGTCTGCTCTTGTAGTGAATACTCTGAGCACGCCATCGGCACCGACAGCTTCGCGCGTCAGCGGATCGAACGGAAAGGCGATTTCCACGCCCTCGCTCCGCCCGATCCAGTTAGCCTGCATAACGCGCACACGCTCGGGCCATTCGGACAGGCCATCGAGGGCGTCAAGCAGCTCATCGGCATACGCCGTGATCCGCATGTAGTACATGGGGATCTCACGCTTCTCGACCATCGCACCGGTGCGCCAGCCCCGGCCGTCGATCACCTGTTCATTGGCGAGCACCGTCTGGTCGAGTGGATCCCAGTTGACCGTGCCCGTGGTCTGGTAGACGAGACCTTTCTCCAGCAGGCGCAGAAAAAGCCACTGGTTCCACCGGTAGTACTCAGGCTGGCAGGTCGCGAACTCGCGGCTCCAGTCGATAGCGAAACCGAGTGCCTGCAACTGCCGGCGCATGTAGGAGATGTTGTCCAGAGTCCAGGCGGCGGGCGCCACTCCCCGGGCCATCGCAGCGTTCTCGGCAGGCAGCCCAAACGCGTCCCAGCCCATGGGCTGGAGCACGTTCCGGCCTTGCATCCGCTGGTGCCGGGCAATGACATCACCGATGGTGTAATTGCGCACATGGCCCATGTGCAGCCGCCCGCTGGGGTACGGAAACATGGACAGGCAATAGAACTTTTCGCGAGTCGCATCTTCCCGGGCCAGAAAGCTGTCGTGGTCAGACCACCAGCTCTGGGCTTCGGCTTCGACCGCCTGCGGGTTGTACTCGGGAAGGCTGTGGGACAGATCGCTCACTACGCCGGCAGCTATAGGCAGGTGACTCGGGGCCGCAAGGATACAACGCCAGCGGCCCGGCTGGTTATGTGCTCCTCCGGACCAGCAGCTGCCTGACAGGGGCGGCGGCGGCGAGCAGCAGCATGCCGCACGCCGCAAGTACCGGCCAGTTCCCGAAGCGGACCCACGGCGTTGCCCCTTGTCGGGGCTGGACAGTTGCCCTGACCACGACCGCCCTGAACTGGGCCCCCTGCTTCACGACGTTGCCAAACGGGTCGATGACGGCCGTTATGCCCGTATTCGTACTGCGCAGCATGGACCGGCCAGCCTCCAGCGCGCGGAACCGGGCCATCTGGAGATGCTGGTGAGGCGCGATCGAATCTCCAAACCACCCATCGTTGCTGACATTGACGAGCAAACCGGCTTCCGGGAGAAAATCCCGGAGTTCATTACCAAATACATCTTCGTAGCAGATGCTTGGGGCCAGTTTGACGCCGCGGGCCTGCAGCGGTCGCTGCCCGTCGAGACCGGGCGTGATGTCGGTATAGGGCAGGTTCATCAGCCGCAGCACGTTACGGACAAAATCCGGCACCGGAAAGTACTCGCCGAAGGGCACCAGATGTCGCTTGTGATAGACCCCCTCACCGGCTCCGACAGCGAGGAGGGAGTTGCGGAACTCACCGGTGCCGAAGTCGAAGGTCAGGATGCCGAGGATCAGCTCCTGGTCGCGGGCCTTCATGACCTGACTCAGGGAGCGCAGGAAGTCCTGTTCCTCGTGGGCGAGTGCGGGAATGGCCGCTTCAGGCCAGACGATGAGGTCGGCATGGTCGAGACCGAGAGTGAGGTCCCGGAAAATGGTCTTGGTAGTCTCCAGCGTCTCGAGCAGCCACTTCCGTTCCTGGGAAATTCCGCCCTGGACCAGCGCTACCTCCATGGCTTCGCCCACTGGAGTCGTCCACTCACGGCCCGCGAGCAACCCCGAGAGCACGGCCAGCCCAAGTAATGCTCCAAGTCCGGCAATTCGCCTCCGCGGCGGGCCTATGAGCAGCATGGCCAGCGCGCCAGCAACAAAGGCCACCAGCAGCGAAACGCCATGGACGCCGACGACGGGCGCCCACACTGCCAGTGGTCCATCAATCTGGCCGTAACCCAGGGAGAGCCACGGGAAACCGCTGAACAGCCAGCTACGTACCCATTCAACAGCGACCCAGAGTGCCGGCAGCACAGCGAGAAACTGCCATGCCGGCGCCCCCGCGCCGATCAGTCCCGTCAGAAAGCCCCAGGTACTTCCGTACAGGGCCATCAGCAAGATCAGCGCGCCGCACAGTGCGACGGCAATCGGCGGGGCCACGCCGCCGAAATCATGGATGCTGATGTAGACCCAGTAAGTCCCCGTCGAAAATGTGCCGAATGCGAACCAGAAGCCGCGCAGGGTGCGTTCCCGGCTGGAAGCGCCCTCGACCAGCAGGAACAAGACCGCCAGCAGGAGCGGTGCGAGCCACCAGAGGCCAAATGGTGCGAAGCTAAGTGGCAGTGCGGTGCCGATGCCGGCAGCGACAAAACGCCCGCGGACGGTCAGGAGACGACGGAGCAACGCAGGGCTTCCGGAGGCTGGATAATCAGGTCAGGCGGCGGCCACGTCGCCGTCAGCAGGAACCGACGAGCCGCGCGTCACCTCGACACTGTGGACCCTGCGCCGGTCTGCCTGCAACACGCGGAAACGGAAGTCACCCAGTTGCAGCGCCTCGCCTTTGCGAGGCAGATGGCCAAGTTCGTACATCACGAGGCCGCCCACCGTGTCGTAGTTCTCGTCGTCCAGTTCGGCGTCGAAGAATGCGTTGAATTCATCGATTCGGGCCAGCGCACGCACCTGGTACCGACCCGGCTCCTGCTCCTGAATCGGCCCGATCTCCGTGGAGTCGTGTTCGTCGTCAATTTCTCCCACGATCTCCTCAAGAACATCCTCAATGGTGAGGAGACCCGTGATGCCACCGTACTCGTCAACGACGATAGCGATGTGATTGCGGCTGCCGCGGAACTCCTTGAGCAGGGTGTTCAGGCGCTTGCTCTCGGGAATGAAGGTGGCAGGCCGTATGTAGCGGGTGATGTCGAAGGCCTCCGCCGGGGTGTCGACGAAGTGCCTGAGCACGTCTTTTGCGAGCAGAATTCCGACCACCTCTTCCCGGTCACCACCGATGACCGGAAAGCGGGAGTGGCCGCTTTCGACGATGGCCTTCAGCAGTTCATCCCGCGGAGCATCTCGTTCGAGGACCGCCATCTGGGACCGGGGGACCATCACCTCACGGACCTGGGTTTCCGACACGGCCAGTACGCCTTCAAGCATGGCCAGCTCGTCGGCATCCAGCACGGTTTGAGCGTGGGACTCGCGGAGCCAATCAAGCAGATCGCTGCGGGTGGCGGCTTCACCCTTGAGCACCCGTCGCAGGCGCCCGTACCAGGTCCCGCCGGGGCGGTCGTCGGAATCGTCGTCGGTCATGGTCGCATTCTACCGGGTTCCGGGAATTGCCTCCCGCAACCGCACTCCGACTCACTGCATAACATAAGGGTCAGGAATACCCAGCCCCAACAGAACCCGCGTCTCCAGGGCTTCCATTTGCGCCGCGGTAGCCGGGTCGTCGTGGGTAAACCCAAGCAGGTGCAACGTGCCGTGGACCACCAGGTGGGCCAGGTGGTGGCCAGGATCCTTACCCTGGTCCGCCGCTTCGTGGCTTACTACGGGGAGACAGATCACGAGGTCGCCGTACTCGACGGGGAGGTCAGCCTGGAGCCTGGGTCCCGGAAAGGCCAGTACATTGGTGGGTCCTGCTTTCTTCCGCCAGGTGGAGTTGAGGTCGGCCCCTTCCTCGAGACCAACCAGCCGCAGGGTCATGGCGCCGCCAGCAGCCTCGCCCGACCGCGCCTCCGCCACGCCGTTGAGGGCCGCCCGGATCCAGGTCGCAAAGTCCGCGTCAGCAGGCAACACGCACTCGTCGGTGACGAGCTGAATTTCGAGATCGAGGGCGGGACCGCTATCGCCCGCCATTGGTCGAGGAATCCCCTGCCTCGAAGCGCTGGTAAGCCTCGACGATCCGCTGCACGAGGACGTGGCGCACCACATCGCCCG
Organism: Gammaproteobacteria bacterium; assembly: GCA_031395645.1. Classification (GTDB taxonomy): domain Bacteria; phylum Pseudomonadota; class Gammaproteobacteria; order Steroidobacterales; genus SHZI01. The sequence continues at coordinate 34,830 of JANNJM010000083.1, read as the reverse complement.
ACGTAAAATTCGTAAAGCTGACCCCTTCGACTCCCGCTAGCACGCCGATGGCGTGCCGGAGTCCGGACGTCTGGTGCTTCGGCAAGTCGATCTGGGTGATGTCCCCCGTCACCACGGCCTGGGAGCCAAAACCCAGGCGGGTGAGCAGCATCTTCATCTGTTCAATAGTGGTGTTCTGGGCTTCGTCGAGAATCACAAAGCTCTCGTTCAGAGAACGACCGCGCATGAACGCCAGAGGTGCTACCTCGATAATGTTGCGCTCAATCAGGCGCGCCACCCGCTCGAAACCCAGCATCTCATAGAGAGCGTCGTACATCGGACGCAGATAGGGATCGACTTTCTGCGACATATCGCCGGGGAGAAAGCCAAGGCGCTCGCCAGCCTCCACGGCGGGGCGCACCAGCACGATCCGGCGCACGCGTTCTTCCTCCAGGGCCGCAACGGCGCTCGCCACGGCGAGATAGGTCTTGCCAGTCCCGGCAGGTCCGATGCCAAAACACAGGTCATGGGTACGTATGGCCTCCATGTACCCGCGCTGATTGCTGCCACGCGGCCGAATGTGCAGGCGCCGCGCCTTCATCACCACGCTGCCGTCGCTTACTGCATCCCCGGTTACGGGCGGCTGTTCCATGAGTGCTTCCTGCAATGCGATATGGACCCGCTCGTTGTCGACGGCTTCGCGCGCGGCTATGGCGTAAAGGCCTTGAAGAACCTGAGCAGCCGCGCGAACGCCGGCAGCAGGACCCGTCAGCCGGAATCGATTTCCGCGGTGGTTGACGCGTATGCCGAGGCGCCGTTCGATCTGGCGCAGGTTGTCATCGAACTGCCCCCCGAGATTCGCGAGACTGCCGTTGTCCGCCGGCTCGAGCACGAATTCGAGGGAGTCAACCGCGGGGCCCGCGGCTTCGTTGCTGTCACCACCGGTCACGGGCACGTTCAGGCTGCCACGGCACGGCCCGGGGAGCGGCCCGGGAGTCGGCCCCGCAGCGAATTCGTGAGCGCTTCGGTGATCTCAAGATCTATGAACTGGCCCACCAGCGATGGGTTGCCATCGAAGTTAACCCAGCGATTGTTGCTGGTTTTGCCTGCCAGCTGCCCGGGATCCTTCCGGGACGGCCGCTCCACCAGCACGCGCTGGCCAGTACCCACCATGGCCTGGCTGATCTCCTGCGAGCGGCAGGTGATCCGGGCCTGCAGGATAGCCAGACGGGCAAGCTTTTCCTTTTCGGGGACCGGATCCGGCAACGTCGCCGCGGGCGTACCCGGCCGCGGGCTATAGACGAAACTGAAGGACTGGTCGAAACCAATGTCCGCGATCAGCTGCATGGTTGCTGCAAAGTCATCGTCCGACTCGCCGGGGAAGCCAACAATGAAATCCGTCGACACGCTGATATCCGGGCGCACGGCCCGGAGTCGACGAATTTTCTGGCGGAACTCCAGAGCTGTGTAGCCGCGTTTCATCAGGCTTAGGATGCGATCAGAGCCACTTTGCACAGGAAGGTGAAGATGATTGGCAAGCTTCGGTTCAGTCGCGTAGGCCTCGATCAGCCGGTCACTAAACTCCCGGGGATGGGATGTCGTGAAACGAATACGTTCAATGCCATCAATGCGCGCAACCAGCGCAATAAGCGCCGCCAGGTCGGCAACGGTGCCGTCCGCTCCGTCACCGCGATAGCCATTCACGTTCTGGCCCAGCAGGGTGACTTCGCGAACGCCTTGGGTGGCAAGGTGCCGGATCTCGGCCAGCACGCCGCTGACGGGCCGGCTGACTTCCTCGCCGCGTGTAAATGGAACGACGCAAAAGCTGCAGTACTTGCTGCAGCCCTCCATCACGGAAACGAACGCCGTGGCGCGTTCTGCCCGGGGTTCTGGCAAGCGATCGAACTTCTCGATCTCCGGGAAGCTGACATCCACGACGGGGCGGCCGTGAGCCCGGACTTCGTCGATGAAATCCGGCAAGCGGTGCAGGGTCTGGGGACCGAACACCAGGTCGACAAAGGGCGCGCGCCTTAGCAGTTCCTCGCCCTCCTGGCTCGCCACGCAGCCGCCCACGCCGATGAGCAGGCCCGGCCGGGCCAACTTCAGTTCGCGAAACCTGCCAAGGTGCGAAAAGACCTTCTCCTGGGCCTTGTCCCGGACGGAACAGGTGTTGAGCAGCAACACATCGGCTTCAGCAGGGTTGTCGGTGCGTTCCAGTCCGTGCCGGGAACGGAGTACGTCCAGCATCCGGCTGGAGTCGTACTCGTTCATCTGGCATCCGAACGTCTTGATGTAAACCCGACCCGGCATGGGTGAAAAGCCTAACACTTGCGCCTCGGGCCACCTACTTGATAAAGCCCATGCCTTCGAGCTTCACGAGGATCCGGTGGGCAACCATATCCGGCGTGATGCCCTGCGTATCGATCCGCAACTCGGGGTTCTCGGGCACTTCATAAGGGTCTGAAATACCAGTGAATTCCTTGAGAATGCCGGCCCGCGCCTTGGCATAGAGGCCTTTGCGGTCACGCTGTTCGCACACTTCGATCGGGGTGGACAGATGCACCTCAAGGAAGCCCCCGAGGGGCTCGATGGTCTGCCGGACCTTGCGGCGGGTAGCAGTGTAGGGGGCAATCGGCGCGCAGATCGCCACACCGCCGTTCTTGGTGATCTCGGACGCCACATAGCCGATGCGCAGGATATTCAGATTGCGGTGCTCCTGCGAGAAGCCCAGCTCGCTCGACAGGTTCTTCCGCACCAGGTCGCCATCCAGAAGGGTCACGCGCCGGCTGCCATTCTCAAGCAGCTTGGCGAGCAGTGCCCGGGCGACAGCGGATTTGCCAGAACCAGAGAGGCCGGTGAAGAACACCGTGAAGCCCTGCTTGTGGCGGGCCGGGTGGGTGCGCCGGAGTTCCTCCACCACCTTGGGAAAGGAGAACCACTCCGGAATATCGAGGCCCTCGTTGAGCCGGCGGCGGAATTCGGTTCCCGAAATGTTGAGAACTTTTTCGCCGGCCTTGGTCTCGTCAATGGCGACGTACTGGGCCCGGTCCTCCACGTAGACCATTTCCTGGAACGGGACCATGGTGATATCCAGCTCTTTCTCGTACTTGCGCATCAGCTCCTGTGCATCGTACGGACCGTAAAACGGCCGACCCTGGGAGTCGTTGCCGGGACCAGCATGGTCACGACCAACAATGAAGTGCGTGCAACCGTAGTTCTTGCGGATTATGGCGTGCCAGACGGCTTCCCGCGGCCCGGCCATGCGCATGGCCAGGTTCAGCAGGGACAGCGCGGTCGTCTGTTCCGGGTACTGCTCCAGGACATGCTCGTAACAACGCACCCGGGTGTAGTGATCGACATCGCCCGGCTTGGTCAGCCCGACGACAGGGTGAATCAGCAGATTGGCATCCGCCTCGCGCGCGGCACGAAAGGTGAGCTCCTGATGGGCCCGATGCAATGGATTCCGGGTCTGGAAAGCCACGACTTTGCGCCAGCCGAGCTTGCGGAAACGGGCGCGAAGCTCGGCGGGGCTGTTCCGCAACGCGTTGAAATCATATTGGGTTGGTGGCTCAACGCCGCGGACCGGGCCGCCCAGGTAAACAGGACCCGCCGTGTTGTGGAGGTAGTCAGCGCCGGGGTGCTTGGGATCGTCGGCACCAAAGACGGCGGTGGCCTCCTTCGCCTTGTCAGGCGTCCACAAGTCGGAAATCTTCAGCGTGGCAATGAGCACGCCTTCCTGATCGCGGAGCGCAATGCTCTGGCCAGGCTTTACCGAATCGGCGAAACTTTGCGTGACATCCAGGGTAATCGGCATGGGCCAAAGGACCCCGGACGTGAGGCGCAGGTTGGCAAGGACACTCTCGTAGTCAGCCTTGCCGAGAAACCCATCGAGTGGCGAGAAGGCGCCATTCAATATCAGGTCCAGATCGCAAAGCTGGCGATCCGTAAGATCCCAGGACTTGTACTGCTTGGCCTTCTCCTTCTCGTGGGTGGCTGCGGCCTCATCGATATACAGTTCCTTGAGCTCGCCGCCATGCGGTGCTTTGAACGCGCCCATGCTCTCTTATTCCTCTTGGTCAGGTCGTTATGTCGGAAATTCGGATCCGAAAAAAGAACGGCGCACTCGAAGGTGCGCCGTTCCAGGAAGAAAATTTTTGGTCAGGAAATCAGAACGGGATATCGTCGTCGAACTCCGCTGCTTCCGCTGAATTCGGGGCGCCAGCGGCAGTCCCGGTATTCCCGCCAGCAGCCTTCGCCGGCCTGCCGCTCCGGGCAGGACTCGTGCCACGGAAACTGTCCCCTTCGGGGCTGGATCCCGAGGCATCGTTGGATGCAGCCCCCCCAGCACCGCCGCTCATACCGCGGGAGTCAAGCATCTGCATCTGGTCCGCAATGATCTCAGTGCTGTAGCGATCCTTACCTTCCTTGTCCTGCCACTTGCGTGTGCGCAGGCGGCCTTCGACATAGACCTTTGAGCCCTTTTTCAGGTACTCGGCGGCGATTTCAGCCAGCCGGTCGAAGGTCGCGACGCGGTGCCATTCTGTCCGTTCCTGAGGTTCACCGGTTTCCCGGTCCTTGAACCGCTCGCTGGTCGCGACGGAGAAATTTGTTGCTGCCTTGCCGCTGGGCATGTACCGGGTTTCCGGATCCTTGCCCAGATTCCCGATCAGAATGACTTTGTTGATACCGCTCATAGGCCCGTGATTGTAAGGTTCCGGGCCACAAAAGCCAGCTGGATTTCTGGACATATCGTTATGCAATGCGGGGCAGCAAACGCCGGTTCCGCCCGGCCCCAGCCATTGGGGTACCACCACCGTTCCGGCCAGGCCTATAACGACCGGCCAGCCGCCGTATAGTTACGGGTTGGCCCCTCCATTCCGAATATCGGTCTAAACCCCCATGCAGTACATCAGCATCCGCGGTGCACGCACACACAACCTGCGAAACGTGGACCTGGACCTCCCCCGGGACCGCCTGATCGTCATCACGGGCCTGTCCGGGTCGGGCAAATCCTCGCTGGCCTTCGACACCATCTACGCCGAGGGCCAACGGCGCTACGTGGAATCGCTGTCCGCCTACGCGCGCCAGTTTCTGTCCATGATGGACAAGCCCGACGTGGACCATATCGAGGGCCTGTCGCCAGCCATCTCGATCGAGCAAAAGACTGCGTCGCACAACCCCCGGTCCACCGTGGGGACAGTCACCGAGATCTATGACTACCTGCGCCTCCTGTTTGCGCGGGCGGGGACGCCCCGTTGTCCCGAGCACGGGCGTGACCTGCGTGCCCAGACGGTCAGCCAGATGGTGGATCAGGCTCTGTCCCTCCCGGAGGGGACCCGTCTGGTGCTCCTCGCCCCGGTAGTGCAGGCCCGGAAGGGCGAGCACACGCAGCTGCTGGCCGACCTGCGCAGCCAGGGCTACGTGCGCGCCCGCATCGACGGCGAGATCTGCGAACTGGATGACCCGCCCAAGCTTGACCTCCGGCGCAAGCACACGATCGAGGTGGTTATCGACCGCTTCAAGGTGCGACCGGACATCAAGCAGCGCCTGGCTGAGTCGTTCGAAACAGCTCTTAAGCTGGCCGACGGCGTCGCCAAGGTCGCACCGATGGATTCAGGCGACAAAGCGGCGCTGGCCAGCCTGGGCGGCGCCGAGGCCGTGTTCTCCGACCGCTTTGCGTGCCCGATCTGCAGCTTCAGCATTCCTGAACTGGAGCCCCGGCTATTCTCGTTCAATAACCCGGCCGGCGCCTGCGCCACGTGCGACGGCCTTGGCGTGAAGCAGTTTTTCGACCAGGAGCGCGTCGTGCGCTACCCGGACCTGAGCCTCGCTGGCGGCGCCATCCGTGGCTGGGACCGGCGCAATGCCTATTACTTCTCCATGATCCAGAGCCTGGCGAAGCACTACGACTTCGACATCGAGCAATCCTGGCGCAAGCTCTCCGCGAAGATCCAGAAGACCCTCCTGCACGGGAGCGGCGAGGACAAAATCCAGTTCAACTACCTGACGGGGCACGGCGTCAGCATCAACCGCAAGCACCAGTTCGAAGGCATCCTGCCAAATCTGGAACGACGGTACCGGGAAACCGATTCGGGCATGGTCCGCGAAGAGCTTGCCAAGTTTCTCAGCACCCAGCCCTGCCCTGACTGCAGGGGCATGCGGCTCAATACTGCTGCCCGCAATGTCTTTGTCAGTAACAAGTCGATCTCCGAAGTCACGACCATGGCGGTTGGAAACGCCGTAGAGTTCTTCAGTACCCTCAACCTCGAGGGCTGGCGGGGCGAAATTGCCGCCAAGGTCGTCAAGGAGATCCAGAGTCGCCTGCGGTTTCTTGCGGATGTCGGGCTGGAGTACCTGTCGCTGGATCGTAGTGCAGAAACGCTCTCCGGCGGGGAAGCACAGCGGATCCGGCTCGCCAGTCAGATTGGCTCGGGCCTTGTCGGCGTCATGTACATACTGGATGAACCCTCCATTGGCCTGCACCAGCGCGATAACCGGCGACTGCTCGATACCCTGATTCACCTCCGGGACATCGGCAATACGGTCCTTGTCGTCGAGCACGATGAAGAGGCCATTGCCGCCAGCGATCACGTCGTCGATCTGGGTCCTGGCGCCGGGGTACACGGCGGGCAGATCGTGGCCCAGGGCACGCCGGCGGAAATCATGGCCCACCCGACCTCGATCACGGGGCAGTACCTCTCGGGACGCAGACAGGTACCGGTTCCCGCCCGGCGGCGTGCGGCCGATGAATCCCGCTGGCTGACCATCCGGGGTGCCCGGGGCAATAATCTCAAAAACCTCAAGGTGCGGATTCCGCTCGGGGTCATGACCTGCGTCACCGGTGTGTCCGGGTCGGGAAAGTCGACGCTCGTCAACGACACGCTTTACCTGTTTACTGCCGAGAAACTGAATGGCAGCAGCGAAAGTCCCCACGCGCCGTGCGACGGCATCGACGGACTCGACGCCGTCGACCGGGTGATTGATATCAGTCAGAGTCCGATCGGGCGCACGCCCCGCTCCAACCCTGCGACCTACACCGGCCTTTTCACCCCGATCCGGGAGCTGTTCGCCGGTACTCAGGAAGCGCGGTCACGCGGCTACAAAGCCGGGCGCTTCAGTTTCAATGTGAAAGGCGGCCGCTGCGAAGCATGCCAAGGCGACGGCGTCCTGCGCGTGGAAATGCACTTTCTCCCGGACGTGTACGTGCCCTGCGACCTTTGCAAGGGGCAACGCTACAACCGTGAAACACTGGAGATCCGGTACAAAGGCAAAAACGTCAGTGACGTCCTCGAGATGACGGTGGAAGACGCGCTGCCATTCTTCGCGGCGATTCCGATGATTGCGCCAAAACTGCAGACCCTTATGGAAGTGGGGCTCTCCTACGTTCGACTGGGACAGAACGCGACCACCCTGTCGGGCGGCGAGGCACAGCGCGTGAAACTGGCCAAGGAGCTGTCCAAGCGAGCCACCGGCAATACTCTGTATGTGCTCGACGAACCAACCACCGGGCTGCACTTTCACGATATCGCCCAGCTCCTCGTCGTCCTGCAGAAACTGCGGGATCAGGGCAATACGATTGTCGTCATCGAGCACAACCTGGATGTCATCAAGACAGCGGACTGGGTAGTCGATCTCGGCCCCGAGGGCGGGAACGGTGGCGGCCAGATTGTCGCGGAGGGCCCGCCCGAGGAGATTGCCGGCAATCGCAAGTCCTATACCGGCCAGTACCTCCGGCCGCTGCTCCAGAAGAACCGGGCCGCCTGATCCGCCCGGCGGCGCGACGTTCGGCTACACTTCTTGCCCATGGTGCAATCCCAGTCCATTGTCAGCGTTCAGTAGGGAGGAAGCCGCCTGGGCCCGATCCGCTTCATTTTTCCTGCGTTCATCCTGGCCATGTGGGTTATCTCCGGCATCGGAATTGCCAGTGGCGAGTGGACCGGAATCCACTGGTTGATGCTGGGGCTGGCGCACCTCGCTTGCGCGATCATCTTCCTCAACTTTGTGCTGGTCTTCTCCTACGGCTACGGCATCAGCATGGTGCTGGTAAATGCAGGCGTGATGGCCTGGCAACCGCAGCCTGCGGTACTGCTCATCGGCGGGCTGGGTGCGGTCTACGGATTGCGGCTGACCTGGTTCGTCCACTCGCGCTATCGGAGCGCGGGTTACTCGGTAACACGTGCCAAGGGCGAGCGGGCAGATTCGGCTGTGCCGTTGCCGCTGCGCCTGTTCATGTGGATTTCCTGTGGCTGGCTCATGGCGTTCGTGGCCATGCCCGCCTGGGTGGTCGCCAGTGCAACCCTGAGTCCCGGTGTCGTGGCAGGCGCGGTGCTGATGCTGGCCGGTCTCGTAGTGGAATCAGTGGCGGATGCGCAGAAGCAGGCGGCAAAGGCCGTTAACCCGGGTACCTTCGTCACCACCGGCCTCTATGCGCGGTTGCGCCATCCCAACTACCTTGGCGAAGTCGCCTTCCAGCTTGGACTGATCGTGGCCACCATTGCCGGCGCGCCGGGTGGCTGGGCTCTGGCGGCCGGCATTGCGGGGCCGCTGTACATCGTGATCCTGATGTACTACGCGGCGAACGACCAGGACCGCCAGCAGGCCGAACGCTACGGCCAGGAGTCTGCCTACCAGGCCTGGCGCCGGCAGACGAGTTCACTCCTGCCGGGGTTCTAGACCAATGATCGTCAACTGCGTCGCCTATCGCGCCGGTAAGAGTCTCGGCGACATCCCGGTCAATGACATCAGCGAAGTCCTGAAGGAACCGGAAACCTTCGTCTGGCTGGGCATGCACGAGCCGGATATCGGACTGCTTCGCAAGGTGCAGGAGGAGTTCTCGCTCCATGATCTGGCCATCGAGGATGCTCAAAACGCCCATCAGCGGCCGAAGCTGGAGGCCTACGCCGACTCGCTTTTCATCGTGGTAGAGACGGCGCAGCTCGTGAACGACGAAGTACGGTTCGGCGAGACGCACCTGTTCGTGGGCAAGAACTTTATCGTGACGATCCGCCACGGCTCTTCGATCAGCTACGCGCCAGTGCGCCAGAAATGCGAGACGGCGCCCCATCGGCTGGGCCTCGGTCCAGGCTATGCGCTGTACTCGGTGATCGACTTCGTGGTGGACAACTACCAGCCGGTAGCGGAACGTTTGCAGGCCCGCTTCCAGGAGCTTGAGCAGGAGATTTTCGAAAAGTCGTTCGACCGGGAGTCCATCGGGCGGCTGTACAAGCTGAAGGGCGAACTGATCAAACTGCGGGATGCCGTGGGCCCGGTCAACGACATCAGCAGCCAGCTGATCCGGTTCCACGAGGACATCGTCCGCAAGGATCTCCGCCCCTACTTCCGCGACATCGAAGACCATGTCAGCCGGATCATCAAGGGCACGGACACGATTCGCGAGATGCTCACCACGGCGATCCAGGTGAACCTGGCGCTGGTCACGGTGGGCCAAAACGAAGTGGTGAAGCGCCTGGCCGGCTGGGGCGCCATCCTGGCAATTCCAACCGTCGTGTTCAGCATGTATGGCATGAACTTCAAGTTCATGCCGGAGCTGGGTGGCAGGTTTGCCTACCCGCTGGTGGTGGGGGCGACGGCGCTGGCCTGTACGTTATTGTATCGGCGGCTGGTCAGGGCAGGGTGGATCTAGGCGGCCTGCGCGTGCAGCTTGACCCCAAGGGCCTTGGTCACCTTCAGGACGGTAGCGAAGCTGGGGTTGCCTCCGACGCTCAATGCCCGATAGAGGCTCTCCCGACTAAGGCCCGTTGCTTTGGCGACCTGGGTCATACCCTTGGCCCGGGCAATATCCCCTAACGCCCTGGCAATTCCCGCCGCGTCTTCCGGCGCCTCCTCAAGCCAGGCGTCCAGATAGGCCGCCACCTCCTTGGGAGTCCGTAGGTGCTGCGCAACGTCGTAGGGCGACGTCTTCGTCTTGGCCGTTTTCCTGGTTGTCGTCCTCGACATGGCGCTCTACTCCCAAAAGTTCCTGGCCAGCAGCAGGGCCGTGGCGATGTCCTTCCGCTGCGTCGACTTGTCACCCCCGGCCAGGAGCAGCAGCAGACGGGTTCCTCGCAGGCTGTAGTAGATGCGGTAGCCGGGCCCGCAGTCGATTTTCAGCTCCGACGAGCCAACTTTCAGATCCCTGTGCTGGCCCCGATTCCCGTGTATCAGTCGCTCAATGCGGACCAGAATCCGCGCGCGACCGGCGCGGTCCTTGAGGGCGTCAAGCCAAGCCCGAAACGCGTCGGTCTGCTCAACGCGCATTGGCATGGTGTAGCCTGTGGGCTACAGATGTCAAGCCTGCCTTCGTCACTTCGCTCCGGCCTTCGCTAGCCCTGGAGCCGCAATGTGACCAGGAACAGTCTGTACCGATACCTCAGTTACAGCTGATTTTGTGACGAAACTTGCGTTGACCACCTACCTGTTGACACCCCTGCCTGCCGAGCCCGCTCTCCAGCCGTCGACAACACGACCCTGAATCTCCCCCTGCCCACCACTTTCTCGCCGCGCACACCACCCTGGGCGCAGCGCGGCCCGGCCGGTCCGCACCCGGCAACTCAATTCAAGCTGACGTCTTGGTCTAGCCCAACTCCAGCGCGCCCCGCGGCGGACCGCGGACCTCGGGCCGCCGCCCCGCACCCGCAGTCTCGGGCCCGCTCCGCTCGCGGTGCTCCAGAATCTTCCCAATCACCAGCGGGTCTTCGATACAGGCAATGACCCTGACCTGCCCGCCGCAGCCCTCGCAACTCTGCAGGTCGAGCTGGAAGACGCGCTTCAGCCGTTGCGCCCAGCTCATCGCCCGGTGGCACTCGGCCGGGGTGCGCGTGTCCGCCGCCTTGACGCCGCTGCCCCGCCCCGCCGGGGTGATTTTGGCCCGCCACCGACTGTGCGGCGCGAACACCCCGTGATAGCGCGTCAGGTGCACGCGCGGTGTCGGCTTAAGGGCCGCCACGCCGGCGTGCAGGGAAAAGCCCGCGTGGGTGGCCAGGAACCGTTTTGTGGTGGGCTCACGGGCCGGCACGGTCTGCAGCGTGAAGGCTTTGCGGCCTTCGTGCGGGCCCAGGGCGATCCGGTAGGTGATGGAGTGGCCCTGCAGGATCTCCAGCGCGGCGTCCTCACCCGGCGCGCGGGTCAGGTGGCTCGACTCCAGGTCCCTTATCAGCAGGCCGCGGCGCTCCAGGTGGCCGGCGATGCGGGCGGTGACGACTGTCAGAATCGCGTCGAGCTCCGTTGGGCTCGGCGGCGGCACGCGGCGGAAGCGCGGCCGGCTATTCTCCAGTGTGTAGGCGCCGGTCTGGCCGGTGGCCCGGGTCAAGCCCGCCTTCCTTATAAGGTGGCTGGCCAGCGCCCGGTAGACGATGGCCAGCACCTGACCCATCGCCGCTGGCTCCGCCGCGAACAGGAAACGCAGCGGGAACGGCACGGAGAGCACCCACTGCCGGACCGGCTCCTCCGGCAGTACTGCATCCACCAGCAGCGCGGCACTCTCCGTCATGCGCCGGGCCCCGCAACTCGGGCAGAAGCCCCGGCGCTTGCAGCTGAAGGCCACCAGCCGTTCCGCGTGGCAGGTGGTGCAGCGGACGCGCAGGAAGCCGTGCTCCAGCCGGCCGCACTTCAGGTAGGCCTCGAACTCTTCCTGGACGTAGGCCGGCAGGTGGCGGTCACGCTCGGCGAGCGCCGCCAGGAAGTCCGGGTAGTGGCGCTACACCAGCTGGTAGAGCAGCGTGGTCTCAGGCTGGTGCCGGGCATAACGCACCGGGCCAACCGCGAGCGTGAGGGAGGGCTCCATGCCCGGAGCGTCGCGAGCAGCAGCGGTGGCACGCCAGCCACGAATCCGGGCACAACCTTCGGATCAGTCACTCCGGCCAAACCGAGCTGATGGGCAGGGACTGGAGAAACTGGTCACAAATGCTGGAAACGGATGTTGACGCGGCTAGCTGCAGAGGACGACAATCTGACTATTCTAGTCAGACTAAGCTCAACCCTAGAGGTCCTCCATGTCCTGCTGGCAACTCCAGGATGCCAAAGCCCGCTTCAGCCAGCTGGTAAAATCTGCCCAGCTGGAGGGTCCGCAAGAAATCACCGTGCATGGAAAGTCAGCGGCAGTACTGCTATCTGCCGAGGACTACCGGCGGCTCAGCGGGCCGAAGCTATCGTTCGTCGAGTTTATTCGTCGCTCGCCGCTGGTCGGCGTCGATCTTGATCTCAAGCGTTCAACCTCGACCACCCGTCGCGTCCGTCTTTGACGTATTTGCTGGATACCAACGTCGTATCGGAGCTTGCACGGCGCAAGCCCGCAGCAGCGGTGCTGAAGTGGCTCGACAAGGCGCCCTATGAGTCAATTCAACTCAGCGTTCTGACTCAGGGTGAACTACGGAATGGCGTGGAGCGCCTGCGCGATGGGGAACGCAAGGAACAGTTGAGGCATTGGCTGGAAAGGGACTTTTCCGCCTGGTTTGGCAATCGTTTACTTCCAGTCAGCGGAGAGATTGCGGATCGCTGGGGGCGTCTCGTGGCGGAATCGCGTCGGCCGTTACCCGTCGTAGACAGCCTCCTCGCCGCAACGGCCCTGCATCACGGTCTTCGCCTTGTCACTCGAAACGCCTCGGACTTTCGTTTTCCTGGCCTGACCGTCATCAACCCCTGGGCCGGGGATCCTTAATCTCCATCTACCGCTACCGCGGCACCAGGCACCCAGTCCTCTCCCGATACGCCGCATACCCCGGCAACTCGCGTTCCTCCCGCCGGATGGCGCTCAGATTAAGACATCGCCATGCTTATCAAGATGCCCGCAGCATCGGCACGAGCGAAACCACCAGCAACACCGCCATACCAACGTTGAACGCCCGCGCATACCGGGGCTCACGCAGCCACCGGCGGAGTCGCGTGCCAAACACTGCCCACCCCGAGATACAGGGAATATTGATCGTGGCAAATAGCGCCGCTATTGCCAAGACGAGAGCCGCGCTGGGCGCCGCCGGTACGTATGTGGCGAATGCGCCTGCGGCCATCACCCACGCCTTCGGGTTGACCCACTGAAACATTACTGCGCCCAGAAAGCCTATCGGCTTGCCTCGGACGACTGACGCTGTTTCGGCAGACGGCGTGCCGGAGGTTGCGATACGCCAGGCGAGATACAGCATGTAAATTGCGCCTGCCCATTTCAGGACGGCGTGCGCCAGCGGGTATTTCGTAAACACCGCACCGAGACCGAGGCCAACCGAAACCACCAGGATAAAGAACCCGCAGCTGACGCCGAGGAGGTGGGGAATCGACGCGCGGAAACCGAAGTTCATTCCGGATGCCAGGAGCATCAGGTTGTTCGGCCCCGGTGTTACTGACGCGACGAACGCGAACGCGCAAAACGCGACTATCACTTCCGGCGACATGCGTTGGTCCGATCCTACGCCAATGCCCGTATACCCACGGCGTAGCGGATATTCCTTAAGAATGGAGTGGCGAGCTCCCGAGCCCGGACCGCACCGGCCCGGAGCACCTGCTCTACATGGCCCGGATCGGCCATCAATCGTTCGTATTCGCCGCGCGGACCAGCGAGGTGCGCATCGAGATAGGCGAACAACTCCTGCTTCAGCTCGCCCCAGCCCGCGCCCGCGACATGGCGTGCGGCATAGCTGTCCGTTTCCGCGCGCGTCGCGAAAGCCCTGAAGATCTCGAACAGGGTCGAGGCTTCGGTTTCCTTCGGCACGCCAGGCTCTAGTGAATTCGTCTTGATCTTCATGATCAGCTTCCGCAACTGGGCAGCGGACGCAAACAGCGGAATGGAATTCCCGTAGCTCTTGCTCATCTTGCGGCCGTCCAGGCCGGTGAGAAAAGCGGTGTTCGTGCCGATATCCGCTTCCGGGATTACGAATTGCTCCCCGTAGATGTGGTTGAAGCGCTGCGCGATGTCCCGCGCCATCTCGACGTGCTGCTTCTGGTCCTTGCCGACCGGCACCCGGTGGGCCTTGAACATCAGGATGTCCGCAGCCATCAGTATCGGGTAGGAAAACAGGCCCATCGTGATGCCCTTGTCGGTGTCGACATACTTCGCCTCTTCATTGACCTGCACAGCAGCCTTGTAAGCGTGCGAGCGGTTCATCAAACCCTTGGCCGTAACCGTCGTCAGTATCCAGGTCAGCTCCGGGATCTCGGGAATGTCGGACTGCCGGTAGAAGACAGAGCGGCTCGTATCCAGGCCCAGCGCCAGCCAGGTGGCTGCCCCTTCGAGGCTGGACCGGCAGACGGCAGCCGGATCCTGGTTCTTCACGAGGGCGTGGTAATCCGCCAGGAAGTAGAACGACTGCACGTCTTGCCGCTGGCTGGCGGCAATCGCGGGGCGGATCGCGCCAACGTAGTTGCCGAGATGAGGCGTGCCGGTGGTGGTAATGCCAGTGAGATGGGTTTCCATGGGTTGCTAGTTTATAGGGGCCGGTGGTCTATATTGACGGTATACCCGGACTGGATGATCAGCACCGTGCCCCTCACCGCCCGCCTTTACAGAACCCATATCGAGACACTCAAGGACCGCTATACCACTGCGCTCGAGCGTGCGGGTGGCGAAGCCGTACTGATCGGCGCCGGTCTGCCGGTACTCATCCATAGGGACGACCAGGACCACCCCTATCGTCCGGAACCCCTCTTCATGCAGTGGGCGCCACTGGCGGCCCAGCCGGGTTCGGCCCTGCTCTTCAGGCCCGGCCGCAAGCCTGTGCTCTTCGTCCACGAGCCTGAAGACTTCTGGCACCAGGCAGCGCCCGTGCCGCGCGGCCCCTGGGACCGGCTCATCGACATTCGCGTGGTGCGGGATCGGGCGGCGCTGGCGAAGGCCTGCGCCCGGCTCCGACACCTGGTGCTGCTCGGGGATCCCACCCAGTGGCGGGGCCTCGGCCTCAAGGGCACCCCCAACCCGAAGGCACTGTTGACCTGCCTGGACTACGACCGGGCCTGGAAGACCGGTTGGGAAGTCGAGTGCCTGCGGGAGGCCACACGGCTGGGGCTGGCTGGCCATCGCGCCGTACGCGCCGGCTTTGACGCTGGCTGCAGCGAGTATGAACTGGGCCTGCTCTTCCTCGCCGCCTGCGGCCAGACGGATGCGGAACTGCCCTACCCGGCCATCGTCGCGATCAATCGCAACGGTGCGACGCTGCACTACCAGCACCGGGAACGGCTCCGCCTGCCACGCGGCGACCGCCACAGCCTGCTGCTCGATGCCGGATGCACGCACTACGGATATGCCTCGGACATCACGCGTACCCACGCCGCGCGGCGGGGTGAATTCGCGACGATGGTGCGCGACATGCACGCGGCCCAGCAACGCCTCTGCACGCTAGTGCGTCCGGGCGTCGCCTTTCCCGAACTGCAGCTGGCGGCCCACCGGGAAATCGCGGGCCTGCTCGCGCGCTGGGACATCGTGCGCATGTCGCCGGACGCGATGCTGGCTGCACGTGTTACCGATCACTTCATGCCCCACGGACTCGGGCACCTGCTCGGGCTGCAGGTGCATGATGTGGGTGGTGACCTCGCCGGCCCGGGGGGCGGCAATTTGCCGCGCCCCCCGCGCTTCCCCCGCCTGCGTCTCTTAAGGCCGCTGGAACCCGGCATGGTGGTCACCATCGAGCCTGGCCTGTACTTCATCGATACCCTGCTCGAGCGGCTACGCACGCGACGCAACGCCGCACGGCACGTGCAGTGGCAGCGTCTTGCAGCCCTGCGGCAGTACGGGGGCATGCGCATCGAAGACGACGTGCTGGTCACCAGAACAGGTCACCGCAATCTCACCCGGGAACTCGAAGCAGCCTGACGTGTGGCGGCGACCTTATGCCGGGGCCCATCTGCTAGCATTTCGGGTCTCCAGTCAGGCTACCTACGGATCACCTTGAAGAACTCTCGTCGTCCTTTCACCCTCGCGTTCGTGCTGGTCCTGACCACGATTACCGCGGCCTGCGGCGGCAAGCCCGCGAGTGGCGGACGGCCGGGGCAAGGCGGCCCTCCCGGTATGGGCGGGGGCGCGGGTGGTGGCCCGATCGCGGTCGTCACCCGGCGCGTGGCTTCCCAGTCCTTCGTCGACCGCTTCACCGCCCTCGGCACGGCACGGTCCAACGAGTCAATCGATGTGACCGCCCGCTTAAGCAGCGTCATCACGGGGATCAGTTTTCGCGAGGGCCAGCGCGTACGTACCGGTGACGTGCTTGTCACGCTCGACAGCCGTCAGGAAAGCGCCAGCCTGAGCCTGGCGGAGGCGCAACTGAAGCAAGCCGAAAATCAGTATGCGCGCAGCCGCACCCTGGCCACGACCCAGGCCGTCTCCGCGGCGGACCTGGACCAGCTCGAAGCGAACCTGATGGTGGCCAAGGCCCAGGTACGGGGCGCGAAGGCGCGGCTCGACACGCTGTCCGTTAAGGCGCCTTTTGCCGGCACTGTGGGTCTGCGCAAAGTGAGCCTCGGCGATCTTGTGGGCCCCGAAACCGTGATCACGACTCTCGACGACACCAGCCGGATCAAGCTGGAATTTGCCATGCCGGAGAGCTACATCAGCGACCTGAAGCCCGGGCAGCAGATCACCGCCGAGAGTTCGGTGTTCCCCGGCCGACGCTTCACGGGCACGGTCGCCTCACTGGACTCCCGGGTTGATGCTGTCACGCGGTCCATCACGGTCATCGCCACCGTCCCGAACGATGATGACCGGCTCAAGCCCGGCATGTTTCTCACGGTCAGCCTCGAAAAGAAGCGCGACAACGTCCTGCTGATTCCCGAAGAGGCACTCGTGCCCCGGGAGGGTCGCCAGTACGTGTTCATCGTGGAAGACGGCAAGGCCATGGAGCGCGAGGTCAAGCTGGGCGGCCGTGCGCCAGGCCTGGCCGAAGTCCGCACGGGGCTCGACGCCGGCGCCCTCGTGATTACCGAAGGCACGCAGCGCGTGCGCAGCGGGTCCGCCGTGCAGGTTGCGCCCACCAGCTAGTCCCATTTTCGAGGAGCAGGCCCGTGGTTCTCTCCGATATTTCAGTCCGCCGCCCCGTGTTCGCCGGGGTACTCAGCCTGATCCTGGTGATCCTCGGTTTAATCGCCGCCACCAGCCTGCCCGTGCGGGAATTCCCCGACATCGACCCGCCAGTGGTCTCGATCAGCACCATCTACCGGGGCGCCTCCGCCGAGATCGTGGAACGACGCATTACACAGGTGCTGGAGGATGAGGTGTCGGGCATCGCCGGCATCCAGAAGCTCACCTCCAGCAGCCAGGACGAGCGCTCCAGCATTACACTCGAGTTCTCGCTGGATCGGGACCCGGACGGCGCCGCCAACGACGTCCGCGAGCGGGTCTCACGCCTGCTCCAGCAATTACCGGAAGGCGCCGGCTCGCCGGAAGTGACCAAGCAGGACCAGGGGATGGACGCCACGCTCTACGTGAGCGTGGAGAGTGAGACCCGCTCCCTCATGGATCTCACCGACTATGCCGAGCGCAATCTGGTGGACCGTCTGTCGGTAGTCGACGGAGTCGCCACGATACGGATTGCCGGCGCCCAGAAAACCGCGATGCGGGTTTGGCTCGATCGGGATGCTCTCGCCGCCCGCGGCCTCACCGTGCAGGACGTGGAGAACACCCTGCGCCGGGAAAACGTCGAGCTCCCTGCTGGCCGAATTGAGTCCCGCCAGCGCGAGTTCTCCCTGCGAACGGAAACGGGCCTTGAGCAGCCCGAGGATTTCGAGGCACTGGTGATCGGCCGGGGCCAGGCAGCCTCGGCGGGCGGCGAAGGCTACCTGGTGCGCCTCGGAGAGGTTGCCGACGTGCGTATCGAGCCGGAAGACTCTCGCTTCTTCTCGCGCTCGAATCGCGTATCGGGGGTCAGCCTGGGGATAGTGCCGCAGTCGAAGGCCAACATCCTGAAGGTCAATCAGGCCATCAGGGAGGAAGTGGAGTTACTTCAGCCGTCCCTGCCGGGCGACCTCAAGGTGGGTATCAGCATCGACTTTTCCAAGTTCGTAGAGGAATCGATGATCGAGGTCGCGAAGGTTCTCGTTGAGTCGCTGATCCTGGTGCTAGTCGTGATTTTTGCCTTCGTCGGCTCGCTGCGGGCGACGATCATCCCGGCCGTAACGATTCCCGTGGCAATCATCTCAGCCTTTATCGTGATGGCGGCCCTCGACTTCACCATCAATACGCTCACTCTGCTTGGCCTGGTGCTCGCCATCGGCCTGGTAGTCGACGACGCCATCGTGGTGCTCGAGAACATCGTGCGAAAGATGGAGCTTGGGCAGCCGCCACTGCTCGCCGCCATCGATGGGAGCAGGGAAATCGGCTTTGCCGTGGTGGCCACCACCGTCGTGCTGGTGGCCGTCTTTCTGCCGATTTCCTTTATGCCGGGTAACCTCGGGAGGCTGTTCGGCGAATTCGGTATCTCGCTCGCCGCCGCCATCGCCTTCTCAGGGTTAGTGGCCCTCACGCTGGTGCCAATGCTCACGTCCAAGTTCTTTGCCAAAGGCATCCACAGGGGACGCCTTGCCCTTAAGCTGGATGGCTTCATAAAGCGTATTACAGCCGGGTATGAAGCGTCCCTGCGGCGCTTCCTGAGGCGCCCGGTTATTGCGCTGCCGATGCTGGCTGGCGTGGCCGCGGTCGGTGCTGCCATCTTTAATACGCTGCCAAGCGAGTACGCGCCCGCCGAAGACCGCAACATGATGCTGATGATGATGCGGGCTCCCGAGGGCGCAACGCCGGGATACATGGATCGCCAGGTGCAAACCGTCGAGAATGAACTAATGCCCTATGTCGCGTCGGGTGACATGAAGCGCGTTGTAGCCCGCACCGGTATGTGGGGTGGCGGCGGCGATGTGAACACAGCCTTCATCTACATGCCCCTGGAATCCCGCACGGTCCGTGAACGGTCTTCCGAGACGCTTTCGGCCGAGATTCGGGGCAAGGTGTCGCAGTTGCCGGGCGCCATGGCCACGGTTTTCCTGCCTCCGAGCCTCGCCATCCGCAGCAGCGGCTCGGGTCTGGCCGTCGTCCTGAGTGGCAATACCTACGAGGAACTCACGGCGTGGCAGGACAAGCTCATCGCCAGGGTGACTGCGGAAAACCCGAAGCTGCTGGGCATGCGGTCGGATTTTTTCCCTACGAAGCCAAAAATCAAAATCAACATTGATCGCAATCGTGCCAATGACCTTGGCATCTCCTTGCAGGCAATCGGCAGCACCCTGGAGACCATGCTTGGCTCCCGGATCGTCACCTCCTTCGTGGACCGCGGCGAAGAGTACAACGTGGTGTTACAGGGAGTGGCACGGGATCGGGCGACTCCCTCGGACCTGGCGAACATCTATGTTCGTTCAGAGCGCTCGGGCCAACTGGTACCGCTGGCAAACCTGGTGAAGCTTGAGGAAGTAGCTGGACCCAAGGAACTGAAGCGCTTCAACCAACTGCGGTCGGTGACGCTCACCGCCAGCCTCGCACCGGGCTATTCCCTGGGTGAGGCAGTGAAGTACATGGAGAAGCTGATCACAACGGAACTGCCACCCAACGCGACCATTGCCTTCGACGGCGAGGCCCGGGAGCTGAAGGAATCCGGCAGCGCGGTGTACCTGACCTTCGGCCTGGCGCTGATCATCGTCTTTCTGGTCCTCGCGGCCCAGTTCGAGAGCTTCCGGCACCCGCTGATCATCCTGATCACCGTGCCGCTGGCGCTGACCGGCGGCCTCGTAGGCCTCTGGTTGTTCGGGTCTTCGATCAACGTCTACAGCCAGATCGGCTCGATCATGCTAATCGGGCTTGCGGCGAAGAACGGCATCCTCATCGTGGAGTTCGCGAACCAGCTCCGGGACCGGGGCGTGGAGTTCATTGAGGCGATCGTGTCATCGTCGGCCATCCGGCTGAGGCCGGTAGTGATGACCAGCCTTTGTACCGCCTTTGGCGCAATGCCGCTGATCCTTGCGGCCGGAGCGGGCGCCGAGGCACGCCGCACTCTGGGTGCCACTGTGTTCTTCGGCGTGACGATCTCGGTGTTCCTGACGCTCTACCTCATACCCGCCATGTATGTACTGCTCGCGCGCAAGACCCGCTCACCCGAGTATCTGAGCCAGGAGGTGGAGAAGTTGAAGCGCGAGACGTCTAGGCGCAAAAGTGGACCCGCGGTGACCGAGACCCGCTAGGCTGTGGCAGCCTTCTTCGCGCGCGGATTCTTGCTGGCCTCAGCCTTGGGTGCTGCTTTCTTGCGAGTCTTCTTGGACCCAGGGGCTGTCTTGGACCCAGGAGCCGTCGCATCGGCCGCCACGCCAGCCTTGTCAGTCAGCATGACCAGCGCCATCGGCGCTGCATCGCCCGGCCGGAAACCCATCTTCAGGATCCGGAGGTAACCGCCCGGCCGTGCCTTGAAACGTGGACCGAGGTCGTTGAACAGCTTGCCAACAGCCGGACGGTCTCGCAGGCGGGAGAACGCGAGGCGACGGTTGGCCAGCCCATCCACCTTGGCCAGCGTGATCAGGGGCTCCAGGACGCGGCGCAATTCCTTGGCCTTGGGCACCGTCGTACGAATCGTCTCTTCATGAATCAGCGACGCCGCCATGTTGCGGTACATGGCGGTCCGGTGGCTGCTCTTCCTGCCGAGGGCTCGGCCGGCCTTACGGTGCATCATCGCGAGTAATTCCCAATCCGTCTACGTCAGTCAGTCAGCGTCAGGCGGCCATGTCGTCGTGCTTGACCATGCCGGGAGGTGGCCAGTTCTCGATGCGCATACCGAGAGAGAGACCGTGGCTTTCCAGCACTTCCTTGATCTCCGTCAGGGACTTCTTACCGAGGTTTGGGGTCCGGAGCAGTTCGACTTCCGTTCTCTGGACAAGATCGCCAATGTAGTTGATGTTCTCGGCCTTCAGACAGTTGGCTGAGCGTACCGTGAGCTCGAGTTCGTCCACGGGGCGAAGCAGAATGGGCTCGATCTGAGACTCGGCAGCCGCCGACGTCGCCTCGTCCTGACCGCGCAGCTCGAGGAATACGTCGAGCTGATCCTTGAGGATCGTGCCCGCCCGGCGAATAGCGTCTTCCGGATCAATCGTGCCGTTTGTCTCGACATCCAGCACAAGCTTGTCCAGATCCGTCCGCTTTTCAACCCGGGCCGACTCTACGATATAGGTGACCTTCCTGACCGGGCTGAAGGACGCATCGAGCCGCAGCCGACCGATACCGGGACTCTGCTCGTCGGGGTCCTGTTGCGTAACGGCGGCGCGATAGCCGCGGCCGCGCTCGATCATCAGCAGCATCTTGAGCTCGCCACTGCTGGTCAGATTGGCAATGACATGCTTGGGGTTCACGACTTCGATGTCATGATCCACGACAATATCGCCCGCTGTCACAGGGCCGGGGCCCTTACGGTGCAACGTCAGCTCGACCCTGTCTCGAGAGTGCATGCGAATCGCGACACCCTTGAGATTCAGAAGGATCTCGACGACGTCTTCCTGAACACCCTCGATGCTGGTGTACTCGTGGAGAACGCCCTCGATTTCAGCCTCCACGATCGCGGCACCCGGCATGCTCGACAGCAGCACACGGCGCAGAGCGTTACCAAGGGTGTGGCCGAAGCCCCGCTCCAGGGGTTCAATAACAATACGTGCGCGATTGCCGGTTTCCGCCTGGACCCGGACGCTACGTGGCTTTAGAAACTCGCTGATTGATGGCTGCATATCTGACAGGCCTCCTAAAAGAACAATTGGACCTGAATTACTTCAATGATTACTTTGAATAAAGCTCGACGACAAGATTCTCATTCACGTCGGGAAGAATGTCATCGCGGGCAGGCAGGTTCTTCAACGTACCGACAAGTGCCTGATCGTCAACGTCGACCCACTCCGGAAAACCGACCTGGCTTGCCATGGACACCGCGCTCTTGATGCGTGGCTGAGCCTTGGCCTTCTCGCTGACCTCGATCTTGTCGCCAGCGGCAACCTGATAGGACGGAATATTCACGAGCTCGCCATTTACCTTGATGGCGCAGTGGCTCACCAGCTGGCGGGCCTCCGCGCGCGTGGCACCGAACCCCATCCGGTAGACCACGTTGTCCAGGCGGCCCTCAAGCAGTTTCAGAAGGTTCTCACCGGTGGAGCCCTTCATGCGGGCGGCCTTGAGGTAGGTGTTCCGGAACTGGCGCTCGAGCACGCCATACATCCGACGTAGCTTTTGCTTCTCTCGCAGCTGCAATCCGTAGTCAGAGACCCGGGCCTTGCGAGCCCCCTGCTGGGTACCCGGCGGGGTCTCAAGTTTGCACTTGGTTTCGAGAGGCTTGACGCCGCTCTTCAGGAAGAGGTCGGTCCCCTCCCGTCGGGCTAGCTTGCAAGTCGGTCCGCGATATCTGGCCATACTTTATCGTCCTTAAACGCGACGCTTCTTAGGCGGGCGACACCCGTTGTGGGGGATCGGGGTAATGTCTTCAATGTTGCTGATGCGGAATCCCGCAGAATTCAGCGAACGGACAGCGGACTCGCGGCCCGGTCCCGGTCCGCTGACAAACACCTCCAGGGCCTTCACTCCGTGCTCCAGGGCAGCCTGGCCAGCGCGTTCCGCTGCCACCTGGGCTGCGAACGGCGTGCTCTTGCGAGAACCCTTGAACCCGCAGCTGCCTGCCGTCGCCCAGCTCAACGTGTTGCCCTGACGGTCGGTGATGGTCACGATTGTGTTGTTGAACGTGGAGTGGATATGCGCAATCCCCTCAACCACAAGACGCTTGGTGGCCTTCCGGACCTTGGCGGCCGGTGCGGCGGCTGCCACGGGTACGTCGGGTGCTGCGGGTACTGCTGGATCCTGTGCCATCGATATTCTCTCTTCTCTTGCCGGGCTCTGCATCGGGGAGCCATCAACGCGAATTTGCTGGGACTAATTGCTCGTAGTCAGTGTCAGTGGCTACTACCTGCGAATGGCACGTCTTGGGCCCTTCCTGGTACGCGCGTTGGTGCGGGTCCGTTGACCGCGCATGGGCAGCCCCTTGCGGTGGCGAATGCCGCGGTAGCAACCAAGATCCATCAGGCGCTTGATGCTCATGGAAACTTCCCGACGCAGGTCGCCCTCTACCGGAAAGCGGGCAATCTCGGTGCGAATGCGCTCGACCTCGGGCTCGCTCAGGTCCTTGACCTTTACGTTTGGCAGAATGCCGGCCGCGCTGCATACACGAAGAGCGCGATTACGACCCACACCAAAAATGTGCGTCAGGGCGATGCCGACGTGCTTGTTCGGCGGAATATTGATGCCTGCTATACGAGCCATGCTTAACCTTGCCTTTGCTTGTGTCGGGGATCACTGCAGATCACCCGCACGACACGCTTGCGACGAACGACCTTGCAGTTTCTGCAGATCTTCTTGACTGATGCCCGAACCTTCATACCCGACTCCATTAGCCAGCCCCTAGCGGAGCTGACCCGCCCGACCAATGCCGCCGAAGTTGGCCTTCTTCAGCAGGCTCTCGTATTGATGCGACATCATGTGCGCCTGTAGCTGGGCCATGAAGTCCATGGTGACAACCACGATAATCAGCAGTGACGTGCCGCCAAAATAGAACGGCACCCGCCAGTAGAGAATCATGAATTCCGGCAGCAGGCAGACAGACGTTACATAGATGCCACCCCAGAACGTCAATCTCGTCAGCACCCTGTCGATATAGTCAGCAGTCTGCTGGCCCGGACGGATTCCAGGAATAAACGCGCCACTCTTCTTGAGATTGTCCGACGTCTCCCTGGAATTGAACACGAGCGCTGTGTAGAAGAAGCAGAAGAACATGATCAGGCTGGCGTACAGCAGGATGTAGATGGGCTGGCCTGGCGACAGCTGGGCGGAGATGTCCTGTAACCAGCCAAAGCCCTCGTTCGTACCGAACCAGCTGGCGATGGTCGCCGGAAAAAGAATGATGCTGGATGCGAAAATCGGCGGGATTACACCAGCCATGTTGATCTTGAATGGCAGGTGGCTGGCCTGGCCCGCATAGACACGCCGGCCCTGCTGGCGGCGGGCGTAGTTGACCGTGATTCGTCGCTGACCCCGCTCCATGAACACCACAAAGGCCGTAACCCCAACGATCAGCAAAATGAGTATCAGGGCGATCGCCGGGTTCATTTCACCCGAGTTAACCAACTCAAGGGTACCGCCAATAGCTGCCGGCAGGCCGGAGATGATACTGGAAAGGATGATCATCGAGATGCCGTTACCGATACCGCGCTCAGTAATCTGCTCGCCGAGCCACATGAGGAAGATGGTCCCCGTGATCAGCGTGATCACGGCCGTGAATATGAAGCTGAAGCCGGGGTTGACCACCAGCCCCTGATTCTGCAGTGCATACGAGGCGCCGAGTGACTGCACCAGTGCAAGACCCACGGTGCCGTAGCGCGTGTATTGGGTCAGTTTGCGGCGCCCGGACTCGCCTTCCTTCCGCAGCTGATTCATCTGCGGAATAACGATGCCAGCCATCTGCACGATGATCGATGCAGAAATATAGGGCATGACACCGAGGGCAAAGATGCTTAGTCGCTCCAGCGCGCCACCGGAGAACATATTGAACATTGCAAGTATGGTTCCGGACTGCTCCTGAAAGAACTGGGAAAGCTTGTCTGGATCGATGCCCGGAACCGGAATAAAGGTGCCGATCCGGTAAACGATCAGGGCGCCAATCAGGAATAGCAGGCGCTGGCGGAGATCAGCGAAGCGCGATGCCTCGCCAAGTGCCTTTGCCGGATTTGCCATGTCGCCCTTCGCCACGCTAAGTGTCCCTGTTCCCTTAAATTCGCCGAACTAGTCTTCGATGGTGCCGCCAGCGGCTTCGATGGCCTTGCGAGCGCCCGGCGTAACCTTGATGCCCTTGAGTTTCACGGCCTGCTCGAGCTTGCCGGAGGCGATAACCTTGGCCTTTTCCACGTTCTTGCCGATGATCTTCGCGGCCTTCAGGCTCGCGAGGTCGATTACGGCGACCTTGACCAGGGTCAGTTCGTGCAGGCGCACCTCAGCCGTGGCAGCCAGCAGGTGGGAGACGAAACCAATCTTCGGCAGGCGGCGCTGGATCGGCATCTGGCCGCCCTCGAAGCCGACCTTGTGGTAGCCGCCCGCACGCGCGGATTGCCCCTTGTGGCCGCGACCGCAAGTCTTGCCCTGGCCCGCGGAACTGCCGCGCCCTACGCGCTTGCGCGTCTTGCGGGATCCGGGCTTAAGTGTATTAAGTTTCATGCAACTGGACCTCAGGCCTGCTCGACGCGCAGCAGATAGGCAATGCGATTAATCATGCCGCGATTTTCCGGCGTATCAGCGACGATGACTGACTGGTGCATGCGACGCAGGCCCAGACCGGCGACGCAGGCCCGATGGTTTTTAAGCCGACCGAACTTGCTCTTGATAAGGGTCAGCTTTACTTGTCTTGCCAGGCTGGGTTTTACCAGGCTGGGTTTTGCCGCGCTGGGTTTTGAAGTTGCCATGACTTAACCCACCAGATCCGTGAGCGACTTGCCACGTTTGGCAGCAATGGCGTCCGGAGAACGCATGTCCTGCAGAGCATTCATCGTGGCACGAACAACGTTGATCGGATTGCGCGAACCGTAGCTCTTTGCCAGCACGTTGCGAACACCGGCACACTCAAAGACGGCCCGCATAGCGCCGCCGGCGATAATGCCGGTACCGTCCGAAGCCGGCTGCATGTAGACCCGCGTCGCACCGTGGCTACCAGACTGCGCATAGTGCAGTGTGTCCTTGCGCAGGGGGATCGACTGAAGATTCCTACGAGCCGCCTGCATGGCCTTTTGAATTGCCGCAGGCACCTCGCGCGCCTTGCCATAGCCGAACCCGACCTTGCCCTTGCCGTCACCCACAACCGTGAGCGCAGTAAAGCCAAACTGACGGCCACCTTTCACGACCTTTGCTACGCGATTCACCGAGACGAGCTTCTCGAGATAGTCGTCGCCCTCGCCTGATCGCTCCGGAGCCATGCCTGCCTGTTTTCGCGCCACTATCAGAACTCCAAGCCGTTTTCGCGGGCTGCCTCGGCCAATGCCTTGACTCGCCCGTGGTACTGGAACCCGGACCGGTCAAACGCAACGCGTGTGACTCCGGCCGCCTTCGCCTGCTCAGCAATTGCCCGGCCGACCACAGCGGCAGCCGCGATATTGCCGGTGCGATCTAATGATTCACGCACCACCTTCTGCAGGGTGGAAGCAGCCGCCATCACCGTGCCGCCATCGGGGCCGATAACCTGGGCATAGATGTGTTGCGGAGTGCGGTGAATCGTCAGCCGCGCCACGCCCAACTCCCGGATCTTGGCGCGTGAGCGCCTGGCCCGCCGTTGTCTGCTGTCTTTCTTGTTCATAGCGACTCGAAGTCACGATTGCCTGGTATTTGGCCCCAGAACCAAATCTGAGGCTAAACCCGGCGCGCTCGCTTACTTCTTCTTCGCCTCCTTCAGTACGACCTTCTCACCCGCATACCGAACACCCTTGCCCTTATAGGGCTCCGGCGGCCGATAACGGCGTATATCCGCGGCAACCTGACCTACCTTGTGCTTGTCGGCCCCCTTGATGATGATTTCGGTCTGGCTGGGTGTATCAATCGTGATGCCGTCAGGAACCGGAAATGCGACCGGATGCGAGAAGCCCAGCGTCAGATTGAGCTTCTTGCCCTGCGCCTGGGCACGATAGCCGACGCCCACCAACTCCAGCTTGCGCTCAAAACCCTTGTAGACCCCGTTGACCATGTTGCTGAGTAATGCACGGGTGGTTCCAGCCACGGCACGCGCCGCCTGAGCCTCCGTGCGACTGGAGATTTTGGCCTGACCATCAGCCACGAGAACCTCGACCTGCGAGTTCAGCAGCAAGCTGAGTTCGCCCTTCGGACCCTTGACCCGAACGGTGCCGTTGGCCTGGGTCAGGTCGACCCCCTTAGGCAGCAGAACAGGCATTTTTGCAACTCTGGACATTATCTCGATCTCTTGGCAACAAACCCGGAAAGGCAAATCCCTATGAAACTATGCAGAGCACTTCGCCGCCATGGCCGCCGGCCCGGGCATCGCGATCGCTCATGACACCCGCCGGCGTCGACACAATGGCGATTCCAAGACCACCCTGAATCTTCGGAAGCGCTTCCTTGCCCCGGTAGATTCGCAGACCGGACTTGCTGACACGCCGAATCTCGTCGATGACCGGCCGTCCATCGAAATACTTGAGCTCAATAACCAGCTCGCGCTTGTTACTACCAGTGTCGGCGGCATGAAAGCCCAGGATGTAGCCCTCGTTCAGAAGAACCTTCGAGATGGCTTCCTTCTGCGTGGATGAGGGCATCGTCACGCTTGGCAGCGCAACTCGCTGGGCGTTCCTGATGCGAGTCAGCATGTCGGCGATCGGGTCCGAAAGGCTCATGTGCGTCTACTCATGTGCGTCTACTCGTGAGTGCTGTCAGTGTTGGGTGAAATTGGAAGATAAGGTTTGATTGGACAACTCGGTTACAGAGCACCCAACTACCAGCTCGCCTTACTCAGTCCAGGAATGTGGCCTGCAAGCGTTAGTTCGCGGAGCTTGCACCTCGACAGACCAAACTTCTGATAGTACCCACGCGAGCGACCGGTAATGGCGCAGCGGCTGCGCATCCTGCTCGGACTCGAATCACGCGGCAAGGCCTGCAGCTTGTCCATCGCGGCCTGTTTGTCATCCGGTCGTGACTTAGGGTTGGCAATTATGGTCTTTAGCGCCTTCCGCTTCTTAGCGTACTGCTGCACCATCCTGGCGCGCTTCACATCCCGTAAAACCATCGATTTCTTAGCCATAACGTGCCTGTTTCAGTCTGCTAGGTTGGCTTACTTGCGGAAAGGAAAGTTGAAGGCTTCGAGCAGCGCACGGCCGCGGGCATCGGTTCCCGCCGTCGTTGTGATCGTTATGTCCATTCCACGGATCATGTCTATCTGGTCGTAGTCGATTTCCGGAAAAATAATCTGCTCCTGGATGCCCATGCTGTAGTTCCCACGTCCATCGAAGGAACGGCCATTGAGCCCGCGGAAGTCACGAATACGCGGCACGGCAACACTAATCAGCCGATCGAGGAACTCCCACATCCGGTGTCGGCGAAGCGTCACCTTGCAGCCCACTGGATAACCTTCACGGACTTTGAAAGTGGCTACGGACTTGCGGGCCAGAGTGATTTGCGGCTTCTGACCCGCAATGCGGGTCATATCCTGCACGGCCTTCTCGATAACCTTCTTGTCCGTGATCGTTTCACCAACGCCCATATTGAGCGTGATCTTCGTAATCCGGGGCAACGCCATGACGTTATCGACGCCAAGCTGCTGCTTGAGCTTCGGAACGACCGTCATTGCGTAGTATTCCTGTAACCGTGCCATTGCTTTTTCGCGATCCTTTCATCATCCCGGGCTACTGGCCCAAGATGCATCAGGCATCCACGACCTCGTTGTTCGATTTGAAATAGCGGACCTTGCGGCCATCCTCGAGCGTCCTAAACCCGATCCGACCCGGCTTGTCGGTGGCGGTATTCAGCAGTGCGACGTTTGACACGTGCAGCGACATCTCCTTTTCGACGATGCCACCCTGGAGCCCCTTGGCTGGATTTGGTTTCTGGTGCTTCTTGACGACGTTCACGTTTTCGACCCAGACCCGATCGCCATCGATACGCGTAATCGCACCCTTGCGGCCCTTATCGCGACCCGCGATGACAATAACCTGATCGTTCTTTTTGATACGTTTCATCTCATTCGCTCACAGCACTTCTGGCGCCAGGGAAATGATCTTCATGAACTTCTCGTTGCGCAGTTCGCGGGTAACTGGCCCGAAGATTCGCGTGCCGATCGGCTCCAGCTTGTTGTTCAGGAGCACTGCCGCGTTGCCGTCGAAACGAATCACCGAACCATCGGGACGACGGACACCCTTTCTGGTGCGCACGACGACCGCATTGTAGACCTCGCCCTTCTTCACGCGCCCCCGTGGAATCGCGTCTTTGATGCTGACCTTGATGACATCACCAATGTAGGCATAGCGCCTGCGCGTGCCACCGAGCACTTTGATGCACATCATCTGCTTGGCACCGCTGTTGTCCGCGGCCGCAAGGTAAGTTTGCATCTGAATCATGTAATTTTTCCGGTAATGCCAGCGTTGCTGAGGCCTGGTGAGCGCGATCCCGCGAGGGGCTCGCCGCTACTCCCTGCCCGACGCCTCCGCGCGACGAAGAACTTCGACGAGCCGCCAGGACTTGCGCTTCGAAAATGGCCGGCACTCGGCGATCGACACGAGATCACCTTGCTGCGACAGATTACTTTCGTCGTGCGCAAGAAGCTTGGTCGTACGCCGTATGTACTTGCCGTACTGGGGGTGCTTCACCAGACGCTCGACAACAACCGCGATGGTCTTTTGCATCTTGTTGCTAACAACCGTGCCAGTCAGGGTCTTGAGCGGGACCACACTGTTACCCGCCGGATTGCTGCTAGTCGTATTCATGTCGTTACACCCGCCTTCTTCTGCCGGGATTGCTCACCAAGCAGGGTTTTGATTCGTGCGATGCTCTTGCGTGCCTTGTCAAACTGGTCCGGACGCGTCAGTTGGCCAGTTGCCCGCTGCATCCGGAGATTGAACTGCTCCTTACGGAGTCCAAGAAGCTCCTCGGCCAGTTCAGCCTCGGTCTTCTTGCGCAGATCGCTAAGTTTCATCGACCTTTTACCTGATTCAGATTGCGTGACGGCTTACGAAAGTCGTGGCGACAGGCAGCTTGGAGGCGGCGAGTCGAAACGCCTCGCGAGCGATCTCTTCGGTAACGCCCTCCATCTCGTAGAGAACGGTACCGGGCTGCACGAGAGCCACATAGAACTCGACGTTGCCTTTGCCGCTGCCCTGCCGGACTTCGAGAGGCTTGGCGGTGACGGGCTTGTCCGGGAAGATTCGGATCCATACCTTGCCACCGCGCTTTACGTAGCGCGTCATGGCCCTCCGGGCGGCCTCAATCTGGCGGGCTGTCAGCCGACAGCGGGCCACAGCCTTCAGACCGTATTCGCCGAACGCAACGGTGTTGCCGCGCTGAGCAAGGCCGCGATTACGGCCCTTGAATTGCTTGCGAAACTTGGTTCGTTTGGGTTGCATCATTGGCGCGATTCCTTAGCGGGCGGCCGGCGCCGCGGCTTCTTCAGCCGGCGCTTCCTGCTGATCGAATACTTCGCCACGGAAGATCCAGACCTTCACGCCGATGACCCCGTACGTGGTCTGGGCCTCGGCCAGGGCATAGTCCATGTCCGCACGAAAAGTATGGAGGGGCACGCGGCCCTCCCGGTACCACTCACTCCGCGCGATTTCGCCGCCATTCAGTCGCCCGGCGACCATGACCTTTATGCCCTGTGCACCGAGACGCATCGTGTTCGTGACCGCCCGCTTCATGGCCCGGCGGAACATCACGCGTCTCTCGAGCTGCTGGGCAATGCCCTCGGCAACGAGCCGCGCGTCCAGTTCCGGTTTGCGAATCTCGGCAATGTTGATACGGACGTCACTGAGGCTCAGCTTGGCCATCTTGGCGACCTGCACCCGCAGACTCTCGATATCTTCACCCTTCTTGCCGATGACGACACCAGGGCGCGCCGTGTGAATGGTGATGTTGGCCTTGCGCGCCGGACGCTCAATATGAATCTTGCCGACTGACGCTTCCTTGAGTTTCTTCATGAGGAACTCACGGATACGAAAATCTGACTCGACGTACTTCGGAAACGTACGTGAATCCGCGTACCACTTGGACGTCCAGTCCCGGGTGATACCGAGGCGAATGCCGATCGGATTGACCTTCTGACCCATGATTACTCGTCCGCGACCTGAATGGTGATGTGGCTACTGCGTTTCTGCCGGGGGGACGCACGGCCCTTTGCCGACGCCTTGAACCGGCGGAGTCGGGGCGCCTCGTTGACAAAAACTGTGGCCACCCTGAGCTCGTCTATGTCTGCCGCGTTGTTGTGCTCAGCGTTGGCGATGGCGGAATCCAGAACCTTCTTGATCAGCCCGGCGCCCTTCTTTGGCATCAGATCGAGAATCTGCTTCGCGTTTGCAACGGACTTGCCCCGAATCGCGTCGGCGACCAGACGGCATTTCTGCGCCGAGATTCGTGCGTACTTAATTGTTGCGGATACTTGCATGGTCAGGTCCTTATGGCGACGGCGCGGCGGCAGTCTTGGTCTTCTTGTCGCCGGAATGGCCCTTAAAGGTACGGGTGACCGCGAATTCGCCCAGCTTGTGGCCGACCATGTTCTCCGTGATCAGCACCGGAATGTGATCCCGGCCATTGTGAATGGCTATCGTGAGTCCAACCATCTCCGGGACTATCATCGACCGCCGCGACCAGGTCTTGATTGGTCGGCGGTTGCTGGTGCCGACCGCCGCCCGAACCTTGTTAGCAAGGTGCAAGTCGACGAAAGGTCCCTTCTTTATTGATCGCGCCACGTTTCGAATTCCTTAGAGTCGGTTACTTCTTGTCGCGCCGGCGCACGATCATGCTGGCCGTCCGCTTATTGCGGCGGGTCTTGTAGCCCTTGGTCTTGATTCCCCAGGGAGTCACCGGATGGCGTCCCCCGGAGGTCTTGCCCTCGCCACCACCGTGCGGGTGGTCAACCGGATTCATGGCAACACCACGGACCGTGGGACGAATCCCGCGCCATCGTTTCGCGCCAGCTTTTCCGAACTTGCGGAGATTGTGCTCCTCGCGGCCGACCTCGCCGACGGTTGCGCGACACTCCACGTGCACCCGGCGCATTTCGCCCGAACGCAGGCGCACAGTGGCATAGGTGCCGTCCCGCGCTACGATCTGCACGCTACAGCCGGCGGCGCGCGCAAGCTGCGCACCTTTTCCCGGCTTCAACTCAACGGCATGCACGAGCGTGCCGACCGGAATGTTTCGCAGAGGCAACGCGTTGCCCAGCTTGATTGGGGCGTCACGCCCGGAAATCACTGTGTCGCCCGCAACCAGGCCCTTTGGCGCGATGACGTAACGACGTTCGCCGTCGGCATAAAGAAGCAAAGCAAGATGGGCGCTGCGGTTGGGGTCGTACTCAATACGCTCGACCTTGGCGGCTATGCTGTCCTTGTCACGTCGGAAATCGATAATCCGGTAGAGCCGCTTATGGCCACCGCCCTTGTGCCGGGTGGTGACCCGGCCCAGATTGTTACGCCCCGTGCTTCGCGAAAGACGGGTGACGAGCGGCGCGTGTGGCTCACCTTTATGCAGGTTCGGCGTCGTCACTTTGACGACAAAACGCCGCCCTGGCGAAGTTGGTTTGGTTTGCTGGAGTGCCATTGGTGATCTCTGGTCTGCTTTATTCAGCGCCGACGAAGTCAATATCCTGGCCTTCGACCAGGGTTACATAAGCCTTTTTCCAGTCCTGACGGCGCCCGGGGCTGCGACCAAAGCGCTTGGCCTTACCCATGCAGTTGACAACCTGAACTGCCGTGACTTCGACGCTGAACATCAGCTCAACGGCCTTCTTTATCGCAGGCTTGTCGGCATCCCGACGCACCTTGAATACAAACTGCTTCAAACGCTCAGCCAGTCCGCTACTTTTCTCGGAAAGGTGAGGGCCGATGAGCACCGACATCAGCTTCTCGGCACTGAGTCGTGCGGCGAGGGTTGGCACTGGAGCCCCCTTAGCGGCCCCGCCCTTGCCAGTCTTAGCCTTGGCGACCTTGGGCTTGGCGACCTTGGCTTTCTCGACCCTGGGCTTCGAGGCCTTAGGATTCGCGACCTTAGGTTTCACGGCCTTGGTCTCGGCAGCAACTGGGCTGGAAGGAGACGCGGGTTTGGCACTCATGACAGGCGCTCCGCCACGGCTTTGACTGCGGACGACGTAACCAGCACTTTCTCGAAGCGCACGAGCGATACCGGGTTCAGTTCTCGGACGCTGATGACTTCCACTGTCGGCAGATTGCGAGCGGAAAGGGTCAGGTTGTCCTGGCCCTCGTCGACAATAATCAGGACCTGACTAAGATTAAGGCCCCGGAGGTAGTTAACGAGGTCCTTGGTTCTTGGCTTTGGCATTTGAATGGCGTCGACGACGACCAGACGATCCTGACGAACCAGCTCCGAAAAAACGGAGCGCATCGCAGCCTGGTACATCTTGCGATTGACCTTCTGAGTGTAGTCACGAGGTTTGGCAGCGAACGCGCGTCCCCCGCCAACCCAGATCGGGCCGCGAGTTGTGCCGGCCCGGGCCCTGCCTGTGCCCTTTTGCTTGAAGGGTTTGCGACCACCACCACGCACTTCGGCGCGGGTCTTCTGTGCCTTGGTCCCCGCACGGCCACCAGCCATGTACGCGGTTACCACCTGGTGAATCAGCGGCTCGTTAAACTTGGCACCGAACGCGTCATCAGAAACCTCGAGGCTACCGCCACCCTGTATTGCAAGCTTCATGGGAGCCTCAGGCCTTCCTCTTTCTGCGAATTTTCGCCGCAGGCTTGATCACCACGTGCGAGCCCGCATGACCCGGCACGGCACCCTGAATTAGGAGCAAATTTCGGTCTTTATCGACGCGCACTACGGCGAGGTTTAACGTGCTTCTTGCCACGTTGCCCATGTGCCCGGACATGCGCTTGCCCTTGAATACTCGCCCTGGTGTCTGCCGCTGACCGATGGAGCCGGGTGCTTTGTGGGACACTGAGTTGCCGTGAGTGGCGTCTTGACTCTGGAAATTGTGTCGCTTGATGGTGCCGGCGTAGCCCTTGCCGATGGTCGTACCGCGAACATCGACAAGCTGACCCAGAGTGAACGACTCTACGGTAATCTCCGAGCCGGCCGGGTGGGCGCCTGCCTCTTCCGCGCTAACACGAAACTCCCAAAGTCCCTCACCAGGCTCTGCCCCCGCCTTAGCGTACTGGCCGGCCAGGACTTTGCTCATGCGACTGGGCTTCACAGTTCCGGTAGTCACCTGGACCGCGACATAGCCATCGGACTCGGCGCTCTTGACCCGGGTAACCCGATTCGGGAATGCCTCAATGACCGTCACGGGCACGGATACACCGTCATCGGTGAAAACCCGCGTCATTCCGCGCTTTCGTCCTACAAGACCGATAGCCATGCGTGCTTCCTGGTCGGTATTCCTGCTTGCCGCAAGCCACGCAACCACTGGTTGGCGCACCTGCCGCTGCCTATGAATCCTGCGCGGACGAAGCCGACCCCAGAAAACCGGGTAAGGCCATTTCCGTCGGAGACCCCGAACCCTCTTCTTTTCGAAGGGCCGTGCAACTTCTGAGTATTGAAATCTAGCGCACCCGACTCAAGTGCTCTAAAAGTCGCTCAGCAGGCCCTACGGCGGGTTCACTTTACGTTTGTGCTCCGCACCTATGCACCGCAGGGACACTGCGAAGCACTAGGCGGAGCCGGTTAGTATAACAGGCTCTTGGCTGAGTTCAATTTGGACTAATTCAGTTTGATCTGGACATCGACGCCAGCCGGCAATTCCAGCTTCATCAGGGCGTCTACGGTCTTTTCCGTGGGCTCTACGATATCCATCAGGCGCTTATGGGTGCGGATCTCGTACTGGTCCCGGGCGTCCTTATCGACGTGAGGGGACGCCAGCACGGTGAAGCGCTCGGTTTTGCTGGGCAGGGGCACAGGGCCACGCACCTGGGCACCGGTCCGCTTGGCAGTGTCGACGATTTCCTTGGCCGACTTATCGATCAGGCGATGATCAAAGGCCTTCAGGCGTATCCGGATATTTTGACTCTTGGCCATGTCTATGTCCTTCAGTTACTTGATAATTCTTACTTAACGATTTTGGCCACGACGCCGGCGCCGACGGTCTTGCCGCCCTCGCGGATGGCAAAGCGCAGGCCGTCTTCCATGGCGATCGGGTTGATCAACGTCACCACCATCTTGATGTTGTCCCCAGGCATCACCAT
>JANNJM010000075.1:0-13653 GCA_031395645.1 Gammaproteobacteria bacterium | reverse complement strand
GGCCCTTCAGGTGAAATAGGTCCGCAGGGCGTCCGCGAAGCCCCGCATCTGCGGCACCGTCCCCATACTGACGCGGCACCAGGACGTGTACGGGGGGAACGGACGGCCGACCTGGTAACCCGCGCTCCGCATGGCAGCAGCAAAATCGGCCAGAGAGCCGCCGGTGTCGAAGAACACGAAATTGCCCCGACCGTTCTCCACGTGGCGCAGCTTCAGCTCCCGCAGGGCGGCGGTGGTGATCCCGAGCGACTCGTGCAGGCGGGCCCGGGAGAACGACTGAAACCCCAGGTCCTGGTAGCTGGCGGTTGCTGCGGCGAGGCCAGCACATCCGAGAAAAGTCATCTGGTACTTGCCGAGCCGCTCGACCACTTCGGGAGGCGCCAGGGCATAGCCAATCCGCAGCCCGGCCAGCCCGTGCATTTTTGAAAAGGTGCGGGTGACGATCACGGGCTGCCCTGCACGGACCCGATCGGTCGCTGTGTGTTGCGGCCAGTCATCCCAGAGGTCGAGATAGGCTTCATCCACGAGGACCGTGGTTCGGTTCGCCATGTCCTGCACAAACGGCCGCAACTCCGCACCCGGGATCAGCGTGCCGGTTGGGTTGTTCGGATTGCAGATATAGAGCAGGCGCGTGCGCGTCGTGACGGCCGCGGCGAGTCCCTTCAGGTCGTGGCTAAGACCGCCATTTAGCGGCACTTCGGTGACCACACCCCCGACCTGTTTTGCGTAGTCCTGAAGCAGCCCGAAGGCCGGAACTGCAGCGACGACTTCACCGCCACCCTGACCAAAAACGAGCGCGGCAATCTGCAAAATTTCGCCAGAACCCACTCCCAGCAGGACGTGTTCAGGCGACAGCCTTTCGCGTGTCGCGATCAGTTTCTTGAGCACCTGCTGCTGGCTCATGGGGTACTGCCAGGCGGTGGGCAGCGCTTCGGTGACGGCGCTCCGCGCACTCTCCGAGGGACCGTAGGGATTTTCGTTGGCGATCAGCCGGGCCAGGCCGTTAGAGGCTGGCTGGGCGAGGCTGGAACGGTCTGCCAGCAGCGTTGACGCCGCCAGCGCTGACGAACCCAGCACCAGTGATCGACGGGATACGTTAAGTGGCATGGCTGACCCCCTTTTACCAGTGGTTATGCGGGCCGGTTATACATGGATAACAATAACGTCGTTCCTTAACCGGTCCGGGCCCGCTACTTTGGCGTTCAAGCTCAACAGGAGTCCCCCGTGTCCGCAGCCGCCAGTCTGGTTCTCTCCGACATTGACACCAGCGCGCTCAACAGCCCGACGGTCCTGTTCGACGAGACCGAGACCCGCGAGCACGCGGTGGCGCACGGCAATCGGCTGTTTGCGGGGCTCTCTGCGACCGACCGTGTGGCCTGGGCCCTGGAGCATCTGCCCGGTCAGCACGTACTGACGTCCAGCTTCGGCATCCAGGCGGCGGTGCTGTTGCACCTCGTCACCCGGCACAGTCCGGATATTCCCGTGGTCTTCATCGATACGGGCTATCTGTTCCCGGAAACCTACCAGTTTGTGGACGCCCTGTCAGACCGGCTTAACCTGAATCTGCAGACCTACCGGAACACCCAGAGCCCGGCGTGGCAGGAAGCCCGTTACGGCAAGCGCTGGCAGCAGGGCCTGGCCGGCATCGACATCTATAACCGTGAAAACAAGATCGAGCCCATGGAACGAGCCCTGCGCGAAATCGGCGTGGGCAGCTGGTTTGCCGGCCTGCGGCGGTCG
Source organism: Gammaproteobacteria bacterium (assembly GCA_031395645.1). Lineage (GTDB taxonomy): Bacteria > Pseudomonadota > Gammaproteobacteria > Steroidobacterales > SHZI01. Next base: position 11,913 of record JANNJM010000075.1, on the reverse strand, counting down.
CAGTCGTCGGGCCGGGCGAACGTGCCGTTCCTGACTGCTCATCTCAATAGTCATCCCAGTAGTCAAGGTGCCGCGGGTAGCGAGCGCTGGAAGGTCCACCCGATTGCCGACTGGACAGACCGGGACGTGTTTCGCTACCTGAAGCAGAACGACCTGCCCTATCACCCGCTCTGGGAGCAGGGCTACATATCCGTAGGCGACGTGCATACCACCAAGCCGATCCACGCGGTAAGGACGGAAGAGGAAACCCGCTTCTTCGGCCTGACACGCGAGTGTGGCCTGCACGACATCGACCTGTCGGGACTATAGGAGCGCCTTCAGGCGCGATCGCTGCGACCGCCCCTTTTTCCGGCAGAGTCGGTCGCGCCTGAAGGCGCTCCTACAGCCGCGCCTACCTCCTCGCAACCAAGCCGCAGCGGCAACAGGTCTTCATCGAACAGTGCGTCCACCTCTGCCTGCGTCGCCAGCTGCGCCGCCTTCCGGGTGAGCTGGGGCGTGAGATGCGGCGCGAACATGGCGACAAAATCGACCATGTAACGACGCAGCACTGCATCCCTCCGGAAACCAAGCCAGGTCGTCACCCGCGGGAACAGATCGGCGGCCGAAATTGCCGTCAGGTCTTTCTGGTCTGAGCATTCGTAGGCCATGGGCGCGACGATGCCCACGCCCATGCCCATCCGGACGTAGGTCTTGATGATGTCGGCGTCGCGCGCGGTAAAGACCACGTTCGGCTCCAGGCCCTCGGCCGCAAAGGCCTTCTTGAGAGACGACTCGCCCGTGGTCCCGAACACGTAGGTGACGAGCGGGTACTCTGCCAGCACGGGCAGCGTCAGCGCCTTCGCTCCGCCCTGCTTTGTGGCGGTTAGCGGATGGTCGTTGGGCACGAGGATGATCCGGTCCCAGCGGAAGCAGGGCAAGAGGACGAGTCCCGGAAAGAGCTGCCGGGAGCCGGTGGCAATCGCGAAGTCCACCCGGTTGGCAGCCACCAGTTCGGCCAGCTGTTCGGAGGTGCCCTGGTGCAGCTCCAGGTTGATTTTCGGATAGCGTTCGCGGAATTCCCTGATGACGTCCGGCAGCACGTGGCGCGCCTGCGTGTGCGTCGTCGCGATGGACAGCGTGCCTTCCTGTTCGCCGGACAGGTCGCTGGCGAGACTGCGAATATTCTCCGCCTCCCGCATGATGCGCCGGGCGCGGGCAATCACGTCCCGTCCCGCCGGGGTGATGGCGGCCAGGCTCTTGCCCTTGCGGGTGAAGAGCTGCACACCCAGTTCCTGCTCCAGCAATTTCAGCTGTTTGCTGATCCCGGGCTGGCTCGTGTACAGGCGCTCGGCGGCGGCCGTTATGTTCAGGCCGCTGTCTGCGATGGCTACCAGGTATTTGAGTTGTTGCAGGGTCATGGGGTGGTGGGTATATAGCCACCGGTTACAAGAGCCTGTCAATCGACCATTTTTTTTCGGGGCTCCAGGGGGCTATCGTGCTCCTCTTGCCGAGGATGGCCTGATCCCATGCAGTACCTGCCGATATTCGCGGCCCTGACGGGTCAACCCTGCCTCGTGGTGGGTGGGGGGGCCGTGGCAGAACGGAAAGTGGCGCTGCTGCTCGCGGCTGGGGCCCGGGTGACCGTCAACGCGCCCATAGTCTCCCACGGTCTGCAGGCAGCGGCGGCGGCGGGACATCTGGAGGTTGCCCTGCGACCCTTCGACCCGGACCTGGTTCCGGCGCAACTGCTGGTGATTGCGGCAACCAACGACCGGATGGTGAATCACGCCGTGGCCGCCGCGGCGCGCGGCGCGCGGCGCGCTCCGCCTCTGCAACGTGGTCGACGACCCGGCGGTCTCCACCTATATAAGTCCGTCGATCGTCGACCGGTCGCCGCTGCTGATCGCCGTCTCAAGCGGCGGCCAGGCGCCCGTGCTGGCGCGTCTTGTGAGGCAACGCCTTGAACGCTGGCTACCGGCTCGACTGGCCGTGCTGGCCGCGTGGGCGGGTGGCTGGCGCGAACGCGTAAAGGCCGTCATCCCCGACGTGGCGGGCAGGCGGCGCCTGTGGGAAGAAGTTTTTGCCGGAGTCCTCGATGCCCGGACAGGCGCGGCCCATGACGTTGTGGACGGGCGCATGACCGAAGCTGACGAAAGCATGCACCAGCTCCTCGCCAGAGGGAGCGACACTGCGAAACCCGTCGGCCAGGCCTGGATCGTCGGCGCAGGACCGGGTGACCCGGAACTGATAACGCTGCGCGGCCTGTATTGCCTGCAACATGCGGATGTCGTACTCCACGACCGGCTGGTCGATCCGCGGCTGGTGGCCTTCGCCCGTCGGGATGCCGAAGTCATCAACGTGGGCAAGACTGGCGGAGGCCCCTCCACGTCCCAGGCCGATATCACCGAACTGCTGCTGACCCTGGTCCGCGGAGGCCAGCGCGTGTGCAGGCTCAAGGGCGGCGACCCCTACGTCTTCGGGCGCGGCAGTGAGGAGGCCCTCGCCCTGGCGGCGGCCGGCCTGCCCTTTCAGGTGATTCCCGGCATCACCGCCGCCAGTGGTTGCGGAGCCTACGCAGGGATTGCCCTGACCCACCGCGACGCGAGTCATGCGGTCTCCTTCGTCACGGCACACCTGGCAGAGGGTATGGAGCCGGACTGGAAAAGCCTGGCCGCGCTTGGCCAGACGCTGGTGGTCTATATGACCGGGCGCCGGCTGACGGAAGTCTGCTCGGCGCTGCTGCGCCACGGCCGGTCGGGCGACACACCGGCGGCGGTGGTGATGGCCGGCACAACAGAGGCCCAGCGCTGCGTTGCCGGCCGCCTCGGAGATATTGCGGCGCGGGCCGCGAGTGCCGGACTCGCGTCGCCTGCCATCCTCTACGTGGGCGAGGTCGTCGCCCTGCGTGACCGTCTGGACTGGTTCCGACCTGCCGCGCCGACCGCGGCCTACAATGCACAAGCCGAAGGAGCACACCAATGATCTACAACAATATCCTGGAAACCATCGGCGACACGCCCGTCGTCCGCCTGAACCGCATCGCGCCGAAGCACGTTGAGATGTACGTCAAGGTGGAGGCGTTCAATCCCGGCGGCTCGGTGAAGGACCGCCTCGCCTTCGCGATCATCACGGACGCCGAGAGGCGCGGGACCCTGAAGCCCGGACAGACGGTCGTCGAAGCCACTTCCGGAAATACAGGCATTGCGCTGGCCATGGTCTGTGCCACCAGGGGTTATCCCTTTGTTGCCACCATGGTGGAGACCTTCTCCATCGAGCGGCGAAAAATCATGCGGGCGTTCGGCGCGAGAGTGCTGCTCACGCCGGCCGCCGAGCGTGGCACGGGCATGGTGCGCCGCGCGGAGGAACTGGCCCGGAGGCACGGCTGGTTCCTGGCCCGCCAGTTCGAGAATCCCGCGAATCCGGCCTATCACCGCCAGACCACGGGCCCGGAGATTCTCAAGGACTTTGCAGGCCGGCGGCTCGATTTCTGGGTCACCGGCTGGGGCACCGGCGGCACGCTGACCGGCGCGGGAGAAGTCATCAAGGCCGCCCGTCCGGAGGTCCGCGTGGTTGCCACGGAACCCGCTGGGGCCTCACTGCTCGGTGGCAAGGAATGGAAGCCCCACAAGATCCAGGGCTGGACGCCGGACTTCCTGCCCGACGTGCTGAACACGCAGGTCTACGACGAGCTGGTCACGGTCACCGACGAGGACGGCAAGGCGTGCGCACTGCGCCTCGCCCGTGAGGAAGGCATATTCGTGGGCCTGTCCGGCGGTGCGACACTGGCGGCCGGCCTGAAGGTGGCCGAAAAGGCGCCCGTGGGCTCCTCCATTCTGGTGATGCTGCCCGACACCGGCGAGCGCTACCTGTCGACGTTCCTGTTCCAGGAGATCCCCGAGATCCCCGAGGGCTCGGACGACGAGTGGCTCGCCGGCATCGAGGGCGGCAAGTCCGCCTGAAGTCACGTCATGGCACAGCCTTTCGACAACCTCGTGGCGCAACTCTGGTGCCTGCACTGGCCGGGTGTCCGCCTGCCCGCTGCAGCGGTCCTTTTGCTGCGCTCGTCCGGCGTCTTCCTCGACACTTGTCTGCGGCAACTCGCGTTCGGTCTCGGGCCCCGTCCCGGGCTGCCGGCCGCGGCCGGCGGCGAGCTCAGCACAGGCAAGGCGGCCTACCGATTGCTGCTCGAAGTGGCCTGCGGCCTGCGGAGCGCCGTGCCCGGCGAGACGAACGTGACTGGCCAGTTCCGGCGCGCCGGTGAACAGGCGGAAGCAGAACTCGGACGAGACGACTGGCGACGCCTTCACCCGCTCGTTCAGGCCCTGCTGACCGACACGAGGGTGCTGCGGGCCAGCCATCTGCAGGGCCTGGCAGGCAGTTCCTACGGTAGCCTCGTGCGGGAACTGCTGGAACCACAGCGGGATGCCCGCGTCTTGTTTGTGGGCACGGGCGACCTGGCCTGTTCCATGTTGCCGCTGTTTCGAACCTTTAACGTGGGGGCCTGGAATCACCGCCCCGGCGCCGCCCGGCGCGATGTCTGCCGGTGGTTTCAGGCCGACGAGGCGGACACCGCGGCGGCCTGGGCCACTGACCTCGTGTTCACCACCCCGGCAGATCCGGCGCACGACCTCGCGTGGCACCACCGCCTGCAGACGCGTGCGCCGCGGGCGCTCGTGCACCTCGGCCAGCGACGCGGAACGGGGCCAGCATGGCCGTCCGTCACGGCGAGCTTCGATCTCGACGACGTGTTTGCGCTCGCGGGTGCGCGGGAACAACTCCGCAGCCAGAAGCTGGCGGCGGCGTCCCTGGCCTGCTCGGCGCTCGTCGAGGCTCGCCTGAACAACGACGGCCTGAACAACGACAGCCTGGCCCTGGCGCGCGCCTGAACTGTCGTCAGGGCACGCGGCAATCATGCAGGGACTGAAGCTCGGCACGCGCGGGTCTCTGCTCGCCACAGCGCAAAGCCGGCTGGTCAGATCGGCGCTCCTGCAGCTGCACCCGACCATCCCTGTTGATATCGTCACGGTCGTTACACGGGGCGACCGCGACCAGCTGACTCCGTTGGATCAGGTCAGGGATCCCGATTTCTTCTCGGCCGAACTCGACGCGGCACTACTCTCAGGCCGGGTCGATTTTTGCGTGCACTCACTGAAGGACCTGCCAGCGGCGCGTCCGGCAGGTATAGCGACGGCTGCGCTACCACCGCGCGAGAATCCCCGCGACGTGATCGTCTGGCGCGGTGACGTCTCCGCACGCCACGCCGCCGGCGAACGGCTTCGGCTGGGTTCGTCATCGCCGCGCCGCCATGGCAACGTGGCGGACTTCCTCGCCTATGGGCTGCCTGCGAGCGGTCGTGCGCCGCTCCTGGATTTTCTCCCGGTGCGCGGGGCGGTAGACGCGAGACTTCTGGGCCTGCACCGCCCCCGTACAGCAGCAGATGCCCTGGATGGCGTCGTCCTCGCGCTCGCCGGCCTGGCCCGCCTGTGGAACGATCCCGACGGCCGCAAGGCACTCGGGCCACTGCTGGCAGACTGCCGCTGGATGGTGCTGCCACTCACCCGGTGTCCGGCGGCGGCTGGCCAGGGCGTGCTCGCCGTGGAGTGCCGGGCGAACGACGATCGCGTCTGGAATGTGTTGCGCGGCCTGCATGACCCCGATACGGCGGAGTTGGCGTCCGTGGAAACCGCGGCTCTGGAAGGCGTCGCTCACACTGACCGTGCTGCGCTTGGGGCGACCGCTATCAGGCATGCCGAGCTGGGCCCGGTCTGCTTTCTGAGAGGCCACACCCCGGCCGGTATCGTGGAGAGAGTCGACTGGCGCGGACCAGCGCCGCCCTGCAACGCCGTTGGCTTCGACGGCATTGCCTGGCAGCGGGCCTGCACGCGCCAGCCAGCGGGCCCGCTGCCGGAGCTCGGCAAGCTGCGACCCGGCGACGCGGTGTTCGCAGCGTACTGGCATGCACTGCAGGAGCAGAGCCTGCCACCCGGCGTTCGCCTGTGGGTAAGCGGCGTGGAAAGCTGGCGACGCCTCGCCGCCCGGGGGCTCTGGGTAGAAGGCTGCGGCGACCATCTGGGCTTCGATGACGTGCGCACCACCCTGGAGTGTCCGGTGCTCGGCCTGCCACCGCTGCGGGACTGGATAGCGCTGACCCATCGTTCGGCCGTGCCCGGCTGGCTCGAATCCGGGGTGGGCAAGGTGCTCGAGACCTACGACATCTTGCCGCCTGCTGACCCGTCAGTGGTCGAGAGCCTGCGCGAGTCAGCCCGGCGGGCCACGCACTTCTACTGGAGCAGTGCCGAGCAATTCCACGCGCTCCACCCAGTGCTCCCTGCCGGAGCGCACCACGCCTGCGGCGCCGGCAAGACACTGCGAGCCCTGCGGGCCGCCGGCACAGACGCCCAGCCCTTCCCCAACGGCCGGGAGTGGCAGCGGTGGGTGCACTGATGAACAGCCCCGTGCGCCTGCGCCGCAGCCGCGACAACCGGCATATCCGCGAGCTCACCCGCTCGGTTCGGCTGCACCGGGAGCAGTTCATCCAGCCGTTGTTTGTAGTGGAAGGGCTGGCGGACCGGGAGTCCGTACCCGGCTTGCGCGACGTCTTCCGCGAGACTCCGGCCAGCCTGCTGCGACAGATCGACACGGATCTTGAGCGGGGTGTCAGCAAGTTTCTCCTGTTCGGCGTGCCACAGGCCAAACGCGAACGGGATTTTTCGCAGGCTTTCACCAGCGCATGCCTCGCGGACATCAAGGCACGCTTCGGCGATGCCATCTGGATCGCGGCCGACGTGTGCCTGTGCTCCTACACGACCCACGGCCACTGCGGCATCCTCAGTGACGACGGGGCGCACCTCGACAACGACGTCACGGTTGCAGCACTCGCCAACGCTGCCCTGCAGTTCGCGCAGGCGGGAGCCGATTGCGTGGCGCCCAGCGACATGCAGGACGGGCGGGTGGCAGCCATCCGCTCCGCCCTCGATGGCAGCGGCCTGTCGCAGCGGGCCGTGATGAGCTACGCCGCCAAGTTTCACTCGGCCTTCTACGGGCCCTTTCGCGTGGCTGCCGATTCCACGCCCGACCGGAGCGGCCGGCTGAAGGATCGCGCCAGCTACCAGATCGATCCGGCGCGGCCGAACGACGCGCTGCTCGCCGCGCAGAGGGATGCCGCCGAAGGCGCGGACATCCTGATGGTCAAGCCCGGCCTTCCCTACCTCGATGTGCTCGCCCGCCTGTCCGCAGCGATACCGTTGCCCTGGGCCGTGTACCAGACGAGTGGTGAGCAGGCGGGTATCGATCTGCTCGCGGCACAGCACCTGACCGACCCGGCGCGCGCGCAACTGGAGACCTGGACCGCCTTCGCCCGTGCTGGCGCACAGATGATCATCAGCTATGCGGCGCGTCGCGCCGTGTCTTATCTGGACCAGCAGTGAGCCGCTCAAACGAGCTGTTTGTGCGCGCTCAGGCGGTGACACCTGGAGGCGTGCATTCGCCGGTCCGGGCCTTTGGCCGCGTGGGCGGCACGCCGGTGTTCATGCGCAACGGCCGGGGCAGTCGCCTGGAGGACGTGGACGGCCGGCACTACGTGGACTTCTGCATGGCGTTCGGGCCGATGATCCTGGGACATGCGCACCCGCGTGTGCTGCAGGCCGTGACCGACGCCGCGAGTCGCGGCTGGAGCTATGGCGCTGCGGAAGCCGGCTCGCTGGAACTCGCGGAACTCATCACTGGCCGCCTCCCCTGGGTCGAGCAGCTGCGCTTCGTAAACTCCGGCACCGAGGCCGTGATGTCCGCGCTGCGCCTCGCGCGCGCAGCCACCGGCCGCTCCCTGGTCCTCAAGTTTGACGGCTGCTACCACGGGCACGTGGACTCGATGCTGATCCGCGCGGGCTCGGGAATGGCCGGCGTTGCGGACAGCGCCGGCGTCCCGGCCGGGGTCGCCACCGACACGCTCGTGCTGCCGCTGGACGATATTCCTGCGCTCGAAGGTTTGTTCGCAGCCCGCGGCGGCGACCTCGCCGCTGTCATCATCGAGCCACTGCCCGCGAATCACGGACTGCTGCCGCAGCGCCAGGAATTTCTCGACGCTGTCGCCTGGCGGTGCCAGCAACACGGTGCCTTGCTGATCTTCGACGAGGTGATCACAGGCTTTCGAACTTCTTTCGGTGGCATGGCCGAGATCACGGGTATCCGCCCCGACCTCGTGACCTACGGCAAGATCATCGGTGGCGGTTTTCCCGTTGGCGCCTACGGCGGCCGGCGCGACGTGCTGGAACTGGTTGCGCCACTCGGCCCGGTGTATCAGGCCGGCACGCTGTCGGCGAACCCGGTGGCCATGGCTGCCGGCCTGGCCACGCTCCGTCAGCTCGAAGACGGCACCGCCTATCTCGCCCTGGAGGACAACGGGCGTCTGCTCGACGAACTCCTGCGCGACATCCCCGGCGTGCGGCTCCAGAGGGTTGGTTCGCTCTTCTGGCTGGTGCTCGAGGACGCGACGGGACCCGGACTCATCCGCACACCGGCCGGCTTGTCCGGCAGTTCAGTAGCGCGCTTCCCCGCACTCTTCCATGCCCTCCTCGCCGATGGCTTCTACCTGCCCCCAAGCCCCTACGAAGTCGGCTTCCTGTCCACCGCCCACACGGAAGAAGACCTCCGCGCCCTCTCCGCCGCAATCGCAAAAGGTACCGGACCTTAGTTGTTTAAGTTTCTTTAGTTGTTTGCTGCGGCGCAATTGCCGATGCTCAGGAGGCACCGACCACCCGGAACGTCACGGTCGCCGTGGCGCAGAGGTGTTCGCTGGCATCCTCCTGGGTAAACAAGTCGACGCTCGCGACGCCGACTGTCCCGCCGACCTTGACGACGCTACCTTTCGCCACGAGACGCTCGCCCTTCGCGGGCGCCAGAAAATTCACGTGCAGACTGATCGTCACTACGGCCCGCCCCACCGGCAGCGTCGTCGTCACCGCACCGCCAGCCGCGAGGTCGGCGAGACCGCTGATCACGCCGCCGTGAAAATAGCCCTTGAACTGGAGCAGGTCGTCGCGGCGGCCAATGACCAGATGCACACGACCCGGTTCCGCCAGCACGACCGAAATGCCAGCGGCGCCGGTGGCGCCACCTGCCAGTGCCAGCACGCGCTCGGCAAGTCCCACTGTCATCTCGCTGCTGTTCATCGCTGAAACTCCAGAACTACGGACAGGCCAACAGCCACCAGCAGATTCGCGGCGGCCAGAATCCCATCGACCACAAAAATAAACAGCATGGGCCCGCGCAGCACCGGCCAGTATGCTTCACCCTGCCGGCCTCCACGCAGGGCAACGGGCAGGTTGCAAGCCAACTGGCTGGCGTGAGCCACCGCAAAAACAACGGCGAACAGCGCCTTCTGGCGCGCTTCCGGAAACACTGCCTGGTTAAACAACACCAGCAGCGCCAGCACCGCAAAGGCCAGGTTCATGCCGCCCAGGAAGGGTAGCGACGCCGACAGCGTCTTGAACAGCGGTGATTCCCGGGCGGACTTCGGCACCAGCAACTTCGCCGCCGTCTCAGGGGTCAGGCTGAAGTAGCGGAAAGCTGCGCCGAACCAGAGAGCGTTCAGGACCAGGACCACGGAGTAGATGCTACTCATGTCACTCGCTGCCGCCACCGCGTCAGCCACCACAACACAATCCCCAGCGCCCCCACGGTCACCACCATCCCGTACGCGAGAAACATTCCCGTGGAAAAGCCCAGCGCCACGCCGCGCGTGATGTTGAGCACCGCGTGCCAAAGCACTGCCACGAGAATACTGCGCGTCCGCTCCCAGAGGAACGTAAGCCAGATCGAAGCCGAGAGAATCCCCAGGCCGAAGCCAAGGAACTGCGGCAGGCCAAATTCCGGCCGGCCAAGAAAGAACGGCAGGTGCCACAGCCACCACACCGGAAACAACAGCATGGTTGCGGGCAGACTCCGGAAACGGCCCAGCATCTTCGGCAACAGGTAGCCCCGCCAGCCCGGCTCCTCGCCCAGTCCCTGGAGAATCGCGGCAACCAGAACCAGCTCCACCACCGCCCCGGCGCTGCCAAGCCGACCCGTGGCGAGCGCCTGGAGCGACGGTGCCGAGCCCGTCTGTACGCTGACGAGCACGACCGCCAGAGCCAGAAAGGCTAGCGGCGACAGTAGCGCCAGCGCCCAGACCCGGGCGCCCTGCCTCCAGTTGGCAAAACCACGCCAGAACGCCGTCAGTCCAGCCGTGCCTTCGGTACGCCAGATCACGAAATACGCGGCAAGGAAGGGCCCGAACGCGCCCAACGCCTCCCAGGCATCCGGCAGCCCGAGCTCCACCACACCGCGCTTCTGGAGGAGCAACGGCAGAATCGTGACCCAGGTCCACAGGTACGCCAGGGCGATATAGGTGAGCACTGGACGCTTCAGCATGGCGGGAGGCTAACCGGGTTGCGGAACCACGTCACGCCCGTACCGCATTCTGCTCAAGATTCTCCTCGACCAGACCGATACAGCAGTGCACTTCTCCGGGACATCTATTCATGGAAGCCTTCGACCTGCTGGTTATCGGCAGCGGCCCTGGTGGCCAGCGTGCCGCAATCCAGGCAGCGAAGCTGGGCAAACGCGCTGCCATCATCGAGCGCCGCGAGATCGTCGGTGGGGTCACGGCCCACACCGGCACCATCCCCAGCAAGACGCTCCGAGAGGCCGTGCTCTACCTCTGCGGCTGGCGCGAGAAGGGCATTTACGGGCGCAGCCACCGGGTGAAGGCCGACATCACCGCGGAAGATCTGCTCGAGCGCCTGCACATCACGGTACGCCACGAAATCGAGATCATCCAGCACCAGTTGTCGCGCAATGGCGTCACCGTCCTCAACGGTCTCGCCAGTTTCATGGATGCGAATACGGTACGAGTAACCAACTTCGCCGGCCAGACCGCCGAATACCGGGCCAAGGCGATCGTGATCGCCACCGGCACGATTCCGCATCGCCCGGCCAATATCCCGTTCGATGACGAAACCATCATCGATAGCGACGGCCTTTTGCAGATCAAAAAGGTGCCCCGCTCCATGGTCGTGATCGGTGCCGGCGTGATCGGCGTGGAGTACGCGACGATCTTCAGCGCGCTCGATGCCCGCATCACACTGGTAGACCCGCGTAATACGATCCTCGACTTCGTGGATGCCGACATCATTGACGAGTTCAAGCACGACCTGCAGTCGCGCGGTATCCAGCTGCGGCTTGGCGAGGAGGTGGAGCGCGTGGAAAAGCGCGAGGACGGCTCCGTGGTGACCTACCTGAAGAGCGGCAAGAAAATCCGTAGTGACCTGCTGATGGCAGCCTCCGGGCGCCTCGGGGCGACCGCAGATCTCGACCTCGGAAAGGCCGGCCTGAGTGCCGACGACCGGGGTCGCCTGAAGGTTCAACCGACCTTTCAGACGGATGTGCCGCACATCTACGCGGTCGGCGACGTCATTGGCTTTCCGGCGCTGGCGTCCACGTCGGCTGAGCAGGGTCGGCTCGCCGCCTGCCACGCCTTTGCGGCGAAGGAAGAAAGCGCGCCGGAATTCTACCCGCTCGGCATCTACGCGGTCCCCGAAATCAGTATCGTGGGCAAGACCGAGCAACAACTGCGCAAGGAAGGCATCCCCTACGAGACGGGGGTGGCGCGCCTGCGCGAGACGGCCCGGGGCCAGATCCAGGGCGTGCAGGAAGGCCTGCTGAAACTGATCTTCGGCCTCAAGGACCACAAGTTGCTGGGCGCCCACATTGTGGGCGAAGGCGCCACCGAGCTGATCCACATCGGGCAGGCGGTACTGGCGCACGGCGGTACACTTGAGTACTTCGTTGGGGCGGTCTTCAACTACCCCACGTTTGCCGAGGCCTACAAGATCGCCGCTCTCGACGCCTGGAACCGCGTCCGCGCCTAGCGTGTAGGAGCGCCTTCAGGCGCGACCG
>JANNJM010000023.1:0-67366 GCA_031395645.1 Gammaproteobacteria bacterium | reverse complement strand
CCCCATTTCGGTCTTGAAATTCCAGCGGCCGCCCCTATGATTAGCAGCCCCACGGGGAGAGTGCTAACGATTTGTCGTAACCGGGCCCGATCGGGCGTCGGTAGAAGGCCTAAAACCATGATATTCAAGGAGTTTCCGCATGAAGATTCGTCCGCTACACGATCGCGTCATCATTAAGCGCACTGAAGAGGAGCGTACCTCCCCCGGTGGCATCGTGATTCCCGACTCCGCCACCGAGAAGCCCATCAAGGGCAAGGTCATTGCCGTGGGCAAGGGCCGGATCCTCGAGGACGGCAAGGTCCGCCCCCTCGACCTGAAGGCTGGCGACAAGGTGCTGTTTGGCAAGTACAGCGGCACCGAGGTCAAGGTCGATGGCGAGGAACTCCTCGTCATGAAGGAAGACGACATCATGGCCGTGATCGAAGGCTGAGTGTCTCCACTCCTGATCAACTCCCGACACACTGACTTTAAGTAAGGAAGACATCCTATGGCTGCCAAAGAAGTACGTTTCAGTGATGACGCCCGGGCGCGCATGTTCGCCGGCGTCAATATCCTGGCCGACGCCGTCAAGGTGACGCTGGGTCCCAAGGGCCGGAATGTGGTGCTCGACAAGAGCTACGGCGCTCCGACGGTCACCAAGGACGGCGTCTCCGTCGCCAAGGAGATCGAGCTCGAAGACAAGTTCCAGAACATGGGCGCGCAGATGGTGAAGGAAGTTGCTTCCCACACCTCCGATGTCGCCGGCGACGGCACCACCACGGCCACCGTGCTGGCCCAGTCGATCCTGAAGGAAGGCCTGAAGTCCGTCGCTGCAGGCATGAACCCGATGGACCTGAAGCGCGGCATCGACAAGGCAGCTGCTGCTGTCGTCGAGCGCCTGAGCAAGCTCTCCAAGAGCTGTCAGGACGAGAAGGCCATCGCCCAGGTCGGCACGATCTCTGCCAACGGTGACGAGTCCATCGGCAACACCCTGGCCGAAGCCATGGCGAAGGTCGGCAAGCAGGGCGTGATCACCGTCGAAGACGGTTCTGGCCTCCAGAACGAGCTGGAAGTGGTCGAGGGCATGCAGTTCGATCGCGGCTACCTGTCCCCCTACTTCATCAATAACGCCGCCGAGCAGAATGCCGAGCTGGACCAGCCCTACATCCTGCTGTACGACAAGAAGGTCTCGAACATCCGCGAGCTGCTGCCGCTGCTGGAAGCCGTTGCCAAGTCCGGCAAGCCCCTGCTCGTGGTCGCGGAAGACTGCGAGGGTGAGGCCCTGGCCACGCTGGTCGTCAACACGATCCGCGGCATCGTCAAGGTCTGCGCCGTCAAGGCCCCGGGCTTCGGCGATCGTCGCAAGGCAATGCTGCAGGACATGGCCATTCTCACCGGCGGCCAGGTCATCGCCGAGGAAGTCGGCCTGTCGCTGGAAAAGGCCCGCCTGGAAGATCTCGGCAAGGCCAAGAAGGTGATCATCGACAAGGAAAACACCACGATCATCGACGGCGCTGGCAAGAGCAAGGACATCAAGGCCCGCGTTGACCAGATCAACAAGGAAATCGAAGCGACGACCTCCGACTACGACAAGGAGAAGCTGCAGGAGCGTGTTGCGAAGCTCTCCGGCGGCGTGGCCGTGATTAAGGTAGGCGCCGCGACCGAAGTTGAGATGAAGGAAAAGAAGGCCCGCGTCGAAGACGCGCTGCACGCCACCCGGGCTGCAGTCGAAGAGGGTGTGGTAGCGGGCGGCGGTGTTGCCCTGATCCGTGCCCGTGAGGCGCTAAAGGACCTGAAGGGTGCCAACGAAGACCAGAACGCCGGTATCGCCATCCTGCGTCGCGCCCTGGAGGAACCCCTCCGCCAGATCGTCATCAACGCCGGCGAAGACGGTGCGGTAGTCCTCAACAAGGTGGCCGAGGGCAAGGGTAACTTCGGTTACAACGCCCAGACCGGCGAGTACGGCGATATGGTGGCCATGGGCATCATTGACCCGACCAAGGTGGTGCGCTACGCACTGCAAAACGCGGCCTCCGTGTCCGGTCTGCTCCTGACGACCGAGGCGATGATTGCCGACGCCCCGAAGAAGGATGCCGGTGGTCCGCCGATGCCGGGCGGTGGCGGAATGGGCGGGATGGATATGTAACGCCCTGTGTAGGAGCGCCTTTAGGCGCGAACGGTCGCGCGTGAACGCGCTCCTACGTGGATAGACGAGCCTGAAAAGCCCCGCTTCGGCGGGGCTTTTTTTTGCACTGCTTTCTTCGCTTTGCTCGTCCCGCAATTCGGTGCTGACGAACGTCATAACATAATCCAATTAAATTCCACGGTTCACCGCCAACCCACGGCTATGCGGCTTGACAGCGCTTTCAATCGGGATTAAAAAGCACTCACGAAACGCTAACAAACCGACTTCAACAAACACAAAATCACCGTTTCTAATTCAGGTGGGGAGAAATAAATGACGAACAAGTATTCACGACTTCTACTCGGCGTTGCCGCGAGCATGCTGCTCGCTTCCACGGCTTCTGCGGTCAACCTGCTCGCTAACCCGGGCTTTGAAAATCCGTCAACGGCTCCCGGCGTTGAGTATTTCGGTGCGCCCGGCTGGTCGGACTTCGGCGGCACGACGTTCACCATCAACAATCTCGTGGTCGGACCTGCAGGCCCGCACGGCGGCTCCCAGGTCCTCAAGACCTTCGGGTTCGGCGGCGTCTACCAGCAGTTCGCGGCTTCCGCGGGGCAGACGTGGAATGCCGGCGTCTGGGCGTTGAATGACACGGCCGACATCATGGCCGGCGGCCAGGTTGCCGCAATCAACATCGAGTGGATTGCTGGCGATGGCGTCACCTCTCTGGGCGCCGTGCTTGGCCCGACCATTACTGCAGCGACAGTCTCCAATGTCTGGCAGAACCTGACGGTCAGCAGTGTGGCGATTGCCGGAACGGCCTTTGCACGAATCGTGCTGATCACCGGCGACTTCCTGCCGGGCGGCAATGGTGGTGCACCGCGTTTTGACGATGCGTCCTTCGAGTCTGTCGTTCCGGTTCCGGCTGCCGTCTGGCTGTTCGGCTCCGCCCTCGGCCTGCTCGGCGTTGCCCGTCGTAAAGTGCTTGCCTGAGTCGACTCCGACTACTGGCCAGGAAAGAGGCCCCGCTTGCGGGGCCTCTTTTTTTTGAGAGGCAGTATCGGTTCGTGCCATCTGATCCGAATCCCCGAGCCGCGCGAATGTCACGTGCCGGTTATGTCCCCTGCTTGCTCTTGCCGCACGACCACGTGCTTAAATCAGTGCAATCCGCTAGAAGTAGTCGAGCGAACCAATTCCAACTGCGCAATTGAGAAATTGATCATGAGCAACCAGACATCTACTCCCGAGACGGGCAGCCACGGTGCAGTGACGCTTGCGGTGCTCCGCGTCCTGGCCCTCGGCCTGCTTGCCACCCTTCCGGGCACGAGCTGGGCGCAGTGCGCCTCGCTCCCTGGCTGCACGCTGGTCTGGTCTGATGAATTCAGCGGCACCGCGGTCGACACGACCAAGTGGGAATTCATGATCGGCAACGGGTCCGCCTATGGCATCCCGGGCTGGGGCAACAACGAACTGCAGTACTACACGGATAACATCACGCATACCAACGCGACCGTTGCCAACGGTGAACTGACAATAACGGCGAAGCAGCAATCGCTCGGTGGACTGAACTACACGTCGTCGCGCCTGCGCACCAAGAACAAGGGTGACTGGACCTATGGCCGTATCGAGATGCGCGCGAAACTGCCGTCCGGCCAGGGATACTGGCCGGCGTTCTGGATGTTGACCAGCGTTCCGAATTACGGCGGCTGGGCCGCCAGCGGCGAAATCGACATCATGGAGTCCAAGGGTTCGAACCCGGGCCTGATCTACAACACCATTCACTATGGCGGTGCCTACCCCGCTAACGTGTTCTCGACTACAACGACACCCCTCGTGGGTGCGGCAGGCAACTATCATGAATACGCAGTCGAGTGGCAGGACGGCGAAATTCGCTGGTATATCGACGATGTGCTCTCAGCGACCAGGAACAGCTGGTATTCAACGGCCGGGCCTTTCCCCGCCCCGTTCAATGTCAATTTCCACGTGCTCCTGAACCTGGCTGTCGGGGGCAATTTTGGCGGGAACCCAAACGGCTCGACGGTGTTTCCAGGAAGTTTCGTTATCGACTACGTGCGTGTGTACCAGACGCCAGCCGGTGGCCCGGCGCCGGTCCAGCTCGTTTTCGACGACATGGAGCACGGCAACCCCTTCGCCAACGGCTGGTTTGCATTCAATGGTGGTGTTGGCGGCGGTGGCCTTGATGCGAATTTCACGGACTTGCCCCCGACCAACGGCGGCTCGGCATCGCTGCAGACCGGCTGGGGATCGGGTGGCGCGCCCGGCTTTTTCGGTGGCTTTGGCCGAAACAAGGTCTTGAATATCACCGGGATGACGCACTTCAGTTTCTGGATCAAGCCGGACCCTGGCCAGAACTATGCGCTGGAATTGAATATTCAGGACGACGACAACGGCGATGGCGTCATCACCAATTCGGCTGACGATGAATTTCAATACATCTGCCAGATCGGCCCGAGTGGCCCGTGCGCAATCAGCGGCGGAGGCTGGCAGCTGGTAACCATACCCCTCAGCAATTTTGTTCCCGACAATTCATTCGTGTTCGGTGGCAACGACATACTTGACACCCAGCCAGTGTCAGGGGGCGGCAACGGCCAGCTGGTGACGATGGTGGTGGCAGTCATCAGCAATAGCGGCGCTGATGCGAGTTTTCGTACCGACTACTGGGTCTTCAAGAATCTCACCGACACGGATGGTGATGGCGTCCTTGAGTACCTCGACAACTGCACCCTGTCTGCCAACCCGACCCAGCTCGACGCCGACGCAGACGGTTACGGCAACCTCTGCGATGGGGACATCAACAACAGTGGGACGGTGACGACGGCCGACTTTGGCCTGTTGCGGTCAGTGCTCGGCCAGCCAGTCGGGTTCAGCGCGACTGCCGCTGCTGCCGACATGAACGGCAGCGGGACGGTGACGACGGCTGATTTTGGCCTGCTTCGCGCCAGGCTGGGCACTGCGCCGGGGCCATCGGCGCTGGCGCCTTAGATTCGAGGGCTCAGGCGTTCGGCAGGAGTCGAAACCGCTCGCGCTGTTCGTGATGCACCTCATCGGTGGTGAGGCCCGTGTTGGCGGCGATGACGGCAACCAGTCCGTGGGCGAGATCCTTGGGCAGTCTCGCGTTGTGCAGCCGCTCCCAGACGCGGATGCGTGCAGCCGGCGTCTTCAGGGTGGAGGCCTGATCCTTCAGGTCCTGGCGCCGGCGCTCGGCTGTTTCCGCCTGTTGCTGAAGAATCCGGGTGCGAAACTCGTCCGGTGCTTCGCCTGCAAACGGGAGCGGTGCGCGCCCGAGCGGGGACCAGGGTTTATCCGCCATTGGAGGTGCTCCCGGGAGACGGTGCGTCAGCTGACTCGGGTGTGACCGGCGTCTCGTTCTTGGCTTGCCGCTTCTGGCGCTTCTCGTTCTGGCGTGCCTGCCGGGCGAGTTCCTTCTGCTTCTTCTGGTGATTGTAGTTTGGCTTGGCCAATTGCGCTCCGGACGGTCGGTGAGATCCACTGAGTATACGCATGAATTTGACCGGCACGGCCCGGAACAGCGATTGATCCCGCCGGGCCCGGTCGTCTCACCGGTGTCAATACCCGCCCGGCGGGTCACACGGGTCACGCAGGCGGATGCGACATATATTGCTGGGGCTCGGTCTTGGCCTCCTGATGGCAGGTCTCGCCACGGGAGCCGACCTGGCCGGCATGCCGAAAGGCGAGTCGTCGGCCTTGCTGCCCGCCAGCCAGGATCCGTCGGCCGTGGTCCGCTCCGGTCAGATCGCAGACCTGCCCGCGCCGGCCGAACTGGAGCGGCGGGGAGCCATCGTCGGCCGTGTGGAGGTCGCCATTGACGACATTTTCAATGAGGCGGATCCGCGCGAAAACTGTCTCCTCTACCGCCTGGCCAACGACCTGCATCTGGACACGCGGGCGAGCACGGTCCTCGCCCAGCTGCTGCTGAAAACCGGCGATCACTTCTCCGTGCAACGGGCGGAAGAGACCGCCCGGATCCTGCGCAGCAGGCGCTACCTCTACGACGCCGTCATCGAGCCGACGGCCTACGATCCCGATACGAATACCGTTGACCTGCGCGTGCGCGTCCGGGATGTCTGGACCTTAAGCCCCGGCATCGGCGTCGGCCGGAGCGGCGGGACAAACAAGACCCGGGCCCGCATCGTGGATGAGAACTTTCTGGGTCGCGGGCAGTATGTTGCCGTCGGGTACAGCAGCACCGTCGACAGGTCTGGTCTGTCCTTTGATTTCCGCGACGACAACCTCTTCCAGTCCTGGTGGGGGGTTAACGCCCGCTATACCGACAGCAGCGACGGTAGTACCTCGGCTGTGTCCGTCGGCAGGCCCTTCTTCTCGCTGGATTCGCGCTGGAGCGCGGGCCTGGAATTCGTGAGCCGCGATCAGATCACCCCGCTCTACGATCTGGGTGAGAAGACCAATGAGTTCCGCCAGCAGGACGATTTCTTAAGCGTCGAGGCCGGCTGGTCCCGCGGTCTTGCCGGCGGCTGGACGACCCGCTGGCTGGCCGGCTACCGCTACGACCGCAGTCTCTTCGAGGCCAGCGCCGAGGACATCCCGACTGTGTTGCTGCCCGACGACCGGACCCTGTCCTATCCCTGGGTGGGGGTCGAAATCATTCAGGACCGGTTCGAAACGACCCACAATCAGGACCAGATTGGTCGCACCGAGGACGTCTTCCTTGGCAAGTCCCTGCGGCTCGAGTTGGGCTGGACCGCTGCTGGTCTCGGCGGGGACCGGTCAGCCGGGATTTTCTCCGCGGCGGGGCGTGTAGGCAATTTCCTTGGTAGCCGAGGCTTGATGTTTCTGGGCACCTCCTGGAACGGCCGCCTCGAGTCGGGCAGCCTGGCTGATTCGCTGCTGTCTGCCGAGGCGCGCTATTACCTGCGCTTCAATGCCAAGAATGTCTTCACGGTGGCGGCAGATGCCCAGCACGGCTTCGATCTCGATCTCGATCACCAGCTGCTGCTCGGCGGTGACACGGGCCTGCGGGGCTATCCCCTGCGGTACCAGAACGGCGACACCCGGGCCCTGCTGTCGATTGAAGAGCGCTATTTCACCGACTGGTTTCCGTTCCGACTCGTCCAGGTGGGCGCCGCTGTCTTCGCGGACGTGGGGCGTACGTGGGGCGATGCCCCCCTGGCCAGCGAACCCCAGGGCTGGCTGACCGATGTGGGCATTGGCCTGCGTCTCGGTAATGCCCGTTCGGGCCTCGGCAATGTGCTGCACATCGACCTGGCGTTTCCGATCGGGGCCAGTAGCGATATCAGCTCGGTGCAGTTACTGCTGGAGGCGCGCAAGTCTTTCTAGGCACCTGACAAGAGCGCTCGAAGGGGCTGGCAGAATCGCCGGATAGCGGCCATTCTGGGCGCGCAACCCTGTTGGCCAGAAACGGAATGTCCACCACCCCGCGTCTCACTGCTGCACTATTGCTTGGACTCCTGCCTGCCAGTCTTTCCACGAGTTTGGCCGCCACGAGCGCCGCCGCGCCGATCACTTATCCCCCTACAGCCACGGTGGCGCAGACCGATGTGAGCTTCGGCACTGTCGTGCCGGATCCCTACCGCTGGCTCGAGAACGACGTGCGCAGCGATGCCAGGGTTGCGGACTGGGTCACCGCCCAGAACCGGGTGACGCAAGCCTATCTCGCCACCTTGCCGGGGCGCGACGCCGTCAGGGCGCGGCTCACCCGGTTGTTCAATTACGAACGCATCGGGCTGCCGGTTGCGCGCGGCGGCCGCACGTTTTATCGCCGCAAGACGGGCCTGCAGAATCAGTCGGTGCTGATGGTGCGGGATGATGGGCACCCGCCGCGGCCGCTCATCGACCCCAACACCTGGTCAAAAGACAGCGCGACCGCGCTGGCCGAATGGGCACCCTCTGAAAACGGCAAGTTCATCGCCTACAGCATCCAGGACGGCGGCAGCGACTGGCGCATCGTTAAGGTCCTGGATGTCGCCACGGGCAAGGACCTGGCGGACACTCTCGACTGGGTGAAGTTTTCCGGCCTCGCGTGGACCGCCGACAATAGCGGCTTTTACTATTCCCGCCACCCGGAAACCGCCAGGGGCAAGGACTTCCTGTCGGAAGTCCTGAACCACAGCGTCTGGTTCCACCGCATCGGGACGCCACAAAGCGCGGACACACTCGTCTACGCCTCGCCTGCCAGCCCTGGCTACTACAATTTCGCGAAAACTGACGCGGACGGTCGCTGGCTCGTCATTACCTCGAGTACCGGCTCCGATGACAGCTATGAAGTCCGTGTGTCCGACAGCTCCGCAGCCAAACCCGTACTGCTTACCCTTGTGCCCGGACGCGAACACGACTGGCGCTTCGCCGGCGCCGTCTCCAACACGTTGTATTTCGTCACCGATGCCGCTGCACCGCGCTACCGCGTCGTTGCTTTCGACATTGTCGGCAAAGCACCCAACCCCGGCGTCCGCGAGATCATTGCCGAAGGCACGGACACGCTCTTAAGCGCACACGTTATCGGCGATCGCCTGATCGTCAGCGCGCTGAAGGACGCCCGCACCGAAGTCCGCCGCTATAGCCTCGCGGGCCAACCCGATGGCATCGTCGCGCTTCCTGGCCTTGGCACCGCCAGCGGCTTCGATGCCGTTCCGGGCACCACCGCCGGCTACTACGCCTTCACGAGCTACAACGTCCCCACCACGCTCTATCGCTATGACGCTGCCACCAATACGACCAAGCTGTTCAGCAAACCAAAGGTCGCCTTCGATCCGGCCGACTATCAGGTGGCTCAGGTCTTCGTCACATCGAAGGACGGCACCCGCGTCCCGATGTTTGTCTCTCACAGGAAAGGTCTGGACCTGAAAAATGGCGCCCCCACGCTGCTCTACGGCTATGGTGGCTTCAACGTCAACATCCTGCCCGCCTTCCAGATCGATGTGCTGGCATGGATGGAAATGGGCGGCGTCTATGCCGAGGTAAACCTGCGCGGTGGCGGCGAGTACGGCGCTGCCTGGCACGAAGCCGGGCGCCGCCTGAAGAAGCAGAACGTCTTCGATGATTTCATCGCGGCGGGTGAATACCTGATCAGGTCGGGTACCACGCCAAAGGGCGGCCTCGCCATCCAGGGCGGCAGTAACGGCGGGCTGCTCGTTGGAGCCGTCGTCAACCAGCGGCCCGGGCTGTTTGCCGCCGCGCTGCCCGCCGTGGGGGTCATGGATATGCTGCGTTTCCCGCTCTTCACGGAAGGCAGGACGTGGACGGACGACTACGGTGACCCCGGGGACGAGACGCAGTTTCGCAACCTGCTCGGCTACTCGCCCTATCACAACGTCCGCTCCGGCAAGAACTACCCCGCCATCCTGGTGACGACCGCCGATACCGACGATCGCGTCGTCCCCGGTCACAGCTTCAAATACACGGCAGCGCTCCAGGCCGCATCGATCGGCGACAGGCCGCACCTCATCCGTGTCGAAACCCGCGCCGGCCACGGCTCGGGAAAACCGACGTCGAAACAGATCGACGAGATCGCCGACCTGTGGAGCTTTATCGGCTATTGGACCGGCCTGACGCGCTAGTGCCGGATCCGCCGCGCCTTGCCAGCCGCCCGTGGTTCGTGCCTATACTCAGGCGCTCCCGCCGCGTTGCCACATTCGGTGGGTCCGTCGTCAATCAGGGGGGATTCCATGAGCGAGACGAAAGCAGCGGGCGGTGTTTCCTACACCAGCGCCGAGCAAGGCTACTTCGAGAAGCGCGGCCTGCGGCGCTATGCGCGCGTGGGTTCGCTCTGGGCGCTTGGCGTTGGCGCGGTGATCTCCGGCCACTATTCCGGCTGGAACTTCGGCCTGTCGGCCGGCTTCGGCGGCATGCTGATCGCACTCGCCGTGATCTCGGTGATGTACTGGTGCCTGTGCTTCTCGATCGCGGAAATGTCGCCTGCGTTACCGCACACCGGGGCGGCATACTCCTTTGCGCGCAGTGCGATGGGCCCCTGGGGCGGGATGGTTACCGGTCTTGCCGAGAGTATCGAGTACATACTGACCCCGGCAGTGATCGTGTTCTTCATCGGTTCGTATCTCACCGCCATATTCGAGACCCCGCCCGAGTATCAGCCACTGTGGTGGCTGGGTGCGTATGGCGTGTTCCTGCTGCTCAACCTGCGTGGCGTGGAGCTCTCGTTTAAGGTCTCGGTCATTGTCACGCTTGGCGCGCTCGCCGTGCTTGCCGTGTACTGGGTGAGTGCGATTCCCTATTTCGACCTCAACCGCTGGGCGCTGAACATTGGCGTGGGGCCGGACGGCGCTGCCGTGCTGCTTCCGGAAGGCGGCGGCAGCTGGCTGCCATTTGGCATCGCCGGCGCGCTTGGCGCTCTGCCGTTTGCGGTCTGGCTGTTCCTCGCCATCGAGCAGCTGCCCCTGGCCGCCGAGGAATCCTACGATCCGAAGAAGGACATGCCCAAGGGGCTTATCTACGGCATGGCAACGCTCACCCTGTCAGCTGTGCTCGTGACGTTCCTCAATGCGGGTGTCGGCTCCGCCGATCCGGACAAGATGCAGGGGGCGTTCTCCCTCGCCACCTCGGCCGAGCCACTGCTGGATGGTTTCCGCGTGATCTACGGCACCGGCACGGCCAAGGTGCTGGCCTTTCTGGCAGTCATCGGCCTCGTTGCCAGTTTTCACACCATCATTTTCGCCTACGGCCGCCAGATCTACTCGCTGTCCCGGGCGGGCTACTACTTTCCCTTCATGTCCATTACGCACGGTACGCACAAGGTCCCGCACGTGGCGCTGTACGCGGGGGCGATCGTTGGCTTTGCGGTGATGCTGGCGGTCTGGTTTGCCTTTGGCAGCGAAAAGGGCGGTGCACTCATCGGCGGGACACTGCTCAATATGGCCGTCTTTGGCGCAATGATCTCCTACGCCATGCAGGGGCTGTCGTTCATCCTGTTGCGCACACGCATGCCGGACATCGAGCGCCCGTACCGCAGCCCGCTGGGTAACGCGGGCGCAGTAGTGACGGTCGTCATCGCGCTGGTCACGATCTACTTCCAGCTCAAGGACCCCGTGTATCGCAACGGCGTGTATGCCGCTGCTGTCTGGTACGTGCTCGGTCTGCTGTACTTTGCTGCCATCGGCCGGCACCGCCTGATCCTGTCTCCTGAAGAGCAATTTGCAATCAGCGGCGGGAAGTCCGGACATTAGTCGATGGTGAAGGGGCCGGAAAAGGTCCGCACGGCGGCGGACGCTCGCGCACTCGTCACCGGGCGCGGGCTTACCCACGTCAAGGTTGCCGTCGTCGATCACGACGGGATCCTGCGCGGCAAGTACATGGGTCGCGACAAGTTCTTCTCCGCGCTCGACAAGGGTTTCGGCTTCTGCGACGTGGTACTGGGCTGGGACTCCAACGACCAGCTCTACGACAACA
The DNA here is from genome assembly GCA_031395645.1 of Gammaproteobacteria bacterium. GTDB lineage: Bacteria > Pseudomonadota > Gammaproteobacteria > Steroidobacterales > SHZI01. The sequence goes on along the minus strand of JANNJM010000023.1, from coordinate 55,842 downwards.
GCAAGTACACCGGCTGGCACACTGCCTACCCGGATGTCGGAGTACGGGTCCTTCCTGCGACCTGCCGCGAGATACCCTTCGAGGACAATATGCCGTTCTTCCTCGGGGAGTTTTCGGGAGCCGCCGAAGCGATTTGTCCCCGCGGGCTGCTGCGCCGGGTGCTTGCGCGGGCCGCGGACTCGGGCTTTCTGGTGAACGCCGCCGCCGAATTCGAGTTTTTCGTCTTCAATGAAACGCCGGACTCGATCCGGGAGAAGGGCTACCGGAACCTCAAGCCGCTGACGCCTGGCTACTTTGGCTACTCTGTATTACGCAGCTCGGTGCACGCTGAGTTTTATCATGAGTTGCTCGAGCTCTGCACTGCCATGCGCTTTCCCCTCGAGGGCCTGCACACCGAGACCGGTCCCGGCGTTATCGAAGGGGCGATCCAGTACACGGATGCGCTCGAGGCCGCCGACCAGGCGGCGCTGTTCAAGACCTTCACGAAGGTGCTTGCACAGCGTAACGGGCTGATGGCGACCTTTATGGCGAAGTGGTCCAGGGACTGGCCCGGGCAGAGTGGACACCTGCACGTGTCGCTGAATCGCGCCCGGGGCGGCACCTCCGTTTTTCACGATGGCAAGCGTGAACACGGCATGTCGCAGGAGATGCGCTGGTTTGTGGGCGGCCAGCAGGCACTGTTGCCGGAGCTGCTCGCGATGGTGGCCTCCACCGTGAACAGCTATTCGCGACTGGTCCCCGGCTTCTGGGCCCCCACCTCTGCTACCTGGGGCGTCGAGAACCGGACTACGGCGCTGCGTGTCATCCCGGGAGGCCCGAAGAGCCAGCGCGTCGAGTACCGGATCGCTGCCGCCGACATCAACCCGTATATCGCGCTGGCGGCCGCGATCGGCTCGGGGCTCTGGGGCATCGAGCAGCGCATCGAGCCGGACCCACCCGTTGTCGGCAACGCCTACGCGCGGCAGTATCCGGCGAAACGACAGTTGCCCCGTACGCTGACCGAGGCGGCGGAGCGTCTCTCCAAGTCGAAGGCCGCCCGCGAGCTGTTCGGTGCCGCGTTTGTGGAACACTACGCGGCCCACCGGGAGTGGGAGGAGCGCGAGTACCGCAAGGCCGTCACGGACTGGGAACTGGCCCGTTACTTCGAAATCATTTGACAGCGATGCAACAGACCATCAGCCCGGTAGACGGGCGCGTTTACGTTGAACGCCCGCTGGGCAGCGCGCGGGAGATCGGGCAAACGCTGGCGACGGCTGTGAAGGCCCAGCGCGGCTGGCAGCAACTCGGTGTCGCCGGGCGCTGCGCCCTGCTCAGTCGCGCCGTCGATGCCTTCGTCGCGCATCGCGACGCCATTGCCACCGAGATCACCTGGCAGATGGGGCGGCCCATCAGCCAGACGCCGGGAGAGGTACGGGGCTTTGAGGAGCGCTCCCGGTACATGCTGTCGATCGCCCCCGAAGCGCTGGCGCCGATCGAGCCAGCGCGCACGGCGGGATTTGAGCGCTGGCTGGTGCGCGCCCCGCTCGGGCTGGTCGCCGTGGTGGCGCCGTGGAACTACCCGTATCTGACCGCGGTGAACGCCGTCATCCCGGCGCTTGCTGCCGGTAATGTGGTGGTCCTCAAGCATTCCCACCAGACACCGTTGTGCGCGGAGCGTTTTGCGGAGGCCTTCGCTGTCGCCGGCCTGCCCCCGGGGGTATTTCAGTACCTGCACCTGTCCCACGAGGACACCTCGCGCCTGATCGCCGACCCGCGGGTGAATTTTGTCTGCTTCACCGGCTCGGTGTCCGGCGGCCATGCCGTGCAGCGCGCGCTCTCCTCAGGCTTCGCCGATGCGGGCCTGGAGCTCGGTGGCAAGGATCCGGCCTACGTCCGGGCCGATGCCGACCTGGCGCAGGCGATCGATGTGGTGACCGACGGCGCGTTCTTCAATTCGGGGCAGTCGTGCTGCGGGATCGAGCGCGTTTACGTTCACGAAGCCGTCTATGACGCTTTCGTCGCAGGGGTCGTCAGCCAGGCCGGGAAGTACCGGCTGGGCACGCCGACGGATCCGGCCACGACGCTCGGCCCGATGGTCCGGACGTCGGCGGCGGATTTCGTGCGGGAACAGGTCGCCGAGGCCACGCGGAGCGGCGCCCGCGCGCTGCTTGACCCCGGCACGTTCCCCGCCGACCAGCCGGGCACTCCGTACCTGGCCCCGCAGGTCCTCGTCGATGTGGATCACTCGATGCGCATCATGACCGAGGAGACCTTCGGACCCGCCGTCGGCATCATGCGCGTGCGGTCGGATGACGAGGCGCTGCAGCTCATGAACGACAGCGAGTACGGGCTGACAGCGGCTCTGTTCACCCGCGACGTCGCGGTCGCCCGGCGCCTCGGCGCCCTGCTCGACACCGGCACGGTGTTCCTGAATCGCTGTGACTATCTCGATCCTGCCCTCGCCTGGACGGGGGTCAAGAACTCGGGCCGCGGCTGCACCCTGTCGCGCGTCGGCTACGAACACCTGACACGGCCCAAGTCCTACCACTTCCGGTTGCCGGCATGACGGCCGTCCTCAAGGCGAACTGGAATTACCCGACCCGTGTCTGGAGCGGGCCTGGGCGAATCGCGGAACTGCAAGCCGCGTGCCAGGAACTGGGCATTGCCCGGCCACTGTTCGTCACCGACCGGGGCCTTAAGGATCACGCGATGGTACGTGCCGCACTGGCGCTCGTGCCATCGGCCCGGTTGTTTGCCGACGTCAAGGGCAACCCGGTGGCCGCCAATGTCGACGCCGGCCTTGCGGCCTATCGCGTTGGCGGGAACGACGGCGTGATTGCTTTCGGTGGTGGCTCTGCTCTCGATGCCGGCAAAGTCATTGCCTTCATGTCCGGCCAGACCCGGCCGCTGTGGGATTTTGAGGACATCGGCGACTGGTGGACGCGCGCGGACCCCGGAGGCATCGCACCAGTGATCGCCGTGCCGACTACCGCGGGCACGGGCTCCGAAGTCGGGCGCGCGGGCGTCATCCTGAACGAGGCGACGCACCAGAAGAAGATCATCTTCCACCCGAAGATGATGCCGGGCATCGTGATTGCGGACCCGGAACTGACCGTTGGGCTGCCGGCACACCTCACTGCAGCCACCGGCATCGACGCCTTCACGCACTGCTTCGAGGCCTACTGCGCGCCTGGCTTTCATCCGCTGGCGGACGGCATTGCGCTGGAGGGCATGCGCCTGATCAGCGAATACCTGCCACGAGCCTGTGTTAACGGCGCGGACATCGAGGCGCGTTCGCGGATGCTGGCTGCCGCCAGCATGGGCGCCACTGCCTTTCAGAAGGGCCTGGGCGGTGTGCATGCCATCGCGCACCCGGTCGGATCTTTCTTCGACACGCACCACGGGCTGACCAACGCGGTGATCCTGCCCTACGTCATGGTGCACAACCGCGAAGCGATTGCGGAGCGGATGCGCACGGTGGCGCGGTTGCTCGACCTGCCGAAGCCCGGGTTCGAAGCGGTCCTCAGCTGGGTCCTCGATTTCCGGCGCCAGCTGAAGATCCCGCACACGCTGGCCGAAATCGGCGTCAACACGGGCAACTCGGCGGTGATCGGCACGGAGGCTGCCGCTGACCCCTCGGCCGGTGGGAACCCCATCGCGCTGGATGCCGTGACGCTCGAGCGCCTGTTTCGTTCCGCGGTCGTGGGCGATCTCACGCTTAAGGGTTAAGGGACCTCGTCAGGCTGGCGCGCGTGCCCGGCTGGCAGCGGCGGTTGACCGGTACGACGGGCCCAGAAGCCCCGGAACCGGCTCTGAGGAGTGGGCTTTGAACGGCCTATACTCAGTGCTGCAGCGCCTGCTTGCCCCACAACTCCTTCAGCCGTGCGTCCCTTCCGCAAGCGCTGCGATAGTACCGGTAGCGCACCGGGTTTTTCTTGTAGTAGTCCTGGTGGTAGTCCTCGGCCGCGTAGAACGGCCCACCCATCACCACCTGCGTGACGATCGGCTCTTTGAAGGGCTTGGTCTTTTCCAGCGCTGCCAGCGAGGCCTTGGCCGCCTTCAACTGAGCCGCGTCCTGAGCGAAGATGGCCGTGCGGTAGGGCGACCCTGAATCGCAGAACTGGCGGTCCTTGGTGGTCGGGTCGATGGTCCGCCAGTAGCGCTCCAGCAATTGTTCGTAACGGACCTTGGCAGGGTCGAAGACGATCTCGACCACTTCGGCATGGCCGGTGGATTTGTTCGATACCTGGGCATAGCTGGGATTGGCCACTGTGCCTCCGGTGTAACCCGAGGTGGTCGACAAGACACCGGGCACCTTGTCGAAATCGGATTCCACGCACCAGAAGCAGCCACCGGCGAATACTGCCTTGGCAGGCGAAGAGGTGTCGTTGCCCTGGGCCACGGCCAAAGGCGCCACGGCGCACCACGCCAGCAAAAGTACCAGGTGACGGAACTTCGCGTTCAGTACGTTCAGTACGTTCATGCTGCCACCACGAACTTCAATGCCACGCCGTTGTTGCAGTAGCGCTTACCTGTGGGGGCCGGACCATCGTTGAAGACGTGTCCGTGGTGCCCGCCACAGTGTGCGCAGTGGTATTCGGTGCGCGCCATGAACAGTTTGCGGTCGGTGGTCTCGACGAACACGCCGGGCAGCGTGGTGAAGAAGCTCGGCCATCCTGTGCCGCTGTCGAACTTCATGCTCGAGCTGAACATCGCCGTGTCGCAGCCCGCGCAGTGGTACATGCCCTTGCGCTTCTCGTTGTTCAGCGCACTCGTGAAGGGGCGCTCGGTGCCCTCGTGGCGCAACACGTCGTATTGGGCCGGGCTGAGTCGCTGTTTCCACTCGGCGTCGGTCAATATGACTTTGTAGGTGGCACCCGGCTTGCCCTGGGCGGCACAAACGGCAGGCGCAACGCCGAGCACGGAAAACAGGGACAACAGGGAACGGCGGGTCATCACAAATCTCTCCTTGAACAAGACATTGCACTTTAGTCGTTTGGGCATCGAAAACCTTTCATGCCGTCACCAGGCGCAACTGGGTGATCTCCGACGGCGTGCCCAGCCGCTTCGGTGGCCCCCAGTATCCGGTGCCCCGACTCGTACAGACCCACAACCCCTGCCAACGGTTCAATCCGGCGGTGAAGGGTTGCTGCAGGCGCACCAGCGTGGCGTCGGGAACGCCGGCCAGCGCCAGCGAGTCGCCGTCGTGATGCAGCAGCACCTGTTCGTTCATCAGCACCCGCACACCCAGGCATCGGCGCCGCTGTAGTACTCGTGGTTGCAGGTCACGAAGAACGTGCCGTGCCGTGAAGTCAGCCCGGCCAGCGGCGCCAAATGCGCTGCCAGTTCTTGCACCGAGCCGTCAACCAGGCCTCCGGTCACCGCCACCACGTCGGCTTGCAGGGAATTGACCCGCTCGACGATGGCTCTCACATAACCCTTCCTGATCGTCGGCCCGACGTGTACATCGCTGATCTGCGCGATCGTGAAACCATGCAACGCGAGTGGCAACCGCGCGATCGGCACATCCACGCGCACCACCGCCGCGGTGCGCCGCGCATTCAAAAGGCCCCACGCCGTCATGCCCGCTCTGGCTCCGGTTTGGCTCATCCGCCCGATGCTGGTAGGGTAGGAGGAATCCAGTTCCAGAAGGTCCGCGGCCGGTGGGCATATCAGTGCAGCACCAACGCGTGGCTGTCGGCGGCATTCAGCAGGATCCCGCCCAGGCCTACGCCAGCGTTCGTACCGCGAGCCGCTCTCTCGTGGATGGCCTGTCGGATGCCGATGCCACGGTCCAGTCGATGGACGATGCCAGTCCGGTCAAGTGGCATCTCGCGCACACGACCTGGTTCTTCGAGACCTTCATCCTCCTGCCGTTTGCGGCCGGCTATGAAGTCTTCGACGAGCACTTCGGCTTCCTCTTCAACTCCTATTACGACGCGGTGGGCGACCGGCAGCCGCGACCCCGGCGCGGGATGCTCACGCGGCCTTCGTTGACGCGCGTGCTGGACTATCGCGACCGCGTGGATGAGGCCATGCAACTGCTGCTGCGATCGGCAGCAAGCCCAGCGGTGCTGGAGCGCATCGAGCTGGGCATCCACCACGAGCAGCAGCATCAGGAACTCCTGCTCACTGACCTCCTGCACCTGTTTGCCCAGAACCCTCTCCTGCCAGCCTACCGGCCCGCCCCGGTGCCGGTGCCCGGCCCCCCGGGCGTTGCGGGCGCGGGTTGGCACGCGGTGCCCGGGGGCATTGCCGAGGTGGGTGCGGGCAGCGAGGGCTTCGCCTTCGACAGCGAGCGCCCGCGGCACCCGGTCCTGCTCCAGCCCTTCCGGCTGGCGACCCGGCCCGTGCTGAACGGCGAGTGGCTGGCTTTCATGCAGGACGGCGGGTACACGTCGCCGGCGCTGTGGCTTGCCGACGGCTGGGACCGGGCCCTGGAGGAGGGCTGGACGGCTCCGCTGTACTGGCGCGCCCGCGATACCGAGTGGCTCACGATGACGCTGCGGGGACTCCAGTCCGTGGACCCGGGAGCGCCGGTCTGCCACGTGTCGTACTTCGAGGCCGACGCCTTCGCCCGCTGGGCCGGCAAGCGGCTGCCCACGGAGTTCGAGTGGGAGCGCGCAGCGGCCAACCATCCCGTCGCTGGCAACTTCGTCGACAGCGGCCGGCTGATGCCGGTGCGGCCGTTGGCCGCCGACGCGGGCTTCGTGGCGCTGTTCGGAGACGTGTGGGAGTGGACCGCCAGCGACTTCGCACCCTATCCGCGCTTCAGGCCGCTGGCCGGCGGACTCGGTGAGTACAACGGCAAGTTCATGCACGGCCAGCGCGTGTTGCGGGGCGGGTCCTGCGTCACGCCGGCCGGTCACGTGCGGGCCAGCTACCGGAATTTCTTTCAACCTGAAAAGCGCTGGCAGTTCACCGGCCTGAGACTCGCGGAGGATTCCTGATGGCAAAGCAGACACCGGCAGACCAGTGGCTGGACGATCCGGCGGCGGAAGAGACGCACGCAGAGTTCCAGGCGTCCGTGCTCCGGGGCCTGACGAACCCGCGCAAGACGCTGGAGTGCAAGTACTTCTACGACGAGCGGGGCTCGGAACTCTTCGACGAGATCTGCCGCCAGCCAGAGTACTACCCGACACGGGTGGAAACCGGAATCCTGGAGCGCCACGCGGGCGAGATCGCCGGCCTCGTCGGACCCGGCGCCGAACTGGTGGAACTCGGCAGCGGCGCCAGCCTCAAGACGCGCATCCTGCTCAGGGCCCTGGAGCGCCCCGCCCGCTACGTGCCGGTGGACATCTCTGCCGACTACATGCACTCGGCGGCGACCGCGCTGGCGCTTGAGTTCCCGGGCCTGGCCGTCTGGCCCGTGATTGCTGATTTCACCGCGCCGTTCCAGCTGCCGCGGCGGACGGCGGGGAGACCCCGGCTGCTGTTCTTCCCGGGCTCGACCATTGGCAACTTCCACCCGGCCGATGCGGCTCGTTTCCTCGCGACCACCTGCCTCGGCCTGGCGGCGGACGGGCTGCTGATCGGTGTGGACCTGAAGAAGGACCCGGCGGTGCTCGATGCCGCCTACAACGACGGTAGCGGCGTCACCGCCACCTTCAACCTGAATCTCCTGGAACGGATCAACCGGGAGCTGGGCGCCAGTTTCGACCTGGCCGCCTTCGAGCACCGCGCCGCCTACGTCGAGCGGCGCGGCCGGGTCGAGATGCACCTCCGCAGCGTCCTGGACCAGACGGTGCGCGTGGCCGGTCGCGACATCGACTTCGCGGCCGGCGAGACGATCCACACGGAAAACTCCTACAAGTATTCCATCGAGGAATTTCGCGATCTGGCGGCGCGCTCCCGGTGGCGGCTCAACCACACCTGGTGCGATGACCAGGGCCGGTTCTCCGTGCACCTCCTGAAGCCGGCCTGAGGCGCGTCGATATCTCCAGCCGATGGTGCCCGGCGCTACGGGTGCTGAATATGTGCCGCTACCAGTGACCGGTGCCGGGCTCGCCTTTAGAAGGCCCGATGATCTCGTCGGTGATCCAGCCGCCGTAGAAGCCGCCGGGCTGTGGCCTGACCACCTCGCCATCGACGCGGCACTGCACCCGGCCCGGATAGAACGACAGGTAGCCGGCCAGGCCGGCGAACGCGCCGGTGGGCCGGGGGTAGCTCCACGCCACCACCTGGCCCCGAGCGTTGTCGTCCGCCAGCGCGAAGTAGCTGGCCGCGCCCTTCCACTCGCAATACGAGCTACCCGGCGCCGGCTGCAGCAGTGTCATGGCCACGTCCCCGGCGGGCAGGTAGAACGTGGGCGGGCTGGCCGTCTCGAGCACGCGCCAGGCGCGCCGCGAAGCAGCGATCCGCTGCGCGCCGTGCCAGACCTCCACGTGGCGTGAGTCCTGTGCCAGCCGCGGCGGGCGCGGATAGTCCCAGACAGATTCCTGACCGGCCGCTGGCGCGACCGCGAAGTCTGGCCGTTTCCGGCCGTCGAATGCCCACATCCGCCGTGTCTCCACCAGGTGTCGTCTGCACTGATCCGTCAGGGATTCGTGGCCCGGCGCATCCGGGACGACAGCAGGGATCATGCTCGAAGTCAGAGCGCTGACCAAGACCTTCGGTGACGTGTCCGCCGTGCGGGACGTTTCCTTCGTCGCGTGGTCTTCCGCTGGCGCGCGTGCCCGGCTGGCAGCGGCGGTTGACCGGCACGACGGGCCCAGAATCTCCGGAATCGGCTCTGAGGAGTGGGCTTTGAACGGCTTATGCTCGCAAGCATCCTGCCGACATGCCAGAAGGAACCCGGCGCGCCGTCCTCATGCAGCCTGGCGTCGAGCCGGAGATATTCCTGCAGCAGAAGTAATCGCCCCGGCCTCACTAGCCTTTGCCATCCTGGATGAACTGATCCTGCTCGGCTGGCTCTTGCGCGAAACTCCGATCTGGCATGGGCATTCGTGGACCTGGGGCACAGGTTCGCTTGTTGAGTCGCCAATCAGACATTATCATTCCTAATCATATTGATTAATGGAGCTTTCAATGGCCACTCGTGTGGTAACCGCTCACGTGCCAAAGGAACTGGCCGTGAAGCTCGATAGCCTTGCGCAACGACTGGATCGCCCAAGGGGCTGGCTCGTGAAGGAAGCGCTCGCGCACTACATCGGGCTCGAGGATGAGCGCCACCGACAGACGCTTGAAGCGCTCGCTGAGGTTGATTCCAGAAAAACGGTGGAACATGCCGACGTCGAGGCGTGGGCTGCACAGCTCGGGAACCCGAAGCCGAAACGGCGTCGGCGGTAAACGGATCGTGGGGCTTCGCTGGACCCGGCAGGCCATGGCCGACCTCCTGCGCTTGCACGAGTTTCTCGAACCGGTGAATCCTGTCGCGGCTGCGCGCACTGCTCGTGCGCTCGTTACACGGGCTCGAAGGATTCCAGCTCACCCAAGACTGGGGGTGGCGCTTGCAGAGTTCTTGCCGCGTGAGGTACGGCGGGTTGTGCTGGCAAAGTACGAGATTCGGTATGAAATTGCCGGCCACAGTATCTATGTGCTGCGCATCTTTCACACTCTTGAGCAGCGGTAGCGTCAGCAGTCAGGGGTGTTGTTCGGCCTATACCCAGGCTTTCTCAGTCGACTTTATGTGATGTATATCCACATAAATACCGCGTTTTTGGGTCATTGATCTACATATTTCCCGCATTTTTGCTCATCGCGCCCTCCCAGGACCCCATAGGCGCCCCGCCAGCTGTTCACCCGCCTCCTGAAAAAACCGCTGGAGAGTCGGAAGAGCCTCTTCCTGTTCGGCCCCCTGGGCACGGGGAAAACCACCTGGCTCAAGGAGCAGCTGCCCGGTGCACTGTTCATCAACCTGCTGCAATCGGGGTTCTACAACCGGCTGTCGGCAAATCCGGGGCAGCTGCGTACGCTCATCCCCGATGCATACAAAGGCTGGATCGTCATCGACGAAGTCCAGCGGATTCCGGATCTCCTTAATGAAGTGCACGATCTCCTCGAATCCAGAAAGCTCGTATTCATCCTGACCAGCTCCAGTGCCAGAAAGCTGCGGCACGAGGGCGTCAATCTCCTGGCCGGCCGGGTGCTCATCCACCACATGCATCGGGCCACCGTCGCCGAGCAGGCTGAAGCATTCCGCCTGGAAGATTCGGTGTGGTTCGGGCATCTCCCCGCGCGACCTGAGAGGGCTGAAGGAATTCAAACGAGACTACCCGCCAGCGAACTGCTACCTGCTGTACGGCAGAACGGAAAAGCTCTACCTCGGTGATGGCACCGTGCTTCGCATCGGCTTCGCGCTGCAGAACCTCGACCGGTTGCTGAGCGATCCGGGTAGCGTTAAACAGGACTTCAGGCGGCAAGAACGGTCATCGGTTTGTCCGGGCTGCGGCGGTCCGCCGCGGGGCGCTCTGGAGTTGGGCTAGACCAGGACGTCAGATTGCGTTGCCGGCTGCGGACCGGCCCGGAACTGGCCCGGAACCGGTTATGAGGAGTGGGCTTTGAAAGGCCTATACTTTTTCCAATTACGATTGCCGTGACGGATCATTGGCCTGCCGGCAGGACCGGTTAGCGAGTGTCGTTTTTAGAAGGCAGAAGACAAATGCAACCGATGCGCCGACTGATGAATCTGTTTGCCGCAACGATGCTGCTCATGCTGGCCGCCACTGCGGCAGCACAGGACGCAAACATCACCCAACCGGTCCCGGACCTCGAGCGGCTGTTGGCTGCCGAACCGCTGGTAATCACGCAGGCAGGAATCAGCCGACCAAACGCCAAGGGCGACATCACCTTGCGGGCCGAGGTCTCCTTCGGCGGAGCACCGCCATTGCGCGTGAAGTTGCGCCGGGCTGAACCCGGCGCGGACTCTTTCAACAACGTCCCGCGCTACGACCTCGCGGCATACGAGTTGCAAAAGCTGTTCCTCGACCCCGCCGAGTATGTGGTGCCACCCACTGCTCTGCGCATGGTGCCGTTGGCGGACTTCGCGAAGCATTCGCCCGACGTCGACCGAACGTTTTCCGTCGCCGACCAGGTGCTAGCCGTGGTGCAGTACTGGCTGAGCGACATCAAGGTGGTCGCGGACGTTTACAGCCCCGAGCGTTTTGCCGCCGACCCCGTCTACGCGCGCCACATCGGCCAGCTGAACGTGCTCACGTACCTGATCAGGCATCGCGACTCGAACCTCGGAAACTTTCTGCTTGGGAAAGCTGAGGTCGGCGCGCGTGTATTTTCGATCGATCACGGCGTCGCCTTCGCGTCGAAAGAGAGTGATCGCGGTGAGATGTGGAAGGATATTCGGGTGGATCGCCTCCCGGCCGACACTGTCGAACGGCTGCGCCATGTCACACCGCAACTGCTGGCGGATCGACTGGGCGTTCTCGCGCAATGGCAGCTCGATGGCCGCAGCTACGGTCCGGTGGCGAGCGGCAAGAACCTGTGGGAAAACCGTGGCGTGCGCCGTATGGGCAACCATCTGCAAATGGGCCTGACCAGGTCGGAGATCGCCGCGGTGCGTCGACTGTTGACGAAACTGCTCGAGCGCATCGATCGCGGCGAGATCACCGTGGTGCCTGCGGCAGGCGCCTGAGGCATTTAGCGATGTCCACATCCCGCTGCCCCAGACCCGGATTCGTGCTGACCGTGTGGATCGCCGTCGTTGCCTGCAGCAGCCCGCGCGAGGCGCTCGCACAGTCCGCGCAGGTGCAATGGAACGGAATCGAGCGCGTAGTGGCTTTTGCGGACGTGCACGGCGCCTACACCGAATTGCTCACGTTGCTCCGCGAGACCAGAATCCTTGACGCACAGGACCATTGGGCAGCCGGGCACACCCATGTCGTGAGCCTGGGCGATCTGCTCGATCGCGGCGCCGATTCGCGCAAAGTCATGGACTTGCTGATGCGCCTGCAGGGTGAAGCACAGGCTGCGGGCGGGCAACTGCACGTTCTGCTGGGCAACCACGAGGCGATGAACCTCCTCGGCGATCTGCGCTATGTCGAGGCCGGCGAATTCGCCGCCTACGGCGATATGGAATCGCCTGTAGAGCGCGCGGAACTGCGCCAGGCGTGGGAGACGGCGCAGGGTGCAGGATCCGGCTCAGCCTTCGACCAGAAGTTTCCGCCCGGCTATTTCGGGCATCGCGCCGCTTTTTCGACCAGGGGAAAGTACAGCCAGTGGCTGCTGACGCTGCCCGTAGCGATCGTACTCAACGACACGCTCTTCATGCACGCAGGGCCCTCGAATAGCCTGCGGGGCATGAGTCTGCAGGAACTGAACCTGCGCTACCGCACTGCGCTCACGGACTATCTCGGTCTTGCCGGGCAGCTTCTGCAGGCAAAATTGTTGCAGGCAGGTGACGAGCACGACGCCCGACCGCAGCTCGCCAAAGAGCGGCTGGCGGCCACTGCGGCAGCAAACGGCGGCAAGCGGGATGCGGCGTTGACCGATACGATTCAACGCTTTGAGGTAGTTGCCGGTAGCGCGCTGCTCTCGCTGGAGGGTCCCAACTGGTACCGTGGCGCCGCGCTATGCAACGAGGCGGCCGAAGCCGACGTGCTGTTGCCGCTATTGCAGCAGTTCGGCGCCGCGAGGCTGGTTGTCGGCCATACGACGACCCGCAATTCGCGCGCGGCTACCCGCTTCGACGGTCGCGTCGTCAAGCTTGACGCCGGCATGAACCATGCGGTGTACAAGGGACGGGCCGCGGCACTGTTCCTGCAGCCGTCCGGACTCAGTGTCCGCTATGCAGGGGAACCTGACGCCACGTCGCTGCAGCCTGAAGGCCTGTTCGTTGCGCCCAACGAATTCGATGACGCGAGTGTGCTGTCGGCGCTACGCGACGGCGAGGTGACCGTGACGGGCCCGCGAGCTCCTGACGAACTGAACGTCGCCGTGAGCCACGGTGGCAAACGCCTTCCCGCCGTGTTCCGGGTTCGTGCCAAAAACACGGCCCGCAAGGAAGTGGCGACCTACCGGCTCGACCGCTGGCTGGGACTCGGCCTCGTGCCGGTCACGGTCGAGCGCAAAGTGCAGGGCCAGCGTGGCGTGCTGCAGGGGCGTCCCCTCAAGTGGGTTACGCAGGCCGAAGTGCAGCAGCAATCGTTGCGTGGCGGCGGCTGGTGCAGTGCCGAACCGCAGTTCCAGCTGGTCTACGCGTTTGACGCGCTGATCGGCAACGAGGGCCGCACGGCAGAATCATTGCTGTTCGATGCAGACGACTGGTTTGTTTACGTCACCTCGCACGAGTACGCCTTCGGTACGACCAAGGGTCTGCCCGCTTACCTCAAGGCACGACCACCGACGCCAGGCGCGGAAATCCGTCGTCGGCTGAAGGCGCTCGACGAGGCAGGCTTGCAGGCAGTGCTTGGCGGCCTGGTCGACGCCCGCGCCCGCAAGGCAATCCTGGAGCGCCGGGACGCGTTGCTGGCTCTGCCCGCGGCGGCAGCTACATCACCCTGAGTCAGTGCGGCGGCTGCGTGCGTGAGCGAGTCACGCGTCTGGCGACGAATGAGCTGCGGGCCTCGAGGCCGTCGAGGTCCGAGGCGATGACGGTGATGCGCAGTTCTACAATGTCGACATTCAACGGCGCCTTGCCGACAAAAGCCTGCAGCCGGATGTCGAACCGCATCCAGTGCGGCAATCGATGCCCATCAGCGCAGCGGGCCCGCAGGGCAAGCACATCGCCCGGTTCCGCGTCGTAGAACGCTGTCGGTGAAACCGGGTGCATGAACGACTCGCCGGGCGAAAAAAGCAGGTCGGGAATGGGCTCGACTGCTTCAGGCGCTACATTCCCCACGGTCTCGAGCGACTTCCGGCTGTAATCGCGCCCCATCACCACTGCGAGTGCAATCCACCCCAGCGCCAGCACCAGGTTCACCCATGCAAAATCCTGCGCCACCCAGCTCAATATATTGAGTCCGATGAACACGCCGGCCGCCTGGATCAGATCACCAAAGCGCCAGAAAAACGTGTCGATCGCGGTCTTGCCGTCATATTTCGAGTCGCGGTCGACCGGCAGGAACATCGCCTGCCGCGTGGTGTTCATCAGCGAGTAATCGACGCTGTTCTCGGCAAACTTGATCCGACGAATCAGGTAGAAAAACGGAATGAAGCCGCCAAGCATCGGCCCGAACACCAGCAGGCCATATCCCAGCGCGACGATGATCGGCTGGACCAGCAGCGCGCCGCGCACGCCGACGAGGTGGTAGACGCGTGAAACCACAAACAGTTGGATGATCAGGCTGATCAGCGTCACCCAGAAATAGAAATTGCCATAAAACTCGGTGATGAGCGAGCCCAGGTCGAGAACCCCGCCGCTCTCAGCGACACGCGCCACGGCAGCAGCCTTGACGGAGTCGGCGAGAATAAATTCTCCCGTGCTGTTGATCCAGTTTAGCAGCACGACGAACAGTGCCATATTCAGCAGGTAGCGATCGCGCAGCACCAGGCCGATGCCGCCGAGCAGCCGCGGCACGGCCGTGGGGCGATTGATTTCGACTGCCCGCGATCCAGCCGGAATAGCGGCACGTTCAGGCGTGGCAAGGAACAGCGTAGCGCCGAGTGTTACCGTCGCGAGAACCATGAGTCCCATGGGGGAGAGCGCCGCCACCGCCACCTGCGTGAGTGTGGCGCCGGCAAGCGCGCCCAGGTTGGCGCCGAGCACAATCACCACAAACAGTCGCTGGCCGCTCCTGACGTTGAACGAATCTGCCGCGAAGGCCCACATCTGCGACACGACCATGACGCCGTAGATACCGACCCAGATGAAGAACGCAAACGCGATCTGAATCTGATAATGGGCGAGCACGGCGAACAGCGGTAGCGTCACCACGAAAAACAAGGTGACGGCGCGCAGCAGTTGCTCACCGTGGATATGGTGTCGTAACCGGCCATAAAGCGGCACGATGAGCATCAGTACCAGCGCCATGGCCGCCACCGCGTACGCACGCGTCTCGGCCGAAAACTTGGTGAGCATGAAGGCTTCGCGCAGCGCCTTCACCACCTGGTACGACGCCAGCAGCAGAAACCCGTGCATAAAGAACAGGAACGCGGTGCGGCCCTCGCCGGGCGCCACGCGCGTGACGAACGACAGTAGCCGCTCGAAGCGGGTCAGGCTGGCATGATCGTAGTTCATGCGGTAAGAGCCCGGAGTTTGCGGCAGGCAGTGAACAAGCCATGGATAGTAAGCACGCTTCTCAGCAGAAGCCAGCGACCGGACTGCCTGGAGCGCTCGGAGCAGGCTGCTGCGGAGCTATCGGCAGCAGTATTCGGCATACTTGCGTTGGGCGCATGAGTGCCCGGAATGGAACCGCAATACCTCCCGGTACATCCTGGGTTGAATCGCGCATTTTCAGAGAGATGGCAGGGAGTGATGACCGCCTCAAGCATTTCTCGCGTGGGTTGATGGACTGTTACGCTGGCCGGCGAGAATGCGCGCTTCGTAGGTGCTACCTGGGACTTTGTGCAGGGGTCTGTAAGGCCAAGTCGCCCAGAGTCCGGATCCGGACCGGAGCCCGCCTTGGGAATTCAGCGACCAGGGACAATTCGCCGCCCATGGCCTCGACGTAGTTTTGCAGGAATGAACGTTGGGCCGTGGATCAGGCCGTCAGGCGGAGATGGGCTCGGAGAAACTCCGGGGCAAAGTCTGCTCCGTTGGGCCAGACCAGCGTCCGCAGTTCTGGATGCAGACGGACCTGGCGAAAGATCATTACATCCCGGAGAGGCTCAAATATTGGCCCGTTGAGCTCTGAGCCGAGATCCACCTCGCCCTGCACCCCGTCACTGAACTGCAGCCAGATCCGGAAATCGGCAAGGTAGCGGGCGCTGGTTATGCGAGGGAGCATGGCGGTCATTCGAGCGGTGGAATGCTGGGCAACGCTTCGCGCTTTCGCGCAAGTTCCCAGGCTCGCGCCAATTCGTCCTGGTGTATGCGTCGCCATTCCTGCACAGCTGCGAGGGCACGCCTTGGCAGAAATCCCAGCACTTCACCCGTCGCGATCTGGATTGTCACTTCGTAGTCCCCATATACCGCGTGAAAATGCGGGGGAGCGTGGTCACGGTAATACATGGCGATGATGATGCCAAGGAAGCGGCTGATCTCGGGCATCCATAGAACGTAAAGCGTTCCAGCTCAGCGGGGCAGGTCGACAAAGCCCCGGGATTGTGCAGATTCTCGGGTGAGATTCAGGGTCGCGTTGTCAACCTCCGGCCTTTGAACGGCCTATACTTTTGCGTACTACCGGCGCACCTCGAGCTGATCCAGAATAAAAGCGTACGCCAGCGCCGTATCCCTAAACTGCTGATAGCGACCCGCCTGTCCGCCGTGACCGGCGCTCATGTCCACGCTGAAGATCAGCGGCTTGTCGTTCGTTTTCCGTGCGCGCAGCCTGGCGACCCACTTGGCGGGTTCGTAGTACTGCACCTCGGAATCCCAGAGGCTGGTGACAACGAGCATGGCAGGGTAGGCCTGAGCTGAGACGTTGTCGTATGGTGAGTAGGTGAGCATGTAGTCGTAGAAGAGTTTCTGCTTCGGGTTACCCCACTCATCAAACTCGTTGGTGGTCAGCGGAATGCTCTCGTCCAGCATGGTGGTGACAGCGTCCACGAAGGGCATACCGGCGATGATTCCCCGGTATTCGCCGGGCGCCATGTTGGCGACGGCGCCCATCAGCAGGCCGCCCGCGCTGCGCCCTTCGGCAAAGACCTGGTCCTGCGCGCCGTAGCGTTGCCGAACCAGGTGGCGGGTCACGTCGATGAAGTCCGAGAAGGTGTTCTTCTTGTGCAGCAGTCGGCCATCTTCATACCACTGGCGGCCCAGTTCCTGGCCGCCACGGACGTGGGCGATGGCCACGACGAACCCCCGGTCCAGCAGGCTTAGCCACTCGCTGGAGAAGCCCGGATCCGTGGCAGAGCCGTAAGACCCGTAGCCATAAACGTACAGCGGCGCGGTGCCGTCCAGTCGGGTGCTCTTGCGGTAGGCAAGCGACACCGGGATTTGTTGGCCGTCACGGGCGGGCGCACGGATAAACTCGGTCGAGTAGTTGGTGGTCGCGAAGCCGCCCAGCACCCGCTCGGTTTTCTGCAACGTGCTGCGGCCCGATTTCAGGTCGTAGTCGAAGACCGAACTGGGTTCGATCAGCGATGAGTAGGTGTAACGAATGACCGGACTGTCGATGTCGGGCGTCGGCACGAGACGCATGGTGTAGGTGGGCTCGAGGGTGTCGACCAGGCGGCCCAGACCCGTCGCATTGCCACTCTCCCAGGGCATGACCCGGATTTTCAGCAGCCCACCGCTGCGCTCGTTCACGACCAGCGAGCGCGTTGTTACTTCGAAGCTTTCCAGCAGGGCCTCCGCACGGTGAGGCAGTACGTCACGCCAGGTGCTCTTGTCTGTGCTGGTAGCGACCGGTGTCTTCACGATACGGAAGTTCGGTGCCTCCCAGTTGGTGCGGAGCACGAAGTCCGTACCGAGGTGTTCAACGTCATAGAGCAGATGGGGCTCGCGAGGCCGGACGGGCCGGAAGCGCAGCTGCGGATCGCTGGCCTCCGCGTAGTGCCACTCGCTCTCTTCGGTACTGCTGAGGCGGATGAACAGGTATCTCTCCGAGCGGCTCTTGCTCACACCCAGGTAGAAGCTCCGGTCCTTCTCTGTGTAGATCAGGACGTCGGCTGTCGGATCCGTGCCGAGCGCGTGCCGTTGCACGCGCTCGGACAGCAGCGTGACCGGATCCTTTGCGACGTACAGCAGGGTGCGGCTGTCGGCGGCCCAGACGAAATCCGATTCCACGTTGGTCACGGTGTCCGGCAGGGCGCTGCCCGACATGAGGCTGCGGAACTTCAGGGAGTATTGCTGGCGTCCAACGGTATCCTCTGTCCAGGCGAGTACCGCGCCGTCCGGGCTGACGTCCAGGGAGCCAATCTGGAAGAACTTTTGGCCGAGCGCCAGCTGGTTGCCGTCGAGCATCACCTGCTCGGGCGCGTCCAGCGCACCCTTCCGGCGTGCGTAAATCGGGTAGTCCTCGCCGGGTTCGAAGCGGGTGTAATACCAGTAGCCGCGGTCGTAGACCGGTACCGAGGACTCGTCCGGGTCTACGCGGGCCACCAGTTCCTCGTAAAGTTTCTTCTGCAGCTCTTGCGTGTGCGCCATGGCGACGTCCCGCCACGCGTTCTCGGCATTGAGATAGTCCAGCACTTCCTTCGACTGGCGCGTGTCGTCCCGCAGCCAGTAGTACTCGTCAATGCGCGTACCGTTGGGAGATTCAACCGCGAAGGGCTTGCGGGCCGCGACCGGCGGTTGCAGGGAGCAGGATGCGAGGCAGGCCGAGGTGACCAGCAACAACGGGGCGAGGCGGGCGAGACGCATACGGTCGGCTCTCACTGAATTGCTCGGTAGCGTAGCACTCCGGGCGGTTGCGACTACTCTGGCAGGTAGATCTGGTCGAAGGTACCCCCTTCACCGAAATGGGTGGTCTGGGCTCTGGCCCAGCCACCGAAGTCGGCAATGCTGATCAGCTTCAGTTCCGGGAAGCGGCTGGCGTACTTCGCGGCCACAACCGGATCCCGTGGCCGGTAGAAATGCCTGGCAACAATCTCCTGGCCGGTCGGTGAATAGAGGTATTTCAAGTAGGCATCAGCGACGTCGCGAGTGCCCTTGCGCAGCGCCACCTTGTCGACGACGGTCACCGGCGGCTCGGCCAGGATGCTGAGCGAGGGTACGACGATGTCCACCTTGCCGGCCCCCAGTTCTTCGACGGCGAGAAACGCTTCATTCTCCCAGGCCAGCAGTACGTCACCGATACCGCGCAGTACGAAAGTGGTCGTCGAGCCCCGGGCGCCGGTATCCAGCACGGGAACGTTCATGAAGACCTTGCGCAGGTACTCTTTGGCCGTCGCTTCTGTCGACCCGGGCTGGCGCAGCGCCCAGCCGTAGGCCGCCAGGTAGTTCCAGCGTGCGCCGCCGGAAGTCTTCGGATTCGGCGTGATTACGGAGATCCCCGGCTTTGCGAGATCCCCCCAGTCCTTGATGTCCTTCGGATTGCCCGTGCGCACGAGGAACACGATGGTCGATGTGTAGGGCGAGCTGTTGTCCGGCAGCCGGCCCTGCCAGTTGGCGGGCAGCGATTTGGCATTGGTCGCAATGGCGTCGATGTCGTAGGCGAGAGCCAGCGTGACCACGTCGGCCGGCAGCCCGTCAATCACCGACCGGGCCTGCTTGCCGGACCCGCCGTGGGACTGGCGAATCTCCACGGTCTTGCCCGTCTTTGCCAGCCAGTATTTGGCGAAGGCCGCGTTGTAATCCGCGTAGAGCTCCCGGGTCGGGTCATAGGAGACATTTAGCAGGGTGATATCCGCGGCGTGGCTTGCGGCCAGGCCGGCGATAACCAGGGCCGGGATGAGCCGGCGGGATAACCATTTGAGTGCGGACATATTCAATCTCCAATGAATCCGGTTTAAAAGCTCAACTGAAAGCGGGTGAGGACAGCATTCTCATCCTCTCGGTCGGCACCGCCTGCTGCGCCGCCATCGAAGCTGGTGTTCTCGTACTCCAGCAACACCTTCAGGTTTTGGTTCAGGTACCAGTTGGCGCCGATGCCGATCGACTGGGCCTTGCTGGAGCTCTTGGTCAGGTCCGCGAAGGACAGTGCGCCACCGGTGAAAGTAGCGTCGTCCACGTCCAGTTCCATGTACCGGGCCACGAATTCCAGGGCACCCCAGCCGAGACCGCCCGGCGTGAAGACGGAGTTTGGCGTGAAGCCCTTGTAGGACTCCTCCTCGCCGGTGGCAAACCAGGACAGCTGGACCTGCCAGGCGCTGTTGTCCAGTTCGTCACGGCGGACCGGGTCGGCGGCTGTAGCCTGACGGGAGATGTCCTGTTCCACGGTGATGAATTCACTCAACAGGCCGAAGCTGCCGACGTAGTAGTAAAGCTGCGGCGAAAGGCGAAACCGGTCCCCATCGGCGATCGTCGCGTTCGTCGCCGCATTGGCGCCCGATGCCGCCGTAGCGACCCGATAGCTGAAAAAGGTCTGGCCGGCAGGGGTCACGAACGGCGAGAGCAACGTCTGGGTGTTGGTACCCTGCTGGTCTGTGAAGGTTCCCGCCACGCCAAGACCCAGGCCGCGCAGGTAGAAGTTGCCGGAGTTGATGAACGGGTTGGCGAAGAGCCGCAGCGCCCACTCCTTGTCATCGTTGACGTCCGCGTCGCCGAAGGTCTCGCTGCTGCCGCCGTCATTGGAGCCGTTGCTGAATGAGAGCTGGTAGGTCAGTGCGTCCCTCAGCAGGTTGCCGCTGACCTGTAGCCCGAGGTCCCGGTTTGGCGCGAGGTTGGTCGGGTAGCCGCGTTGCTGGAAACGGATATCAGTGGCGGATTGCAGGCGCTCCAGGCCGACTGGTGCCTTGAACTTTCCGGCCGTGACCTGGAAGTCGGGGCGGAAGCGGGCCGTGATCCAGGCATCCTGCAGCACCGTCCGACCCCTGCCGAAATCCGGCATGAGGCGGAAGTCCAGAAAATTGCTCAACGTGCCTTCGATCCAGGGGCGGGCCCGGGTGGCCTGCCACTGGTCCACGCCGCCCATGTCTGAGTTGTCGGCAAAATTCCGCCCGTCGATTTGTACCAGGCCGCGAAACTTGATGACGTTGGCGTTGTCCTGCGACACGATCGAGAACCCCTTGGGGCCCGCCTTGATGATCGGCGTGCTGGGCAGTACGGCCTTGGCGGTCTCGTCCTGAATTTCGAGTTTTCGTTCCAGAACTGCTGTCTTCTGCTCCTGCTCTTCGAGGCGGCGCTGGATCTCGGCCCCGTCCGTGGTCTGCGCCAGGGCACCGGTAATGGGGAGCAGGCCGGTGAGCACGATGGCCGGCAATCTTCGGGAGAACATGGGAACCTCCTTCTGCATTTGCTGAAGAATGCTGAGCAGTCTAGGAAGGCAGTGGTCACAGGTCAGTCGCGGCGCGGTTATAGATGGGTTACGGCGCTTTATACTGACCTCCTCGCGCTACCAGAACGGAGCCCCATGCCAGGCCTTCCCCTGTTTCCTACCCAGATCGTCGGCAGCTGGTCCAAGCCGAAGTGGCTCGCCAATCACGAAATGTTCTTCGCGCCGGAGAACACCTGGTGGCGCGTGCCGGACGAGCAGCGGGCTGAGGCGCTGGATGACGCCACGCTCCTTGCGATCTACGATCAGGAGCGGGCCGGGCTCACCTACGTGACCGATGGCGAGCAGCGGCGCCAGACCTTCAGCGGCTACTTCAACGTCCTGGGCGGTATCGACAACGTCCATCGGGCCGAATACACGGTGACCATGGGCGACATCGGTAATGCCCTCAAGATGAAGAGCAGGCCCCAGCTCGGGGTCGCGACAACCCAGCCATCCACCGAAAAGATCGCGGCCGCGGCGGTGTTCAAGGCCACGGTCCCGCAGGTCACGGCTGAGGTGACGTGGACCGGTCCGATTCTGGGCCGCGATCTGGAGTTCCTGAAAAAGAACACCTCGCGGCTCACCAAGATGACCATCATCGGCCCCAGTTCGCTGTCGCTGCGGCTGGCCGACGCCCACTACGGGTCCCAGGCGAAGATGGCCTTTGGCATTGCCGATGCGCTGAACGCAGAACTGCGCTACCTGCAGGACGCTGGCGTGGACATGCTGCAGATCGACGAGCCGGAGGCGCACTTCCGCTACAGCCAGTGCAAGGACTACGCGGTGGAGGCCATCAATCGCACGATTCGCGGCATCACCGTGCCGACCGCCGTGCACGTCTGCTACGGCTACTCGAAGAACATTGCTGCCAAGCAGGTCAACCCGGTCTATGAAAAATCGCTGGAATTGCTGGCGGCCAGCGACATCGACGAGATCAGCCTCGAGTACGAGCAGCCCGGGCATACCCCGGAGTTGCTGACCCACTTAGGCAGCAAGGCGGCCATTCTCGGTCTTCTCAATCTCGATACCGAGGCGCCGGTTGAGGCTGTGGACCACATCGTGCGGCGCACGCGCGCCGCGATGGAAGTGGTGCCCGCCGAGCTCCTGCGGCTTGCGTCGGATTGCGGCATGTGGTTCTTGCCGCGCGAGCGGGCGTTCGGCAAGATCAAAGCGCTGGAGGAGGCGGCCCGGGTGCTGCGCGCCTAAGTGCCAGCCAGGCCCGGACAGCGAACGTTGCCTTTAAGGCGGGCTTCCTGCAGGTTCGTGGTCACCCGGCCAATCACCGCGGCCCGGCCCTCGATCCGCAGCGGCAAACGGGACTGCGGCTCAAGCTTGATGAAGATATCGCTCTTCAATCCCAGAAAATCGAAGTCGGTAGGCTCCGTGCCGAACGGCAGCACCGTCAGGCGAATGTTCAACGCCCGGGTTGCACCCTTGCAGGAGCGCCGGCCGTCATCACCAACGGCCCGGTAGGTGACCTTCGAATCGACCAGGCCATCCACGGTGAGCCGGACCCGTACCAGCGCACGCCGGTGGAAGACGAGGACCTCGGTCTGGTCGCCGGCCCTGGCGAGATCTGATGCGGCGATGAAGTTCAGTAATGCCAGCGAGTCCAGCACTGGCTGACCGGCCAGGTTCTGGCCGTAGGGCCAGAATCCGGAGGTCTCGTCCGTCCATTTCGCTGGAGTTTCTTTGTCCTGGCCGGGCCCCGGACGACGGGTGCGGTGGTAAGCCCCCGAATCGGCATAGCGCACGATCCGCTCCCGGAAGCGCTTGCCGGAGTCCCGGACCTCGTATTGCAGGGAGTTTCCGGTTACAGGATCCATCCACAGGGTGGTATCCGACTTGAGACCGGGCAGATCGGCGTGGTAGTTGACCTTCAGGATCTTTGCACCGGGAGCAATGGCGACCCCTTCGGGGCTATCAGCCAGCCGGCTTGCCACTGAGCTTGCGTCCTCCACGGACCACTCGGCCACCGTAGTCGCGGTGATGAACAACTTGTGCGCTTCGAGCCCGACGCGGCTCCAGCCCACACGGGCGGGGTCGAGGAGCGCGCCTTCCACGTCACCCGCAGTGGCGAAAATTGCCGCGACTACCAGCAAGCGGCCCCGGAACGGTTGACGCATCGCTACTCAAAGCTCAGTGAGGTTCACCCACACTACCAGCAACCGACGCCACCGTGCCGAACAGACCCTGCTGGTAGTCGAGGATGGCCTGGCGGATCTCGTCGTCGGTGTTCATCACGAACGGACCGTGCCCTGCGATGGGTTCGTCCAGTGGCTCGCCCGTCAGCAGCAGACATTTCGCCTCGGGCGGCAGCGCCTCCAGCGAGATGCCGCCACCGTTCCGGTCGAACACGGCATAGCTCGACGCGGGCACCTCGTCCGCACCGTTGACGCGAACCACGCCGCTCAACACGACCAGCACCGCGTTGTGACCTTCGGGCACTTCCAGTCTGGAAGCGGGGCCGGACTTGAGGCGCAGATCCCACACGTTGATCGGCGTAAACGTCTGTGCCGGACCCGTGTGGTCACCGAAACTGCCGGCGATCACGCGCAGTTCACCGCCGCCCCCGGGCAACCCGACGACGGGAATCTCGCCCTTGAGGACAGTCTGATAACGCGGTGCAGACAGCTTGTCCCGCGCCGGGAGGTTCACCCACAGCTGGGCCATTTCCATCGATCCGCCCCGGGCGGCGAAGTCCCGGGAATGGAACTCCTCGTGCACCAGGCCGCCTGCTGCGGTCATCCACTGCACGTCGCCGGGACCGATGCGCCCGCCACCACCCGAGGAATCACGATGTTCCAGTTCGCCGGCGTAGACGATGGTTACCGTCTCGAAACCCCGGTGGGGATGCTCGCCGACGCCGTGACGCGCTGTGGTCGGCTCGAATTGCCGGGGCTCGGCGTGGTCGAGGAGCAGGAACGGGCTCAGTTGCTGCCCGAGGTGGTCATATCGGAACACGGTTTTCACGGGAAAGCCGTCGCCCACCCAGTGGAAGGGCCCAGGGCTGTGGATACCGAGAATGCGGCGCATGCACCAGTCCTCTCAATGCGAGTGAATCACCAGACAGGGGCCCAATATTGGGGCTCGGCCAGCGAAAGACAACAGCCCCCACAGCGGGTCTATACTCGGGCCGGAGGTTGCCGTGTCCCAGCACTCTGTAACTGGCTCCTGCCTTTGCGGCGCGGTCCGCTTTACGCAGCGCGGCCCGTTCACGCACATGGCGCATTGCCATTGCTCCATCTGTCGCAAGCACCACGGTGCACCCTTTGCCACCTACGTGGCCAGCCCGCTGGACGGGTTTAAGCTGCTGGCCGGGAGCGACCGAATGGGTCGCTACGATTCGTCGCCCGGCTGGTACCGTCCGTTTTGCCTGACTTGTGGCTCGGTACTGCCAACGATGATGCCCGAGCACGGGTTGGTGGTCGGACCTGCTGGCAACCTGGAGGGCGATCTGGGCGTCACGCCGGCGATGCACATGTTCGTGGCATCAAAGGCCCCCTGGTACGAAATCACGGATGGCCTGCCCCGGCACGCCGCGTACCCCCCCGAGGGTGGTATGGCGGAAGTGCCGTCGCCAGCGGTGGACCCGCCATCGCCGGGCTGCACGGCCGGGAGTTGCGCGTGCGGCAAGGTGAACTTCGAGTACGAAGGTACGCCGCTGCGCATGCTCAACTGCCACTGTTCCCGCTGCCGCAGGGGCCGCAGTGCGGCGCACGCGACCAACATTTTTGTGCCCCTGGACAAATTCCGCTTCCGGCGAGGGGAGGAACTCGTGCGGGATTTCCCCCTGCCCGGAGCCCGCTACTTCGGTGTGACCTTCTGCTCGCTGTGCGGCGGTGCTGTGCCGCGGAAATCAGTCGAGCGCAAGGTGGCGGTGGTACCGGCCGGTACGCTCGATTCGGATCCGGGCGTTGGCCCAAGCGCACATATTTTTGTCGGCTCAAAGGCCGGCTGGTTCGACATCACGGACCACTTGCCGCAATTCCAGGCAATGCCCCCGTGATGCGCGCCCTGAGCCTGGGCTGCCTCGTGCTGCTGGCCGGCTGCGCGGCGCAAGTAACACCGGTGCACTCTCCAATCACGCCGGCCATGCTCCTCGAAGGCCAGCCGCTGACCGGCGGCGTGGAGCCACAGCCCCTGCCCGAAGTCGATATCCTCGGTATCGATGCCGACATGCGGCGCTTCGTTGCGGAGCGGGTGGCCGCCGGAGGTCCTGATCGCTGGCGCCTGCGCGGACTGCTCCGCGCGCTACTGCGCGACGAGGGTTTCACGATTGAGTACCAGGAACGGACCTACACGGCGGCCGAAACGTTCCGGCTGCGGCGCGGGAACTGCCTGGCCTTCACCAGTCTGTTCGTCGCGCTGGCCCGGGAGGCCGGGCTGCGTGTCTCCTACCAGGAAGTTGACGTGCCGCCCGACTGGTCCCTGAACGGCACTAACTTCGTCCAGAACCGGCACATGAACACCTTCGTGGACATGGGCAACAGCCCTGAGCAGATCGTCGACTTCAACATGCCGGACTTCCGTGCCTCCTACGATCGTCGCGCCATCAGCGACGAACGTGCCCGGGCGCACTACTACAGCAACGTGGGCGTGGAGCATATGCAGGCGGGCGAGGTTCTGCCGGCGTTGCTGAACTTTCGATTGTCGCTGGCGGCAGATGCTGGTTTCGTCCCCGCCTGGATCAACCTGGGCTCCCTGTACCAGCGGAGCGGCTCTCCGGACTGGGCCGAAGCCGCCTGGCAGCACGCGCTGCAGCTGGCACCGCGGGAGTACGTGGCCATCAGCAATCTCGAGCGGCTGTATCGCATCGGGGGCCGCCTCGCCGAGGCCGACGTGTTGCGCGCTCGCCTCGAGCGGCACCGGCAGCAGAATCCCTATTACCGCTACCAACAGGCGCAAGCCGCGTTCGCCGCCGCCCGCTACGACGAAGCGATCGTGCACCTGCGCTTCGCCATCGGCCGCAAGGCCAACGAGGACCGCTTCTGCGCGCTGCTCGGTCTTGCCTACCTAAGGCGCGGCGATCCGGCGTCGGCGCAACGGTGGTTCGCCCGTGCGGAGGAGGTTGCCGGTGATGAGGTGTTGCGGCAGACCTACCACAGCAAGATGGAGTTGCTGCGGAAAAATCAGGTGGTAGCCGGTCCGCGCGGTTCCTGACTTGTTGCCGGCGGCACGGCCGGAACCCGGCACGGGGTGAAGAGGTCCAGGGTTGGCTCCCGGGCAACCGTTTCGACCTGCAGCAGGCCGAGCACCGAATGGAAAAGGTGGTCGTGAGACACCTCGCTGCTGAGTCCCTGCCGCAGGCAGGCCGTGCTGATCCCGGCGTCGCGCTGCAGGCTGTCTGACAACCAGATCAGCATCGGGACTTCCCGCTGCACGGCCGGGGCAATCCGGTAGGGCAGTCCGTGCAGGTAGAAGCCCGATTCACCCAGCGATTCTCCGTGATCGGACACGTAGATCAGGCCGGCATCACGGCCTGTTTGCGTCTCTAGATAGCGGATAAGGCTGGCGAGGACGTGGTCCGTGTAGAGAATGGCGTTGTCGTAGGCATTCACGATTTCCTCCTGCGAGCACTCACTCAATTCAAGGCTCTCGCAGGTGGGTACGAACTTGCGAAATTCCGGTGGATAGCGGCGCGAGTAGGCGGGTCCGTGGTTGCCCAGCATGTGCAGAACCACCACGAGATCGCCCGGACTGGCCGCAACAGTGGCGGTGAGTCGGGCCAACATGATGCCGTCCAGGCAGCGTTCGCCATCGCAAAACACCGGGTCTGCATCGCCGGGTATGCGCTCCTGCGGGAGCCCGGCGCAGACGCCTTTGCAGCCCGCCTGGTTGTCGATCCACGTGACGCCGATGCCGACGCGGGAGAGCACGTGCAGAAGCGACTGCTCATTGCGGATGCGTTTTTCGTCGTAGTCGCGCCGGCCGATCGGGGCGAACATGCAGGGCAGCGACACCTCGGTACTGGTGCCGCAGGCCTGTACCCGCGGATAAACCAGCAGATCGAGCCGGCTCAGTTCCGGTGTGGTCTGGCGCGCGTAGCCGCTAAGGCCAAAGTTGGCCGAGCGGACTGTTTCCCCGATCGCCAGTACCAGCAGAGTTGGCTTGCGGCTGGCAGTTACCGAGACGACCCGGTGGGCGTCCAGGGCAATAGGCTGTGGTTCGCCCGGCGGTGCGGCGAGCGCGTCCCGGGAAATCTTGAACAGGGAAGCCAGGTAGTTGGTGGGCGTCACCAGATGCCGGGCATCCCGATGCCCGCGCAGCAGGGACGAGGCGTCCTTGTACTCGACGAACAAAGCCAGCACGGCGACGGCCAGCGCGAGCGTCACTGTACCCGCCCTGATCAGGATCGCCCTGCGCAGGGGCCGGACGCGAATGCGCGTCCAGAGCACCAGGGCACTGGGGACGGCAGCGTAGAGGAGCAGGTGCGGGATCAGCTGTACCGAAAGCAGTTCGCCGGCCTCGGCGGGATCCGTCCGCAGGATATTCCGCAACATCTCCGTATTGAGGAAGATCGTGTACCTGCTCTCGAAGAAGCTGGCCAGCGCCGTGCACACGAAGAGCACTGCCAGCACCGGCCTCACGGTACGCCGCGAGAGCAGCAGGGCAAAGCCCGCGAACTGGATGCAGATGACCACGACCAGCAATGCGGCGAACAGGCCAAGCTGGCGCGGGTCCAGGAGCTCTGCGGTGCCGAACAGGCTGTGCCACAACGCTCCGTTGTAGGCCGTCGCGAAGGCGAACGATGCGAGGAGGAGCAGCGCCTCCACGCTCAGGGCGGGGCGCCATCGCCCGCTCGTCTGTCTTGTGGCATCCATCGACGTTGGACGTCACGGGACGGAGATATCAATCGCCCCCGGCGAGAGCCATCGAATCGATCAGAATTTCCAGAGAACTCCGAGGTTTGGGACGAACCGCGGCCAGTAGTCAAAGTCTTCGCGGAGCGCTGCCCCGCCTGTGCCGGGGTCCAGCACGGTGTACTCGACACAGCAGGGGTTCTTCTGCCCCAGGGTGTTGATCAGCTCGATGAAGGTCAGCAGCTCGGTGTCGCCCAGTTCGAAGGTGTAGCCGGCCCGAAAATCCAGGGAGCGAAAAGGCTCGAAGCGCGCGGAATTCCGCTCGCCAATCAGAACCTCGGTACTGGAGCCCGGGGCCAGGCTGGCTGGCGTGGTCGGCCAGCCGGTGTGCCAGGTGCCGGCGAGGGTCAGCTCCCAGGGACCCTGGTTCCAGCTGACGCCGCCATTGACCGTGTGGCGCTGATCCCAGCTCCGGGGTATGGACGCGCTGTCCACTGTTTCCTCGGCCTTCGAAAACGCATAGCTCAGCCACCAGCCCCAGGGCTGGCCGGACCGGTCGTGGACGAGCAGCTCGATGCCGTTGACGGTGCTCGCCGAGGCCGCCACGGCCACCCGGTCTGTTGCCAGCTCCGGGAGCAGCACCAGAGGGTCGAACAGGTTCTCGAATCGCGGCCTTAAGCGGTCGTAGTCCTTGGTGTAAGCCTCGACCCGTGCCGAGACGCGGTCTGTGAACGCGTGCTCGAGGCTCAGGATGAAATGGTCCGAGCGTTGTGCCGCGAAAAAGGTCTCGATGCCGTCTTCAACCTGCAGTTCGTCGATGCCCTGTGGCTGGTAGAAACGGCCCCAGCTGGCGCGGAGCTGGGTAGCGGGCGACACGTCGTAGAGCAGGTTCACCCGGGGACTGAGCTGATTGCTGCTGCCTGCAGGGTCGTAGGTCTGGTTGTCCCAGCGCAGGCCGACTTCACCCGTAAGGGCGTTGCTAACCCGCCAGCGTGTGGCCACGAACACGCCGGTCTCGATGCCGTCGGGCTGCGCCTGCGCATCGCGTGCGATCGTTTCGGCAGTGTTGTCCGGGAACGGAAAACCCGCCACGGTCTCAAAGTTGCTTGTGTAGCGGTACTTCGCCGTCCGCCTCGCCGCGTCCAGCCCCGCCCGCCACCGTAACGAATCATTACCCTGTTCGAGTTCCAACTTCAGAAGCAAACTGTCTGAGTCCCGTCTGTCGTCCAGTGCGCCCACCTGCTCGCCCGGGACGTCCACGCTGCCGCTGCGATCGTTTTCCGAGTTGGTCCAGCCGAGCAATACCTTGCCCGAGGTCTCTTCGGACCAGCGGTGCCCAGCCGTGGCCCAGACGTAGGCGTTGCGGTCGACGGTCCTCGCAAAAATGGTCTTGTCGGAGTCGTTGAGCTCGATACGGTCCTGCGCGAACAGGGCGTGGACCGCGAGCGTCGTGTCCGAGCTCAGGTCGTACTCGGCCTTGAGGAAGGTATCGGCGTAGTTCGGTTCGCCCAGGTCGCTGTTGCTGAGGCTGAGGACCCCGGCGAGGTTGCTGCGTCGGGCTGACGCGAGCCAGCGCCCCCGTTCACCGGCGAAGGTGGCGCTGGCCAGCCCGTTGAGGTGGAACAGCGACAAGCCAAGTGCGTAGCTGCGCTCCGCCCCCGGATCCACCGACCGCGCATCCACCACGGCACCCATGCGGCCGCCATAGTCCACGGGAAAGCCACCGCCATAGACGTCGAGTTCCCCCACGATTGCCGCATCGAGCAGGCTCACCGGTGAGAAAAAGCCCTTCAGGTGGAACGGGTCCTGCAGCGGCATGCCGTCCAGCAGGATCCGGGTTTCGTTCTGCTCGCCACCGCGAATGTGCGCCAGGCCCGACAGGCCATTGCTCGCGGCGCCCGGCAGCCGGTGCACGGCGCGCAAGGGCTCATCCGCCAGCTTCGGCAGGCTGCGAAGTTCCTGCTGGCTCAGGAACGTGCGGGCCTCCGGGGCGGTGCGCACCAGGTTGTACTGGCTCGCAGTCACGACCACTTCCTCGAGGGCGATACGTGGTCGGCCTGGACGGGTAGCAGGAGTATCTCCGGCAGCGAGTTCAGGCGACCCCGACGGCAGCGCGACGATGGCCCAGGTCTGCGGCCCCATGCTCCGTGCGGTCAGGCCGTGCGGCGCGAGGATCTCATTGAGCAGGGGAATGCCGGCGGTGGCGGCGGGCTCACGGAGCACCCGCAGGCCAGGCGGCACGAGGGCATCGTTGTAGATCAGCGTGAGGTCAGCGTCCTGCAGTTCCCCGAGCACATCCTGGACGGACCGGCCGGCGTAGGTACCGGCGCTGGCGACGGGCGTGATGGCTGCTGCCAACAGGACGACGAGTGCCCGGCAGAGCGTCAATCGGGAGCGGACGGGGAACATGCGGCGCCCACGATAACAGCACTCGCGGGAGAACTACCGCGTGGTGGCGTGGCGCGTCGCGGGCGCAATGACGAGCCGGCCGTCGTCGTCTGCGTAAGACAGGTTCGTCGTGGCCATCACGGCGGCCAGGGCGTCGTCCGGGGAGAGGCCTGCCACGGAGCCGCGCAGGATGATCGACTGGGCGGTGGCTTCGACCTCCGGCGAGGCGAAGGTCAGCTCCCGGCCGGTCTCCCGGCAGACCCAGGTCAGGAATTCGGCAAGGCGGCGGTCTTCGATGGCGTAAGGCGGAGTGACGTCCGCAATCCAGTTCCAGCGGGCATCACGCCGGTCGACGGCGCGTCGCGCTACCGCACCTGCTGACCCGATCACGAGTTGCTCGCCGGCCTGGGCCATCACCGCTGACGTGGAGCTGGTCGTGCCCTTAAGCTCGACCCGGCCCTCGCGCACGCTGACCTGCATCTCGGCCGGCGACACGCGCACTTCGTATTGCGTGCCCAGGTGCCGGGTGCTGCCGAACGCCGAGTCGATCTGCAGGGCGGGGCCCGCTGCCGTCCGGTTGCCGGCGTCGAGATAGACAGCGCCGCGCTCCACGACCATCCGGTCGATACCTGACATTGCAAGCCGTGTGTTGGCGTCGAGGCGCAAGGTAACGCCGCGGGCCAGGGTCAGGGCGGCCTTGCTCTGCGGTCCGGTGACGAGCTGCTGACCAACGTGGAGCGACTGGCCCGCAGTAACAGGCTGCCAGTCGAAATTCACGCTGACTTCCACGGGCCCGCGCAGGCGCGTGAGGGTCGCGGCGATCTGCGGTGTGGTTGGCGACCCCGCCTGGAAGATGCCAAGGGCGACGGCGGCTACGGCCAGCCCCGCGGCGAGCGCCACGGCCGGCCGTCGCCAGCCACGCGAGGCCCGAACCGGTACCACGGCGGCGCGCCACTCAGCGGCAACGGCTAACCGGATCCGCTCGCGCACTGCTGTCGACGGCTCGGCTTCGGGCGCCATTTCGCGCAGCAGGCCCTGCACGGCCTCTTCTTCGCCGGGGCGCAGATCCTGTTGATTGGTTGTCATAGTCATTTCCCCTTGTAGGCCGCCTGATTAACCCAGGCTGGCCAGCACGTCCTGGGAAGCGGCACCGAACACCGCTTCCACAGCATCACGAAAAGCGATCCGGGCCCGGGCGAGCAGGGACTGCGCGGCGGTCGTGCCGATACCCAGCGACGCGCCAATCTCGTCCACGGAGAGCCCTTCCACGTATTTCATTTCCAGCGCGTCGCCATAGCGCGGCGGCAGGCGGTCGAGAATGGTGCGCACCAGTTGCCGTACCTCCGTCTGGCTGTGGCGGTTGGCGGGCTCCAGGCCGGCGGGGCCGGCGATGGCATCGACCGCTGCCCGGACGTCGGCGCTGTCGTCGATCCGCACGACCTTGCTCGCGTGCCGGCCTTCGCGTCGCAGGTGGTCCACGACTTCGTGGCGGCAGATCTGGCAGACCCAGGTGAACAACGAGGCGTCGCCACGAAAATCCCGGAGCTTGCGCATGGCCTTCGACAGCGTCGCCTGCACCACCTCGGCGGCGGCATCCGCATCGCCGTTCAGGCGGGGCAGGGCGAAGCGATAGACCCGGGGAAAGTAATCGTCAAAGAAGGCCGTGAAGGCCCTCTCGTCCCCCGCGAGCATCCGCGGTACCAGTTCCGTCGACTCGATCACATCTCGGTCCAGGTCGGTTTATGCGGGGTAGGACGTTGCGCGGCGCAAATTCAATCGCGCCTATAGCCAGAGTTTAGCGGCTGCGGGCTCGCGGCAGGACACCGGGAGGCGATTGATTCAGCGGCTTCGCTGCGTCCCACCGGGGATCCCGGTAACCAGGACCTGCATGGACGCCCAAGCCGCCATTCCGACGCTCGTCATGGGCAGGGCAGAGGCCCGGTCCGCCAGCCCCGTGCTCGACCAGCGCTTCTGGTTTTCCCATGCGGTCTGGCCAGCCCTGGCGTTCGCGCTGTTCGCGACAATGGCCGCCGCCACTGGACTTGACGAAGGATTCGCGCGTACCTGGGCCTTCGACCCGCTTTCCCAGCACTTCGTCGGCAGCGGGGCGGGCGAGTGGTGGGCCAAAAACCTGATTCACGGCACCGGCGGCCGCATTATCCGGATCCTCGGTGGCGCAGTCCTGCTGGTCTGGGCCCTCAGCTTCCGGATCGATGCCCTCCGCCGCTTCCGGCGACCGGCCGGCTTTGTGGTACTGAGCGTGGCCCTGAGTGTCGGTATGGTGGGAGTGCTCAAACAGGTGACCAACGTGGACTGCCCCTGGTCGCTGGCGGAGTTCGGTGGCCTCCGGCCCTACGTGCACCTGCTCGGGGATCGGCCGGACTTCCTCCCGCGGGCCCAGTGCTTTCCTGGTGGGCACTCGTCCTCGGGGTTCGCGCTGTTCGCGCTGTACTTTCTCACCCTGGGGCGCAGTCGCAGCCTGGCGCGCTGGTCGCTCGGCGCCGCGCTCATGGTCGGCGGTGTGTTTGCGTTCGGCCAGGAAGCGCGCGGTGCGCACTTCCTGTCCCACGACCTGTGGAGCGCCGCCGCGGCCTGGTTTTCGTGCCTCACCGTTTATGGCCTCGTCTATCGGGGGAATGTCTGGGGGGCACTGCATCATGGGAGCCAATTGCCTACGATACGGCCATGGGTCGCCTCGTCATCGCTTGCCTCGCCGCCACCTGGGTGATCTGGGGCTCTACCTACCTCGCAATCCGCTTTGCTCTCGTCAGTTTTCCGCCGTATCTCCAGATGGGCAGCCGCTTCATCGTGGCAGGCGTCCTGCTTGCCCTCTGGATGCGCCTGGCGCGGGCGGCGCCGTGGCCTGAACGCCGCCAGTGGCGGAATGCACTGGTCGTGGGTGCCCTGATGCTCGGCGGCGGGATGGGCGGCGTGGCAGTAGCGGAGCAGACGGTGGGCTCTGGCCTCGTTGTGGCGTTCATCGCCGTGGTGCCGCTGCTCATCGTGCTCATCAACCTGTTCTGGAGAATCGTGCCCGGCCGCCTCGAACTGGCGGGCATCGGCGTGGGGCTGGCGGGCGTCCTGATGCTGACCCGGGGTTCAGGCTTTCAGGGCTCGCCAACGGGTCTGCTCGCGATGGGGACCGCCTGCTCGTGCTGGTCACTGGGCAGCGTGCTGAGTCAGCGGGCCCTGCCGCTGGCGCCTGGAGCAATGGGCTTTGCCAGCGAGATGTTGTGCGGTGGAGCCGTACTGATGCTCCTTGCGCTGGTCACCGGCGAAACGTTCACCTGGCCGCCGCAACCCCTCGCTGCCTGGGCCTGGGGCTATCTGGTCGTGTTCGGTTCGCTGCTGGCGTTCAACGCCTACATGGTGTTGCTCGCCCGGGCATCAGCCGGGCTCGCGGCCAGCTACACCTTCGTGAATCCCGTCATTGCCATGCTACTTGGGGTGACCTTCGGGGGAGAGACGATCACCACGTACGAGTGGGCGGCGGCGGGTGTGGTCCTCGCCGGAGTGCTGCTGCTCATTGCCGGGCCCGGACTGGCCAGGCCGGGCCTGACCAGACCGGGCCGGTGACGTTGTTGGTTCAGGGCGCCTTCGCCTTGCGATAGGTTCCGTCAAAGAGTGTCTTCCACGACTTGCCGTTGTCCATGGAGATTTCCCACAACTGCCGGACTGTGGCATCGGGCCGGCCGGTCCAGGTGATCCGGTTGCGCGCCGGCTTGCCGTCTTCGACCGAGTCGCCCTCCAGCACCATCGCGCCGTCCTTGAGGCCACCCTCCAGTTCCAGCGTCGTGCCTTCGCGCCATACCCAGAACTGCCGCCACTTGCCGCGGTTCGTGTCGAAAAAGTTGAGGCTCGTGCCGGCACTGCCGGACACCCCCGCCCAGGTTTCCTGCAGGGCGCAGCCGTCCAGGATAGGCTCGATCCGGTTGCGGCCGGCCACTCCGCCGTCGACGTTGGTCACGTCCCAGCTGCCGATCCAGAAGTCGAACTGGTGGGAACGGGCGTCGGGACAGCCTTTGTCGGCAGCCTGTGCGGTGCTAACGATACCAAGCAGAGTCGCCGTGACCAGCAGACGTGTGAAGTTACGCATTCTTCAGGCTCCGTATGGCGATGCCAACCACTGTAACTTGAAGTGACGGTCGACGGCTGCCGGCCGCTGGTACAAACTCTGGCCATGGCCGTGCGCGAAATTCTGAAGATGGGCGACCCCCGGCTACTCACCCTGGCCCGGCCCGTGGAGCAGTTCGACACGCCCGAGCTGCACAGCCTGGTGGCCGACCTGTTTGACACCATGGCGGCCGCCGACGGGGCGGGCCTGGCCGCACCACAGATCGGCGTGGACTTGGCCGTCGTCATCTTTGGTTTCGACGACAACGAGCGCTACCCGGACGCCCCCGCGGTGCCCCGCACGGTGCTCCTGAACCCGCAGATCGAGGCCCTCGGGCCGGAAATCGAGGAGGACTGGGAGGGGTGCCTGTCGGTGCCGGGTCTGCGTGGCGTCGTGCCGCGCTGGGCGCGCATCCGTTACCGGGGCTTCGACCCGTTCGGTGAACCGATCGACCGGGTGGCGGATGGCTTTCACGCGCGCGTTGTCCAGCACGAGTGCGATCACCTGATCGGCACCCTGTACCCGATGCGGATCCGTGACTTCACCCGGTTTGGCTACACGTCGGTGCTGTTTCCGGAGCTTGAGGGTGGTGGTGACGACTAGCGGTTGGGCGCTCCTACGCCGCCCGCTTCACCGGAATCTTCCTGAGAGTTGGCCCGATCGCTCGCTCGGCGTGCCAGAGATCATGGGACGTCTGCATCGCCAGCCACAGGTCTGGCCCGTTGCCGCAATAGCGACCCAGGCGCAGCGCCATCGCCGGGGTCACGGGCCGTCGACCGATCAGAATCCCGTGCAACAGCTGCCGGCTGATCTGCAGGTCACGTGCGGCTGCCGAGACCGACACTCCGAGGCCAGGCAGGATGTCCTCGCGGAGGAGCTCGCCCGGGTGGGTGGGTGGCCGATTGCGCTTGTCTGTCCGCATGGTGACCTCAGTGATAGTTGACCAGATCTACGTCGATTGCATCGTCATCGCACCAGCCGAAAGTGATGCACCAGGGGCCATTGACGTGAATGCTGAAGCGCACTGGCGTCGTGCCGGTCAGCCGGTGGAAGTCGAACCCCGGTACTCGCAGCTGCTCGGGTCGTTTCGCGGCGTCAAGTGCGTCTAACCGCCGTGCGACCCGTTTCAGAAGGTCTGCACGTACATAGCGGCTGTGCCCGGACTCGAACAGATCGGCAAGGCCCCGATGTCTGAAGCTTAGGATCATGGATTCAGGCTGTCAACCAGTAGTTGACATATTGGCGACCTAGACTAGAGGGATATTCGTCGACGCGCCACGCGAGAATGTCGGTGTTTCGGCCGGAAAAGCGCCCGGGGGTGTGGTCGCGGCTGAAGCCGCTCCTACAAGGCGGTTACACCAGCGAGTCGAGTTGGGCGGCGAGCCGTTCCGGCGCCGCGAAGAACGGCGAGTGACCGGTTGGCAGCGTCAGCACGGTCGGGCAGGGGGAGGCGGCAACCATCTGCTCCTGCACGAACCTCGGTAGCGCCACGTCTTGTGAGCAGTGGATAAAGGCGCGCGGCACGCGGCCGAAACGCTCCGGTGTAACCTGGACGGATTGGAACATGACTGCCAGTGGCTCCGGACCGAGTCGCGCTCTTGCGAATTCGACGTCGTCCGCCGGGCAGTCCGCGTAGAAGATCTCCCTCACGCGTTCGGGGTCGACGGTTACACACTTCCCGTCCGGTGTCCGGACGGTCGCAGCATTGAGCGGGTTGTCGGGATCCACACTGCAGATGCTGACCAGTGAATCCCCGTCCCGGGGCAGGAACGCAGTGACGTACACCAGTCGCCGCAGCTTCTCGGGCCGGGCTTCCGCCACGGTGCTGATCACCAGTCCGCCAAGGCTGTGACCCACCAGCACCACGTCGCCGCTGAAGGCGTCCAGCAGACCGCCAATCCGGGCCGCGTAGCTGTCGAGCGTCTGGGCACCGGCCGGGGCCGGATCGTCGCCGTGACCGGGCAGGTCGGGGGCGTGGACCTGGTGACCCCGGGCGCGCAGGAGCGGGGCGATATGCCGCCAGCACCAGCCACCGTGCCAGGCGCCGTGGACCAGGATGAAAGTCGACATACGTAGGACTGCGTTTGAGCCGAAGCCTAAAAGCTGCGATTCTCCCGGCATTCATTGCTGAAGGGCAAATCCATGAAGCTGTACTACAGTCCAGGCGCCTGCTCGCTGGCCTCCCACATTGCGCTGCTCGAGGCCGGGATCCCGTTCTTGGCGGACCGGGTGGACATGCGCACGCGCCAGACCAGTGACGGGCGCGATTTCACGACGGTCAATCCCAATGGCTACGTGCCCGCGCTCGAGATGGATAACGGGGAAGTCTTAAGCGAGGGGCAGGCGATCCTGCAGTACCTGGCCGACCAGAAACCCGCCGCCCAGCTCGCACCGCCGGCCGGCACCATGCCCCGCTACCGAATGATCGAGTGGCTGAGTTTCATTTCTTCCGAGCTGCACAAGGGTTTCGGGCCGCTACTGCGCCCGGGCGGCGCGGAGGATGTGAAGGCCGCGGCGCGGGACAAACTGGGCGTGCGGCTCAGTTACGTTGCCAATCACCTCGCCAGCCGCCAGTACCTGGTGGGCGAGCACTTCACGGTGGCGGATGCCTACCTGTACACGATCCTGACCTGGACGCGGATTGCGGGCATCGACCTGTCGGCCTGGCCCGTGCTCGCCGCTTATCGCGAGCGTGTCCAGCAGCGGCCGGCGGTGCAGGCGGCACGGCAGGCCGAGGGGCTGAAAGCCTAGAGTCACTGAGGAGCCGATTGATAGCGGGTCTTGTTGCGCGGAGCGCAACACGCTATGCTCCTGCCATGATCAGGTCGTTCCGGCACAAGGGGCTAAGAAAGTTCTTTGAGTCAGGCAGCGTCGCAGGTATTCAGCCGAAGCATGCCAGGCGCCTACGGATGCAATTGGCAGCGATTGACACCGCCAAGTCGATTGATGACGTCGACGTTCCGGGGTTTCGCCTGCATGCACTCAAGGGAGCGCAGCAGGGCCGCTGGTCTGTATGGGTCAACGGGAACTGGCGAATGACGTTCGAGTTCCGGGACGGCGATGCGCACATTCTGGACTATGAGGATTATCACTAATGGCGATGTACAACCCTCCCCACCCCGGTGAGTTTATTTCAGAGGTTTATCTGGAGCCCAATGCAATCAGCGGTCGCGAACTCGCCGCCAAGTTGGGTGTTGCGGCTTCTACCTTGAATCGCATTTTGAAGGGATCGAGTGGGATCAGCCCGGAAATGGCTTTGCGCTTGTCCAAAGCCCTCGGTCGGTCGCCCGAGAGCTGGCTCGCCTTGCAGTACAACCATGATCTCTGGCATGCGAAGCAACGAGTCAAACTCGGTAACGTCACCAAGGTCCGGCTGACTGCGGCCTGATCAGGGTTACGGCCCCCGGCGTGAGCTGAGATTCTCACCATGATTGCGTCCCCGGCCGGGAAGGCGGAACAGGATGGGTTCGACCGGCTGGTTGACCTCAGTCCTTTCGCCGCCGACATCGTGGTGCGCTACCCGGTGCTTCTTACTGAGCTCCGCACCAGCGGCCGGCTGACACGGACCGTGGCGGATGGCGAGGTTGCCACCCTGCTGGCCACCACGCTGCAGGACTGCCCTGGCGACGACGAGTTTATCCACAGGCTGCGCGTGTTCCGACACCGGGAACTCCTCCGGATCCTGTGGCGCGACCTGAACGAGAGCACTGACGTCACCGAGTCGTTGCGGGACCTCTCCGACCTTGCCGATGCGGCCATCAACGCCGCGCTGAAGTTTGCCGACGACCTGCTGCGCACCCGTCACGGCGCACCGCATGCCGAGGACGGAACCCCCTGCGGTGCGGGCGTCGTCGCCATGGGCAAGCTGGGCGGCCACGAACTCAATTTCTCGTCGGACGTCGACCTCGTATTCGTCTATTCGGCGGCGGGCGAGACCGACGGCGCGCGGACCCTGAGCAACGAGGAGTATTTTCGCCTGCTGGCCCAGCGGGTGATCGACCTGCTCAGCCGGAATACGGCGGATGGCTTCGTCTACCGCGTCGATGTCCGCCTCCGTCCGTTCGGCAGCGCGGGCCCGCTGGCCGTCAGCGTCTCAGGACTGGAGAGCTACCTCCTGCAGCACGGCCGTGACTGGGAGCGCTACGCATGGATCAAGGCCCGTGTGGTCAACGACTGGGCCGACGCGGAGTCCCTGTACCGCGACGTGCTCCGGCCCTTCGTGTACCGCCGCTACCTGGACTACGGCGTGTTCAGCTCGCTGCGCGACATGAAGGCCCTCATCGAGGCCGAAGTAGCCAGGAAGGAATTTCGCGGCAATCTGAAGCTCGGTCCCGGCGGTATCCGCGAAATCGAATTCATCGTCCAGGCACTGCAGCTGGTACGTGGTGGCACCGTGGCGCCGCTGCGCGAGCGGCAACTCCTGAGGGCACTGCCAGCCCTCGTGCATGCCAGCTGCCTGCCCGAGCGGGATGCCGCCGAGCTGACCACCGCCTATCGCTTCCTGCGCTACGCAGAAAACCGTCTCCAGGCTCTCTACGACCGGCAGACACACGACCTCCCGGCCGATCCGGCCGACCAGCAGCGCCTGGCCACGGCCATGGGGTACGGAGATTGGTCAGCCTTCCTCTCCGCGCTGCAGTTGCAGCGGGACCTCGTCGCACGTCACTTCCGCGACATCGTCTTTCGCGGGACGAACGCGAGCGGCGAAGACGAGGGCGCCGTTGAAGCTGGCAGCAACCTGGGGGGTGCGGGCACACCCGAGCCGGAGCTGGCCCGGGTGTGGCTGGACGACGCCATTCAGGATTTGCAGCTGCAGCGGCTGGCAGATGCGGGCTTCAAGTCGCCCGGCGACGTTCTCGAACGGGTGCAGCGGCTCCGGGACGGCGGCCTGCAGCAGCGGCTCGATCCGCCGGGCCGCGAACGGCTCGATGCGCTGGTGCCCGCGGTACTGCGCGTGGCCAGCCGGCACGCCGAGGCCACGCGGGCGCTCGACGGCATGGTGCTCGTACTCGAAGCCATCGGCCGCCGGTCTGCGTACTTCGCCCTGCTGAACGAGAACCCCGCGGCACTCCAGCGGCTCGTCGGCATCTGCGCAGCGAGCGAATTCCTGGCCCGGCTGGTTGCGACTCACCCGCTGCTGCTGGATGAGCTGCTGGACCCCCGGGTCTTCGAGCAGGCGCCCTCGCGGAGCGAGCTGGCAACCGACCTCAACGTTCGGCTCTCGCGCGTGCCGGCTGACGATCCGGAGGCGCGCCTCGACGCCCTCCGCAATTTCCAGCAGGCAGCAACCTTTCGCGTTGCCGTAGTGGATCTCACGGGGGTGCTGCCCCTGATGAAGGTCAGCGACCGGCTGACCGACATCGCTGAACTTACGCTCGAAGCAGCCTGGCTGATCGGCTGGCAGGAACTCGCGAGCCGTCACGGTGAACCGCAGTGTGTGGTCGCAGGCACGCTGCGGCCGGCGCGCTTTGCAGTCGCCGCGTACGGCAAGCTCGGCGGGCTCGAGCTGGGCTACGGCTCTGACCTGGACCTCGTCTTCCTGCATGACTCGGAAGGCGAGCAGCAGCAGACCGCCGGCGCCCAGCCGCTGGACAACGCCGTGTTCTTTTCCCGGCTGACGCGCCGGATTATCAGCATCCTGACGATGCATACCACCTCGGGAAAATTGTATGAGGTGGACATCCGGCTCCGCCCGAGCGGGGAATCCGGTTTGCTGGTCTCCAGCCTGACGGCCTTCGATCGCTATCAGCGCGAGGATGCCTGGACGTGGGAGCACCAGGCTCTGCTGCGGAGTCGCGCCGTGGCGGGCGACGAAGGAGTCAGGGCTGCCTTTGAGCAGCTCCGCGTCCGGGCACTCACCACCTACGTGCGCCGCGAGCAGCTCGCCCGGGAAGTCGCGGAAATGCGCCAGCGGATGCGGAGTGAGCTGTCGAAGGGCACCGCTGAGTTCCTGGACGTGAAGCAGGACCCGGGTGGCATTGCCGACATCGAGTTCCTGGTGCAGTACCTGGTGCTGCGTGAGGCCTTCAGGTACCCGGACCTCGTCCGCTGGTCTGACAACATCCGGCAGCTGGAAGGGCTGGCTGCGCACTCTGTCCTGACAGCCGCCGACGCCGAAGAACTTGCCGATGCCTATCGCACGTATCGGCAGCGCCTGCACTACCTCAATCTCGCCGGCACACCCGGTTTCCTGCCACGGGCGGAGACAGCGGCGCTGACGGCCACGGTCATCCGGCACTGGCAGGCGGTGTTCTATACTCAAAGCCCCGCAGCCGTTGAATAGCGCTCCATGGTCACGCGATCCGTCCCGGAAACCACACTGGTCCAGCCCAACGCCGAGCATCACTACGATGTCACGCCGGCGGATCTGCCGCTCTCGTGCCCGATGCCCGGTATGTACCTGTGGAACTCGCACCCGAAGATCTACCTGGCGATCGAGGAAGACGCTCGGGCCAAGTGTGGCTACTGCGGCGCGACCTATGCCCTGATTCGCGCCCGGTAAGCGCTGCCGTGATTATCGTGACCGGCGGCTCCGGTTTCATCGGCAGCAACATCGTCCGGGCACTGAACCGCGCTGGCCACAACGATATCCTCGTCGTCGACGATCTCCGCGACGGGCACAAGATCCGCAATCTGGCCGACTGTGCCATTGCCGAGTACCTGGATATGCACGAGTTCGCCACACGGATGGCGGCGGGCCAGGAATTCTCACCGAAGCTCGAGGCGGTCTTTCACCAGGGCGCGTGCACCGACACTGCCGAGTGGAATGGCCTGCTGATGATGCGGACCAACTACGAATTTTCCCGGCACCTGCTCGCGTTTGCCACCGGGCGGCGGGTGCCCCTGATCTACGCATCTTCGGCGTCGGTCTACGGCACGGGCAGGGATTCCCGGGTCAGCGAGGACTGCGAGCGCCCGATCAACGTCCACGCGTTTTCCAAGTTGATGTTCGATCGGCATGTTCGCCGGGCCACGGCAACGTTTCGGTCACCGGTGGTGGGCCTGCGCTACTTCAACGTCTACGGTCCGGGCGAGTCTCACAAGGGTGCGATGGCGAGTGTGATTCACCAATTCAATGAACAGCTGAAAGCGGGCGCGGATATCCGGCTCTTCGTCAGCACTGACAGCTACGGCGACGGACTGCAGATGCGGGATTTCATCCATGTCGACGACGTCGTCGCAGTGAATCTGTGGGCCTGGCAGCAGGGCTCCAGATCCGGCATTTTCAATCTGGGTACCGGCCAGGCGCGCAGCTTCAATGACGTGGCCGGCGCCGTAGTGAAGTGGCACGGCCGGGGCCGGATCGAGTACGTGCCGCTGCCCGGGCACCTTACGGGCAGTTATCGCAGCTACAGCCAGGCGGATCTGACCGGTCTGCGGGCCGCCGGCTACAGTTCCCCGTTCATGCCGATCGAGGAGGGGGTGCCGCGGTTTTTCGACGCCTCGAATCCAGGGAGGTAAGTTCGGCTTCTGCCCCGTCAAGTTTGCGGAGCACGGTGAGGCCCGTGCCGAACGGGAGATCGAGCAATTGCAGGCCCGGATCCCCGCGGAGCTCATCCATGAAGTGCTTTACATTGACGTCGTACTGGCGGTCCGACCCATAAATAGCCGAGGGCCGGAGGACCATGCTGTCATGGAAGAGAATCAGGCCGCGAGGCGCCATCCGGTCCGCA
The DNA here is from genome assembly GCA_031395645.1 of Gammaproteobacteria bacterium. Lineage (GTDB taxonomy): Bacteria > Pseudomonadota > Gammaproteobacteria > Steroidobacterales > SHZI01. Next base: position 13,973 of record JANNJM010000023.1, on the reverse strand, counting down.
AACGCCCGGTAGTCAAACCTGGCCTGCTCGGCTGTGTGGTATCCGTCGATGAAGAGCAGCCCGATATCGACCAGCGACCGGTACTCCGGCGTGGTGACGAACTGCTGCGTGGTGTGCAGGTGGTGGCGTACGTTGGTCAGGCCGAATGACTGGAAATGTGCCGCGGTAGCTGCCGCGTCCTTCCAGAAGTCGTCGACCATTGACGGGTCTATGAAGTGCACGGCGCACGGCTCAACATTGTCGTGGCAGCCTTTCGCGATGATCAGCGGGACAAAGCCCCGCCATGACCCGATCACGACGGCCTGGTGCGGCCGCACCAGGCGGGCGAGCGCGTAGTAGATCCAGCCGAGACCCAGATTCAGGTCTTGCGCACGCTGATTGTGTCCCATGTACAAGAGGTCTGGATTTGAGTACAGCCGGGATATCCAGGCGGTCAGGTCTTCCGGCAGTGAAGGCTGGGGTTGCGTGGCAGTCATAAAATCTGGCTCTATGCCTTATGCGCGTTGAAGTCGATAGATTAGCTGAAACTGGCTGGCGCCTACTGGCCATCTTGGTGGGCGCCGTCGTGCTTGGCGGGTGTACCGCCGCGGTGTTTCTTGCGGCGAATGTGCCCTCGGCCTTTGGGCCCTACGAGCGCACGGCTAACGTTACCTATGGTCCTCTGCCCCGTCAGCAACTGGATGTCTACGTGCCGGAGGTACCCACCGGGGAACCGCCGGCGGTCATCGTTTTCATTCACGGCGGCAGCTGGAACTCAGGCTCCAAGGAACAATACCGGTTTGCAGGCAGCGGCCTTGCCGAGCGGGGCTTCTTAGCCGTCCTGCCCAACTACCGCCTGAATCCTGCAGTCCGCTTTCCTGACTTTGTGGCCGATGCCGCGGAGGCAGTGGCCTGGACCCTGCGCAACATTGACCGCTACGGGGGCGATGCGCAGCGAGTCTTCGTCATGGGGCATTCCGCCGGCGCGCACATCGCGCTATTGCTGACCCTGGACAGGCAGTACCTGGCTGCCGCCGGCGCGAGTGCCGACGACCTGCGGGGTGTCATCGGGCTGTCCGGTCCCTATGATTTCAAAATCGATTCTGACCAGCTGCGTGCTGTGTTCGGTTCGGCTCCCGATATGCAGCAGACCCAGCCCGTGTACTTCGCACGCGGGGACGCGCCGCCGTTACTGCTTATTCACGGGACCGAGGACGTGGTTTGCTGGGACAAGCACTCGATCCGGCTTACGGAACTCGTGCGCGCGGCTGGCGGCCAGGCGGAACTCAGGCTCTATCCGGGACTTGGGCACGGAGCCACGCTGGCGGGTTTGTCCCGGCTGGGTCGGGGACGCGCTCCAACCCTCGACGACGTTGCCGCCTTTGTAAACCGGCAGCCCGTAGCTAAGCAGCCGCTCGCAGCACGTTGATCGGCGCCAGCTCCGGAAAGTGCGCGTTGGCGAGTGGCGTCAGCGCCGTCCAGATGAAGCAATGCTGCCCCGACAGGCAGCCGTGGCTGACGCCGTCGGCGAAGACTATCCAGGCGGAGTAAGGCGCAAAGCGCATCTCGACGTGGTGTTGCAGATCGCTCTGGAACTCAGGCGTGTCCTTCAGGTAGTCGTGAAAGCGCTTCATGGCCCGGTCGTACGGGCTCGTGTCCAGAACCTTCGCCAGGGGGAGCACGGTTCCGAGCCCCTTTAGCAGTGCCGTGAGCAATTCGTCGAGGGCGTTCTTGTCGAGACGGCCGATACGGCCGTTCGGTCCCGTGAAGCCCGCCCTGGCTGCATGCCGCGCGAAGACGCTGCGGAAGTCGCCTTTGCTGGCCCAGACCCGCTCCCGGGTCGGGTGGACATTGATGAGGAAGCGGAGGATCCGATCACCGTTCGTCGCGCCGTAGGCGCCGGCATCCACGTGAATCAGTTCGCTGGCCTTGTGGGCGTCAATAGTGCGGCCGGCTTCCTCCATCGGCCTGAAGCTGCAGGTGCCGATATCAGCGTTTCGCAGCAGGTCCGGCATGGCACCCACGCACCAGTCAGCCACAGACTTGCGGAGCGTCGTGAGGGCGCGATAGGTGGCGGGATAGAGCGGTGACGACCGGTCGAGACCGCGCACCGAATCCGCTTCGGGGTGGTAGCTGACGTTCTTCCGGGTGATCGTACTGGGCAGCTGGTCGCGCAGCACGTCCAGATCGGCTTCGTCGGGCAGCGCAACCGGACAGCGTGGCAGGTAAATGATCCGGCCCTGTTCCAGCAAATCCGACAGGGTGCGCCGGCCGGCGGCTGCCAGTCGCAGAGCATCATAGGTTTCCAGCATGGTGGGCGTCTCCGGAGTGCTCTTGGTTGACGGTGATAAGCTCGCAATCAACTTAGGGCGGCATCCAGCCTTGGCCAGACGCACAGCGAGACAGGACGGCAACGGCATCCTATACGAGGACACCTTGCTCGGCCACGCGGACCCGGCGCTGTTTGACGCCAGAACCTGGGCCGACGCGCCCGTGGCACCCGGTTACTCCGGCGGTCGTGGGGCCACCCGCTTCATCCACCGCAACGGCCAGCAGTGGGTGCTGCGGCACTACCACCGGGGCGGCACCATCGGCCGGGTGCTCGACGATCAGTTCCTGTGGCTGGGTGAGGCGCGAACCCGCTGTTTTCGCGAATGGGAGCTGCTGGCTACCCTGCAGGAACTTGAGCTTCCGGCGCCGCGGCCCGTTGGTGCCCGCTACCGGCGGCGTGGCCTCACCTACACGGCGGACCTGCTCACGGTGTGCATTCCCGATGTGGAGCCGCTGTCCAACCGGCTCAGCCGGGGGCCGGTGGGTGCGGACATCTGGACTGCGGTTGGCTGCTGTATTGGCGAGTTTCACCGTGCCAGGGTGTTTCACGCGGATCTCACGGCCCACAACCTGCAAATCGACAGCCTGAACCGGATCTTTCTCCTGGACTTCGACCGGGGCCGTATCCGGACGGAGCGCGGCAAGTGGCGGCAAGCCAACCTGTCCCGTCTCCACCGGTCCCTGGAAAAAATCAGCCAGGACAGCGCGATGCCCTTCAGTCCCCGCGAGTGGCGCTGGCTCCTCGACGGCTACGAAAAAGGTACCGGACCTTAGTTGTTTCAGTTTCTTTAGTTGTTGCAGTGCAAACAACTAAAGAAACTGAAACAACTAAGGTCCGGTACCTTTTTCGTAGGGATCTGGTAGCGGAGCTGGTCGACCCTTGAAGCGGCGGTGGATCCAGTAGTACTGCTCGGGAGCCCTCCGGATATGAGCCTCGAGGACGGCGTTCACCAGCATTGCATCTTGTTCGGCACTCGCACCCGGAAAGTTCGTGAGCGCTGGCAGGATTTCAAGGGTGTAGCGGCTCGTCGCAGCCAGGCGCATGGGCAAAACCGGAACTACCAGGGCGTTACCTAGTCGGGCGATATCGCTGAGCGCCGTCGTTGTCATGGCTGGTTCGCCGAGGAAAGGGATCAGTGCGCTCATGGGGCCCCGCTGACTCTGGTCCGGGGCGTACCACACGGGCGTGCCGTTACGCAGCGCCCGGATCATGCGTCGCATGCTTTGTTTCGGGATCATCAGGCTGGCGGATCGGGCGCGAATGCGCATCAGGATGGCATCCACGAACGCGTTCTTGTTGGGCCGATACAGAGCACCAAAGGTTGGCATGATTGACCGGAGTGTGCGTCCGGTAAATTCCTGGGCACCAAAATGCCCCGTGAGCAGCACGACGCCCCGCCCGGTGGCGATCGCCGCACGCAGGTGCTCGGCGCCCTGCACGGCTACACACTCCTCAACCAGCGAATCGCTGGCCCACCACGCCAGGCCGTGCTCCATGAGCGTCATGCCGAGCGATGCGAAATGGCGGCGGACCAGCTCCGCGCGCTCCGCCGTGTCCAGCGCCGGAAAGCACAGTGCCACGTTGCTGGCCGCGATGCGTCGCCGCTCCGGGAGTGACCAATAAATCAGCCTCCCCAAGCCCCGCCCCACTGCCAGCTGACTGCGCACCGGCAGCAGTGACATCAGCCGCAGCCAGCCGAGGCCCAGCCAGATCAGCCAATACCGGGGCTGCCAGAACCGGGTCAGAGGTTGCGGGACATCAGATAGGGGTTCGGTCGTCATGTATTGCAGCAGATATCCTAGCAGCGCTGCCCTTGAAACAAGGGCGCAGTGGTCCCATACAATGCGACTGGTTCTCGTCCCCGGAGTTGCCCTGTGAAGCGGATTCTGCTGTTCCTTGCCACCAATATCGCCGTGCTCGCCGTGTTGTCGGTGTCCATGCGACTGCTCGGCATCGACCAGTACATGGCCAGCACAGGGCAGGATATGGGCGGCCTGCTCGTGTTCGCGGCCATTCTCGGCTTCGGCGGTTCGCTTATTTCGCTCGCCATGTCCAAGTTCATTGCCAAAAGGTCCACCGGTGCCCGGGTGATCACCCAGCCTGCCAATGCTGAGGAGGCCTGGTTAGTGGCGACCGTCCGGCGGCTGGCCACGCAGGCGGGTATCGGCATGCCTGAAGTGGCGATCTTCGATTCTCCGGAGGTCAATGCGTTTGCCACCGGTGCCCGGCGCGATTCCGCCCTGGTGGCCGTCAGCTCCGGCCTGCTGCGCAAGATGAAGCAGAACGAAGTCGAAGCGGTTCTCGGTCACGAGATCTCCCACGTGGCCAATGGCGACATGGTGACGCTCACCCTGATCCAGGGCGTCGTCAACACCTTCGTGATCTTCCTCTCCCGCATCATTGGTCGCTTCGTTGACCAGGTGATCTTCAAGAGCGAGCGGGGCCATGGCCCGGGATTCTTTATTACCGTGATGGTTGCGCAGCTCGTGCTCGGCGTTCTGGCCAGCGTCATCGTGGCCTGGTTCTCCCGGCAGAGGGAGTTCCGTGCGGATGCGGGCGGCGCCAAGCTCGCCGGCCGTCAGAATATGGTTGCGGCGCTGGAAGGTCTGCAGCGCGCTCACGAACCGGCAGCCCTGCCAGATGGGATGCAGGCACTCGGGATTTCCGGGGCCCCTGGCCGCTTTGGCCGCCTGTTCATGACGCATCCGCCATTGCCAGAGCGTATCGCGGCTCTGCGCGCAGGGCCGTAGTAGCGACAGGCAGGAGCGAAATGGGGACATGCCTAATTTCCCCCTTTTGGAAATTAGGCATGTCCCCATTTCGCTTCTACTCCGGGCGTTCGTCGGGCTCCGCCGCAGGCTTGCCTGGACCGGCGTCCGGGTCTGGCGGCGGTTCAAGCGTGGCCATCAGGGATCCATTTGGTCCTGATGTCGCCTCGATGCCCAGATTGAACGTGGCATAACCCGGCATCACTACCTGATTCAACGCCATCCCCACCACCCGGCCGCGGACGGGGGAGTAGATCACGTTCTGGCTGTTGGTCACCGGATCGGTGACCGTCCCCAGAGGGTCGCCGGGCGAGATGATCTGACCGAGGCGCACCAGTGAAAAGAGGATGCCACCGAAGTCCGAGCGGACCCAGGTAGAGCGGTAGTACACCGGGCGTGGTTCCGTCAGCAGGTTCATCCGGTTGACGATGCCAAGCGCGTCGAGCAAGCGCACGATGCCCGTGGTGCCTTCCCGAACCTGCGTGGACTGCAGGCGGCCGGGTTCTCCGGCTTCCAGGGTCACGGCGGGGATGCCGGCATCGGTGGCTGCCCGTCGCAGTGTGCCCATCACGCCCGGGCTGTGCAGTACGGTGAACGCCCCGAAGCCATTGGCGAACTCCCGTACCTTGGTGCTGCGCAGGTCCGCCCGCAGTTGCGGCAGATTGGTGCGATTCAGGGATCCGGTATGAATATCCACCAGACCGTCGCACTTGCGGACGATGTTGTCGAAGAGCGACGCGGCGATCCGGGATGCCGAACTGCCAGTAACGTTGCCTGGAAAGTACCGGTTGAGGTCGCGCCGGTCCGGGAGATACCGGGAGCCCCGGCGGAAACCCTGCAGATTGACGATAGGGACGCCAATCACCGCGCCGTTCACGCGTGCGGGATCGAGATCCTGGAGCACACGGCGGATCATCTCGATGCCATTCAGTTCGTCGCCGTGGATCGCACCCGTCAGACAGAGCGTCGGTCCCTTGCCCACCCCATTGACAATGAGCACTGGGGACTCTCCCGACGTGCCGTCGAAAGCGCCGCCACCCGACCAGGAAAGACGACGGCTGGAACCCGGCAGGACCGTTGTCCCCAGTAGCTGCAGCGGTTCGCCGCCCCGGGCCCCACGCAGGGGCGGTGGGGTTGCCGGAGTGCCGGGCGCTGGCCGGGCAGGCGACTCGGGAGCTGCGGAGTCGCCGGGCGCAGCCGGGCCTGGCCGTGCAGGCCCGCCTGGCGGCGGGTCGCCGCTACAACTGCTGACCAGTGTCGCGGTAGCCAGGAGTGCCGCGGTAACCAGGAATGTCGAAACGAGGAATTTCACGCTGGGGAAGACTTAAGGAAAACCGGGCCGACTGCCGTGAAACGGTAGCAGGTTTAAGGAAGCCGCAGGAAGCAGGCGTTCCGCCTCGAATTCCAGCCAGATCGCCGCAGAGTGCGCGGAGGATCACACCCGGGGTGTGCGTTCTGTCGTCCACCATTGTGAAACCTGTGGCAGTCTGAACGCCCCGGTACGCGTAACGTGACGCTCATCCTGGGCACAGGGCATGCCAGGCTTGCACTACTTCGGTAGCATGCAGCAGGAAGACGGGTTAAATCGACAGCGAGGCGCTTGTGGGAATTGGGTTGTCAGTCGTGAATAGTTGCAATGGCTTGCGCTTGCCAGTTGTGGTTCTGGCGTTGGCTGCCGTGTGCGCCCCCCAGCCCCTGGCACTGTTCTCCGAAGCGCAGGCCGCAGAAGCACCGGCCACAGAAGTGCTGGCCCGGCCGGCGGGCCTGGAGCCGGACATCAGTTTCTGGCGGAAGATCTTCGGGGAAGTCTCTACCGAACAGGCCCTCGTCCACGACAACCGTTACCTGGGCATCGTTTACGAGAAGCTGGACCTGTCGGGATACTCCGGCGACGGGGCCCGCCAGAAGGCGATGGATGCAGCAAAGGCGAAGTACGCCCGCATTCTTAGTCGCCTGGCAGATGGCAGTCGTGACAGTCTCGGCAAGGACGAGCGACGGGTGCTGGCGCTGTGGGCAGGGCGCCCTGGCAACTCCTCATTGCGCGCGGCCGCCGAGCGGGTGCGCGTCCAGCAGGGGCTGTCGGACCGCTTTCTGACGGGTTTTGTCCGTTCCGGCCGCTGGCAGGAACACATCCGCGAGAGCCTGCGGGAGGCCGGTGTCCCTGAAAAGCTGGCTGCGCTGCCCCATGTGGAGTCCTCCTTCAATCCGGAGGCCCGATCTTATGTGGGAGCAGCCGGTCTCTGGCAGTTTACCGCCGGCACCGGCCGCCGCTACCTGCGCATCGACAGCGCCGTGGATGAGCGGCGGGATCCGTACCGGTCGAGCGAGGCAGCCGCCCGACTCCTGAAGGCAAACTACGGTGAGCTTGATTCGTGGCCGCTGGCCATCACGGCCTACAACCACGGCACGGGTGGCATGCGCCGCGCGATCCGGGCCCTCGGCACTGACAACATCGAGACGATTGTGCGCAATTACGACGGGCCAACGTTTGGCTTCGCCTCCCGGAACTTCTACGTGTCGTTTCTGGCAGCCGAGGAAGTCGAGCGCAGCGCAGACAAGTTCTTCGGTCCCGTCAGCCGCGACGCGGCCGAGCCGCTGACGTCCATTGAATTGCCGGCGTACCTGAGCGCGAGCACGCTCGAGCGGACGCTGGGTGTGCCAAGGGAAACTCTGCAGGCTTATAACCCTTCCCTGTTACCTGCGATCTGGGCGGGCAAGAAGTACGTGCCGCGGGGCTACAGCCTGCGACTACCTGCAGGCCTGTCCAGCGCCGATGCCGGCGAGCGGCTGGCGGCTATCCCTGGCGGCGACCGGCGAACTGTCCAGGTCAGTGATCCGGTCTCCGGTTCCCACCGCGTTCGGCGTGGCGAGACGCTGTCCGGTATTGCGTCACGGTACGGCGTGTCGGCAGCCCGGCTCGCCAGCCTGAACGGACTATCGAAGCGCAACCTGATCCGCATCGGCCAGGTGCTGAAGTTGCCGGGTGGTGCAGCGTCGGCCTATGTTGCGTCAAGCGGCGCTTCCCGCCCGGCGAAGGCCACGAAGACCTACGTGGTCCGGCGTGGTGACAACCTCGCCATCATCGCGAAGCGCACCGGCATTACGCAGGGCCGGCTCATGGCGATCAACTCGCTCGGCAATCCCAACAAGATCTTCCCTGGCCAGAGGCTTCGGCTGGCCCGAAGCAGCGAGGGCGGTTGATGCGCGTGTGGCGCCACACACTGCCAGTGGTGTTGCTTGCCCTTCTGGGCGGCGGACATTCGCCTGTGCGGGCCGGAGCCATCGAGATGGCCGATCGTGTGGTCGTGCACAAGACCGACCGGCGGCTGTTGCTGATGCGGGGCGAGCGTGTCCTGCGATCTTTCGCCGTGGCCCTCGGTCTGTCACCAAGCGGCCCCAAGCAGCACGAAGGCGACTTCCGCACGCCGGAAGGCGTCTACCGACTGTCCGGTCGCAACGCGAGCAGCGACTTCTTCCTGGCGATTAAGTTGTCGTACCCCGGACCCGAGGACCTGCGACGTGCCCGGGCCGACGGCGTGGCGCCCGGTGGCCTGATCATGATTCACGGGCAGCCCAATCGGCCATCCAGGCCGCTTGAGTACTACCAGACCACGGACTGGACCAACGGCTGCATCGCTGTCTCGAACACCGACATGGTGGATATCTGGCTGATGACCCCGGACAACACGCCGATTCAGATCCTTCCCTGACGGATTTTCATGCCTGCGCAGACCACCATCGAAGTCATGCCTGAGGGCACGCTGGAAGTTCTGTCCCAGCAGGAGGTCAATCGCCTGCGCAGCACGGGTGAAGGCGGTCAGCACGAATTGCTGCGGCGTTGCGCGCTGGCGATTCTGAACTCCGGCAGCACCACCGACGACACCCGCGAGGTGCTGGCCCAGCACCGCAACTTCGACATCAACATCGTCCAGCAGGATCGCGGCGTAAAATTAGCCCTCGTCGACGCGCCGGCAGGCGCCTTTGTGGATGGCGAGATGATTCGCGGGATCCGGGAGCTGCTCTTCGCGGTCCTGCGGGACGTCATCTACATCAACAACGAGTTTGCAGCTGGCGGCCAGTTCGATCTCGACTCCAGCCAGGGCATCACCAATGCGGTGTTTCATGTGCTGCGCAATGCGGGCGTGCTCAAGTCAGGCATCGAGCCGAACATTGTCGTGTGCTGGGGTGGACACTCCATTAATCGGGAAGAATACGAGTACACCAAGGAAACGGGTTACCAGCTCGGATTACGGAAGCTGAACGTCTGCACGGGTTGCGGTGCCGGTGCCATGAAGGGACCCATGAAGGGTGCCACCATTGGCCATGCGAAGCAGCGGATCCGGAACGGCCGCTATATCGGACTGACCGAGCCCGGCATCATCGCCGCGGAATCACCCAACCCCATTGTCAACGAACTGGTGATCCTGCCGGACATGGAGAAACGCCTCGAGGGCTTCGTCAGGATTGCCCACTCGATCGTCATCTTCCCGGGCGGAGTTGGTACGGCCGAGGAAATCCTGTTCCTGCTCGGGATCCTGCTCCACCCGGACAACGCCGACATTCCCCTGCCGCTGATTCTTACCGGTCCCGAGTCGAGTCGCGCCTACCTGGAGCGCGTTGACGCCTTCATTGGTGCCACGCTCGGTTCCGCAGCCCGGGCGCGCTACCAGATCATCATCGGTGACCCTGCGGCGGTTGCCACCTGGGTGCTCGGCAACGTGCGCCGCGTCAGGGACTTTCGTCACAGCCACAACGATGCCTACTACTACAACTGGAGACTGCGGGTGGAAAGCGTTTTCCAGAAGCCGTTCGTCGCCACCCACGACTCGATGGCGCGACTTGCCCTCAGCCGGGAACTGCCCGCTGCGGAGCTGGCCGCCAATCTGCGCCGTGCCTTCTCAGGAATCGTCAGCGGCAATATCCGCGAAGACGGCATACGCGCGATCGAAGAGCACGGTCCCTTTGAGATTCGTGGTGACAAGACCATTCTTGCGCAGCTCGATGGGCTGCTCCGCGCTTTCGTCGAGCAGCACCGCATGAAGCTTCCTGGCCGCACCTACGAGCCCTGCTATCGCGTCATTGTTTGAAGTGCGAGGAAGGTCTCGCTCTCTTGCCGCTTCTGTCGGATCCGGTTACACATTTGGAAATTCGCGTGGCGTTCGGCGCCGCAAGCGCGCGTTGCCTGTGATCCAGTTCCTTCCGAAAAACGCGCTTGCTACCTAAAGTTGTTCCATGCCGAACTACGTGGGGGACTGAAATGACAGACCAGAAAAATCAGCCGCGCTCCCTCGTCGCCGCACCCAATGTTGGCTCTCAGGAAGTCAGGGACGTCAGCGGTTGGGATGCCTACCGCCGATGGCTGAGCCGGGTGCAGCTGCCGGACAAGCGCAGGATCTCAATGGATCCTGCCTTGTACACCTGGAAGGGTTATCGGAACTGGGCGGAAAAGGTCCGCCGGGACTGGACCCCTGAAGAAAAGTAAGGCCAATACTGGTTGGCGGACCACCGCCACGAAGCCGGCGAAGACCGGATCTAGGAGTTCCTGACATCATGTCGGACAACGAGCGTGACCACCCATTGATTCGCAACGAAGACACCCTGCGACGGCGCGCCTGGATTGATCGCGCACTGGCTGGCGTCCGGGGCCGCCTGCAGCCGGCCGAGCTGGGGGAGGCGCCGGTGGCGTCCGAGGCCAGCGCTGCCGAGCCGGGGGAACCGGCAGGGGACGGTGGCCGGCCAAAGCTCTATCTCGTCCGGAATTCCGAGACCCGCTGAGTTCCTGCCCCCCTTGAATTCCCGGCGGGCGGCCCTATAAAGGCCGCTCCGGTCTTCAAGGTACCTTACGCCCATGTCCGTCGCCCTGCGCGAGACCCACGGTTTTCAGGCCGAGGTGCAGCAATTGCTGCACCTCATGATCCATTCCCTCTACAGCAACCGGGAAATCTTTCTCCGGGAGCTGATCTCCAATGCCTCCGACGCGGCCGACCGCCTCCGCTTCGAGGCGCTGGCCAGACCCGAGCTGCTCGAGCCCGATTCCGGGCTCAAGGTCCGGGTCGAACACGATGCCGCGGCCCGGACCGTTACGGTCATCGACAACGGCATCGGCATGACCCGTGAAGAAGTGGTGCGCCAGCTCGGCACCATCGCCCGGTCAGGAACCGGCGATTTCGTCAGCCAGCTGAGTGGTGAGCAGAAGAAGGACGCCAACCTCATCGGCCAGTTCGGTGTCGGGTTCTATTCGGCGTTCATCGTGGCGGACCGGGTTGTTGTCGAAACCCGCCGCGCCGGTGCTCCGGCCACCGAGGGTGTGCACTGGGAATCTGACGGCCAGGGCGAATTCACCGTGGAGACGATCGAACGCGCCGAGCGCGGCACACGCGTGACGCTGCACCTGCGGCAGGACGCCGCCGAGTTCGCCGACGAATTCCGGCTGCGTACGCTGATCAGAAAGTACTCCGATCACATCGCGTTCCCGGTGGTCATGACCACCCGGCCGGAGGAAGGTGAGGCGAAGGAGGAGGCTGCGAACGAAGCCAAGGCCCTCTGGACCCGTCCCCGCACCGAGATCAGTGATGCGGAATACCAGGAGTTCTACCGGCACGTTTCCCACGATTTCCAGGAGCCGCTGACCTGGAGCCACAACAAGGTTGAGGGCAAGCGCGAGTACGTGAGCCTGCTCTACGTCCCCGCCCGGGCGCCCTGGGACCTGTGGAACCGGTCCGGTTCCCGCGGGCTGAAGCTCTATGTGAAGCGCGTCTTCATCATGGACGACGCCGAGCAGTTCCTGCCGATTTACCTGCGTTTCGTCCGGGGTGTCGTGGATTCCGGCGACCTGTCGCTGAACGTATCGCGGGAACTGCTGCAGCAGGATGCGGTGGTTGAAGCGATGAAGGCGGCGCTGACCAAGCGCGTGCTGGATATGCTGGACAAGCTCGCGCGCGATGAACCGGCCAGGTATGCGACGTTCTGGAAGGAATTCGGTCGCGTACTCAAGGAGGGCCCTGCCGAGGATCATGCCAACCGCGAGAAAGTCGCCGGCCTGCTGCGGTTTTCGACCACCCACAATGACAATGCCACGCCCGACCAGTCACTGGCTGACTACATCGGTCGCCAGCAGGCCGGGGATAAGGCCGGGAAGAAGATCATCTGGTATCTCACGGCTGACAGTTTCAATGCTGCCAGATCGAGCCCTCATCTGGAGGTTTTCCGCAAGCGCGGTATCGAAGTGCTCCTGCTGACTGACACCATCGACGAGTGGCTGATTGGCCACCTCGGTGAGTTCGAAGGCCAGGAATTTCGCGATGTGAAACGCGGCGAGCTGGAGCTCGATGCCAAGGATGATGACGCGACCAAGTCACCCTCGCCCGAGACCAGCGAACACGAGGCATTCATTGCCCGCCTCAAGCAGAGCCTCGGCGACGAGGTCCAGGACGTCCGTACGACGAACCGCCTGAGCGAATCCGCCGCCTGCCTCGTCCTTGGGGAGCACGAGATGGGCGCCCAGATGCGCAAGCTAATGCAGGCCACGGGCCAGGCCGTGCCGGAGGTGAAACCGATACTGGAGATCAATCCGGCGCATCCGCTGCTCGTGCGGCTGGCAGCAGAGGCCGACGGGACGCGCTTTGGCGACCTGGCTCAGCTGGTGGTCGATCAGGCGCACCTGGCGGAAGGCGGGCAGCTGCCTGATCCCGGTGCCTTTGTGCAGCGGCTGAACCGGATCCTGCTCTCGTCGTAGGAGCGCCTTCAGGCGCGATGCTTCGGTTAACCTCTACGGCATGACGAGCGGCCCACCACCTCGCGAAGCGTTGACCCTCGACGGTCCGGCGGGACGTATCGAAGTGCTGCTCGACACGCCCGCCGGCGCCCTCGCGCCGGCAGTGGCGGTGGTCTGTCACCCCCACCCCCAGCACCAGGGCACCATGCTGAACAAGGTGGTGCACACGCTCAGCCGCGCATTCAATGACCTGCAGATGCCTGCCGTTCGTTTCAATTTTCGCGGGGTCGGGGCCAGCGAGGGCGCCTACGCTGATGGCCTCGGCGAAACGGAGGACGTGCTCGCGGTGTCAGCCTGGGCGCAGCGGCATTTTCCGGGCGCTGACCTGTGGCTGGCAGGCTTCTCGTTTGGTGCCGCTGTGGTCATCCGGGCCGCGCTTGCGAGTCCCTGCCGGCAACTGATCAGCGTCGCACCGCCGGTGGCCCGCATGGCGAAACTGCTCGATGGCGCCAGCCCCGCCTGTCCGTGGTTACTGATCCAGGGCACTGCGGACGAGGTGGTCTTGGCCAGTGACGTCGAGGCATGGGCACTAGGGCTCAGTCCGGCTCCCGAGCTGGTACTTCTTCCAGACGTGGACCATTTCTTTCACGGCCGCCTGACATTGCTCCGGGATACCGTGGTCAGCCGCGTTGCACCGCCAGGAGTTCGTTAAGTGCTGAGTCGATTGCGCCAGTATCTGGATTCCACCCTGAGCCCGGCCACCCAGGCCGACCCCGACGCTCGTGTGCGCCGCGCCGTTGCAGCACTGCTGGTGGAACTGGCCCGTGCTGATCACGAGGAACTCGCTGTGGAGCACGCCGCCATTACGGGCCTCATCGCCCGGCATTTTCAGCTGGACCCGGCTGCGGCCGGGGAGTTGCTGGCCGAGGCCCGGACGGCCGTTGCCGACGCGGTATCGTTGCGCGAGTTCACGGCGCCACTGCACGCAGAGCTGTCCTACCCCGAGAAGCTGCGGATCATTGCCATGCTCTGGGAGGTGGCCGTAGAGGACCGGACGCTCGATAAATACGAGGAATACCTGGTGGGAAAGGTGGCGGAGCTGCTCTACGTGAGCCGCGGTGACGTGGTGCGCCTGCGCTATGCAGCGGGGCAGCGTCTGTAGGAGCGCCGTAAGGCGCGA
>JANNJM010000006.1:0-8461 GCA_031395645.1 Gammaproteobacteria bacterium | reverse complement strand
CTAATTTCCCGCCAGTAAAGCGCTGCTGCGCTTTAGTCTCGGGAAATTAGGCATGTCCCCATTTACCCCAGTAAACTCGCTGGACTTGGGTGGGAGTGCGACTGCATGTCTGTGGTGACGACTGACCGACGCGGGTTTCTGAAGCATTCCGGCGCTGCCGCAGCGGTGCTGTGCCTCAAGTACATGCCGGGCGACGCGCTCGCGGCGCAGGCTGACCCCGTCCCGGTCTACGGGCTGTGGGAAGACGTGATGCGCCGCAAGTGGACCTGGGACCGCGTCGTCCGGGGCAGCCGCGGCATCAATTGCACCGGCCACTGCGCCTTCAACATCTACGTGAAGAACGGCATCGTCTGGCGCGAGGAGCAGCAGGGCGAGTACGGGCGGTCCGGTGAAGACACGCCCGACTACGGCCCGCGGGGTTGCCAGAAGGGCATCCGTCACTCCAAGTACATGTACGGCAAGCAGCGTGTGCTCTATCCCATGAAGCGGGTCGGTGCCCGCGGCGAAGGCCAGTGGGAACGCATCAGCTGGGACCAGGCCATCAGCGAGATCGCCGACAAGGTCATCGAGCACGCCACCGCATCGGGTCCGGACTCCATCACCTTTGCGATGGGCACGCAGATGATCCTGAAGCGCGCCTCGTTCACGGCGCTCTTCCGTTTTGCGAATGTCACCGGCATCGTCATTCCCGAGACCTTCGCCGGCGTCGGCGATCTGCCGGTCGGCGCCTACATGACGCTGGGCTACAACCTGCCCGGCGACAACATGACGGCGGTCTACAAGTCGAAGTGCGTGCTCATCTGGGCCGCCAACCCTGCCGCCACGCGCATTCCCGATGCCCACTTTTTCTGGGAAGCCAAGTACAACGGTACCGAGGTGGTCAACATCTCGCCGGACTTCAGCGCCACGGCTATTCACTCCTCGAAATGGCTCAACCCGAAACCCGGCACCGACACCGCCCTGGCGATGGCCATGGTCCAGACCATCATCGCCGACGGCCTGATCGAGTGGGACTACGTGCGGGAACAGACCGACCTGCCATTCCTGGTCCGCGTCGATAACGGCAAGTTCCTGCGCGCGAGCGACTTTGGTGAGACCGACGACAAGGCGAGTACGTCGTTCTACTTCTGGGACGAGCAGTCAAAGAAACCGGTGAAGGCGCCCGCCACGGGCTTCGGCGCGTTCGGCACCATGCCCCCCGAAATGCAACCCGCGAACTCCCTGGCGCTGAACGGCGTCAAGCCGGCCCTTGAGGGCCGCTGGAAGATCAGGACGAAATCCGGTCGCGTCGAAGTGACCACCGTCTTCGCCAAGGTGAAGGCGCTGTGCAACGCCGACTACACGCCCGAGAAGGCGCAAGTAATCACGGGCGTGCACGCGGACAACACCCGTGCTGTCGCACGCACGTTTGCCAAATCGGGCGCCGGCATGATCTACGCCGGCTACCGCTCCTGTAAATGGCTCCACGGCGACAAGCTGCACCGCGCGTGGCTGCTGATGTGTGCGCTGACGGGCAACACTGGTCGCGAGGGCGGTGGCATGCAGACCACCCAGCTCGGCAAGAGCGACGGCTTCGCCAAGTTCGTCTTCGCCGGCATCGGCCCCCGCCTGAAGGTGGCCGCGATCTCCGTGTGGGATTACGCCAAGGGGGACGGCAAGGCCCTGAATACCCAGACCTATGGCAACGAAGTCGCGGAACACTTCGACAAGCACTACCGGGAGTCCATCAATAACGGCTGGCTGCCGGACTACTCCAAAACGCCCTGGAAAATGGCCTTCATGTGCGGCCACAACACCGCTAACTGGCGCGCCGCCGGCACCCGCTTCCGCGAGACCGTGCTGGCGAAGCTCGAGACCATCGTCACGATGACGCCGGACATGAGCGTCACGGCAATGTATTCCGACTATATCCTGCCGGTCGCGCAGCACTATGAGCGCCAGGACTTCGTGATGGAGGGCCGCACGCCGTTCATCCAGGTGCTCGACCGCGCGGTGCCCCCGCTCGGCGAGTCCGAGGACGACTGGCAGATCATGGCGCGGCTGGCGAAGGCCATCAGCGAGAAGGCGTCTGCCCGCAAGCTGCCGCCGGTTCAGGACATGGTTTACGGCAAGCCCATCGAGCACGACTACAGCAAGGTGCACGAGCTGTTCACGCTGAACGGCGCGATCACGAGCACGCGGGACATTGCCCAGTTCCTAATCGACAACTCGGATGGCATACCGAAGATGACTTTCGAGGAGCTGGCCAAGAAGGGCTTCGTGCGCAGCGACGACTCGGCCGATACGCAGTTCGGCCCGAAGTCGCCCTACAGCTACCAGATTCTCGCGAGCACGCGCGACAAGAAACCCTACGCCACGCTCACTGGCCGGCAACAGTTCTACTTCGACCACGACTGGTTCCTGAAAGAGGGGGAGGCGCTGCCTGTCCACGTGGACCCGCTGGCCGTCAAGGGTTACCCGCTGCGTCTCACGATGGGACACGCCCGGCACGGCATTCACAGCATGTGGCGCGACGACTCCTTCCTCTTGAGTCTTCAGCGCGGTGAGCCGGATATCTACCTGAATCCGGATGACGCCACGAAACGGGGCGTGAAGGATGGCGATCTCGTGCGCACTTTCAACTCGCTGGGTTCCTTCATCGCCATGGCCCACGTGAGCTCCAGCATCCAGTCGGGCTCGATGTTCATGTTCCACGGCTGGGACCCGATGATGTTCCGCGACCGGCAGAACTTCAGCGGCGCCATCCCGACGGCCGGGCTGCTGAAGCCAACCTCCCTGGTCGGCAACTATGGGCACATCGGCTACCGTGCACCCGAGTACGTCCCCAACCAGACCTATCACGACCACACGGTCGATTTCGAGAAACACGTGCCTGTCGCAGGAGCGGCCGCAGGAGCGCCTTCAGGCGCGACCCACTTCACCGCAACCGTCGCCCGGCCAGTCACAGCAGAAGGTCGCGCCTGAAGGCGCTCCTACAGAGGCAAGAAAAAATGTCCCGTCAAATCGCCATGGTCATCGACCTCAACAAGTGCATCGGCTGCCAGGCCTGCACAGCGGCCTGCAAGTCGCTCTGGACGGACGAGGAAGGCCAGGAGTACATGCTCTGGAACAACGTGGAGACCAAGCCCGGGCGCGGCTACCCGAAAGAATGGGAAACCAAGGGCGCGAAGTCTGGCTGGAAGGACGGCCAGCTCCAGTACGGCGACCTGCACGACCAGAACGACTTCGGCAGCGTCCCGCAGCTCAACCACGAAGAGGTGTACTTCAAGGGCACCGAGGAACGGCTTCAGCAGAAGGAGCCGATGACCTACGGCGCGAACTGGGACGAAGACACGAGTTCCGGCGACTACCCGAACAACTACCACTTCTACCTGCCGCGCCTGTGCAACCACTGCACCAAGCCGGCCTGCCTCGAGGCCTGCCCGGTGCGCGCCATCTACAAGCGCGAGCAGGACGGCATCGTGCTCGTTGACCAGGACAAGTGCCAGGGCTTTCGCCTCTGCAACCGCGCCTGTCCCTACGACAAGGTCTACTACAACTACGTGAAGCGGAAGTCGCAGAAGTGCATTTTCTGCTTCCCGCGCATCGAGCAGGGCGTGGCCCCGGCCTGTGCCCGCCAGTGCCCGGGCCGCCTGCGCTTCGTCGGCTACCTGGAAGACGCGGACGGCCCGATTGCCAAGCTCGTCTACCAGTGGAAGGTGGCGTTGCCGCTGCACCCCGAGTTTGGCACGGAGCCAAACGTCTACTACGTGCCGCCGATCCTGCCGGCCTCCTTCGATGCCGAAGGGCGCTTCAGCGACGAACCGCGCGTGCCGACGGAGTACCTGCGCTACCTGTTCGGTCCCGAAGTGGACCAGGCGCTGATCACCATGGATGCCGAGATGGACCGCACGAAGGCCGGCAAGCGCTCCGAACTCATGGACCTGCTGATCGCAAAAGACTGGAAGTCGCTGTTCAACATCACGGACGTGCAGATCACCTCATCCACCGGCGCCCCGACCTCGTAGGAGCGCCTTCAGGCGCGACCGAAGTACGATCACTCCCAATACCCCGGTCGGCGGCGCTGGTGTGCGATTGCCAGCACCAGGATCTCGTTGTCCCGGATCCGATAGAGAACGTTGAATGCAAATCGCGGCATCACATACCGCCGGACGGCCGGTGAGAACTTCGGCCATCTGTCAGGGCTGACTATCAGGCTTTGCAGGGAACTATCGAGCTCTTCCGCGAAAGCCCTGGCAGCTGCAGGATTGCGGGCGGAATACCAGGCTTTAGCCGTCCGGATTTCCCGCGCTGCCTTCGGTGACACCCGAAGTGTGTACTCAGGCATCCCGGTCGGCGTAGAGTTCCGCCCGGACTTCACTCCAAGGGATGGCTTTGTCCTGCCCGCTGTCGAGTCGCGCCATCCGGTCTTCGACTTCCCGGAGCCAGGCCGCTTCCACTCCCTCATCGGCCCCCGTGTCGAGGCTGTCGAAGACAATTGCTGCCAGCTCCGCCCGGTCTGCGGGTGGGAGCTTCAGGACCTCGTCGAGCAGCGTTCGCGAACGTTGGTTCATGAGCAGGAATATAGCACCGGACCCGTCTTCCGCAGCGCGAAAAATCTTGCGCGAATGCATGGTTTTGGCATCTACTGCCGCGCATGATGAATTCCGGCATGATCCGCCTCCTGCACATCGTCAGCTCTGCCCTGATGTTCGGCGTCGGCGTCGGCGCCTTCTGGTTCATGGTGACGTCCGTGCGGTCGGGCAGCCCGGCCGCGATCGCCGTCACCACCCGCAATGCCGTTCGCGCCGAGTGGTTCATCGCAGCGCCCGTCGCCATCATCCAGCCGACCACCGGCTACCTCCTGATGCTTCAGTTGGGGTATACGCTGCATTCCCGGTGGTTTGCCGCCGTGGCGACGCTCTACATCGTCGCTGGCATGTGCTGGGTGTACCTCGTGAAGGCGGAGTTGAAGTTGCGCAGTCTCGCGGCCACGCACAGCACTTCTGTTGCACTACCCGACGAGTTCGGCGCGCTGTTCCGGCGCTGGACGTGGCTGGCCATGGCTTCCTTCGCCGGCGTCCTCGCAATCTTTGCGCTGATGGTATTCAGGCCGGGACTGTGAGGTAGGGTTGGCGTTGCGACCCCTATGCAGATGGCAGATTGGGCGACATGGAGTGTGGCGACGGTGAGGGAAGTCAGCGAGTTGTCTGTGGGTCGGGCAGGTTATGAGACGCTTTCGTCGGAGTGTATTGGCCCAATTGAATCCCCCAATTAATAGTTGGACGGCAGTGTTACGAAATCTCTTTTCCATCCTCGCGATAGCTAGCGTTACACAGGTTTGTGCTGTGGCGAACGCATGCGAGAGTACGGTGGTATTGGAGCAGGCCGAGGGCCTTCGGCGCTTGTCGAAGGCTATTGAGAGTGATCCGTCAACGGAGGCCCATACACGCTTCTTCGAGGCGCTGCCCACCTCTTTCGATTGCTATGGGCAGATCTTTGGCTACCCTGGTCCACTGTACGATGAGCGCGATATGTTCCAAGAGTTTACCGTTTTGTCGAAGGTGGTGCCGCCGCATGACTTCGTAAGCAAACTGGTATCGCTATCAATTAATGCCAGGTGGGATGCTGATCAGATAAATGCACTGCAGAATGTACTTCGTGACTCGCTTGAGGCGCATACGCCGATATTCATTGACTGCGTGTCAGCTCTTACTTCTGATGCGGAGGCGAGCGTCTGGCGGTTTCTTTTTGACGCCCCGCATCCCAGCAATGAGCCCTTGTCTAGTTCCTTGTCGCGGAGCATTTGTTTTTTGAGTGCCAGAAGCTGTGCTCTCTCGGCGTCTGCATTTCAGGCAGGGCTTGCTCAAGAGGAGCTGCATTGATGCGCGTGCCGTCCAACTATGCGTTCGACACGGTCGCACCTTGCCTGTCACGCCCTTTGGAAGACAAAGGGCGTGACAGCCTGCGGAGCGCCGGTCAACGCGAACGTTAGACACCTACTCATGCGGGATCGGTACTTCACTTTGAACGCTGCAGTATTCTTAGTTTCCGTTCACGCCAGCGCCGCTCAACGGCCCCCCGCTTGCAACCCCTGCGTCGATGGGCCGGAGATGCAACAACTGGCGGCCCCAGCAGAGGCGCCCCTCAACATCACACCTCTCACACCAGCACAGATCGAGGCCCGCGCCCCCTGCCTAGAAGCTTCGACCCAAACTGAAATGACCGCGTGCCAGGCCGATCTCGCCAAACAGGCCAGCTCCCGCCTTGAAGCTGCACTTTCGGCATATCGCGAGCGCCTCACCAGTAAGCAGCTAAGCCTTTTCGACGCCTCCCAGACCGCCTGGAAGGCCTTTCGGGCTTCTGTGTGCGAGTTTCAAGCGAGTGGCGTTGACGGTGGCACGGCGTACTCTATGGTTGTCTCGCAGTGCATCGAGACCCTCACCAATGACCGGCTTAGGGCAGTCGAAGAACTGGCGGCATGCGAGGAAGGAGATCTATCGTGTCCGGCTCACCGGTAATACGGTGTCTAACTAGGCGCTCCACACGGACGCACCTTGTCCGTCACGCCCTTTGCATGCGCAAAGGCCGCGCCAGCCGGCGGCGCGCCGGTGAGCTAAGTCGTTATCCGGCTCCCCTCCCCCAGCACCGTAGCCCTACGTGAGCAACACACTCGAGAAAGTTCGTCAGCTTGTCGCAGAAGGCAGTGTCCGCATCTCGGATCACGGTTATGACGAATTGGCGGCAGATGGAATCCTAGCCGGAGAGGTTCTGGCCGGCGTCGAAAGTGCACGGTTGGTCGAGGATTATCCGCAGTACGGCAAGGGCCCTTGCGCCCTCGTGCTGCAGGCGGACAGCCAAAGTCGACCAATTCACGCCGTCTGGGGCATCCCCAGGGGGCGGAACGGGCCCGCAGTCTTGGTCACGGCTTATCGCCCGGATCCGAACCTGTGGGAGAATGGCTTTCTGAGGAGGCGCCCATGACTACCAAGCACCGCAAGAAGCTGGTTCATGAGGGGAAGTATGCGGCCGAGGTCGACGTCGAGCTCATTAATGATGAGAGCGGCTGGGGTCCGTATCTGTCCGTGGCTGATGCACAGAAGCTTGACCACGTTCGCGAGGCTCTCCGGCGTGGTGACATCAAGAGCGCTTCCCAGCTGGCCCGTGTCTTCTCCCTCACACCAATCGCCGTATAACAACGCGTTCGAGCGGTCGCCTGACGGGCCTGTCACGCCGCTTGCAAGGCAACCGGCGCGCCAGTCCCTAGACGCCGCTCAACGCCATCGTTAGCGGTCCGCGACAGGTCGTGGATCGCGGAGTAATATCTGTGCATCTGTTAAGGGAGACATAACATGCCCTCTTCCCTGAAAGACGTGGAGCAACTGGCTCGGGCCCTGGCGGTCGAGGAACGTGCCCAGCTTGCAGAATCCCTCCTCGCGTCCCTGCAGGTCCCGCCGCTATCGGACATCGAGACACTCTGGGACCGGGAGATTCAGGCGCGGGTGGCCGCCTATGACCGTGGCGAAACGCAGACCTACGCCGCCGAGGATGTATTCGCCGAAGCGCGGCGCCTGTCGCGGTGAAATCAGCCCGGTTTGTACCGGCTGCACGCCGTGAGTTCCTCGCCGAGATCATCTACTACAACCAGGAGCAGGCTGGCCTTGGCGCTCGCTTCTCTGCTGCAGTCGAGGAAGCAACAGTCCGCGCACTGGCCTTTCCTCTTGCTGGGTCGCCGGCCGCGGCGAATACCCGGCGCGTATTCCTCCAGGGCTTTCCCTTCTCCGTCGTCTACCGCGAAGTTCCTGCAGGGATCGTCATATTCGCCGTGGCGCATCAGTCTAGGCGCCCGGACTATTGGGAGTCGCGCGTTCAGGACCGCTAACCAATCACTCCATCCGACGCGCTACGGCCTTCGGCCTCCGCGCGCGGCTGAGTTCAATCGTTAGAGCCTCCGTTGGCGAGAGATGAGCACCACAGAACTTTTAGGGCTTGCGTTGCTCTTCTTGTTTCTTGCGGCAATGGCAGGACCGGCGGTGGTTTCCGCTTGGCACCTATGGTTTGGGTATCGGTCAATGCGCTGGCCTAAGGCGGTGGGGACGGTTCTCGAGGCCGGAGTCATTATCGACTCCTATGAGACGCAACATGAGGCTCCGCTGGTACGCTATCGGTATGTCTGCTCGGCAGGGACTTTTGAGTCCAAGAGGGTTATTTTTCAATTGTCTCCGTCGGCCGCGCTGGCATCGTCCTTCCGCGTGGGGACAAGCGTGCTGGTTTACTACAATCCGTCCAAGCCATCACAAGCAGTATTGAAGCCTGGAATACCGCCGGACGCCGTTAGAGATTTCATCGCTTGCCTTATTTTGTCCTGCGCGATGTTGGCATTGTTCCTGTGGTAAGTATTTCGCTAGCTGACCGGTCAGGGAGATAGGTGACAGAAAAGTCCGAGGACATGGGTAACAGTCACCGGTGTCTCGAAAGCCTA
>JANNJM010000012.1:0-23241 GCA_031395645.1 Gammaproteobacteria bacterium | reverse complement strand
ACATGCCTAATTTCCCCTTGGAAATTAGGCATGTCCCCATTTCCCGTGTCCCCATTTCCTGTTCAGGCGCGGTCTCTTCATAATTTGACGGAGGGGATCGCGCCTCAAGGCGCTCCTACAGCTAGTGCGCCTCGTCCCAGTTGGCGCCGGACCCGGTGTCAACTTTCAGGGGTACGCGCAGGTCCGCTGCTCCGGCCATCAGTTCCGTCACGTGTTTCCGCACCAGTGCCAGGTCCTTGGTCGGGACCTCGAGCACCAGTTCGTCGTGCACCTGCATGATGATTTCAGCGCCGGTGCCGCTCTGTCTGAGCCACCCGTCGACACTGAGCATCGCCTTCTTGATGATGTCAGCGGCAGTGCCTTGCATGGGGGCATTGATGGCGCTGCGCTCGGCGTACTGTCGGCGTGCCTGCTGCCGCGCCTGGATGTCCGGCAGGTACAGCCGTCTGCGGAAGACGGTTTCCACGTAACCCTGCTCCCGGGCCTGGGCGCGAGTGCGGTCCATATAGGCCTTTACGCCGGGATAGCGGGCGAAGTAGAGCTCGACGTACTTCTGGGCTTCGTCCCGCGCAATGCCAAGTTGTCGCGCCAGGCCGAACGCTGACATGCCGTAGATCAGGCCGAAGTTGATGGCCTTGGCGGAACGTCGCTGATCCGTCGTCACGTCCTTAAGCGACGTGCCGAAAACTTCGGCAGCCGTTGCCTGGTGCACGTCCTGGTCCTCGGCAAAAGCTTTCAGCAGGCCCTGGTCTTCAGACAAGTGGGCCATGATCCGCAGCTCGATCTGCGAATAGTCGGCGGCCAGCAGCGTGCACCCGTCCTTCGGGATGAACGCCTGGCGGATGCGCCGGCCTTCCTCGGTGCGGATCGGGATGTTCTGCAGATTCGGATCCGACGACGACAGCCGGCCCGTCGCCGCGACGGCCTGATGGTAGGAAGTATGGATCCGTCCGGTACGTGCACAGACCTGCTCTGGCAGACGGTCAGTGTAGGTGGATTTCAGCTTGCTCAACGACCGGTAGTCGAGGATCAACTTCGGCAGCCGGTGCTGATCGGCCAGTTCGGCCAGCGCGTCTTCATTCGTGGAGGGCTGCTTGGTGGGCGTGTACTGGCTGACCGGAAGCTTGAGTTCGTTGTAGAGCACTTCCTGCAGCTGCTTCGGCGAGCCGATGTTAAACGGGTGGCCAGCCTCACGGTGGGCCTCCGCCTCCAGGAGGGCCATCTTCGCCGCGAATTCACTCGACATGGCGCGCAGCAGCCGCGTGTCCACCAGTACGCCGGTTTCCTCCATGCGTGTGAGTACCGGGACCAGCGGCTGCTCGATCGTCTCGTAGAGCTCAGCGAGTCCCGGCGTCGCCTCGACCAGGGGCCAGAGCGCGTGGTGGAGGCGCAGTGTGATGTCGGCGTCTTCGGCGGCGTACTCGGCGGCGATGTCGACAGCCACCTGGTCGAAGGTGATCTGCTTGGCGCCTTTGCCGGCCACATCCTCGAAATGGATTGTGTCGAGGCCAAGGTATTTCCTGGCCACTGAATCCATGTCGTGGCGGGTTGCGGTGCTGTCGAGCACGTAGGACTCGAGCATGGAGTCGTAACGCATGCCGGCGAGCCGGATGCCGTAGTTCGCGAGCACGTGGGCGTCGTACTTCAGGTGGTGGCCGACCTTGTCGGCCGATGGATTCTCCAGCCAGGGCTTGAGGCGCGCCAGTACGCTGTCCCGATCCAGTTGCTCCGGGGCACCCACGTAGCGATGCGCGACCGGGAGGTAGGCAGCCTTGCCTTCCGCCAGGCCGAAGGAGAGCCCGACGATCTCCGCGTCCATGTAGTTGAGGCTCGTGGTCTCGGTGTCGAACGCGACAAGTTCCCCGTTTTCAATGAGCACCAGCCAGGCGTCAAACTGCTCGGCGCTAAGGATCGTCTCGTAGTGGCGGGCGACGGGGTCGGGGAGGCGGGCTGGCGGTGCAGGCGCGGCTGCTGCTTCTTCAGAGGTAGTGGCGGTCGGCTGCACAGTCTCGTCCGCCGCCGCGGCCGGTGCTTCTGCCACAGTCGCTGCAGTTTCTTCCACAACCCTGAGCAGGCTGCGGATTTCCAGGACTTCCGCGAGCTTCCTGAGCGCCGCGACGTCGGGCGATCCGGGCACGAGATCGAGAGGCTTCAGATTCAGCGGCACGCTGACGTGGATCGTCGCGAGCTGCCTGGACAGCGGTAGCTGCTGCAGGCTATCGCGGAGCTTCTCGCCAACCTTGCCCTTGATTTCGTCAGCGCGGGCCACGATCGCGTCGAGGCAGCCGTACTCCGTCAGCCATTTCGCTGCGGTCTTGGGCCCGACGCTCGGCACGCCAGGAATGTTGTCCGAGGTATCGCCGACGAGCGTCAGGTAGTCGATGATCCGTTCCGGCGGCACGCCGAATTTGGCAACAACGCCCGCCGCATCCAGCTCACGGTTGCTGATGCCGTCGAAGAGGTGAATGCGGTCGCTGACCAGCTGGGCCATGTCCTTGTCGCTCGTGGCGATCAGCGTATCAAGCCCCGCCGCAGCCGCCTGGAGTGCGAGCGTGCCGATGACGTCATCGGCCTCGACGCCGGGTTCGCGCAGCATCGGCAGGCCCAGTGCACGCACCATTTCCAGCAAAGGATCGATCTGGGACCGGAGCTCGTCCGGCATCGCGACGCGCGTGGCTTTGTATTCGGCGTAGAGCGCATCGCGGAAGGTGGGACCCGGGGCATCCATCACGACGGCCATGAGATCCGGCTTCCGGGTACGCTGGATCTGCCGGAGCATGTTGAGGAATCCAAAGATCGCGCCGGTCGGCTGGCCCTTCGAGGTTGTCAGCGGCGGGAGCGCGTGAAAGGCGCGATACAGATAAGAGTAGCCGTCGATGAGGACGAGGAGGCGGGGGGTGGGCATGTCAGGGGTGGTTCGTCACTGGGACTTTATTGCGACTGGGCGGGATCGGGGGTGGCGGGAATCGTCTTGCGCTCGCCCTTGTCCGTTTCGTCAGACGCTGGCTCGGGTGCGGCGACCGGTTCGGCCGGCGGCGCCGGCTCGTAGAGATCGCCTTGCATGCCGCAGGCCGTCAGGGACGTGATCAGGAGCAGGGCGATTAGATTTCGCATGGCGGAAGTATAAGGGGCCGGACGTGTAGGCATGGAGGACTTGTGCACCGGATGCGGCGTGGCGATATGAATCACATCCCTGCACGCTCGTTGACACTCATGGCGTGTCCACCGGCTTGGATTCGCCGGTGAGCACGCCATAGAGGGGCAGATTGATGTAGTAGTTGGAACGCCCAATTTTCCGCTTGTGGAGGAAGCCGCCGGCCGTCAACTTGTTCAGGTACTTCGTGGCCGTGAGGCGGGACACGCCTAGATCGTTCTCGATGAACTCGATTTTCGTGTACGGGTGCGAGAACAGGTTGTTGATGAGGTCCTGGCTGTAGAAGCGATAGCCTGAGCGGATGCGGTGCTTGTAATCCATGAGCAACGCCTTGATCGCCTGGATGGCGACAATACCCTCGGCGGCCGTCTTTTCTACCGCGTTGAGCATATACAGCACCCAGTCCTCCCACAGGTCCTGATCGCGGACATCCTGCAGCAGCCGGTAGTAGTCGGACTTGGTGCGTACGATATGGCGGCTCAAATACAGAACGGGAATGTCCAGCAACTTCTGTTGAACTAGGTAGAGCACATTGATGATGCGGCCGGTGCGGCCATTGCCGTCATAGAAGGGATGAATGCTTTCGAACTGGTGGTGAATCAGTGCCATCTTGATAAGGGGATCAGCGGCAAAGCGGTCGTCCTCGTTGATGAAGCGCTCCAAGTCGCGCATCAGTGCCACGATGCTCGCCGGATCCTGGGGTGGCGTGTAAACGATCCGGCCGTCACTGGATTTCAGCGCCGTGCCCGGCAGCTTGCGGAAGCCAGCACTGTTCCGTTCCAGTTCCGACTGAATGTGCAGCACATGGTTAGTGGTGAGCAGGCCGGTATCGCGCACGGCGCTGAAACCCACCCGCAGCGCCTCTCGGTAGTGGGCGACTTCCTTGGCAGCAGGACCGGCGCTGTCTGGAAATGCGGCGTTGCGGAACAGTTCGTCGTGGGTCGTGACGATGTTTTCGATCGCGGAGCTGTCTTTCGCCTCCTGCAGACCCAGGGTGCTGATCAGGATGCCTTGGTTCGGCATGGACGCCGCCACCCCCTTGAGTTCCGCCAGCTGTCGGCTCGCCGCGGCCAGCTTTTTCAGGATGTCGGGCCTGTCGAAGCGGTCAGGATCGAGGGCCGTCAGGGGTGGAATGTCAGTCATTTCTGAGGGGGGATCCGGTCTGATACGTATAGATAAGATGTTATTTATATACATGTTAAACCTGACATGCAAAGGTTCAGAGGGATTCCTGCTGATTTGGAGGACGGCCGTCCGCCAGGACCACGTAACTGACATGGGCCCAGCCACCACCAGCGACCGGCACCGCGGGTGGGATTGCCTGCACGGCTTGCCCACGGACCGCTCGTATCGACTCCGCTTGAGTTCAGCTCCCACCCGCATCTTGCGAGTTGTGAAGGCTGCGGGGGCCAGGTGCGGGTGATCGCGTGCCTCGACGATCCGCGGGTCATTGGCAAGATTCTGGACCACCTCGAGAGGACGGGGCCCGGGGCCGCGGGCGAGGAGCGGCGGCCCGAGGTGCGGGGTCCGCCGCCAGGCTGGCTGGAGCGGGGCGAGTTCAGGACGCCAGACGCGTTGCCGGGTGCGGACCGGCCGGGCCGCGCAGGGCCCATGGTGCTGTGCGTTGCGAGAAACTGGTGGTGAGGGGGAGATTGAGGGTCCGGCTGACGACGGGGCGAGCGCACGGTTCGCCGACCTGGGCCGCCCTGCCGGGCGGGGTCTTTGTTTATCCTATCCTTTTCGGGTTATTGGGCTTTCTGCCCTGCGATCCAGCGGTCGAGCTTGGTGCTCAGCGCCGAGAACGGCAGCATGCCGTCCTCGAGCAGTACCTGGTGGAACGCGCGCACCTCGAACCGCGGTCCGAGCGCAGTTTCGGCACGCTTGCGCATCGCCTGCCACTGCATGCCGCCGAGCGGGTAGGCGAGCACGAAGCTCGGCAGGCTGCTGATCAGCGCGACCGACTGCACCGCACGCTGCGGCGGCCTGAGCGGCATCGCCTCCTGCAGGTATTTGATCGATTGCTCCGGAGTCCAACCCTTTACCTGCATGCCGAGGTCAACCACCATCATCGGCGTGATCGAGCCCATCATGCTGCCAAGATAGTCGCGGTCCGAGTCATAGAGCCCGATCTCGTCGGCGAAGTACTCCGCGTATGTTGCCCAGCCCTCGCTCGGCCCGCTGAAGAAGAGCAGGCGCGCCGCCGGGTGAATGCCCCTGCGTCCGTGCTCCGCGAGGAACTGGATCTGCAGGTGATGTCCGGGCAGAGTCTCGTGCAGGATGATGTTCTGCAGCGCGCTGCGGTAGAGATCACTCGTCACGTTGCGATAGTAGTAGGTGGCAAGCCGACTGCCGTCGTCGGCTGCCGGGACGTACTGGCCGCCCGGCGCGGTCGCCTGCTGGAACTTCGGGAACGGTTCCAGCGCGACCTTGCCCACCGGCGGCGTCAGCACCATCTTCCCGGCTGCGACGTAGGCGCGCTCGTAGGTGCGCTGCGTGAACTCGCGGATGTCATCGGCGGACTTAAAGTGCTCGGCAGGATCCGCCTTAATGGTCGCCGCGAGCGAGTTCCACTCGGCACCCTTTGCGCCGAAGAGCTTCCTGCCGAGAGTGGTCGCGACGCCGCGTTCGCGCTCGACTTCCTTCTGCGCCAGGTCGAAGAGCACGCCCGGCTCCTCGTCCACGGTCGTGGTCGCGAAGATGAGCGCGCGGTAGCACTGGCGGCCGTCCGGCATGCCGTCGAGCGAGGGAGACTTGCGTGCGCGCGGCAGGTACTGGTCGCGGAGGTAGTCGCGGTAGCGGCTGAGCGCCGGCCAGACGGCGTTCGTGATCACGGCATTCCACTGCGCGATGAAGGCGGGTGACTGGTCACGCGTCGCCGGGCTCATGAGCGGCGAGTCCGCCGGCTTCTGCGCCAGCATCTCGTCGAGCTGGGAGAGCGTCGACTGCGTGGCCGCCTCGGTCGCGGAGTAGCCGAGCCGCTGGCCTTCCTTCAGGTTGGCAATCTCGCGGTCGATCCAGGGCGCGTAGTCGCGCCAGCGCGACAGTGCCTGGGAGCGCGCTTCATCCGTGCGAACTGGCTGGAAACCGGAGAGCTGCGGCAGTGAGGCCTGCCAACCGAGCGCCGACACATTCCAGAGCTCATTACGGCAGATGGCCGTCGAGAGGGTTTGCTTGAACGCATGGTCCAGGAACTGCCACGTCACCCATTGCGGATCGGCCGCGAAAGCATCCGGCCTGATGGCCGCAAGCTCGCCCGCCATCTCTTTATTAAGCGCGAGCCAGCGGGCAATATCCGCGGGCGAGTTGATGTCCACGCCGTCGTTGCGCGTCACCGGCAGCCCTGAAAAGCTGTAGCTGACCGGGAATGCCTTCTGATATGCGGCAACGTACCGGTCCGCGAGCGCGGTCACCCGCACGCGACCGTCGTTCTGGCCGTGGGCTTGTAACGCCGCCAGGGTTGCGAGGAGGACTGGAGCGAGTCGACGTATCTTCATATATGCACGTGGGGACGGTTAACCTGATTCGGCAATCGTGGAGAATAGGCCATTCAAAGCCCCTGCCGGAACCCCGCCCGGCCGGCGTGATCCGGGCCTTTGTTTATCCTATCCTTTGGCGTTAGCCGGTGCTTGTGGACCCATGATCGCTGGCCAGCTCACCCGGGCGGCATTCGGGCTGCGCCCACTTTGTCCTGCAACTGCTCGAGGCATTCCGCAATCGCCAGCGTCTCAGCGTGCGGCATGCCGGGGCTTTCCAGCAGGCCGCCGCGCACGCAGCGCTCGGCTTCCGCGATTTCATATTCAAAGCCGTTGGTGGCGAAGGGGCGCTCGATGTGCTCGGGCTCCGCGCCGTGCTGCTGCAATATGGCCGTGGTTGCCTGCCAGAAGTCCCTGGGCAGGATGATGCAGCCTTTGCTACCCAGAATGCGCAGGCTGTTGTCCGATACCGCGTCGAACGAGCAGGTAAATTGCGCTACTTGCCCACCGGGAAAGGCGAGGGTGCCATTCACTCTTTGGTCGACGCCCGTTGGCGCCAGCACGCCGTGCGCGCTGATGGCGGCCTTAGCCGGGCAGGCGCCCAGGGCTTTCTCCAGCACCCAGCGCGAGAGCGCCACGTTGTAGATGCCGATGTCGAGCAGGGCACCGCCCGCCAGCGCGGGGTTGTAGAGGCGGGTCCCGGCCGTGTCGGCAGTACAGGGCGCTGGAAAACAGAAGCTCGACTGGATGCTGTGCACGGTGCCAATGGCGCCTTCCGACAGCCACGTGCCCACGCTGGCATACAGCGGCAGGAAGCGTGACCACAAGGCTTCCATCAGGAAGGTGTTGTGCTGGCGTGCCATGGCCACCAGTTCGCGGCTGGCTTGCAGTGTTGGGGTGAGGGGTTTCTCACAAAGCACCGGCTTGCCAGCGGCCAGGCAGGCGCGGGCGGCTTGCGCGTGGCTGGAGTGCGGGGTGGCGATATAGACGGCGTCGACGGCCTCGTCCTGAAGCATGCTTGCCATGTCGTGCGCGACGATGATGGCTGGTGTACCGGCCTGCTGGTGGCGCTCGGCGAAGGCCCGGGCATTGACCTGGTTCCGCCCGTATACCGCATGAATGCGGGTGCCGGCAGCTTCGGCAAACCTGTTGGCAATGCCGCCGGGGCCGATGATGGCCCATTTGAATTCTGGCATGGGGAGGTCTTTGTTAAGTTGTGACAAACAGGGCAGGAATGTTTTCCCGGTGAAGATGGGCCGTTAGCTCACTTTCGCAAGCCGCCGCTGCAAGTCCTTCATGATGAGGAGGAGATGACAGGGATCACTGGGGCTTGGGTCAAAACCGAACTTTTCGTAAAAGGCTTTCGCATCGCCATCCCTGGCGTGAACCAAAAGGGCCCGCGCGCCCACGGTGTCGGCAGCGCTGGCCGTGCGAATGAGAGCATCCTTGAGCAGCGCTGCCCCTAGCCCTTGTCCCTGCACCGTCGAATCCACAGCCAGTCTCGCCAGGAGGATCACGGGCACGCGATGGCGAGCCTGACCCTTCTTTACCCGGTCGGTCGCGGCATCGTAACTGACGGAACTCGCTGCCAGGCTGTAATAGCCGAAGACCTTCAGGTCCCTGGCAAGGACGTAGGTCTGGGCGCTGTTGGACTGCTGGTTAGTGAGTGCCTGGCGCTTGAGAAAGCGGTTGAGGTCTTCCTTGCCACAATCGAAGGCATCGAGGTCGTGATTCGCCCGCAACTTGCTGATTGAACCAAAGTCACTCACCCGGGAGCGCTACTCAAGAATGCTGGGGGTCTTCAGGAGCTTGTCCAGGTAAGGTTTCGGCCTTGCCGGCGAATCCAGGGCGGCGACAAAGGCATCGTACTGTCTGGCACTCAGGGGGAATTCCCGGCGTTCGGCCAGTGCTTCGGCCGCCGCGGTGAGTCCGCTCTCGAGAACAAAGGCGCTCACGGTCATGCGCTGGGTCGAGGCCGCGCGCTTCAGCAGGGATTTCGCCTTGGGGGTGAGGCGGACTTCGAGTCGTTCCTCCCGACGTTTGGCTGAGCTGCTCACTGGTACCTCCTTAGAGTAGCTCAGGCTATCACCCGGACAACGTACGGACAAGTAATAGCTAACACATTCCGGTGAAAAGCCGGCTTTCCGGCCACTTGTGCCGAAAGACCATCCAGGAGCGGTTAAACCGGCCCTTGCCCTGTTTCAAAATGCATTTGTCGTTGAACTGCCTGGTCGAGGTTCCGCGCCGGTTTGGGCGGAAAAGTGGTCAAACTTGCACGCGTGTTAACACCGCGCGGACGCCGCTCATCTACCTGGCGCGTTTCAGTTCCGCCCCCACCCGCTGATACGCCTCCCGGAAACTGATGCCTTCCTTCAGCACCAGCGCATTGGCCCGCTCGGCGGCGTGAATCGAATCATCCAGGCGAATGTTTTCCGGCAGGAACTTCAGCTCGCGAATCACGTGGGCCATAATCCGGGCCGAATCCCCGGCCAGGTCGATGGCGCGGAAGAGCGGGGCTTTCATTCTCTGCAGGTCCCGCTGATAGCCGGAGCCGAGCTTGGCCGGCAGCGCGAGGATTTCGCCGAGGGCTGCCTGCATGGTCGGCGCCGCGCCGCGCACGAGTTCGAGCACGTCCGGGTTGCGCTTCTGGGGCATGATCGAGGAGCCGGTGGTCATTGAGTCCGGTAAGGCGATGAAACCGAATTCCTGCGTGTAGAACAGCAGCAGGTCGGCGGCCATGCGGCCCAGGTCCTGGGTCAGCAGCGCCAGCTCGAAGACCAGGCCGGCTTCGGCCTTGCCGCGGGAAATCTGCACCGCTGTGACCGGCTCGTGCACGGTGTCGAAGGCCAGCGTGCGGCGCGTCGCTTCCCGGTCGATCGGCAGACCGGGCACTCCGTAGCCCGCGGCGCTGCCGAGGGGATTCTTGCTGATCCGCCGGCGACTGGCCGTGATACCCAGGGCGTCGTCACGCAGTTCGGCAGCGAAGCCACCGGCCCACAACGGCACGGAACTGGGCATGGCCTGCTGCATGTGGGTGTAGCCCGGTAGCGCGGTGCTCTTCTCCCGCACCGCGAGTTCATCGAGCGCGGCGGCGACGTCAGTGGCGGCGCCGGCGATGCCTTCCGCTGCGTCCAGCAGGTACAGGCGCAGGGCCGCCAGCACCTGGTCGTTGCGGGACCGGCCGAGATGCACGCGCCGGCCTGCTTCCCCGATCAGCTGGGTGAGCCGCTGCTCCAGGGCTGTGTGGCAGTCCTCGTCTTCGAGGCTGATCTGCCACGCACCTGCCGCGTGGGACACGGCGAGCGACTCGAGCCCGGCAATGATCTGGGTCAGGTCCGAATGGGACAGCAGTTTCTGCCCGTGCAGCATCTGGGCATGCGCAAGCGAGGCGCGCACGTCATAGGACACGAGCCGTGCGTCAAGGAGGTGATCCTCGCCGGCCGTGTAGCGGAGGATGCGTGTGTCGAGGGGCTCGCCCTTGTCCCAGAGACGTTTCATTGGGGGCCTCAGGCGCCAGCTTCCTGCTCTTCGGGAGTCAGGGTGTCGGTGTCTGCCACGACAAGCGTCCCGGTTCCCTCGTTGGTAAAGATCTCCAGCAGCAGGCTGTCAGGGATCTTGTAGGAGATCAGGTGCACCCGTGGCACTCCACCTTTGATTGCGGCCTCGATGGCCCGCGCCTTGGGCAGCATGCCTTCGGCCAGCGAGCCGTTTACGCGCAGTTCCTCGAGATCGTCGAGGTCCAGGTAGGACACAAGCGACGACGGGTTGTGCCGGTCCTCGAGAATGCCCGGGGCGCCCATCGTCAGGATCAGCTTCGACGCACCCAGGGCGGTAGCGAGTGCGGCCGCCACGGTGTCGGCATTGATGTTCAGCACCGTGCCGCTGTCGTCAGCCGAGAGCGGGCTGACAATCGGCACCATGCCGTTGTCCAGCTGGGCGCGCACGACATCCGTATCCACGCTGTCGATGTCACCCACAAAGCCGAAGTCCACCGGGCCACCCGCGTGACCTTCCACCTCGACTGGCGGACGCTTGTGCGCCCTGATCAGGCCCGCATCTACCCCGCTGATGCCGACCGCCGGCAGATGCAGGTCCCGGCAGGCCGCCAGTATCCGGGTGTTGATCTTCCCGTTCAGCACCATCGTGGTCACATCAAGCGTCTGCTTGTCCGTCACCCGGCGGCCACCGACCATCTGCGTAGGCACGCCAAGGGCGTTGGCGAGCTCCGTCAGCTGCGGGCCGCCTCCGTGGACGAGCACGACGCGAATGCCCACCTGGTGCAGGAGCGCAACCTGCTCCAGCAGGTGCCGGGTGGCGTCGTCGGACGTAAAGACCTCGCCGCCAGCCTTGAGGACGAAGATCTTCTTCTTGTAGAGACGGATATAGGGCGCCGCGTGCTTGAGGGCGGAGACCACCACATCCCGATCATGACTCTTCACTGTGCGATTCCTCTCGTAAACTGTAGGAGCGCCTTCAGGCGCGACCCCTTCTAGCGGATTGGCGTTCGCGCCTGAAGGCGCTCCTACAGCGCTCCTGTGATCAGGCCCCGGGGCCCATCATCTGGTAGACCACGGCCATCTGTGCCCACATCCTGTTCTGCGCTTCGTGGATCACAACGCTGCGGGACCCGTCGAGAATCCTGTCCGTCACCGCGACACCGCGGCGCACGGGCAGGCAGTGCATGAAACGCGCTCCGGGCTGTGCAGTGGCAAAGGACGGCTCATCAACGATCCAGTCCTGCAGCTGCTCGCGCAGCTTCTGGTCGGCCAGCCGATCCCCATAGTGCCGGGTGGACGACCATTCCTTCGCGTAGATCACGTGCGCGCCTTCGTAGGCTTCGGCGCGGCTGCTGGTTTCGCGCAGGGACCCGCCGGAGAGGCTCGCGGCATTGCGCGCCTTGTCCATGATCGATGGCGGCAGCTCGAAACCTTCGGGCCGGACCACCGTCACGTCCATGCCGCGCATCGCCGCCATGTGCAGCGTGGCGGAGGGCACGGCAAGCGGCAGCGCCTTCGGGTGCCAGGACCACGAGAGCACGAACTTGCCACCCTTCTTGGGCACTGCAAGTTCGTCGAGCGTTTTCCAGTCCGCCAGGCTCTGGCACGGGTGCTGGATCGCGGACTCCATGTTGATCAGTGGTACCTTGACGAGCTCGCGCATCGCGAGGAACTCGGTGTCCGCCAGATCATTCGCCAGGTTGACACGATTGGCAAAGGCCCGGATGCCCAGCGCATCGCCGTAGGAACTGATGACCGGGATGGCTTCCCGCAGATGTTCGGCGGCCATGCCGTCCATAACGATGCCGGAGCGTGTTTCGAGGCCGTGAATCGACATGTCCGGCGAGATCACAAACGATCCGCCACCGAGCCGCACCATGGCCGCCTGGAAGGACGACAGCGTGCGCAGTGACGGACTCAAGAACAGCATCGCGAGCACTTTGCCCTCGAGTGCCCTCGGTTCCGGGTGACTTTGCAGCCTCAGGGCGAGCTTCAGCAGCGCCTCCACCTCCGGAATCGTCAGGTCCGCGAGGTCATTGAAAAGCTTGAGTCCCATGCAGGTTCCTTGCTGGTTGCCTAGTGGCCAATATCAGAAAGCGCGTTGACTAGTGTATCCACGTGTTGCTTCTCGAGCGTCAGCGGCGGCAGCAGACGGACCACGTGCGGATCAGAACTTGTCCCCACCAGTACGTCCCGCTCGAGCAGGGCAGTCTGCACCTCTTTGGCCGGCCGCCGGCAGCGCAGGCCGAGCAGGAAGCCACGGCCCTGTACGCTTTCCACCGGGCCGACCAGCACACTCCTGCGAATCACCTCTGAGAGCAGTCGCACATTGTCCAGGAGCCGATCCCGCCGGATCACGTCGATGACTGTGCAGACGAGCGCGCAGGCCATCGGACCGCCCCCGAAGGTCGTGCCGAGATCGCCGGACCGGAGAGTGCCCGCCAGAGCCTCCGTCATCAAAAGTGCGCTGCACGGGAAGCCACCACCGAGTGCTTTAGCCGTAGTCAGCATATCCGGTGCGATGCCATACAGATTGGCCGCGAACGGCGCACCCGTCCGGCCCATGCCGCTCTGGACCTCGTCGATAATCAGCAGGGCGCCAACCCGGCTACAGGCTTCGGCGATGGTCAGCACGAAGCCGGCGTCGAGGTCGTAGGCACCCGCAAGACCCTGGACCAGTTCGATGATCACGGCGGCGGTGTCGCTGTTGATCATGTCGCCGGCCCGGGCCGCATCGTCGCGTGGAATGAAGTCCACATCGAACGGTGTGCGCGGAAAGCCATACCAGCTCTTGGCTGCGCCCCAGGTTACGGCGGCCGCCGCCGCCGTTCGGCCGTGGAAGCCGTGTTCGACAGCCAGCACCCGTGAGCGGCCGGTGGCCCTGCACGCCACGCGCAGGGCGTTCTCGTTTGCTTCCGCTCCGCTGTTCACGAAGAACACGCGGTCGAGGCCCGTCGGCGCAAATGCGGCGAGGGCGTCGCCCGCTTTCGCCCGGACCTCGAGCGCCACCGCATTGCTCTGGAAATACATCGACTTCGCCTGTTTGTTCAGCGCGGCCAGCAGATCCGGGTGGGCATAGCCGAGCGCCGCGACTGCGTGCCCGCCGTAGAAGTCGATGATCCGGCGCTTGCCCGCGTGGAGGTAAACGCCCTTCGCGGACGTGACTTCCAGCGGGAGCTGGCCATAGACCTGCAGCAGGTGGCGGGCCTCGCTGTCCCGGGCAAGTGTGGTCATCGTCATATCCAGCCGAGTGCAGGCAGCGTGAGTCCGGCTGACTCTGGCAGGCCGAGCAGACGGTTCATCCACTGCACGGTACCGCCAGCGGCGCCCTTCACCAGATTGTCGATCGCCACCAGCACGACGAAACTCTGGCCAGCGGCACCGCCGGTCGCCGCGACGCCGATGTGGCAGTAGTTGCTGCCGGCCACGTCTTTAACGCGCGGTGTGCCATCGACCACCCGCACGAACTCGTGGCCGGCGTAGAAGTCGGCGAACGCCTGCCGCAACTGGTCGGCGGTCTGTGGCCGGCGCAGCTGCCCCTGCAGGGTCATGTGAATCCCTCGCGCGAACGGTCCCGAGTGCGGCACGAAATGGAGCTCGGGTGCCACGCCGGTCAGCTCGCGGCAGATCTGCACGACTTCCGGAGCGTGCCGGTGCTGCAGCGGGTTGTAGGCGAAGAGGTTCGAGTGCCGCTCAGGGTGATGAGTGGTGGCAATGGGCGACCGGCCGGCGCCGGTGCTGCCGGTGATCCCCACGGCATAAATGGGGCCGTCGGTCATACCGAGCTTCAGCAGCGGGACAAGGCCAGCAAGCATCGAAGTAGCGAAGCAGCCCGGGTGCCCGACGTGGGGGCCGGGGATGCCGGCCACGTGCTCCGGCAGTGCGCAGATGAACCGGGGCAGGAGTTCCGGCGCGCCGTGGGGCTGCTTGTAGACCGCCTCGAAGTCCGCCGCGCTCCGGAAGCGGAAATCGGAAGAGGCGTCCACCACAGTGAGCTTGCTGCCCCGGGATTCCGCCGCCCTGATCATTGTTGCGACGACGCCGGCGCTCACCACGTGGGGCGCGGCCGAGAACAGCGCGACCCGGGGCCCGTTGATCCGTGCCGCCAGCTCCGCCTGGGTGATGAAGGGCAGGTCACCCACCACGGGGGCGAGGTGCGGAAACGCTGCGCGGACGGCCGTCCCGGCCTGACTTTCCGACGAGACGCCGGCCAGTTCCAGCCCGGGGTGCTGGCCAACAAGACGCAGCAGTTCGCCGGCCACGTAGCCGGTACCGCCGATGATCAGGGTCGGAGTGCGGCTGCTCACGAAAGCTTCAGGCCGACGTGGGTCGTCACGGCATCACCGAGTTCCATGGAGTCAGTGACGGCATTGATCGCCTTGACGCCCATGCGCTGGATGATGATGTCCTTGCCGACGTCGTTGTCGGTCGCCGGGCCGGTGACGATGGCGGGCTCGATGCTGAAGTCCTCCCGCAAAAGCTTTACGCCGCCCCATGCTGCCACCGGATCGTTGGCACAAAGCACCAGGCAGGACAGGGCGTCGCGAATGCCTGAGTCCCGCAGGATCGCCTCGACGCCGTACGCGCCGAGAATCCCGTCGCCCAGCTCGAAGACGATCACGTCCGGCTTGCC
Organism: Gammaproteobacteria bacterium; assembly: GCA_031395645.1. GTDB lineage: Bacteria > Pseudomonadota > Gammaproteobacteria > Steroidobacterales > SHZI01. The sequence goes on along the minus strand of JANNJM010000012.1, from coordinate 8,484 downwards.
CGCCGAAAGCCGCGTCAGCATGGTGCGCGTTACGGCGGGGCCGTTCAGGCCCGTGGTCGTGACGACTCCGAAGTCCGTGAAGATCATGGTCGAGCGCGCACCGGCGTCTTCCATCGCCAGGATGTCCCGGCGCAGCGACACGCCGGTGGCCTTGAAGGCATCCACGGTGTAACCGTGGTGCCGGAGCCTGCTGACGATCGCGCACGCGGCGGCGGTTTTTCCTGAGTTCATACAGGTACCCGCAATGGCCACTACCGGTACACCGAGCGTCGCCACAGCGGGCTCCGCAACCAGCCGCTCCATCCCGATCCGCGCTGGCACGCCGATGCGCTGGCCGAGGTAGGGGAAGTCGAGCACTGTGCCCAGGACGCGGGCATCGAAAGGCTGCCCGAAACTGGCATTGATCGAGTCGCACACACCGATGACGCCGCCCATGTTCAGCAGCTGCAGCGTGTCGCCCACGGCGACCGTCTCAGGGATATGGCCGGAGTAACCGAACAGTGCCTTCCGGTGACCGAGGGCGCCGACGACGATGTCGCCCTTCTTCACGAGCGCCATGCGGCCGCTCGTGAGCTCGAGCTGGTTATAGGTGTTCTTGTTGTTCAGCACCTCGGCCGCGATCACCACGCCTTCCTCGCAGGGGATGTCCGCGCTCACGCGCAGCTCCCGCTTCAGGTTCAGGTGCTGGGCGATAGAAGCTATCTTGTCGGCGATGACGGTTTTCATGGCGTCCTTACTTTTTGCCGCCGGCGGCTCGCGTCTGCAGGATGCCGGGCAGCGCGAGGATTCGTGAGTAGCCCAGCGCGTCGGCGGGGGTCCACTCGCCGGCCTTTTCGCCGTAGACGCCCTTGGTGGCGGCCAGCAGGGAATGCGGCGAGACCACGCCTTCGATAAACAGGCTGCCGGGCCGGAGCACGATCTTCACGTCGCCGGTGACCCGCTGCTGGGCGGAGGTGAGCAGGGCCTCGATGTCCCGGCACACTGGGTCGAGCTGCTTGCCCTCGTGGACGAAGTCGCCGTACTGGGTGGCCACCTGATCCTTGATGCGCTGCTGGGGACCGGAGAGCACGAGCTTCTCGAGCTCCCGGTGCGCATTGAGCAGGATCTCGGCGGCTGGTGCCTCGAAGGCCACGCGACCTTTGGTACCCAGCACTGTGTCGCCCACGTGAATGCCCCGGCCGATGCCATAAGGGCCCGCGATGGTTTCCAGAGTCTCAATGAGCGCTACAGGGTCCAGCGCCTTGCCGTCGAGCGCCGTGGGCACGCCTCTGGTGAAGCTTAGAGTGTGCCGGGCCGCCGGCCGCGGCTTGTCGAAAGCATTGGGCGACAGCACCCAGGCGTCTTCGGGAATCGACTCTTTCGAGTCGAGGGTTTCCCGGCCGCCCACGGTGACGCCCCAGAGGCCCCGGTTAACCGAGTAGGCAGATCCTTTCACGGGCACCGGGAAGCCGTGCTGCTCCAGGTACTTCTGCTGTTCTAAGCGGATGAAGCCCTCGTCCCGCACCGGCGCCAGCACCTCCAGCCCAGGCGCGAGGGTGCGCAGGGCCACCTCAAAGCGCACCTGGTCGTTGCCCGCGGCTGTGCAGCCGTGGGCCACGGTCTCGCTGCCCCGCTCCCGGGCCAGCTCGGCGAGCAGCGTGGCCTGGATGCCGCGCTCGGCGCCGACGCAGAGCGGGTACAGGTGGCCGCGACGCACGTTGCCGAAGATCAGGTACTTGAGCACCCGGTCGAAGAACACGGAGCGCGCCTCGACGAGCACGTGCTCGATGGCACCGAGCGCCATGGAACGCCGTTCCAGGTCCTTCGCCGCCTCGGCATCGATGCCGCCCGTGTTGATGGTCACGGTGACGATCGGCCGCCCGTAGTGCTCTTTCATCCAGGGCACCAGGAAAGACGTGTCGAGCCCCCCCGAGAACCCGAGGATGATCGGCGAAACACTTTTCTTCTGGATCGTCGTGTCAGTGGTCATGTTTTACCTTCTCCGTGTAGGAGCGCCTGAAGGCGCTCCTACTCACCAAGCCTTGCCCGTAGCTTCGCCACGAGCCTTCTCTGGTCGCCACCCGTGCGGGTGGCTATGAAAATAGTGTCGTCACCGGAGACCGTACCCACGATTTCCGGCCAGCCACAATGGTCCAGCGCCAGCGCCACCTGGCCTGCGGCACCCGCGACGGTCTTCACGACCGTCTGGTGCGGGCCCGCCGTCCGGGTCTCGACGACGAAGTCCGCCAGCGCCGCGACTTCCCGGCCGGCATCTGCTGCCTCGTCTTCGGCAACGGGCCGGTACTCCTGATCCAGCTTGGAGATGCCCAGCTGACGCAGGTCCCTGCTGATGCTCGACTGCGTGGCGTCGATGCCCCGCTTCCGGAGCAGTTCAACGAGCTCGTCCTGCCGGTTAACGTGCTGGCGGCGCAGGATCTTCAGGATCGCCTGCTGCCGCTCCTCACGTTGCTCGGCTGAAATTGGCACCAGTTCTCCATGCACATAAGCCCGAAGGGATGCGCATACTATCCAGATCGGCCCGGGTGTCAAGGGCTCGGTTCACCTCCCCGTAGGAGCGCCTTCAGGCGCGGCCGGGGATTGGTCGCGCCTGAAGGCGCTCCTACAATGCCGGGCTATGGAAGAACTGCTCAAATCCGCCGCAAGCGGCGACCCCCAGGCCCAGTACGAGCTGGCGCTTCATCACGACAATGCCGAGGGAGACGCTCGCAATGCCGCCGAGGCGGCCCGCTGGTACCGGCTGGCCGCGGAGCAGGGCCACGCGGACGCCCAGCTGCACCTGGGGCTGATGTACGACGCGGGTGATGGCGTGGAGCGGAACGAGGTGGCAGCAGTCGAATGGTACCGGCGCGCCGCCGACCAGGGGAACCCGGATGCCCAGGTGAACCTGGGTCTCATGTACCTGAATGGGACGGGCGTCGCGAAGATCGAAACGGCGGCCCTGCGCTGCTTCCGCATGGCCGCGGAGCAGGGCCATCCCAAGGCCCAGTTCAACCTGGGCGCCCTCCTGTACAACGGGGTGGCCGGAGAGCCGGACCTGGCGGATGTGTACCGGTGGTGGACGCTCGCGGCCCTGCAGGGCCACCCGTCAGCACAGCAGAACCTGGAGCTGGTGGCCCGGAAGCTCAGTCGCGAGCAGCTGGCGGCGGCGCAGACGGCGGTGGCCGTGGCGCTGCGCCGGACACGGGGCACGTTGTAGGAGCGCCTTCAGGCGCGACGGTCGCGGCGCAAGCCGCTCCTACGGGGTGTGACGGGCGTGTGATTCCCCCGCCGGTATTCCACCCGGGCCAAAGCGCCGCTCGATGCAACGCCAGCCGCCCTGGTGGTCCGCCAGGATCAGCGTTGCTGCGCGCGTGCCGTAGTCGGCGCCGGTGACGAAGGGTGTCACGCGCGCCCGAGCCATGGGCGTGTCGGCTTCCGGTTCGGCAACGGGCATGCGGCGGGCCACCAGTGCCAGCATTTCTTCCGCGTCGGGTCCCGTTTCAGACATCGGCCGCCGCAGGTAGGCGCTGAGCGCGTTCTCCAGCCACCCGACCTTCGGCCAGGGCGACTCCCGGGGTGAGTTCGACAGCAGCGTGATCCCGACCGGAATCCGCCAGCGTGCACCCAGTGCTCCGGCTGGAGTGATGAAGCCCTCCAGTCCGCCGGCGAGCGTGCCGACCAGCAAGCCGAAGCCCGCGTACTGCGCTTCGTCCGCCGCCACACCGTCCAGGAAGTCGCTGGCGCCTGCCCTGCCGGTGAGCCAGTCACGAACCAGATGACCCCGGCTCATTCTTTGCTCTGCCGATGGCGGTCGGAGCGGATTGTTCGTCACCACCGCGAGCCTCCCGCCGCGGCTGATGCCGAGCCAGCTGCCGCCCGCCTGAAGGTCCCGGCCGCCGAACACGTCCGGAGCTTCGGGCCACCAGTTCGCGGCCACGGTGGGGCGCCCGTGGAACTCATCTCGGTTGCCGAGGAGGATCAGTGGGTAGCGGGGATGGGCCTGCCAGGCGATGGCGACGAGACACATGGGGGTTATTTAAAGCGGATAGCGCCTGAAGGCGCTCCTACCGACGTTTTTTTTGGAACATCGGACTGTCGAGGCCGAGGCTGGCGAGAGCGGTTCCACCGTCGGCGTCGAACCAGGTTTCAATCAGGCGGAAGGCGATGGACTCCTGTGGCGGCAGCCCGATGGCGCCCGCGCGGATCTCGTCCCGTGTCAGCCAGCGCGCTTCTGCCAGCTCGCCGTCGTTGCAGTGGATGTCATCGCTCAGACCGGCCGCGTGAAATCCCAGCATCATGGCGGCAGGAAACGGCCAGGGCTGCGAGCCTATGTAGTTGCACCCGCCCACCTGGATGTTGGTTTCCTCGTGCACTTCCCGAAGTACGGCGTCTTCCAGGGACTCGCCAGGCTCGACAAACCCCGCGATGGTCGAGAAGCGCCCTTCGGGCCAGGCCACCTGCCTGCCGAGCAGGCAGCGATCGCCGCGATGGACCAGCACGATCACGGCCGGATCGATGCGGGGAAAGCTCTTGTGGTCGCAGTCGCGGCTGGTGCAGGCCATCACGAAGCCGCCTTCGCCGGCCCGGTTCGGAGCGCCGCAGACGCCGCAAAACTGGTGGCGTTCCTGCCAGAGCAGCATGGCGCGGGCGTAAGCCAGGAGAGCCGCATCGGCCTCGCTCACCGCGCCGACCACTTCGCGCAGGCTGTGAAAGCCTGCCGCCGGCAGGGTGGCGGGCGGCGACTTGCCAGGTAGCTGGATGGCAAATAGTGCCTGGCCTGCGCGGCGTCCCAGGAATATGGCGGCCTCGTGGCTGTCTGCCAGCAGCTCGAGGTCTTCCCGCCGGCACACCACGAGCCCGTCATCCTGCAGCAGGCAGCGCGACTGCCAGATCGGAACGAAGCGCGTTTCGGTTTCGGCGAACGCTGCGGCCAGGGCCTCCGACTGCTGCCGCAGCGGCGACAGGCGCTCCAGGCCGGAGCCTGTAAAGGTCATGCGTGGCATGGAGAGAGGTTACGCATGATCTTTCACTTCGCAAAATGGACAGCGCTCGTAGTCGAGCGCGTAAGCGTCCTGCACGTAGGGCCCATCGCACAGGGAGCACCACGTGAGCCGTAGTTCATGCCGCGACACGAGGCAGCGGTACAGATTCCACGCCCACTCGAATGACAACTGGGGTTCCGGGTGCAGGGTCAGGTAGGCCTCGAAGGATTCGCAAAGCTTGAGCCCCAGCGCCACGCCGGCTTCCGCACCGGCTCGAAGCGCCCGGCTGTCCCCGTCGAGTTGCACGAGGCCCGTGTGCACAAACAGGCCGGTGAGCAGGCTGGCCTCCCCCTGGCGGCGGGCGGAGCTGATGAGGGGTCCTATCTGGCTGGGCGACTTGCCCCGGCGCCGGCGCACCGTTTCGTGACCCGGAAAGTAGCTGGCATAGATCTTTCGGATCCGGTCTTCAGTGAAGCCCGTGCAGAGGCGAATGGTGCCGGTGCGAGCCTCGTGCTCGATCATCCGGATAGCGAGGTCGAAGCGTTCTCGTTCCCCCGCGTAGCGGTTGTCTGTAGCGCGCATGTTTCTCTCGATTTTCGGGACAATTGGTCCATTTAGACCAAAACTATGAGCTTGTGGTATTTATCTGGTCCATTTGGACCATTTATAGTACAACCGGATCGTCACCGGGGCACAACGCAAATGCAGAGAAAGTCGCCGGAAACGCAATTCAGACGGGAAATTCACGAATTCAATCGGGAGTTTCTGGAACTGCTGCGCGAGGACTGCCACTCCGGAGCTGCCTTCGGTCTGGCGTTGCCCGTCCGCCAGCGGCTCCGCGTGCTCACGCCGGGCCAGCTCGAGGCCATTGCCGAAACGCCCTGTCTGCTGGCGGCCTTCGCCGTGCTCCCGCCCCACACGGCCAGCCGGGGGGTCGCCGACGCCCCGGTGCAGGTTGCCCGTGTGGTTCAGGCCGACGCGGCGCGCCTGTTCGCCGCCTCCCTGCTGGTCTGGCTCTGGCACACGGCCCGCCAGGATCGCCTGCTGGCTGCGCTCTGCATCGGGCCGGGACGCCTCGGTGTGGATCATCTCAGCAGCGTTGGCTTCCGGGACCTGCAGCGGACGGCGGCCTCTTCTGTCGACTCCCTTGAGGCCCGCTTCTGTCGTCACCCCCGCCTGTGGCCTGACCTCGTGCGGGGCGCCAGTGCCTCGGATGCGCAGGTGCGGATGGCGACCCGCCTGTCCGTCGTCCAGCTCACGCTGATCAGTCGCGAGTGACGCCAGGCAACGTGGCTTCCGGTGTGCAAGAAGGCACAATGCGCCGCCATGCACGCGCTCTCCGTCCGTCAGCTCACCAAGGTGTATGCCAATGGCGTGCGGGCGCTGGACGGCATCGATCTGGACGTCGTGGAGGGCGATTTCTTTGCGCTGCTCGGGCCGAACGGCGCCGGCAAGACCAGCCTCATTGGCATCGTGACCTCGCTGGTGACGAAGAGCAGCGGGGAGGTCAGCGTATTCGGGCACAGCCTCGACAGGAACCTCAACGCGGTCAAGAACGCCATCGGCGTGGTGCCCCAGGAGCTGAATCTCAACCTCTGGGACAAGGTCGGCAACATTGTCGTCAACCAGGCTGGCTTTTACGGACTGAACCACGCTCACGCCCGGGAGCGCGCTGAGGCCTGCCTGCGCCAGTTGCAGCTCTGGGACCGGCGCGACGCGACGGCGCGCACGCTTTCCGGCGGCATGAAGCGCCGGTTGATGATCGCCCGGGCGCTCGTTCACGAGCCGCGACTGTTAATTCTCGACGAACCTACGGCGGGCGTGGATATCGAGATCCGGCGCTCGATGTGGGAGTTTCTCCGGGAGCTGAACGCGGCCGGCACGACCATTATTCTGACGACCCACTACCTGGAAGAGGCGGAGAACCTCTGCCGGCATATGGCCATTCTCGATCACGGCCGCGTCATCGAGCAGGGCCCGATGAGTACGGTACTGGCCAAGCTGAGTGAAGAGGTGTTCCTGTTGACGCCGCGGGAGCCCGTGCGCGCAGCACTGGCGGTGCCGGGATTCGACGTTCGGCTGAATGGCCCCCAGGAACTGGAGGTTGCATTGCCGCGCTCGCGCACCGTCAATGAGCTCTTTGCGGCGCTCTCGGCCGCCGGTGTGGAAATCCTGAGCCTACGCAACAAGGCCAACCGGCTCGAGGAACTTTTTCTGACCCTCACCGAACGCAAGGGTGCCCAATGAGCTTGCGGCAGCAGGCCATTGCCCTCTCGACCCTCTCGCGCCGGGAGTACTACCGGGTGTTGCGCATCTGGGGACAGACGATCGTGCCGCCGGTCATCAACATGGGGCTGTACTTCATCATATTTGGCAACCTGATCGGCCAGCGTATCGGCCAGATGGGTGGTTTCGACTACAAGCAGTACATCGCACCGGGCCTGATCATGATGGCCGTCATCACCAATTCCTACGGCAACGTGGTCTCGTCGTTTTTCTCCGCCAAGATCAACCGCCATCTGGAAGAGATGCTGGTGGCGCCGATGTCGAACGTCACGATCGTCCTTGGCCACATGGCGGGCGGCATTGTCCGTGGCTTGCTCGTGGGGCTGGCGGTGACGGCGGTCGCGCTCCTCTTCACGCCGCTGCCGTTCGTTCACCCACTGATCACCATCTCGGTGTTCCTGCTCTGCGCCTCGATCTTCTCGCTGGGAGGGCTGATCAACGGCATCATGGCCAGGAACTTCGACGACGTTTCGATCATCCCGTCGTTCGTACTTCAGCCACTGACCTACCTCGGAGGCGTGTTCTACTCGATCACGCTGTTGCCGGATCTGGCCCAGCAGATCTCCCGGTTGAACCCCATCCTCTACCTCGTCAATGCCTTCCGCTACGGCATGCTCGGTGTGTCGGATGTGCCGATCGGCACTGCCTACCTGATGATGGTGCTGTGTGTCACGGTCCTCTTCGGGACCTGCGTGCTTATGCTGAACCGGGGCTTCCGGATCCGGGAGCGAGAGCGGTCAAGAGGCTGACACCTAACCGGACCGAGCAAAACAGTTTTACCACTCGCGACAAAAGAGCTTCTTGCCTTCTCTCGCTGGCGGGTGCCTTTACCGGTGTTCCTTGAATTGATTCTTCCAATGCGGACATAGATAACTTTTCGGCTATTAAAGATTGAACGGCCCGACACAGCTCTTAAGGCGACATTCGCAATTGATATGCCGCAGATACCGAATGTTAAGGAATCCAGATTTTCTCGCGTAAAAAGCAATAGTTGTTAACAAATCACCAACCATCAGCAGCAATTTCGATTAACAAACCGTGGATTTCTTCTTACCAAGGCCGTGGAATATTTCGCGCGATCATATCAGCGAAGCCGGTTTTACGATGTGACGCCCATCACATTCGCGAAGCCCGATTCCGCGTAAAATAAAGTAAAAGAGCGATTTGTTGTTCCTTCAGTTAATGATGATGAACAAGCGTCGGCGAGTTGTACTCCTCAAAGTTCGGGCGGCTTTGT
>JANNJM010000081.1:0-14683 GCA_031395645.1 Gammaproteobacteria bacterium | reverse complement strand
TCACCGCCAAACTTCGCCGCCATCACCTTGGTCAGCGCCGCGGTCAGTGTGGTCTTGCCATGGTCCACGTGACCAATCGTCCCCACGTTAACGTGCGGCTTCGTACGCTCAAATTTGGCCTTCGACATGTCTTTACTCTCTCTAGATTGTTATAGGTACGGCGCCTGCCGCGACTCACGCTGTCTCTACTCAACTTAGGCTTTAATTTTTAGGCTTTAATCTCTGCTTCGACTTTAATCTCTAGACTCTCTTCGTCCCTACGCACGCTCTGGAGCCCACAACCGGAGTTGAACCGGTGACCTCTTCCTTACCAAGGAAGTGCTCTACCGACTGAGCTATGTGGGCAAAGTCTATGCCCCGATCTCAGCCCCTCCCCGACCTCTGCCCCCTCACAAGCTGGAGCGGGTGATGGGAATCGAACCCACGTCATCAGTTTGGAAAACTGAGGTTCTACCATTGAACTACACCCGCGGATGCGAGCTCCTCGCGAGGACGGTTTGTAGATCTTCTGGGAACGGCGGCCAGTATCTCTAGACCCAGTACTCAATGGGTCCGTCTTGACCTACCCGCTGCCTCCGCCCCATTCGATGGTGGAGGGGGTAGGATTCGAACCTACGAAGGCGTAAGCCAGCAGATTTACAGTCTGCCCCCGTTGGCCGCTTGGGTACCCCTCCGCTGAATTTAGCAGGCTATTGTCTGGCCCGGGCGTAGCCCGTGTCAACCTGTGAGAGGCATGCCGGAAGAGGGACTTGAACCCCCAACCTACCGCTTACAAAGCGGTTGCTCTGCCATTGAGCTATTCCGGCGCATGAAGCCGACCCTGCCGATCCGCGCGGCGAGTCCATCCGCCGACATTATAAGGGCTAGTTTGGCAGTGCTGGAGCTGCTGGCTCGCCAACCGCTGGCGATTCAGCGCTGGCGGCTTCGCAGCCTGTACTTTCCGTCCGCATAATGCGGTCGCCGGCCAGGCTCACGTCCGCAGGCCCCAGCGTCTGGCCGGGACGAGGGCGAATCAACAGCCACTGCTCAACGGCCGGCCGATAGCGGTCCCGCATGCTGACCTCGAAACCCAGGGTCCTGGCAACACTGGCCACCCGGTCCGCCCCACTGAGGTCGCGAAATACCCCGAGACTGAGCATCGGCTGGACGCCATCCTGCATCAGGTAGGCATCAGCAAGGCCGCCGGCCGTCAGGCGCCGACGAGCCGTCTCCGCGGCTGTTACCGAGGCAAAGCCACCGATCTGGACCCAGTGACCGAGCCAGACCTGGGCATCCCGCGCAATCGGGGCGGCGTCGATCCCCCGGGCTGCCAGTTGCTCTAAAGCTTGCTGTGCTGCAGCAGCTGTCGGTACGGGCCCCAGCCGGAGGCAGGCGCCAGGCCGGGGCGTGGCCACTTCCGTCGTGCTTGGCACAGGCCAGCCATCGTTCAGCCTTGCTCCCGCAGTAAATGCCACCAAGTCGTCGGGACCGGCCAGTACCGGGGCGGGCGGCGCCGGGTCCACCCAGAATTGCCAGGCGAGCATCAACACATTCGCCAGAATCAGGGACAGCAATACACTACGCATAAACCTCCCCGCTTCAGAGCGTCATTGTTCAGCAACAAAACACAGGGGATCCAACGCGAGTCCCTCCAGCACGAGCTGCGGCCGGTGCTCGATACGAATAGCCGAAAGCGGCAGCGCCCCTCGTACCCCTGCCATCCTGCGCAACGCAGCCTGCAGCGTGGTCGCGGCCCCGCCGGTAACCAGCAGTATGGGTGGAATGGTCACCGGCGATGCGCGGTCGCTGAACTCTTCGAGGCAGGCCCAGACCAAACTGGTCGTGGCCTGCAAAGCACCGTAGTGCATCGCTGCGGCCGTATCGCGGCCCAAGACGATCACCGGGTCGTCCGGGTCGAGCCTGGGACCGACCAGAATCCGACCTTCAACCTTTGGGCTCGAAGCCCCCGAGCGTTGTACCAGATCGCTTGTCCCCCGCATCAGGGCCAAAGCCATGAGCCCAAGACCGGGCAGGATCACACCGCCGCGATGCTCACCGCTGTCAGTTACCAGGTCGATGGTCGTGGCAGTGCCGGCATCGACCACGCAAACTGCAGCTCGATAGCGGTCGTAGGCAGCGCAGATGGCGAGCCACCTGTCGACGCCGAGCTGCCCCGAATCGGCATAGCCGTTCCGGACGCCAGCCCCCGTCCGGGCTGAACGGGCGAAAACCGGTTCGACATGGAATCGTTCCTCGAGACGGGCAGCGATCCGGGCGCCAGTGGGGCCGCCGGCCACGTTGGCAATGCGGATGTCGTCCGGCCGCTGCCCAGAGTCGAACAGCGGGCGCAAATCCGCTTCTTCGTCCCGAACCGCCTCGCCGTGTGCCACGAGGCCACCCGCCGTGGCAAAGGCCCATTTGATTCGGCTGTTGCCGACATCCAACAGCAGCTTCATGGTCCCTGCCTCGACTCGGTCCCAGCCATGACAGGTATGCGCAGCGTTACGTCGCCGGCCACGACCGGCACGACCTGACCTGCGGACTCGACCAGCAGGGCACCGTCGTCAGCAATGCCGCGGGCGACGCCCTCGAAGGTCTCCCTGCCGCGGGAGACAACGACCGTACGACCCAGCAGGTAGTCGCTTAGTCGCCAGGCTGCCAGGAAGTCTTGCCAGCCGCCGTCGACAAAGGTCAGGAGGCTTGCATGCATCGCGTTCAGCAGGGCAGCAATCAGTGCATTGCGCTCCGGCTGGCGGCCGGACATCAGCTCGTCGAGGGCCGCCGCCGGCGCGTTTCCGCCTTCCTGCCGAAGCGCGATCGCGATTCCTGGCACCGGACGGACGTTCAGTCCGATCCCGATCACCACCCGCAGTGGGCCGTTCGGCTCGCCGGCGACCTCGACGAGTATGCCGCCGACCTTGGCCCCGGCGGCCATCACGTCATTGGGCCATTTCAACTGCGCCCCAACCATACCGACGTCCGCGAGCCCCCTGACAACTGCTACGCCCGCGACCAAACCAAGGCCGGCCAAGTCCCGCGGCGCAAGCTCAAAGCACCAGGAGATCGACAGGCAGACACCGTGACCAAGTGGCGAGAGCCAGCGACGGCCCCGCCGACCTCGGCCGCGTGTCTGGTATTCGGCGACGGCCGCCCACATACGCCCTGGGGGAGGCGCAGGCCGCTTCGTCAGACACTCGTTGGTGGAAGTCGTGACGACCAGCACTTCGAGCAGCTCCAGAGCGTTGCGGGTTGCTGGCACGAGGCCAGACATGATTGCGGCGGCGCTGAGGAGGTCCAGCCGACGTTCGAGGCAGTAGCCACGGCGCCGCTCGGCAGTGACGGTCAGGCCCAGGGTGCGGAGAGTCCGAACCTGTTTCCAGATCGCGGCGCGGGACAGTCCGAGAGCCTTCCCCAGCACCACACCCGAATGCCAGTCGCCGTCTGCCAGGATGTCGAGAACCGCTGGCCGTGCTAACGGAAACGGCGCCACAACATCACCTTTTCCAGTCGGTTCTCCCGGCCTTCCCGCAGACGCTGGATGTTGCCGCGGTGGGTGTACACGATAAACAGCGCAAGAACGACGAGAAACCAGAACAACTCCCGGTGCTCGGGGAGGTCGGTCAGAGCCAGCCAAACAGGCAGAGCTGCCGCCGAAAGCATGGTCGCAAGGCCAACGAAACCGGTGGTCGTGACAACAACGCACCAAACGATCAGGGCCGGCAGCGTCAGCCCGGGTGCAATGCCGAGCAACGCTCCGATGGCCGTCGCTGCGCCCTTGCCGCCCTTGAACTCGAACCAGACCGGGTAGCAGTGACCCACGACTGCCGCACCGGCGCAGGCCAGAGTGAGCCAGGTCCTGGAGAGCTCCGGATCCAGGGCGACACCCGGCAGTGCCAGCGCGGGCAGCAACCACGGGGGAAGAAACCCCTTGCCGACATCAATTACCATGACTCGAAGCGCGAACCACAAGCCCTGGGTCCGGAGAGCGTTGGTACCGCCTGCATTGCCGCTACCCAGGGTCCGGATATCCACGCCACCGGCGAACTTGCCGACGAGCAATGCGCCGTTCAGCGCCCCGGCGAGGTAGCTAATCAGAACCTTTAGACCCAGTTCGAGCATGAAAAAGTCTAGCACCGACCCGCTCGGTCGCTAAGCCATCCCGAGCCAGGCGTGGCGTCGGGCCACCGCGTCGGAGTCTGCCTCGGAATCCAGGGCGAGGTAACAGGTGTCCCGCGGAGCGAACGCCGGCTGACAAACCAGCTGAACAAGCTGCTGGTCCCGGAACACATGGCACGTCACTTCGACGCCAGGAACCAGCCGGTCAAGGATTGTTTCCCACTGGTCCGGGACCACCCGCCTTCCCGCAATCGCCACCAGTTCGTCACCGGCCGCCAGGCAGGCCGACTGGCCCGGACTGCCAGCGGCGACGTGACTGACCCGGACCCTGCCATCAGCCATTTGAACCTTGAGCCCGAGCCACGCCCGGGGACGATCTTCCCGGCGCCCCCGGGTTCCTCCGAGATCACCATCGCTCTCCGCGCCGCGCAGCTGCAGGCGGACCCCAAACTGCGCCAGCAGAATGCCTATCGGGGGATCGATGGTAGTGCGCAAGGCCTGCCGGAAAAACGCCTCCAGATCCAGGCCACTCAAGCTCCCGGCCAGCTGCTCGAACTGGCCATCCGCCAACCCTGGACTGTCGTCCGCTCCATAGTCCTGCCACAGCACCCGCATAACGGTATCCAGCGAGCATTTGCCGGCAGTCCGCGACCGCAGCTCCAGATCAAGAGCCAGCGCCACGAGTGCCCCCTTCAGGTAGTAACTAATGGAGGCATTGGGCGAGTTCTCGTCCGGGCGATAAAACTTGATCCATGTATCGAAGCTGGCCTCTTCCAGTGTTTGCTGACGCCGACCCGCGGTCCGGTATAGCTGTGTCAACGACCGGCCCAAAAGCTCCAAGTACTGCTCGGGGGTAATGAGGCCACTCCGTCGCAAGGCAAGGTCATCGTAGTAGGACGTGATGCCCTCAAAGATCCACAGTTGGGTGGTGTAGACCTCAGTGCCCAAATCTACTGACACGAACTCTGCCGGGCGGATACGCTTCACATGCCAGGTGTGAAAGTACTCGTGGCTGGCGAGACCGAGAAACCGCCGGTAGCCAGCTTCATTGCCCGAGATACCGGTCTGCGGCAGATCATCTCGCCGGCAGCCGAGCACGGACGAGGAGCGATGCTCGAGGCCACCATAGCCCTCGCCGGAGGCCCGGACCAGAAAGACGTAGCGCGGCATGGGCGCTGGCCGACCGAAGAAATCGATGTGCCAGGTACAGAGCCGCGAAAGGTCGGCCTGCAGCCGTTCGCGATCAGGATTCGGCATGCCCGCCAACACCAGGGCATGCGGCACGCCGGCCGCCAGGAACTCTAGGGTAGTCAGTGGACCCATCAGCACCGGATGGTCGATCAGCTCGCCATACCCGGTCGCCAGAAACGCACCGAACTCGCCCTGACCGCCGGTGAGCCGCTGGAGCCCTGTTGACAGACGCCAGAGCGGGCCCGTGGCAGGCAAGTCGGGCGGGTCGATGTGCACGACCGACGGGGCCAGCTCCTGACCGTGTACGCGCAGGAAAACACATACCCCGTTGACGAATCCCTGCTGGCTATCCAGCCAGGCACCGCGCACCGAGGGATCCGCCGCGTAGACCGTTATACGGACGATGAGGTCTCCCGGAACCGGGGCCACCCGCCACGTGTGCTTATTCAGTTTTCGCGCCGCGACCGGATCGCCGCCGCTCTCCGCCTGGAAGTGCACGATATGCCGGGCGTAGTCACGGACCAGGTAACTACCCGGATTCCAGGCCGGCAGCGACAGCAGCTGGCCATCCGGAGCCGGCTGCTCAATTCGGCAGGTCACTTCATAGAGATGGGCGCCGGTATTGAGGGGCCGCAGGTGATAGACAACCGGTGCATTGGTAATCAGCTGTTCCATGTGCGACGAGTGTAGCCGACGAGGCCAGCCGACGCGCCCCACCCCCCAGCCAGCCGCGGAAATGGCGGAGAGTTCCGCGCATCTGAGGAGCCAGCACACCGTCGCTGTGGAGTTTCGGCTTGCCGGTAACCATGGCACGAATGTAGAGGTTCATCACAGAGTCGAGATAAAACCCGGACCCCGGTTGCCGACCGCGGACATGCCGGAACTCGTTCAGTGGTGTACGCGCGTATCTACCGGATCCAGAATCGACAGCGTTCATTTCACGATGGCCAGTTCTTCGTCGAGCGCTTCATCCGCGTCGATGGCAGGGCTCAAGTTCCGCGTGGCGGGGGGTTCGGTCGGGCCGCGGCGCGGCTCCTCGCCAGTCCAGATTCGAGGATTAGCGCGGGTTTCAGAGGCAACATGGAACTCGCGAGTAAGGTCGTTGTCGGGTGGACAGGCAACCCGAGGTTCGTCGCAGGCGCTTCCCGGCAATGCGAGTATCGCGTCGATTGAGTAGCCCGCATGACACTTGATGATCGTGCGACTCATGCGCGAGATCCGTCTTGCGCGGGAAGAAATTCAACACGACGGGCCATCGTCATGTGCTAAAGAAACACCCGGGGATGCCGATGCGCATCGTGCAGCTGTGATCCATGCACAGCTCGTTGAGAGTCACGTTGTATTGCTTTTCGAAAACTGGTGGGTATATTTACCGTCGATCGAGACATGGACGTCACTTTCTTAGCAGGACCGCAGACACGAAGACAGCGCAGGCTGAGTTTGAGAAACCGTTCACGCTCGGGGCCATAGAAGGCGACCAGGTTTGATTCCGTCCCGACACGCGTTCCACAGACCCTGCAAACCGACGAGGTAGTCCCGATGCCGCGAGTCTTATCTGTCGTGGACCAGCCTGTTTTGGGTCCCATTCCAATACCAGCAGCTCCCCAGCAACCGCCGGTGGCTCACGGCCCCGTAAACCTGAGGCCGGTTCCAACTACCAGGCCCACGATTCCGCGGTTGGTCGTCAGCCCGCGCAGTGACGCTTTCCGCCGCCGCTTTTATCCCCAGGCGGGGCTGCGGGACTGGAATGACTGGCGCTGGCAGAACCGGAGTCGGGTGCGGGCCATCGCAGATCTGGACCGGATGTTCAGCCTGACCGCCGATGAGCGACAGGCCATCGAGATGCACAGCGGCGCCCTTCCCGTTGGAATAACGCCCTACTACGCAAGTCTCCTCGATGCCAATGACCCTTCCCAGGGCCTGCGCCGGACTGTCATCCCGGTAATGGGCGAGTACCTGCGGTCCCGTGGCGAGGCCGACGACCCCCTCGGGGAAGACGGTCACAGCCCGGTACCGGGACTCGTACACCGCTACCCGGACCGGGTTCTGTTGCTGGTCACCAATTTTTGTTCGGTCTACTGCCGCTACTGCACCCGGGCCCGCATGGTGGGCTCTGTCGGGGAACGCAGTATCCGCAAGCACGACCTGGAACAGGCGATCAACTACATTGCGGGCAACCCGGCAATCCGTGACGTGCTGCTGTCCGGAGGCGACCCGCTCAGCCTGGACGACGAACGGCTGGAGTGGATCTTGTCCCGCCTGCGCGCTATTCCGCATGTCGAGTTCATTAGAATCGGCTCAAAGCAGCCCGTCGTGCAGCCCCAACGTGTCACCCCGGCGCTCGTCCGAATCCTGAAGCGCTATCACCCGCTATGGATGAGCCTGCACTTCACCCATGCGGACGAGCTCACGCCGGAAGTCGCCGAGGCCTGCGCGCGCCTGGCCGATGCGGGGATCCCGCTGGGCAGTCAGACAGTGTTGCTGAAAGGCGTCAATGACGACGTCGCGACCATGAAGTCCCTCGTTCAGGGCTTGCTCCGGATCCGTGTTCGCCCGTACTACCTCTACCAGTGCGATCCGATTTCCGGCTCGGCCCATTTCCGTACGTCGGTCGAGAAGGGCATCGAAATTATTCGTGGGCTACGGGGGCATACCACGGGCTATGCCGTGCCTACGTACGTAATAGATGCGCCAGGCGGCGGGGGTAAAATCCCCGTTTCTCCCGACTACATCCTTGGCAGGGACGGCGACGACCTCCTGCTGACGAACTTCGCGAACGAGACCTATCGCTACCCTGATCCGCAAACTGACGCCGCCGGATGCGAGTCGGCCTGACCTATGACCTGCGCAGCGAGTATCTCGCCGCGGGTTACAGCGACGTCGATACCGCCGAGTTCGACCAGCCGGAAACCATCGACGGCATCGCGGGCGCACTGAGTCGTCTCGGACTCTCTATTGACCGCATTGGCAACGCCCGACAACTAGCTTCGTGCCTCGCTGCTGGATCCCGTTGGGATCTGGTCTTCAATGTCTGTGAGGGTTTGCATGGCTTTGGCCGGGAATCCCTGGTGCCGGCCCTCCTCGACGCCTGGCAGATTCCGTATGTCTTTTCCGATCCGCTGGCCTGTGCCATTACCCTGCACAAGGGTGTCGCCAAAAACGTGGTTCGCGGCCACGGTCTGGCGACGCCCAACTTTGCTGTAGTCGACTCGGCTGGGCAGGTCCGTGATCTCAGCCTCCGGTACCCCCTGTTCGCCAAGCCGGTAGCCGAGGGCACCGGTAAGGGAGTTTCGGCAGCCTCTCGGACCAGCTCGGTGGAAGAGCTCGTTGGCGTCTGCGCTGCACTTCTGGCGAAGCACCGGCAGCCAGTCCTCATTGAAGAGTTCCTTCCGGGCCGAGAGTTCACCGTAGGGCTGGTCGGCACTGGCGCCAGCGCGGAGGCGCTGGGCACCATGGAGGTTCACCTCGGCCCCAAGGCTGATCAGGACGTCTACACTTTCGAGAATAAAGAGCATTGGGAGGGACGTGTAACCTACTCGCTGCTCACCGAGGAGCCATTGCTGTCCGCTGTGGAATTCCTGGCTGTCGCCGCCTGGCGTGCCCTGGGGTGTCGCGACGGCGGTCGCCTTGATATCCGGCTGGACGCGACGGGTGCACCGAGCTTTATCGAGGCCAATCCCCTTGCGGGTCTGAACCCAGGACACTCCGATCTGCCATTTATTTGCAGATTCAAGGGCATTCCCTACGACGAACTGATCCGGCGTATCGTTGTCTCTGCCCTTGTGCGGGCCGGTCTGCCGCTGACGGCGACACTTTCCACGAGAATCATTGCATGACTTCCGGCAAATCGGTATTGATCATGCACAACTCGGTGACCCATGAGTCGACCGCCGACGCCCGGGATATTCTTGAGCAGGTGGCTTCCGTCCAGACCGCCCTTCAGAGTCGCAGCTATAGGACGGCAACGCTCGCGATCGACCTGCGGCTCGACGCCGTAAAGTCTCGGCTGAGAGAAGAACCACCCGACACTGTCTTCAATCTTGTCGAGGCCATTGATGACTGCGGCCAACTGGTCCCGATCGCCACCGGCCTCCTCGATCACCTGCAGATCCCCTATACCGGTTCGAGCACGGAAGGCCTGTTGATCACCGGCAACAAGATCCTTGCCAAGCAATGGCTGAGAGCCAACGGACTGGCCACGGCCGACTGGTGGGACGGTGTATCTGCTGTTCCTGCCTATCCAGGCCCCGGACGATGGATCACCAAGCCGGTCAGCGAAGATGCCTCCATCGGCATGGACGACGAGTCGGTAATCGACGACTTTCGCAACGTACCGGAGCAGGTAGTCGCCCGTGAGGCGGCTCGGAAGTATCGCTGGTTTGCGGAGCAGTTTATCGAGGGCCGTGAAATCAATGTGGCCTTGCTGGGTGGGCCCAATGGCCCGACGGTGCTCCCGATCCCGGAAATCGAGTTCGTTGACTACCCCGCCAACAAGCCAAGGATCGTCGGCTACGCAGCCAAGTGGCACGAAGACTCTTTTGAGTGCCGAAATACCGTGCGCCGCTTCGTGGATCCCGGCAAGGAAGCCGCACTCTGTGCCGAACTGGGGCGTGTGGCTCTTAAGTGCTGGCATATTTTCCAGCTACGAGGCTACGCGCGGGTGGACTTCCGGGTAGATGCGGAAGGCACGCCGTGGGTGTTGGAAGTCAACGCGAACCCATGCATTTCTCCGGATGCGGGCTTCGCGGCCGCACTTAAAGAGACGGGCATTGCATATGCAGAGGGCATTGAACGGATCGTTTCAATTGCCCGGTATGGGTAGACATGGCGACAGGTTTCAGGACCACACTGCACCAGACCGACCCGTCAGACATTGAGCGGCTTGTCCGTGAGACCGGGTTCTTTAGCAGCGAGGAAATAGCGATTGCGCGTGAGCTTGCCGACGACGGCCTGACCCATGGTTCGTCCAGCCATTACCGCTTTATCCTGGCTGAGGATGGCAATACACTTGCCGGATATGCCTGCTTCGGCCCGGTGCCCTGCACTTTTGCTGCGTGGGACCTGTACTGGATTGCGGTTGCGCCGTTTGCCCAGGGAAAAGCAGTCGGCAGTGAATTGCTGCGGCGGATAGAGCTGGCGGTTATGGGAGCCGGAGGCACCCATATCTACGTGGACACTTCTTCCAGAGAGCAGTATGTCCCCACACGCGCATTTTACGTCCGTCGGGGATTTAAGGCAGCCGCCACTTTCCCTGATTTTTACGCTCCGGGTGACGGCAAGATTGTGTTTTCCAAAGAACTCATAGCCTGACCACGGCCTAGCGCGTCAGCTGCGGCAGCGCGAGCGTTGCCAGGCTCAATACAAGGAAGAATCCGCCCGTATCGGTAATTGTGGTCAACACAGGACCAGCCGCCAGCGCTGGATCAACCTTCAGGCCCTTGAACAATAGCGGCAGGGCGCCACCGATGACCACCGCAACCAGTGTATTGGCCGCCAGCGCAGTTCCCACGACGAGACCGAGCCACGGATTGCCCTTCCATAACCACGCAACGGCGGCCAGGACGAGTCCCAGGACGATACCGGTCACGAGACCGAGCGCGACCTCTTTGAGGCAGACCCGCGCCACGTCCGAGGGGTTAATGATGTCGAGGGCCATCTCCCGCATGCTGACAGCGACGGCCTGATAGCCTGAGCAACCGCTCATGTCGGACACGATCGGGAGGAAAATCGCCAGCATAAAGGCGGCCGCGAGTGTGTCCTCATAGAGTGCAATAACACTGGCCGAGGCCAGGTTAAGGAAAATTTTCACGATGAGCCAGGAAAGGCGGCGACCGGACCGGACGTGGAGTGGCATGGAGCGAAACTCGTCGCCACCGACGATGCCCTGGCTCTTCAGGTACGACTCATCCGACCGCTCGGTGATGGCGTCAAATACAGAGCGCCGACGAATGGCCCCCAGCAGTCGGCCGGCGTCATCCACGACCGGCGCAATGGGTGTATCTCGGGACTCGAAAAACTCCTCAAGGCGATCGAGCCCGGCGCTGGCATTGATGGCATCGACCGGTGTGGCAAGCTCTTCCAGGCGGGCCTGTGGCCTGGCCCCAACGATGTCAGTGAGGCCAGCGACGCCCTGCAGGCGCCCTAGCGGCCCGACCACGAATATGTGCTGCAGATAGTAAATTGGATAGTCCTCACCGCGGATAGCGATGTCGGCTACAGCATCGGCTACTGACGTTGCCTCGGGATAGCTTAGGTACTCCTTCATCATCAATCCGCCCGCGGTTTCCGGGTCATAGTCGATCAGCTGTCGCGCCTCGGCAGCTTCGTCGGCATCCATCAACCGCAGAATCTCCTCGACGTCTTCGCGGTCCATTTCCGCCAAGACGTCGGCAGCTTCGTCGCTATCCATT
This sequence comes from Gammaproteobacteria bacterium, assembly GCA_031395645.1. GTDB lineage: Bacteria > Pseudomonadota > Gammaproteobacteria > Steroidobacterales > SHZI01. The sequence goes on along the minus strand of JANNJM010000081.1, from coordinate 2,987 downwards.
TCGTTGACGATGGAAGCCGCTTCCCCTGGCTCCAGGTTATCCAGGAGCTCGGCAGCCTGGGCGTCAGGGACGTCGTCAATGAGGTCCGCCGCGCTCTCAGGCGGCAAGAGGGTGAGGAGCTTTTCCTGCTCGTCGGGGGTCAACCGGAAGACAGCCCGCACCGTCTCGCTGGACGGCAGGGTCTGCAAATACTGGTCAAGCGCTGGCAAATCCTCACGCCGGAGGAGTGCGCTGATGACCTCCCAGGGTTGCTGGTTCATAGGCTGATGCTAACGAAAAAAACCCCTGTCGCGTCTCCGGTTTCGGAGCTGCGACAGGGGTTCTGGATAGGTGCCTGGCAGTGACCTACTCTCACATGGGGAAACCCCACACTACCATCGGCGCTGGGCAGTTTCACTTCCGAGTTCGGAATGGTATCGGGTGGTTCCCGCCCGCTATAGCCGCCAGGCAAATTTTTAACTGAGCCAAATCTCCCCAAGGAGACTCTCCCACAGAGATATTGGCCGCAATACAGATGTGTTTGACGCCTGTTGCGTGGCTCTGAAGCCTCACGCAAGAACTGCAATCATTTGCTACTCAATTGGCTTCCACTGGCTGGAGTCCATAGCGACTCAAGACCCGAAAAACCTTCAGGTTGCTTGAGTGTTATATGGTCAAGCCTCACGGGCAATTAGTACTGGTTAGCTACACGCCTTGCAGCGCTTCCACACCCAGCCTATCAACGTCGTAGTCTTCGACGGCCCTTTAGGAGGATCAAGTCCTCAGAGAAACCTTATCTTGGGGGGGGCTTCCCGCTTAGATGCATTCAGCGGTTATCCCGTCCGTACATAGCTACCCGGCGATGCCACTGGCGTGACAACCGGAACACCAGAGGTACGTTCACTCCGGTCCTCTCGTACTAGGAGCAACTCACCCTCAAGTTTCTAACGCCCACGACAGATAGGGACCGAACTGTCTCACGACGTTCTGAACCCAGCTCGCGTACCACTTTAAATGGCGAACAGCCATACCCTTGGGACCTGCTACAGCCCCAGGATGTGATGAGCCGACATCGAGGTGCCAAACCTCCCCGTCGATGTGGACTCTTGGGGGAGATCAGCCTGTTATCCCCGGCGTACCTTTTATCCGTTGAGCGATGGCCCTTCCATACAGAACCACCGGATCACTAAGACCTACTTTCGTACCTGCTCGACTTGTCTGTCTCGCAGTCAAGCGCCCTTATGCCTTTGCACACAACACGCGATGTCCGACCGCGCTGAGGGCACCTTTGTACTCCTCCGTTACTCTTTAGGAGGAGACCGCCCCAGTCAAACTACCCACCATACATTGTCCCCAGCCCGGATTACGGGCCCAGGTTAGAACCCCAAACATATCAGGGTGGTATTTCAAGATTGGCTCCATGAGAACTGGCGTCCCCACTTCATAGCCTCCCACCTATCCTACACAGACAGGTTCAGAGTCCAATGCAAAGCTATAGTAAAGGTGCACGGGGTCTTTCCGTCTTGCCGCGGGTACACTGCATCTTCACAGCGATTTCAACTTCACTGAGTCCCGGGTGGAGACAGCGTGGCGATCGTTACGCCATTCGTGCAGGTCGGAACTTACCCGACAAGGAATTTCGCTACCTTAGGACCGTTATAGTTACGGCCGCCGTTTACCGGGGCTTCGATCAAGAGCTTTGCCTTGCGGCTAACCCCATCAATTAACCTTCCGGCACCGGGCAGGCGTCACACCCTATACTTCCACTTTCGTGTTTGCAGAGTGCTGTGTTTTTGATAAACAGTCGCCGCCACCTGGCATCTGCGACCCCCACTAGCTTTGGAGAGCAAGTCTCCTAACCGGTAGGGGCGTACCTTCTCCCGAAGTTACGGTACCAATTTGCCTAGTTCCTTCACCCGAGTTCTCTCAAGCGCCTTAGGATTCTCTCCTCACCCACCTGTGTCGGTTTACGGTACGGACACGAACTGCCTGAAGCTTAGGGACTTTTCCTGGAAGCGTGGCATCAGCTACTTCTCGGCACGAGGCCGATGGTCTCGCATCTCGGCGTTAAGAGACCCCGGACTTACCTAGGATCTCCGCCTACCTGCTTTCCCCGGGACATCCAACACCCGGTAAGCCTAGCCTTCTCCGTCCTCCCATCGCAGCAATCCGTGGCGCAGGAATATTAACCCGCTTGCCATCGACTACACCTTTCGGTCTCGCCTTAGGATCCGGCTCACCCTGCGCCGATTAGCGTTGCGCAGGAAACCTTGGGTTTACGGCGTGCGGGTTTTTCACCCGCATTATCGTTACTCATGTCAGCATTCGCACTTCTGATACCTCCAGCATGCCTCACGACACACCTTCACAGGCTTACAGAACGCTCCTCTACCACGCATACAATCCGAAGAAAGTATGCATCCGCAGCTTCGGTACACAGCTTGAGCCCCGTTAAATTTTCCGCGCAGACCGACTAGACCAGTGAGCTGTTACGCTTTCTTTAAAGGATGGCTGCTTCTAAGCCAACCTCCTGGCTGTCTGTGCCTTTCCACATCGTTTTCCACTTAGCTGTGATTTAGGGACCTTAGATGGCGGTCTGGGTTGTTTCCCTCTTCACGACGGACGTTAGCACCCGCCGTGTGTCTCCCGTGCTTGCACTTCCTGGTATTCGGAGTTTGCATCGGTTTGGTAAGACGGGATGTCCCCCTAGCCGAAACAGTGCTCTACCCCCAAGAGTGATACACGAGGCGCTACCTCAATAGCTTTCGAGGAGAACCAGCTATCTCCAGTCTTGATTAGCCTTTCACTCCTAGCCACAGCTCATCCGAAACTTTTTCAACAGTTACCGGTTCGGGCCTCCAGCAGGCATTACCCTACCTTCACCCTGTCCATGGCTAGCTCGACTGGCTTCGGGTCTACTCCCGACGACTTAGCGCCCTATTCAGACTCGGTTTCCCTATGCCTTCCCTAGACGGTTAAGCTCGCCGCCGAAAGTAACTCGCTGACCC